>NZ_SDIF01000058.1 GCF_004122735.1 Streptomyces sioyaensis | reverse complement strand
GGGGCTGCGTCGGCGGGGGCGGCACGTTCTGCGGGTAGCCGTAGCCGCCGCCGGTGGGCGCGGGAGGGGCCGGCGGGGCGCCGGCCGGCGGCAGCGGTGCGGACGAGAACGGCTCCGGCATCCCCTCCGGCACATGCTGGGTGACCGCGTCGGGGTCCGACGCCGCGGCGGTCTGCGGATCCGCCGCGGACGGCGGGCCGGAGGCCTCCTCGGGCCAGGTGCTGGGCGGCGGGGTCGCGGGGGAGCCGTCGGCACCCGCCGACGGGCCGGGCTCGCTGCGGGGGGACGGGATGTCGGCAGCCGCGGGCTCCGTGCCGGGCTTCTCCGGCTCCGGTGCCGTCGCCTCCGGGGCGTCGGTGGGTGCCGCGGCCGGTTCGTTCTCGTCCACCGAGATGCCGAACTCGGTCGCCAGGCCGACCAGGCCGCTGGCGTACCCCTGCCCCAGGGCGCGGAACTTCCAGGCCTCGCCGCGGCGGTACAACTCCCCGCAGATCAGGGCCGTCTCGTCGCCCGTCTCGGGTACCACGTCGAAGACCGCGAGCGGCTCGCCGTCGCTCGCCGCCGCGTCGTACAGCAGGACCCGCAGATCCGTCACGCCCGCGAACGGCCCGCCGTCCGAGGACGCGGCCAGGACGACCCGGTCCACCGAGGGGTCCAGTGCCGCCAGATCCGCCTCGATGGTGTCGGTCAGCGCCTCGTCGACCTGCGTCTTGGGCAGATGCCGCACCAGGCCGCTGGGGTGGCGGGGCTGGTTGTAGAACACGAAGTCCTCGTCGGAGCGCACGCGTCCCCCGGGTCCCACCAGCAGGGCCGAGGCATCGACATCGGGCGCGCCGGCGCCGGGCGTCCAGCGCAGGACGGCCCGGACAGCCGTGGCATCGAGGGGTACGTTCGACCCTTTCAGCATCGCGTGCGTCATGCCGCAATCCTGCCTTCCCTCAGGTCGCAGGGACAACGCGGGGGCCCCGTGAGCCGCGAACGGCCCGGCCGGCGGACACCCGGGCGCCTCGCGTGGGTTACGTGATTTTCACGCACGCGGGAACCATCCACACCCCCACACACGTACGATTACCGGCTGGATCCAGACAGCGAGCCGCCGCGGGGGGCCCGGGTCCCGCAGGTATACGGGGAGTTCTATGCAGCATTTTGGGCACCTAGCGCCCGACGTTCGGAAGGCACTGTTCCACCAGGAGCCGGTGGAGTTCACCGCCGATTCCCCGGCCCGCACGCTCGCGGTCGCCCTGGGCGCCACGCTCTACAGCCCCGCCACCCGCCCGCAGCTCGCCGCCGACGTCCTCAAGCAGGCCGGGCGTGGCGTGCTGTCCATGGTGCTGTGCCTGGAGGACTCCATAGGGGACGGGGACGTCGAGGCCGGCGAGGAGAACCTCGTGCGCCAGCTCGCCCTGCTCGACGAGGCGGCCGCCGCGGGAACGTCCCTTCCGCTGCTGTTCATCCGGGTCCGTGCCCCCGGCCAGATACCGGACCTGGTGCGGCGGATGGGACCCGCCGTGCACAGGCTGTCTGGATTTGTACTTCCGAAATTCACCGAGGAAAGCGGCATCCCGTTCCTTGAGGCGCTGACCGCGGCCGAGTCCGCAAGCGACCGGCGGCTGTTCGCGATGCCGGTGCTGGAATCCCCGCAGCTGCTGCATCTGGAGAGCCGCGCCGAGACCCTGCAAGGGATCGCCAGGTCCGTCGACAAGTACCGGGACCGGGTGCTCGCCCTGCGCCTCGGCGTCACCGACTTCTGCTCGGCCTACGGACTGCGCCGCGCTCCCGACATGACGGCGTACGACGTCCGGATCGTCGCGTCCGTGATATCCGACGTGGTCAATGTGCTGGGACGGGCGGACGGTACGGGCTTCACGGTCACCGGCCCGGTGTGGGAGTACTTCCGGCTGCAGGAGCGGATGTTCAAGCCGCAGCTGCGGCGCAGCCCGTTCCTCGGGCGGGCCGAGGAACTGCGGACGGCCCTGATCGAGCACGACATGGACGGTCTGCTGCGGGAGATCGAACTCGACCGCGCCAACGGTCTGCAGGGCAAGACCTGCATCCACCCCTCGCACGTCGCACCGGTGCACGCCCTCTCGGTCGTCAGCCACGAGGAGTTCAGCGACGCGGTCGACATCCTGCGGCCCGAGCGGGGCGCCGGCGGAGTCCTGCGCTCCGCGTACACGAACAAGATGAACGAGGTGAAACCGCACCGGGCCTGGGCCGAGCGGACCCTGCTGCGCGCCGAGGCGTTCGGCGTCGCCGGGGAGGGCATCGGGTTCGTGGAGCTGCTGACGGCGAGCGTGGTGCCGACGTGACCGGCGCCGCACGACATGACGGTACGACCAAGGAGACACAGCGCGTGGTCTGGACGGGAGAATGGGTCGCCGGTCGGCTCGGGGTCTCGCTGAGCGGCGGGGACGAGCTGCCGGAACTGCTCGGGCTGGCGCTGCGGCGCAACCCCAAGCGGGCCCATCTGCTCGTGTCGAACGTGCTCGGCAAGCACGTGCCGCAGCGGCCGGACGTGGTCCATGGCGCCGGCCTCGGCCTGGGACGCCGGGTGCGGCAGCTGCTGGGCGAGGAGGCCGCCGCCCGCTCCGTCGTCCTGGGCTACGCCGAGACCGCCACCGGCCTGGGACATTCGGTGGCCGACGGCCTGGCGCTGGCGCCGTATCTGCACTCCACCCGCCGGCCGGTGGCGGGCGTGGCGCAGGTGGGCGGCTTCGAGGAGGAGCACAGCCACGCCACCTCGCATCTGCTGCTCCCGCAGGACCGCGCACTCCTGGCCGGGGACGGACCGCTGGTGCTCGTCGACGACGAGTTCTCCACCGGCCGGACCGTGCTGAACACCATCCGGGCGCTGCACGCGCACTTCCCGCGCGAGCGGTACGTGGTCGTCGCCCTGGTGGACATGCGCTCCGACGAGGACCGCAGCCGTCTGGAGAAGTGCGCGGCGGAGCTGGGCGCCCGGGTCGACCTCGTGGCGCTGGCCGCGGGCGGCGTCCGCCTCCCCGACGATGTGCTCTCCCGCGGCCAGGACCTCGTCGCCCGGCACGAGGCCCGCGCGGCAGGGACGCCCGGCCCCGACGGAGCGCCCCAGGACGGGCCCCGGCCGGCGGACACGTCGGGCGCACCCGCCGCCGGCGGTGCGCCCGCCGTACGGGTCGACCTCGGCTGGCCCGCCGGTCTGCCGGACGGCGGGCGGCACGGCTTCACCCCCGCGCACCGCGAGCGGCTGGAGGCCGGGCTGCCCGCCATGGCGGCCCGGCTCGCACGGCACCTGGACGGCGCGCGCCGCGTCCTCGTCCTCGGCAACGAGGAGTTGATGTACGCGCCGCTGCGGATCGCCGGGGCGCTGGACGCGCTGGTCACCGCGGAGCACGGCGACGCCGCCCCGGCACCCGCCGACGGCACCGGCGCGGGCGTCTTCTTCTCCACCACCACCCGCTCGCCGGTGCTCGCCGTGGACGACCCCGGGTACGCGATCCGCACCCGGCTGTCCTTCCCCGCCCATGACGGCCCGGCCGACGGGCCGGGGGAGCGCTACGCCTACAACGTCGCGCCCGGCTCCGCCCCGGAACGCCGCTTCGACGCCATCGTGGCCGTCGTGGACGCGCCCGGCGACCGCCCCGAACTGCACGCCGCCGGCGGTCTGCTGCACCGTCTCGCCGCGCACACCGACCGGCTGCTGCTCGCCGTCCTCCCCTCGTACACGCCGCCGCCGGAGGCCGGATCCATGCCCCTCCCCGAGCCGCTGCGCGGCCCCGCCTTCTCCTCCTACGCGGCCGACGAGGTCGGCTGGCTGCTCCAGGACCTCTCCGGCGTCTCCCTGGAAGCGCCGACCGAGGAACGCGAGGAGGCGATCCAGCGCGGCGGCGCCCACTACGCGGAGTCGCTGCCCGTCGAATTCCAGCCGAGCCAGGAGTACCAGGCGCTGTTCCACAGCGCGCTGCAGGCCTCGGCGAGCCGGATCGCGCGGGCCGTCGGGACCGTCACCGAGACCGTGCTCGCCGAACGCGGCCCGCGCCCCGTACTGGTCTCGCTGGCCCGCGCCGGCACCCCCGTCGGGGTGCTGATGCGCCGCTGGGCCCGGCACGTCCACGGGCGGGAGCTGCCGCACTACGCGGTCTCGATCGTCCGCGGCCGGGGCATCGACACCACGGCGCTGCGCTGGCTGGCCGCCCGGCACGATCCGGCGGACGTCGTCTTCGTGGACGGCTGGACCGGCAAGGGCGCCATCACCCGTGAACTCGACCGGGCACTGGCGGACTTCCCGGGCTTCGATCCGCGGATGGTCGTGCTCGCCGACCCCGGCGGCTGCGTCGAGACCTACGGCACCCGCGACGACTTCCTCATCCCGTCCGCCTGCCTCAACTCCACCGTCTCCGGCCTCATATCGCGCACCGTCCTGCGCGCGGACCTGGTGGGCCCGGACGACTTCCACGGCGCGAAGTTCTACCGCGAACTGGCCGCGGCCGATCTGTCCGGGACGTTCCTGGACACGGTCGCCGCGCGCTTCGACGAGGTCGCCGAGGAGGTCGCCGCGGAGGTGAAGGAGCTGGCCGCCGCGGACCGGACACCCACCTGGGAGGGCTGGGCGGCCGTCCGGCGGATCAGCGAGGAGTACGGCATCCACGACGTCAATCTGGTCAAACCCGGTGTCGGGGAGACCACCCGCGTCCTGCTGCGCCGGGTCCCCTGGAAGATCCTGGCCCGGCGGGGCGCGGGGGCCGATCTCGCGCATGTGCGCCTCCTGGCGGAACAGCGCGGCGTCCCCGTCGAAGAGGTCGACCAACTGCCCTACACCTGCGTGGGGTTGATCCACCCCCGCTTCACCCGCGGGGCCACCGGGGCCGACGGCAAGGCGGTGGCCTCCTGATGAGCGGCCGGCCCCTCGCCCACCACCACCCTTCCCCGGAAGCGCTGCGCGCTGCCCCTCTTTTGGTCGCCAGCGACCTCGACCGCACCCTGATCTATTCGGCCGCGGCGCTGGACCTCGCCATGCCCGACGCCGAAGCCCCCCGGCTGCTGTGCGTCGAGACGTACGAGCGCAAGCCGCTGTCCTACCTGACCGAGACGGCCGCCGGGCTGCTCGCCGAACTCGCCGGCCGCACCACCTTCGTGCCCACCACCACCCGCACCCGCGCCCAGTACGGCCGCATCCATCTCCCCGGACCGGCACCGGAGTTCGCCATCTGCGCCAACGGTGGGCAGCTGCTCGTCCGGGGCGAGCCGGACCCGGACTGGCGGCGCACCGTCGACGAGCGGATCGCCGCGCGGTGCGCGCCCCTGGCCGAGGTCCGCGCCCATCTCGTCCGCACCGCCGACCCGGCCTGGCTGCGCAAGGAGCGGGTCGCCGAGGACCTCTTCGCCTATCTCGTCGTGGAGCGGCCGCTGTTGCCGGACACTTGGGTGAAGGACCTCGCCGGCTGGGCGGCGGAGCGCGGCTGGACGGTGTCCCTCCAGGGCCGCAAGATCTACGCCGTACCGCGGCCGCTGACCAAGAGCGCCGCCGTGGCGGAGGTGGCCCGCCGCACGGGCGCCGCCGAGATCCTCGCGGCCGGTGACTCCCTGCTCGACGCCGATCTGTTGCAGGCCGCCGACCGCGGATGGCGGCCCGGACACGGCGAACTGGCGGCGACCGGCTGGTCCGCCCCCCACGTCACGGCGCTGGATGCCCGCGGGGTCGCCGCGGGCGAGCACATCGTCCGCGCCTTCCTCCGTGCCGCTTCCCCGGACCGGGCGGTGGGGCACGACGGCCTCGGCTAGGGTCTGTCCGATGGGGCAGGGCGCGGGCCCGGCCATGACCCATCGGGACCGCGATCCTTGATCAAGAGGAGAGTCAGTGGCTGAGTCCAAGAGCACGCAGATCACCGCGGAGATGTACGACTACGTCCTCGCCCACAATCCGCCGCTGAACGACGCACAGCGGGACATCGTCGAGCTCACCCATCGCGTGTTCCCCGAGGCGGCGGTGATGCAGTCGGCCCAGGAGCAGGGTCCGCTGCTGGCGTTCCTGGTGCGGCTGATCGGGGCCCGGCGGATCGTCGAAGTGGGCACCTTCACCGGCTTTTCGGCCCTGTCGATGGCCCAGGCACTGCCCGCGGACGGCACCCTGCTCGCCTGCGACGTGTCGGAGGAGTGGACGGCCTACGCCCGGGAGGCCTGGGAGCGGGCCGGGGTCGCGGACCGCATCCAGCTGCGGATCGCGCCCGCGCTGGAGACCCTGCGGGCGCTGCCGGACGAGCCGCGGATCGATCTCGCCTACCTCGACGCGGACAAGAGCGGCTACGTCTCCTACTGGGAGGAGCTGGTGCCCCGGATGCGGCCGGGCGGTCTGATCGTCGCGGACAACGTCCTCTACCAGGGTGACGTCATCGACCCGGCGGCCACCGGTTCGGCCCTGGCCATCAGGGCGTTCAACGACCACGTCGCGGCGGACCAGCGGATGGAAGCGGTGCTGCTCACCGTGGCGGACGGCCTGACGCTGGCCCGCAAGCGTTAGCGGTCTCGGGCCCGGCACTGCCACCCGCCCGTAGTCGGCCGCGGCGCCTAGCCGCAGCCGCCGCCTCCGCAGCAGCCGCCGCCCGCAGCGCGCGGCGCGGGGGCGGGGGCCGGGGCGGCGGCGGAACCGCCGACGGCGACCGTGGAGAGAAGCTTCACGGTGTCCTCGTGGCCGCGGGGGCAGACCGCCGGGGCGGAGGACTCGGCCATCGGCCGGTTCAGCTCGAAGGTGGTGTCACAGGGGCGGCACCGGTATTCATAACGAGGCATGAGCACAGATTAGCCGTGGCGCCGCTCAGCGCACGACGGTGCCGGGCGGCGCGTCCAGCATGCCCAGTTCCGCGCGGGTCGGGGCGCCTTCCCAGTCGCCGGCGGAGGCGACCGCGAACGCGCCGGTGGTGACGCCCCGCGCCAGCCGCCCGGCCGGCTCCTCGCCGTCCAGCAGCGCCGACAGATAGCCCGCCACGAAGGCATCGCCGGCGCCCACGGCGTCCACGGCCCGTACCGAGGGGGCGGGCCGGTGCACACGGCCGCCGCGGGTGAAGGCCGTCGCCCCCTCCGCGCCGAGCGTGACCACGACCTCGCCGACGCCCAGGTCCAGCAGGAGTCCGGCCTGCGCGGCGAGGGACGGCCGTTCGCCCTCCGTATCCGTACCTCCGGGCAGGCACAGCGGCAGCTCGTCATCGGAGGCGATCAGGACGTCGACGAACGGGACCCAGGCGCGCAGGACCGCGGTGGCTTCCGCGGCGGTCCACAGCCGGGCGCGGAAGTTGACATCGAGGCAGACCAGCGAGCCGCATTCCCGGGCGAGGGGGAAGACCTGACGGGCAGCCCGCCGGGCCGTGGGGCTCAGGGACGGGGTGATGCCCGTCAGATGCAGGACGCGCGGCGGGGCGGCGGAGAAGGCGCCCCGGACCAGGTCCGCCGTGAGCCGTGAGCCGGCCGACCCCGTGCGGTAGTAGTGCACCCGCGTGACGTCGGGCAGCCGCGGCTCGGTCCACAGCAGCCCGGTCGGGGCCTCGGGGTCCGTCGAGGCGCCGGACACCTCGACGCCCTCGGCGCGCAGCGTACGCAGCACCAGCTGCCCGGCCTCGTCCGCGCCGACCGCGCCCGCCCAGCGGACGTCGTGCCCGAGCCGCGCCAGGCCGATGGCGACATTGCTCTCCGCGCCGGCGATGGAGACCTGGAGCGTGCCGCCGAGCTTCAGCGGGCCGCCGCCGCGCAGGGCGACCATGGTCTCGCCGAAGGTGAAGACGTCCGGGCGGCCCGGTTGCCGGGGAAGCCGCGGCCGGACGGCGCCGGCCCCGGGCGTCGGCTGCCCCGTCATCGTGCGCACGCCGCCTGGAACTCCGCCGCCCGCTTGCGCAGCTCGTCCAGATCGCCCCCGTCCGCCGCGTCCCCGATCAGCGGGGAACCGACGCCCACCGCCACCGCCCCCGCGTCGAAGTACTCCTGCGCGGTGGTCAGGTCCACCCCGCCGACCGGCACGAATGCCGGCTCGGGGAAGGGCCCGCGGAGCGCCGCCAGATACGACGGCCCGCCCACCGACGCCGGGAACAGCTTCAGGGCGGAGACGCCCAGCGCCTCGGCCGCGATCACCTCGGACGGCGTCAGCACCCCGGCGAGCGTCGGCAGCCCCTGGCGTACGGACTCCTCCAGACCGGCCCCGAGACCGGGCGTGACGATGAGGTTCGCCCCGGCTTCGGCGGCCCGCCGGGCGTCGGCGGCCGTCTGGACGGTGCCGGCGCCGAGCCAGGCCGCGTCGCCGAGCTCGACGCGCGCCCGCCGGATGACGGTGAGGGCGTCCTGCCCGCTGAGCGAGATCTCGACCAGCAAAAGGCCTGCCTCCGCAAGCGCCATGACCGTGCGGAAGGACGCTTCCGCATCCCTGCCCCGGATGATGGCCACCAGCCGCTCGGTCCGGAGCGCCGTGCTGAGGTCCATAGCGTTTCCTGCTTTCTCCCGCACCCCGCCGCGTGTGCCGCGCGACCGGGTCGCGCAGGCGCGCGGGTGACACCGTCAATTATTTCCGCTCTGGCCGGGCGGCGGGGCCAAGTCACCACCGCCCGTCACCATCCGGCCAGCCGTCACCATCCGGCCAGCCGTCACCCTCCGGCCCGCCGTCACCCTCCGGCCCGCCGTCTCCACCCGGTCCGCCCCGTCACCATTCGGCGAACGCGCCGTCCTCGTGACGCCACACCGGATTCCGCCACGCGTGCCCCCGCGCATCCGCCGCCCGTACGGCGCCCTCGTCCACGTCCACCCCGAGGCCGGGGCGGTCGGTCCGCAGCAGCGACCCGCCGTGGAAGCGGAACGGCTCCGGATCCGTGACGTAGTCCAGCAGCTCGGCGCCTTGGTGGTAGTGGATCCCGAGGGACTGCTCCTGGATGAGGAAGTTCGGGGTGGTGAAGGCGACTTGGAGGCTGGCGGCCAGCGCGACCGGACCCAGCGGGCAGTGCGGGGCGAGCTGCGCCCCGTAGACCTCCGCGAGCGCGGCGATCCGGCGCAGCTCGGAGATGCCGCCCGCATGCGAGACATCGGGCTGGACGATCGCGACGCCGGCCTGAAGCGGAGCCAGGAACTCCCGTCGGGTGAAGAGGCGTTCACCGAGTGCCAGCGGGATGCCGGAGGCATTGACGAGGTCGGGGAGGGCATGCAGATGGTCGCAGAGCACGGGCTCCTCCACGAACATCGGCGCGTAGTCGGCCAGCAGCGGGAGCAGCCGGCGGGCGTTGGCGGGCGAGACCCGCCCGTGGAAATCGAGGCCGAAGTCCCGTTCGTCGCCGAGGACTTCGCGCGCGGTCTCGGCGCGCAGCAGGCATGCCCGTATCTCGGCGCGGGTCGCCACCGGCGTCATCCGGCCGCAGCCGTTCATCTTGACGGCGGTGAAACCGGCCTCGATCTGTGCGGTGACCGCGTCGCGCAGGGCATGCGGCTCGTCGCCGCCGACCCAGGCGTAGGCGCGGATCTTCTCGCGGACCGGGCCGCCCAGCAGCTGATGGACGGGGACCCCGTGCCGCTTCCCCTTGATGTCCCACAGCGCCTGGTCCAGGCCGGCGACGGCGGACGAGAGGACCGGCCCGCCCCGGTAGAAGCCGCCCTTGGTCATGACCTGCCAGTGGTCCTCGATACGTGCCGGATCCTGGCCCAGGAGGTATTCGGACAGCACCTCCACGGCCGCCCGGACCGGCTCGGCCCGCCCCTCGACCACCGGCTCACCCCAGCCGACGACGCCCTCATCGGTCTCCACCCGTACGAACATCCAGCGCGGCGGGGCGAGGAAGGTCTCGATGCGGCTGATCTTCATGCGGACCGGCCCGTCCTTTCGGCGTGCGGCACCTGGCGTGCGGTGTGCGGCCTCCCGCCCGGGCCCGTGCCGCGGACGGCGTCGGGTTCGTGCGGCGTCAGCCGCTCGTGCGCAGTGCCTCGCGGTGTCCTGCCCACCGGCGTCCGCGCCGTAACGGCCGCCGCCCGGGGATTCCCCGCAGTGTTACGGATGCTCCCGCGCGGACAGATCGAGCAGTTCGAGCATCGCCATGTAGGCGCCGTCGACGTCCCTGTTCCGTACGGCCCCGACGACCGCGGCATGGACCGCGTGCGGCGGCGCGAGCGCCCCGGCCGCGGCGAGCACCTCCCGGTCGCGCTGGACGAGGACCGGCACGATCACCCGGTGCATCTGCGCATAGAAGCGGTTGTTGGACGCGATCAGCATGGCGGTGTGGAAGGACGCGTCGGCGCGCACGAGCATCACCGGGTCGCCCGCGCTCGCGGCCATCGCGCTCAGCGCGGCGTCCAGGGCCGCCAGATCGTCATCGGTACGGCGCTCCGCGGCGAGCGCGGCCGCCGCGGGCTCGATGGAACGGCGCAGTTCGAGCACATCGGCGAAGAAATCGGAGGAGACCCCGGCCGCGAGCTTCCAGCGCAGCACGTCCGCGTCGAGAAGATTCCAGTCCTCCCTGGGCCGCACGAACGTGCCGCGCTTCGTATCGGTGCCGAGGATCCCTTTGGTGGTCAGCACCTTGACCGCCTCGCGCAGGACGGTCTGGCTCACCTCCAGCTCCGCCATCACCTCCGGCATGACCAGGCTGTCGCCCTCCCCGTAGGTGCCCTTGAGGATCCGGGTGGCGAGCGCTTCGACCGCCACGTTGTGCACCCCGTGCCCGGTGACGGACGCGGCGTGCCCGTGACGGCTCATCGTGCTGCCGCCCCGCCCCGGCTCAGGACTTCTTGCGGCCGGTGCCGGACCCCGTGCCCGAGCCCGCGCCGGTGTCCCGGCCGCTGCCGAGCGCGCCCGTGCCGGAGGACGTGACGCTGCGCCGTCTGCTCCCGCTCGTGCCGGCGCCGAACGAACCGCGCCCCGCATGGGAGGCGCCCTGCATCCTGACCCGCGCCGCCTGCCGCGCGGCCGTCATACCGGAGACGGGTACCAGCTGTCCGCGGTCGAACCGTTCCGCTTCCTCCGGGTGCCGGGCCCGCCAATACGGATTGTCGTGCGGGAGGCCGCCGCTGACCCGTCCGTACATCCCGAAGACCAGCAGCATCAGCCCCACCAGGAAGCTGAAGAGGACGTTCTGGAGCCGGAAGGCGAGGAAGTTGGCATCGGTCTGCAGCAGCGCCAGGTTCACGAACCCGCTCAGCAGGAACAGCCCGCCGAACACGATGTTGAGGGTCGAGGCGAAGTTCCCGCCGATCACCATGCCGAGGAAGAGGATCGCGCCGACGACGATCGAGAGCACGCTCAGGGTGCCGTTGGTGTTCAGCCCGGCCACGGTGTCGCCGCCGGTGTCGAAGTAGCCGATGTGGTGGGTGAGTCCGAGGATGCCGAAGGCGATCAGCACCAGGCCCATCAGCCCCGCGCCGACACGGTAGACCTGGCTGAGCCGATGGTCCACGGGCAGGTGCTCATCGAGGCGGGTGTGCCGTGCCTTCACCCGGTGGAACGGATTCGCGGGCCCGTGGAGGGGCTGGCCGGTAACCCCAGTAGCCATGTCCGGCCTCCTTCGCGCAGAGGTGCCGTCTGAGCCGTGCCTCTCCAGGATCCGCCCACGCCACAGATCACGCCATCGCCGGGACGGCGCGGATTGTTCACTTTCCGGAGGAAAGCCGCCGGAGACCGCCCTCAGCGCCACCGGAGCCCCGGGCCGGGGCGATCCGGGCCGCCCCGGGGCGGGTCGCACCCCGGCCCTAGAAGCCGGCCGGCCGCCCCGCGACGCCGCGGGCCCGGGCCATCTCAGCCGCCGCCGGCCCCCGCCCCGCCCCTGGCGTCCCTGATCTCCTGCACCACCCGGGCCGCCGTCTGCCGGACGGCGTCGGTCTCGGTCAGGAAGTGCCACCAGTCGGGATGCCGCCCCTCCAGGCCCGCGACCGCGCGCTCCAGCCGCGCCACCGCGTCGTCCAGGGGGCCTGCGTGCCGCGGGTCGGGGGTGCTGCGCCCGGTCATCGCCAGCCGCTGGGCGTCGCGGATCGCGAAGCGCGTCCGGTCGATCTCCTTCTGCCGGTCGAACGACACCGCATCGAGCCGCTGCAGCCGGTCACCGGCCGCCGACACCGCCTCGTCGACGGTGTCCAGCAGCGCCCGTACGGTCGCCAGCAGGCTCGTGGCATCCGCCCAGCGCTGCTCCTCACGCGCCTGCTGCGCCTCCCGCAGCTTCGTCTCGGCCTGCCGGACGGACTGCGCGGCCTGCTCCGGCACCTGCTGCAGGTCCTGCCAGCACGCCGCGCTGTACCGCCGCCGCAGCTCGCTGAGGACCGGGTCGACCTTGCCCGCACGCGTGGTGATCGCCTGCGCCCGGGTCCGCAACGACACCAGCCGCTTGTCGATCTCCGCAGCCCTGCCCGGCAGCCGCTCGGCCTCGGCCCGTACGGCCTCCGCCTTGCGCAGCACCTCGTCGGCCCGCCGGATCGTCTCCTGGACGCCGTGCTGCCCGGCGCCCTGATTGAGCTTGGTCAGCTCCGGCCCGAGCGCCGCCAGCCGGCCCGCAAGATCGTCCGCCCGCAGCCCCTGGGCACGCACCGCATCCAGCCCGTTGCTCGCCGCGAGCAGCGCCTGCCGGGCCCGCTCCACGGACGGGGCCAGCCGCGCCAGCTGCGTCTCGGCGGACTGCAGCAGCGGCCCGAGCCCCTGCGCGAACCGGTCGAGCTCACCCTTGACGCGGTTCAGCTCCTCCTTGGCCCGCGTCAGATCGGCCCGCGCCCGCGCGATGGCGGCGCCGTCCAGATCGTCGCGGTCCAGATCGTGTGAGTCGACCGCGGTGATGTAGCCCTGGCTCACCTCGTCGATCCGCCGGCCGAAGCCCGCGTAATCCTCCGCGGCCTTCCGTGCGGCCGGCGAGCTGTCCACGGCGGTGATCGTCTCCAGGGAGATCCGCAGATCCCGCTGCGCGGTGTCCAGCTCGTAGAACGCCTCCGCCGCGGCATCCTTCGCGGCCTGCGCATCGGCCCGCTGGCCCTCCCCGCGCCCGAACCAGCGACGGGTCCCCCCGCCCGCGAACGCCATCGGCGCCAGCGCGGCCAGCAACGGCAGCGGCAAGAGCGCGAGCGCCACCACATCCCGGACCGGCCCCCCACGGGCGCGACGGCGTCCTCGCTGCTCATGCGGCTGCGCTTCTGTCGCCGTCACTTCCCTCTCCCGCTCGCATCGCCCCAGGCCGAATGTCATTGTCCCACTCACCGGAACGAACACCCCGACCGGTAAGTTCGCCCTCCGCACACTGGTGTGCAGCCCAGCCCCGAAGGCAAGGTAGTCTGTCGGCTCGGCCAGGGCGCATAGCTCAGCGGTAGAGCGCTGCTCTTACAAAGCAGATGTCACAGGTTCGAATCCTGTTGTGCCCACCAGCGAAAACGCCCCCGCGGAGACCCCTCCACGGGGGCGTTGACGGTAGATCTCGACGGCAGTCCCTGCTCCGGACGCCATCGCCGGCGCTACAACAGGCGGGCCGGCTGTGCCCGCCCCAACTCGATGGAGAAGCCGGAGCGCCGCTCGGCCGCGAGGGCCGGCAGCGGCCGGAACGGTCCGCCTTCCGGGACGTCGTAGGCAGCGAGGACCGACGAGAGTCCCGGCATGGACTGGTGCGCGCGATCGTCCGGGCGCTCCTTGTCGGGCAGCAGCCGAGCCGGGTCGATGTCGAGCGCGTCGGCGATGGCGTCCAGAACAGCATCGGACACGCCGCGCTCACCACGCTCGATCTTTCGGATGGTGCCCAGGGCGATACCGGCGGAGCGCGCCAGGTCGGCTTGGGTGAGGCCGGAGATGCGCCGTTCGTAGGCGATGCGGGGGCCTACCCCGCGATACACAATGCTGGGCATACCAGTCTCCGTTCGGTGCAGCCACTCCGAACGGTACCCGTTCCGTCACGGTCCGAGAACAGAAACGGCCCCGCCCCATCGCGTGGGTGGGGCCGTGCAGTTCGCTCACTCGGACCGCAGCACATCGACCAGCTCGGCGAGGCTCCCCACCTGCCATTCCGCGGCCCGCGCGTCCTCGCTGTCCGCCCACAGATGCCCGAGCGGCCCGCGACACAAGTGGGCTGCCCGAAGGCCAGCGGCGCGCGCCGGAATGACGTCGTTCTGCGGGTGGTCGCCGACGTACAGCACCTCCTCAGCCGGGACGCTAGCCAGCTCGACAGTGCGTTTGAAGAACTCGGGTGCAGGCTTCGCCACCCCCCACTCCCCTGACGTGGCCAGCGCATCCACCGGCAGGTCGAGAGCGCGCAGCAACTCGCCAGCGCGCGCTGTTTGGTTGCCCGCCACCACCACACGGACGCCGCGCGCCCGGAGCGCGGCGAGCGACGGCCGAACGTCCGGGTACAGGTCGGACTCGTTCAGGACTTCGCCCCGGCCGGCCCGCTCCATCGCAGCCCGTTCCGCCTTCACATCGATGCCCGGCCGAACGAGCCGCAGCGCGTCCGTGTTGTCCCGGCCCTGCGCAACGACCGCCCCGACCAGGGCCGACAGCGTGTGCCGGTTGACGCCGAGCCAGTCGGCCCACGAGCCCCACCCGCGGTCATCGCTGATGAGGGTCTCGCCAACATCGAATGCCACTGCACGGATCATGCGAGAAGCCTACGGTTCGGCAACCTGTGTGCGTATGTCAGCACCCAGCCGTACGATTCGAGACATGGTGACCACCTGCGCCCCTGCCGCCACCATCGAGCAGGCGAACGAGCGGATACGGGCGTTCATGGCCGCGCGGGCGGGCCGCACTCTCTTCACCGACGAACAGGTCGAGCACGAACGGCTTCTCGCCGCGTGGGCCGCCGCCACGGGTGGCGGCTCACCTGCATCTCCCCGCGCCTCGTCGATTTCCTGAATCCGCTTCAGGTTCTCCTCCGCTGTGAGAGCGGAGCATCTGGGAGATGCCGTGAGCAGCAGCAAACCGGCGTGGTCCGAGCGTGAGCTCCCGGCGTTCTTCAGGCGGTGGCGCACCGACTGGAAGGACGAGGACCTCTCACCGGGCAACTACCTCGACTTCGAGGGCGGCCTGCGTTTCGTCCTGGCCGCAGCCTGGCTGTTCTGCCCCGAGACGGTCGAGTACCGCGGTTGCGTGTTCCTCAAGGAGCGCTTCAGCCAGGGCACTGTCGACGACTGGTTCGCGAATCTCGGCGACGATCGGCGACGTATCGAAGGCGTGGCCAACCATGTCGAGTTGTGGGATATGTTCAGAAATACCCCCCTGACGGATGACGATCAGCTCGGGGAGGAACTGCCGCAACTCGCGCTGGCTCTGGGGGAGTGTTGGCAGGGGATCCTGTCCGCGCGCTACCCCGACCGGGAGATCACCGTCGAGGTGAGCGACGAGGAGGACGGCTCCTATGGGCCGACTGTGACCTTCTGGACATCCCCCGCTATCTCGACCTTCGGGTAGTGCTGCAGGTTGCTCCCTCCCGCGCTCTGCACAGTCTCAGCACGTGAGCTCGCACGTGGGTGGCGCTGACCTGGGGATCTCCGGGCTACTGAGGCGACGACAGGACCTGGATCACCGCGTTCAGTGGCTCCGGTGACGAGGAAAGTTCGCCGAGGTAGGGATAGGCGAGTTCGGTGACGAGGAAGAGGTTGGCGGCAACGAGGGCGCTCACCGCCCCGACCATCCCGTAGTGCATCCGGGTCTGCTCGGAGCCGAAGATGACGGAGAACCCGAGAACCAGTCCAGTGTTCAGAAAGATCACCATCCACAAGGACAGGGGTGGGCCGGTGTTGGTGCGTGCCTGGAGCAGTCGTACCGTGCGTGCGCCGGTCAATTCCCTCAGGGACGCGAGCGAGCCGGTGAGGAAGGCTCGTTGGGAATCGTTGTGCGGCTTGACGCCCGCGTACGTGCGGTGCAGGCGGTTCAGCGCATTCTCGGCCTCGGGCGTGGTACGGCCGACCACGGCGCGGGGCCACTCGGCCGCCGCCGCGCGTGCGTACTCCAGCAGGCTCTGCCGGATCCGTGCGCTCTCGGCCTTGCTGAACACATTGAGGCCCCTGGCCAGCTGCACTGCCGCGGCGCCCTCGGCCCGCGTCGTCTGGTCTGCCGAGTTCACCTGGCCCCAGAGCACGAGGACCATGAACCCGATGAGGAATCCGTAGACAACGGCGACAACGGGAAAGAGGAACTGTGCGACCTCGTTGTGCTTGCCCTGCCTGAGGCGAGGGAAGCTGTGCCGGACAATCACCTGGACGACTGCTGTCCCGCCGCCAATAACGACGATGAGCCCCGCCAGCAGCAACACGGGCGGGAAGTTCATCACGATCCAACGGGCCACTGCTCCACGCTCCTGACGTACCCCACACCCGCCACCACCGGCGCGGTGGCCAACGAACGCACCGGCCTGCGGACACGCCCAGGTGCGGTGGGGGTGGCCCGTCCGGGCCAGGGTGTCTGTCCGGCCGGGGTGGTACTCCCGTGGTGCCGGGGTCGTTCTCCCTGCCGGGAGGGCGCGGGACGCCTTGGGTAGAGTGCGCCGCGCGTACCACGTTTGGGGGAGCGAGCGATGCCAGAGCCACTGAGCGCCGAAGACCCGGTGGTGGTCGGTCCGTACCGATTGCGGGCCCGGCTCGGGGCCGGCGGTATGGGGCAGGTGTACCTGGGCGAGTCCGGTTCGGGGCGGCGGGTCGCCGTGAAGCTCGTACGGGCCGAGATCGCCAAGGACCCGGGCTTCCGCAGGCGGTTCCGGCGGGAGGTCGAGCTGGCGATGAAGGCGGGCGGCTTCTGGACGGCTCCCGTGGTGGACGCCGACCCGGACGCGGCGACGCCCTGGGTGGCCAGTCAGTACGTCCCGGGTCCCTCGCTGGCGGAGCAGGTGGCGGCGCACGGGCCGCTGGACGAGGCGGCGTTGCGGCAGCTGGCCGCGGGACTGGCCGAAGCGCTGCAGGCGTTCCACGGCACGGGGCTGGTGCACCGCGATCTGAAGCCGTCGAATGTGCTGCTCCTGGACGACGGGCCGCGGGTCATCGACTTCGGGATCTCCAAGGCCCTGGAGGACGACAGCGGTACGGCGCTGACGGTGACCGGGACGGTGCTGGGCACCCCCGCCTATATGTCCCCCGAGCAGGCCGTGGGGCGGGAGGTGGGGGAGCCGTCGGACATCTTCTCGCTCGGTTCGGTGCTGACGTTCGCCGCGACGGGGCGGGGGCCGTTCGGGGACGGGTCGACGCATGCGCTGCTCTTCCGTGTGGTGCACGAGCCGCCGGTGCTGAGCGGACTGCCGCCGGGGGTACGGCCGTTGATCGCGGCATGTCTGTCCAAGGAGCCGGCGGAACGGCCCCGGGCGGCGGATATTGCGGCCATGGCGCTGGGGCTCGGGTCGGTGCCGGGGGAGGATTCGGGATGGGGCGAAGCTCCGGGCCCGGTCGAGGCCGCACCTCCGGTCGAGGCTGCACCTCCGGTCGACGCCGGAGTCCCGGTCGGCGCCCCAGCCCCGCTCGACGCCGCAGCTCCGGTGGCATCTCCGGGCCGGACGGAAGCTGCGGAGGGGCCGACCGTACGTGCCTCCGGCTCGGGCGGGCCCGTTACGGCCGAGGCCGCGACGGCACCCGCCTTCCGGCCGCCGGGCCCGGCTCGCGCGAGTACGGTGAGCGCGCCGCCCGCCCGGGAGGGCGCCGTACCGCGGGCCGGCGGAGCGCCGGTCGGGCGGGGCGCGCTGCTGGGGTTCCGGGCCACGGCCTACGCCAGCGGTGTGCTGACCCTGGTGACCTGGGGGGCGGCGGCCGGTGAGCCGGCGGGGCTGTCCCCCATTGCTGTGATCAACGGTTTCCTCCTGATCCTGTACGTGATCGCCGCCGTCCGTCTTTCGTTCCGGCTCAGGCTGTCCGCCGGGACGAAGATCCTGGTCGTGCTGGCGGCCTGGCTCCCGCTGGGTACGTTCCTGGCGGAGCGGAAGCTGACCCGTATGGTCCGGGTGGCGGCCGTCCGGTAGGGCTCGCGCGGCGGGCCGCTGTGCCGCGGGGGAGAGCGGCCGTGCCCCGTGTTCCTACACCTCGATCTCCGCGAGCCGGTGGATCAGGTGGTCGGCGAATGCGTCCACGACGGCCGGTAGTTGACGGCCTGCCATGGCCTGGATCTGGATGGTGCGCAGATGCATTTCCGGGTTGCGGATGGAGATGGCCTTCAGCCCCTCTCTGCGCAGCCTTTCGTGCACGGTGATGTGGCCGATCAGTGAAACGGCATTCGCCTCTTTGACGAAGTTGGACAGGGCGCTGGAGCTTGAACTGACCAGCAGGGGTTCGAAGCTGATTCCCTCGGTCGAGCAGCACAGGTCGAAGAGGCGCCGGTTCGTGGTGCCTTCTTCGGTGAGGGCGACCGGATAGGGGAGCAGATCGTGCAGATGGATTTCGTCCCGCTGCGCGAGCGGGTGATCGGATCTGACCATGGCCTGGATCGGGGCCCGTTGGGCGTGGATGACGCGGACGTCGGGAGTGGGCGCGAGGCTGAAGGTAACGGCCAGATCGACCGAGCCGTCCTGGACCATTTGCGTGGTCAATGACGGGCTCACCACGGGCATGTGGAAGGTGGTGCCCGGATTCTCCTTGCGGAAGGCGGCCATGGCGTGCGGAAGGAATTCCTGCGCGGCTCCCTGGGAACTCGCCACCCGGACGACGGTCCCCAGCCGGCCGCGGCCGCGGATCTCCGCGAGTACCTGATCGGTTTCCAGAGCGGCGCGGCGCGCATAGGCCGCCAAAAGGGCACCGGCCTCACTGGGCACCATTCCGCGCGGCCGGCGCTCGAACAGCGGGACGCCGATTTCCTGCTCAAGTTTGCCGATTTGCCGGCTGATGGCCGAGCCCGCGACCAGGAGTCGCCTGGATGCCTCATTGACCGAGCCGGTGCGAACCACCTCAAGGAAGTACTCAAGAGCCGGACTGTTCAGCATGCGCTCAGCATAGAAAGGTATTGCTCTTCGGGCAACGATTTGTTCTATAAATTGCGATTGCGTGAATGGTGGGGCCGTGCCTAACGTCGGCAATACGCCCTGCGGGCTCATCCGGAACGGGCGGGCCGAGCGAATCGGCGGCGCCTTTTACCGGCGGCCCCGTCGACCGGCGGCCGGCCGATAGGGCTCCCCCTCACCCGGTGTGCATCCTCCCCGCAGGCAGCCGAGGCAGGGATGATCATGAATGCGACGGTCACCGGCGACGACACCGGATCCTGGGCGACACCGGACGGGGACGTGGCCTTCCGCTGTCCGCTGCCCCATCTCCCGGAGGCGGTCGCCCCGGTGCGCCGTCGCGCGCACACCGTACTGACCTCCTGGAATCTTCCCGCCGCGACCATTGAGGATGCGGTGTTGGTGATCTCCGAACTGGTCACCAATGCGGTCACCCACGCCCTTCCGCCGGCCGTGCTGCACCTGTCCCGGCCCGGTGGCGACGCGCGCTGCGCGCTGCGCATCGAGGTCTCCGATGCGGGGCCGGCGTCCTGCGTCCGGTGGCCGGCCGACGGCGGGCGGCCGGCCGAGCACGGCCGGGGGAGCGGCATCGTCACCGCCCTGTCCCTCCGGTACGGCGCCCGCGCCCACCGCGACGGGATCACCCGCTGGGCGGACCTCCCGGCGGCCTGAGCGGCGTTCGCGCACGTTGCCCATTCGGCAATCACGTGTTCTAAAAGTTGCGATTGTGCGAACAGTCGGTGACCCCTAACGTCATCGCTCAACGAGCTCACGAGGCCCATTTCCCGGCTTCGGACTCACCTTCGGCGTTTCCACCCTGCGCGACAGTTCGCCTGCTCGATTCGAGGGAGTAACACTCATGACGACCGCTGGAGAGACAGGTCAGATGATTGCCGAGAAACCCCTGAGCCGGAATCGGGCGAGGCGAGCCGTGCTCGCCGCCACGGCCGGAAACACGCTGGAGTGGTACGACCTGACCGCTTATGGGTTCTTCGCGGTTTCGATCTCCAAGGCGTTCTTCCCCACCGGTGACGCGACGGTGTCCCTGATGCTCGCCTTCGGCACCTTCGGGATCTCGTATCTGATCCGGCCGTTGGGCGCACTCGTTCTGGGACCGTACGCGGACCGCGCCGGACGCAAGGCCGGTCTGCTGCTGACGATCCGGCTGATGATGATCGGCACGTTGCTGATCGCCGTGATGCCCACCTATGCCTCCATCGGCATTGCCGCACCGCTCATGATTCTGCTCGCCCGGCTGCTCCAGGGATTCTCGGCGGGCGGTGAATTCGGCAGTGCGACCGCATTCCTGTCCGAACAGTCGGAGGACCGGCGCGGCTACATGGCGAGCTGGCAGTTCGCCTCGCAGGGCCTGGCGACGCTGCTGGCCGCGACCTTCGGCACCGTGCTCAGCATGAATCTCTCCGATGCCCAGCTGGATTCCTGGGGCTGGCGCATTCCGTTCCTCCTCGGCCTGCTGATCGGCCCGGTGGGGTATGTGATCCGCCGGCAGCTCCCGGAGACCCCTGAATTCGCCGAGGCCGTCGAGGCGGGAGAGGCCACGACGACACCGATCCGACAGGTGCTCGGAGGGCAGAAGCTGCGGGTGCTGCTCATGGTCGGCGCCATGGTGATGTCCACCGCGGTGACGTATGTGATCGTCTATATGCCGACCTACGCACACGAGTCCCTGGGGCTGCCGTCCTCCGCGGGATACGTCGGCGCGGCGGTCTCCGGTGTGATGCTGACGACCGTGACGCCCCTGATCGGCCATCTCTCGGACCGGGTCGGCCGCATCAAGATCATGCTCATCGCCGCGATCGCGATGGTGCTCAGCATCGTCCCGCTGTTCCTGCTGCTGTCGGGCAGCCCGTCGCTGCTGGTCATGGGCCTGGTGATGGGGGTGCTCGGGCTGTTGAAGGCCTGTTACTTCGGGTCGCTGCCCGCCTTGATGTCGGAGGCGTTCCCGACCGCCACCCGCAGCACCGGCCTGTCCCTGAGCTACAACCTCGGCGTGCTGTCCTTCGGCGGCTTCGCCCCCGCGATCATCACCTGGATGATCGCCAGCACCGGCAATCACCTCTCGCCCGGCTTCTACATCATGGCGGCCGGCGCCCTGAGCATCGCCGCCCTTCTGGCCGCCCGGCGCTTCCTGACCCTGCGCTGACGTACCGGCCGTATCCCGTACGCACTTCTGACGAGCCGCCAACGGCTGCTGCCGGACGGGCCCCTGCCCGCCGGCCCCCCACGAGAGAACGAGGTCACTTCCATGACGGACGCTGCGACGATCCGCGCTCAGCTCCCCGGCACCCCGCGTGACCTGGTGCACGAGCACCAGGACGCACTCATCACCGGGCTGATGGACTACGTGAGCCACCCCAGCGTGAGCGCGACCGGGGAGGGGTTTCCCGCCGCGACCGACCATGCGCTCGACGAGGTCAAGCGGGCGGGCCTGACGCCGTCGGTGCTGACCGGCGACGGTGGCCGGCCGCTGGTGGTCGGCCACCGCGCCGGGCCTGCCGGGTCGCCGCACGTCCTCCTCTACGGCCACTACGACGTCCAGCCGACCGGCCCGCGCGAACAGTGGGATTCCGACCCCTTCACCCCGGTCCTGCGGGACGGGCGGATCTGGGGGCGCGGCACCGGCGACAACAAGGGCCAGCACTATGCGCATCTGCAGGCGCTGCGCCTGTTCGACGAGTACGTCGGCCAACTGCCCTGCTCGGTGACGGTGCTGCTCGACGGCGAGGAGGAGATCGGCAGCCCCACGCTGGCGGCCACCCTGGGGACGCACCGGGAACTGTTCGACGACTGCGATCTGGTCGTCTGGAGCGACCGGTCGGTGCACGAGTCCGGTGAATGGTGTGTCTCGCACGGGGTGCGCGGCATGCTCCGGCTCCGGCTGCGGGCGACCGGTGCGAGCCGTCCCCTGCACTCCGGCAACTTCGGCAACGTCGCGCCCAATCCGGCCTGGCAGCTGGTCCAGGCGCTGGCCTGCCTCAAGGACCCGGCCGGCCGGGTCCTCGTCGAGGGCTTCGAGGACGGCCGCGAACCGCTGCCCGACGCCGACCGCGCCGCGTTCGCCGCGCTCCCGCTCGATCTGCCGCAGGTCCTCGGGGACATCGGGCTGAGCGGCATGGACCCCGCCTTCGACGGGCTGTCCTTCTACGAGCGCCTGGCGGACCGCCCCACGCTGACGATCAACGGGATCAGCACGGGTGACGTGGCCCGGACGATCATCCCCGACACCGCGGAGGCGGGCGTCGACATCCGGCTGACGCCGGGCCAGGATCCGCAGGCCGTCTTCGAGCGGGTGGCAGCCCATCTGCGGGCTCATGCCCCCGAGGTGACGGTCACCAAGACCGGCGGCACACCGGCCTCCCGGACCACGATCGACAATCCCTACACGCCGCGGGTGGCAGCGGCCGTCTCCCGGGTCACCGGGCGGCCCCCGCTGCTGATACCCGCCTATGGCGGCACCCTTCCGGACTGGGTCTTCACCGGGGTCCTCGGGCTGCCCAGCATCGGCCTGCCGCTGGCCAACGCCGACCAGGCCAACCACGCGCCGAACGAGAACCTGCGCGTCGACTACTTCCTCGACGCCACCGCCATCTGCATGGAGCTCCTGCTCGAACTGGGCTCGGCCACCGGCCCGTTGGCGCGTCCCACCGCAACGGAGGCGTGAGACCGATGCACCCCGCACCACACCCCGGGCCCTGGCTCGTCCACGAGGGAACGCTGACCGGTCTGAAGGTCCTCGATCTGTCCCGCATCCTGTCCGGGCCGTTCTGCACCATGATGCTGGCCGATCTCGGCGCCGATGTGATCAAGGTCGAGGACCCTGTCTCCGGAGATGACACCCGGGCCTGGGGTCCCCCCTTCCAGGGCGAGGACGCGGCGTACTTCCACAGCGTCAACCGCAACAAGCGCGGCATCGCGGTCGACCTCAAGGACCCGGAGTGCCGGGGCCTGATCCACGAGCTGGCGGCCACCGCCGATGTGATCGTGGAGAACTTCCGGCCGGGCACCGCGGCCCGCCTGGGGCTGGGGTACGAGGACGTCCGGGCCGCCAATCCCGGCGTCGTCTACGCCTCGATCAGCGGCTACGGGCAGACCGGGCCGTACCGGCAGGAGCCCGGCTATGACGCGATCGCGCAGGCGGTGAGCGGGGTCATGAGCGTGACCGGCGAGCCCGGGGGGCCGCCGGTGCGCTTCGGGGTGTCCCCCGCCGACCTCGCCGCCGGCATGTGGGCCGCCCTCGGCATCCTCGCCGCCCTCCGCAGCCGTGAACTCACCGGCAGGGGCGAGTGGGTCGATGTCTCGCTTCTGGACGGCCAGGTGGCCTGGCTGAGTTATGTGGCCGCCGGCTACTTCGCCTCCGGCGACGTCCCGCGGCGCTACGGCTCGGCCCATCCGGCGATCGTGCCCTACCAGGCGTTCCCCACCGCCGACGGTCATCTCATGGTGGCCGCCGGGAACGACGGCTTGTGGCGCCGTTTCGCCACCGCGATCGGACTCGCCGCACTCGTCGACGACCCACGGTTCGCGACCAACCCCGACCGGGTCCGCCACCGCGCGGAACTGCTTCCGCTGATCGAAGGCGCGCTGGCTTCCCGCGGCGCCCAGGAGTGGGCCGCACAGCTCACCGCGGAGGGGATACCGGTCGGTCCGATCAACACCGTCGACCAGGCCCTGCGGCATCCCCAGGTCGTCGCCCGCGGCATGGTCGCCGAGATCGAGCACCCCGGCGCCGGCACCCTCCGTACCCTCGCCTCGCCCCTCAAGCTGTCCGAGCACCCGGCGGCCGTACGCACCCCGCCGCCCCGGCACGGTGAGCACACCGCACAGGTACTGACCGCCCTCGGGGCCGGCCCCGGGCAACTGGCCGGGCTCCGCGCACGGAAGGCCGCGAAGTGACCCCGGGGCACGAAGTGGCACCGGAGTCCGAGGTGACACCGGTGGCCGAAGTGACCCCGGAGCCCGAAGTGACAGCGGTGCCCGGCGCCGAACCCGCCGTCGGGATCACCCGGTCCGGTGCCGTCGGCGAGATCCGGATCGGTGACGGCGGCCGGCGCAACGCCCTTCCCGGCGCGGCCTGGGCGGCCCTGGCCCGGCGGATCAGGGAGCTCGGGGCGTGCCGGTCGCTGCGGGTGCTGGTGATCCGCGGGCAGGGCGACACCTTCTGCGCCGGGTCGGACATGACCGACTGGGTGGCGGCGGACCCCGGCCGTGTCGAGGAGTCCTTCGCCCACATGGAAGCGGCGTTCACGGCGATCGAGGACTGTCCGGTCCCGGTGATCGCCGAGGTCCGCGGGGTCGCCGCGGGGGCGGGGTGCCAGCTCGCCCTCGCCTGCGATCTGCGGCTCATGGCGGCCACCGCACGGATCGGGATGCCGATCGCCCGGCTCGGCATCCTCGCCAGCCCACTCTTCGCCGCACGGCTGGTCGCCCTGGCCGGACCGGGTACGGCACGGGAGTTGCTCTACACCGGCCGGCTGGTCGAGGCCCGTACGGCGGTGGCCCTCGGACTCGCCGACCGCTGTGTCCCCGACGACCGGCTCACCGAGCACGTCGGCCGCCTCGCCGCCGGGATCGCCGACCATCCGCCGGCGGCGATCCGGGCCGCCAAACGGGCCGTCGTCGCCGCCCTGGCACCGCAGCGCACGGCCACCGCCGCCCCGCAACGGCCGGTGGTGGCCCGGCCCCACTTCGACCGCGCGATCGCCGCGTTCCTCGGGCGGCCGTCGGCGGCACCGCCGGACCGGGCCTGAGTCCGGACCCGCCCTGAGTCCGGACCCGCCCTGAGTCCGGACCCGCCCTGAGTCCGGACCGGGCCTGAGCTGGGAGGGCGTGCGGCGGGCGCGCGGCGGGCCGCCCGAGGCTGCCGCGCGCTGTTGTTCGCCGTGGGGGTGCTGTGTATCGTCGAGAGTGACTTGAAGTTTCAAGTAACTGGTTCCGGGGCGGGCAGAGCAGGAACAGTCGCCGGTCCGGCCCGGGGCGGGCAGGAACAGCGGAGCCGGAAACGGGGAGTGCGGCGGCACCACGGTGGTGCCGCGGCGGAAGAGCGGAGAGCAGGACCATGCCGGTACGACGTCTCAACCACGCGGTGCTCTACGTACGTGAGGTGGCGCGGTCCGTCGCCTTCTACACCGAGGCCCTCGGGCTGACGGTGGATGTCGAAGTGCCGGGGCGCGCCGCGTTTCTCAGCGCTCCCGGCTCGCTCAACGATCATGATCTGGGGCTGTTCACGGTGGGGCCCGGGGCTCCCGGGCCCGAAGCCGGACGTGTCGGGCTGTACCACCTCGCGTGGGAGGTCGGCACGATCGGCGAACTCGTCGCGGCGCGTGACCGGCTCGACGAGCGGGGCGCCCTGCTGGGCGCCAGTGACCATCTCGTCGCCAAGTCGCTGTACGCCAAGGACCCGGACGGCAACGAGTTCGAGGTGATGTGGCGGGTCCCGCGGGAGGACTGGCCCGGCCCGGACCAGCCGGACCGCGTGCTGCCGCTCGATCTGGCGGCGGCCCTGGAGCGCTGGGGGCCGGACTTGGAGACGGGGGCGGCGGCGGGGTCCCCTACCTGAGGGGAGAGCGGGGCGGGGCCGGATCGGACAGGCTCGGCCCCTGCCCCGCTGCGGGACCGGGGGCGAGCGCCTCGTTCTCCGTACCTGCCGTACCTGCCGTACCTGCCAGATCTGCCGTACCCCCCCGGATCCGCCGGCTGTGCCTGCCGGGTCCGCTCCGTCCAGCGCTTCTCGACGCCGGACAGCCGCCAGTACGCCAGCGCCGCGGCCCACACGACGACGAACAGGCCGACGATGATGAAGCCGACGTTGTCGAGGTCGAGGCCGGATATCCAGCCGGTCAGCGGGTCGGTGAGGGCAAGCTTGTCGTGCAGCACCGTCACCAGCTCGATCGTGCCGATGAAGAAGGCGACGGCGATCGAGAGGCCGGTGATCGCGAGGTTGTAGTAGACCTTGCGCACCGGGTTGGAGAACGCCCACTGGTAGGCGAAGTTCATGAAGGTGCCGTCGAGGGTGTCGAACAGGCTCATTCCGGCGGCGAAGAGCAGCGGCAGACACAGCACCGCGTGCCAGGGCAGACCGGCCGCGGCGCCGCTGCCCGCCATCACCATCAGGGTCACTTCGGTCGCGGTGTCGAAGCCGAGCCCGAAGAGGAAGCCGAGCGGGAACATCTGGCCGGGGCGGGAGACGGAGCGGGTGAACCGCCCCAGGAAGCGGTTCATGAAGCCGCGTGAGTCGAGTTGCCGCTCCAGCTCGGCCTCGTCGTAGCGGCCGCTGCGCATCTCGCGGAAGACCCGCCACATCCCGGACAGCGCGATGAGGTTGAGGGCGGCGATGAGGTAGAGGAACGACCCCGAGACGGTGGTCCCGACCGTGCCCAGGATCTGGTGCATGCGGGACTCGTCGTTGAGCAGGATGCCGGCGAGCTGCGCGCCGCCCGCCACGAGGGCGGCCATCACGACGACCACGCTGGAGTGGCCGAGCGCGAACCAGAAGCCGACCGAGACCGGCCGCTTGCCGTCGGCCATCAGCTTGCGGGTGGTGTTGTCGATGGCGGCGATGTGGTCGGCGTCGAAGGCGTGCCGCATGCCGAGGGTGTACGCGGTGATGCCCAGCCCGACGCCGAAGACCCGGCTGCCGACGGTGTAGTGGTGCGGGACCACCAGCAGGAAGAGCACGCCGAAGGCGACGACATGCAGTCCGGCTATGACGGCCATCAGGCCCGCGGTACGGACGGTGTCCTGCCGGCGCCAGCGGAAGGCGCCGGAGGCAGGGGTGTTCGGGGTATCGGTGGACAGGGCCATCCGGCGGTCACGCTCCAGCACCTCGTGGATCACTTCGTGAAATGCCGTGGCCGGTCTCCTGGCTTACGGGTGCACGCGTCCGCCCCGCCTTCCCGGCCGCGGGCTGCGGTCAGTGGCGCCGCAGAGGCGTCATGCGTCTGCGGAAGGGGTGGAAACTCCCCGATCACAGTGGCGAGGGCCGCTCCGGACTGGGACCTCAAGGTCCGTCACCGGTCTTCCCGAGCACCACGGCCCGGCCACTCTAACCGCCACGGGGGAGAGGTGCGGTCCGTGGTGCGGGTCCGGGGGCGGGCGGGAGCGCCGTCCGCGGGAGAGGCTCGTCCGTCACAGGTTCAGGGAGCAGAGAAAGGCATGGAGTTCCTGGTCGAAGAGCGCGGTGTTCTCCAGATTGACCATATGGCCCGCGCCCGGTATCCGGACCCTGTGGGCGCCGGGGACGGACAGTGCTATCGCATGGGCGTTGGCGGAGATGTCGCGGCCGTCGAGATCGCCGTCGCACACGACCGTCGGCACCCGGATTTCCCCCAGCCGCCCGGCGGCTCCGACCTCAAGGGGCATCCCGCCCCCCGTCCCCTCGCCATGCACCTCCACATTGGCCTCGGCCGAGGCGCGCATCCGCTCACGGAATCCCGGGTGCACCGCGGACGGTTCGCGGTGCGGTCCGTCCACCCACATCCGCAGGAAGTGCTCGATATAGCGCTCCACGCCGTCCGGTGCGCCGATCGCCGCCACCTGCTCCTTGATGTGCTCCAGGATGAAGGGGTCGGTGAAGGCGCGGCCGCTGATCCCGGGGGAGGCGAGCGCGAGAGCCGCCACCCGGTCCGGGTGGGCGAGGGCGGTGTCCAGCGCGACCCGGGCGCCGTGGGAGAGGCCGACGAGGACGGCGCGGGGCACGTCGAGGGCGTCGAGAAGCGCGCACAGGTCGTCGTGATGGGCGTAGTCACCGGCCACGGTGGAGGACAGGCCGTGGCCGCGGAAGTCGTAACGGATCGCGCGCAGGCCGGAGTTCACCAGCCAGGCGAACTGCTCGTCCCACATGTGTTGGTCGAGCATCGCGCCGTGCAGCAGTACCACCGCGGGGCCCGAGCCCGCCGTCTCGTAGAAGAGTTCGCCCTCCTCGACCGGCACGAGGCCGTTGTCGATCTCGGACCAGGCGGTGATTCTGCGGGTCATTCTCTGAGCCGTCCTTTGTGCGTCGGATGCGGTGAGCTGGGCTGGATGCGACTGGCGTCGGTATTGCCGCGACTGTCGGGTTCCTCCGGTGGAACGTGTGAGCCGTTCCCGAGGTGCCGGAATTCCTCACCGAGTCGGTCGAGTACGTGCAGCGCGGTGCGGAGGTCCTCGGCGGGCAGATCGGCCAGCCGCTGCCGCAGCTGCGCCGTCTCGAACGTCTGGATCCCGCGTATCGCCTCCGCGCCCTCGCTCGTGAGCTGGATCAGCGACGAGCGGCGGTGGGCGGGGTTGGGTGCCGTCACCGCCAGCCCCAGTTCGACGGCGTGGTTCACCCAGCGCTGCACCGGCTGCCGGTCGAGGTCCATCGCGCGCGCCAACTGCGGGACGGTCCGCGGACCTTCGGCGTGCAGCGCGTCCAGTAGTGCGTGTTCCCCGGCGGTCAGGCCCGTGCCGGACAGTTCGCGTTCCACCACGCGCACGACCGTGCGGTGCAGTGGCCACAGGCGCCGGATGACGCCGTACAGCAGGTCGTCGTCGGGCGCCGGTGCTCCGCCGTTGTTGCTGTTGCTGTTGCTGTTGCTGTCGCTTTCGCTGTCGCGCTCGATGGTGCTCATGGACATGGACTCCCCCTCGATGACACTCATAGTGTCATGGTGACACCGGTGATGTCGTTTGGGAAGGGGGTTGCCGCGGAAAGGAGTTGGAGGGGACAACGAGTCTGACGGGGCTCGTGTGACCAGTGGGTGAGGAAAGGCGGACGGTGGATGAAGGTCTCTTTGTTGCGTGCGGTCGGGGTGGCCACCGCGGCGTACGGGGTGGCGGTGGCCGCGGCGCCCGGTCTGCTGGCGCGGCCCTCGGGGCTGGTCGATACCGCGGGGCGGACCGCGCCGGCGACCCGGACCTCGCTGCGTCCGCTGGCCTGGCGGGACGCGGTGAGCGGGCTGGCGCTGGCGCTGGCTCCGGAAGGGCCGGCGCTGCGTACCGCCGCATATGTGCGGATCGCCGCCGACTTGGGGGATGCCGCGCTGCTCGGCGCGACGCTGCCGGGGCGCGGCCGCCGGGCGGTGGCGGTGGCGGTGTCCGTGGGCTGGGGCGCCCTGTCGGTGGCCGGGCTGCTCGCCGACGAGCAGCGGTAAGGAGGCCGGGAGCAGGGGCCTATGCGCCTTCGGGGGACGGAGCCTCGTCGGGTGTGAAGCGGATGACGAGGTCGGCGAGCTCGCGGGTGGCCGCCACGACACGGGCGTTGGCCTCGTCCGAGGCGAGCACGAACCGCTCGGCGTCGGCACGCGGGCGTCCGAAGCGCTCATGGCGGTCGATCAGCCGCCGGATCCGCTCCGCGCCGTCCAGCTCCACGTACCAGACCTCGTCGAGCAGTGCGCGCACCCGCGACCAGGGGGCGGAGTCGAGCAGGAGGTAATTGCCCTCGGTGACGATGAGCGGGATGTGGGGTGCGACGGGGATGCTGCCGGCGACCGGCTCCTCGATACGGCGGTCGAAGGCCGGGGCGTAGACGGAGGTGTCCGGTTCGGGGGAGCGCAGACGGGCCAGGAGTGCCGCGTAGCCCGCGGGGTCGAAGGTGTCCGGTGCGCCCTTGCGGTCCCCGCGGCCCAGACGGCGCAACTCCGCCTCGGCGAGATGGAAGCCGTCCATCGGCACCAGCGCCGCCTGCCCGGCCAGCCCGGCCACGAGATGGGCGGCGAGGGTGGACTTCCCGGCGCCCGGCGGGCCGGTGATGCCGAGCAGCCGGCGCCGGCCGGGCGTGGCGGAGGCGGCGAGGTCACGGGCGCGGGAGAGGAGGTACCGGAGATCCATGATGTCTCCATCGTGCCTGACCCGGAGGCGCATCGGGCGGCTGCGCTCCGGGGCGGCGGCCGCGTCTCACGGTTCAGATGGGCACCGCCTGGCGGCCGTGCCTCCCGGTCCACACCGGCCCGGCCCGGTGGCCGCGCCGCCGTCCCGCCGCGGCCCCAACCCGCCCGGCCTCAGCGGGAGTCGGCCGTACCCCCGGCCGCGAGGCCCAGCCGCCACAGGGACGTGACCTCGGCGGCGCGGGCCACATGGAGCGGGTCGGAGGTGTCGCGGGCGCGCGGATGGCGGGGGGTGATGTCGAGGCGTCCGAGGACCGTCAGGCCGGAGGCGGCGAAGGCGTCAAGGAGCGCGGCGTGCGGACGCAGGCCGAGGTGCTCCGCGAAGTCGGAGAGGATCAGCCAGCCCTCGCCGCCTGGTGTCAGATGGTCCCCGAGGCCGCCCAGGAAGCCGTGCAGCATCCGGTTTCCCGGGTCGTACACCGCATGCTCCACAGGGGACGTCGGTTTCGCGGGCACCCACGGGGGGTTGCAGACGACCAGCGGGGCGCGGCCGGCCGGGAACAGATCGGCCTCGACCACCTCCACCTGTCCGGCGACGCCCAGCCTTTGGGTGTTCTCACGGGCGCAGGCCAGCGCCCGCGGGTCCTGGTCGGTGGCCACGATCCGGCGTACTCCGCGCCGGGCGAGCACCGCGGCCAGTACGCCGGTGCCGGTGCCGATGTCGAACGCCAGCTCCTGGGAGGGCAGCGGTGCCTCGGCCACCAGGTCGACGTACTCGCCGCGGGCCGGGGAGAAGACGCCGTAGTGCGGATGGATGCGGTCGCCACCGAGCGCCGGGATCTCCACGCCCTTCCTGCGCCATTCGTTGGCGCCGATGAGGCCGAGCAGCTCGCGCAGCGAGACCAGGGAGGCGGTCGGATCCCCGCCCTCGGCGGTCCCGGACGCCTCGTCGCCGGCGGGCTCGGCGGGGCCGTACGCCCTGGCGCAGGCCTCGCGGACGTCCGGGGCACGGTGCAGCGGGACGGCGAGGGACGCGTCGAGCGGGACCAGCAGCATGCCCAGGATGCGGGCGCGTTGATTCTGCGCGGCGCGGTGCAGATGGAACGCCTGGGTGACGTCGGCGGGCGGTGCCTTGCGGGGGCGGCGGTCGATCCGGCGGGCCATCGCGGTCAGCAGCTGGCGGGCGTTGTGGAAGTCGCCGCGCCACAGCAGTGCGGTGCCCTCACAGGCGAGTTTGTAGGCGTCGTCGGCCTTCGTCCGGTCGTCCGCGATGACGATGCGGCGGGGTGGCGGAGCGCCGTTCTCGGAGCGCCAACGGGCGCAACGGGCCTCGTCGGCCTCGGTCCATTCGACGACCGGCGGTTGGTTCACCGAAGTGTGCCTCGCGTGTGTGGTTCGGACCCCGCCGAGGGGTGCCGCCCAGGGAGGCGGTCCCGGTCCGGCGTCCGGGGAGCGCGTACGGCTCACAGGAGACGGGGGGCGTGGTGTGACGGTCGATTTTACTCCGGATCGGGGAGGCGCCCGCCCGTACGGCACCGCCCGAGCGGCCCGGGCCCGCAGCCCGCCCGCAGCCCGCCCTCAGCCGATGCCGAACGCCCCGGCGTAGCGCACCACGCCGCGCGGGGGCGGGGAGCCGTCCAGGGACAGCGCCATGAAGGCCTCGTCCGGCCAGGGCTGCGGGGGCTGGATGCCGAACCGGGAGGCGGCCGGTACGAAACCGAAGCGCGGGTAGTAGGGCGGATGGCCGAGCACGATCGCGGTCCGCTCGCCGGCCGCCTGCGCCGCCGCGAGCAGTGCCCGGATCACCGCCCCGCCCGCACCGCTCCGCTGGAACGCGGGCAGCACGGCACAGGGAGCGAGCGCCACGGCGGGGACCTCGCCGACATGACAGCGGGTCAACAGGGCATGGGCGACCGGGGTGCCGTCCGGTGCGTCGGCGACCCAGGACAGCCCCGGCAGCCAGGCCTCCGGGTCGCGGCGCAGCGCCTCGACGAGGTCCGCCTCCTGGGCCGTCTCGAAGGCGGCGAGGTGGAGACGGCGGACGGCCGGCCGGTCCTCGGCGGTCTCGGGGCGGGGCCGCCAGCTGGCGTTGGCCGGGGGAGTGGGGTCGCCGCCGGTACCGCGAGAACCGCCGGGATCGTTGGCGGCGCCGAGATCGTGGAGGGTGTCGGGACCGTCGTGATCGTGGGAGCCGTCGGGATCGTTGGGTGTGCCGCTACCGCACATGCCGGTCATCGTCGCACCGGGCTGCGGCGCCCGGCCAAGGGTTTCCCGTCCGCGGCCGCCACCCCGGAGGCCGCCGGGACCACATCGGCGAGTTCTTGCCGGGCCGCCGGACTCTCGCCCGGCCACCGGGCCGCCCGGCTACCGGGCCACCGGGCCGCCCGGCCGCCGAGCCGCCAGGCCATCCGTTCAGCGCGCCCCGGACCGCTCCGGCCGGCGCATCAGAAACGCGGCGGCCGATCCGGCGGCGAAGAGGGCGACGGCCGAGAGGGCGGTGCTCACCCAGGACGTGCCGAGCCACTGCCCGCCGAAGTAGCCGAGGCTCACGCTGTATGCGGCCCAGGCGAGGCCGGCCAGTGCGGACCAGGGCAGGAACTCGCGGACCGTGCGGTGGGCGACGCCGGCGCCCAGGCTGACCACGGACCGTCCGGCGGGCGCGAAGCGGGCCAGGACGACGACGATGCCGCCGCCCCGGGTCAGCGCCGTACCGAGTCGCCGCTGCGCCGCGGTCAGCCGGCGGGAGCGGCCGATGGCGCGGTCGAAGCGGTCACCGCCGCGCCAGGCGAGGCGGTAGGCGACCATGTCGCCGAGCACCGAGGCGGTGGCGGCACACAGCAGCAGCGAGAACACCTGGGCCAGCGGGGCTCCGCCGTGGACGGAGGCGGCGACACCGACGCGACCGACCGCGTCCACGGCGCTCCCGGCGCCGGCGGAGGTGGTGGCCGCGGCGATCACCAGGATCCCGCTGGGCAGGATCGGGACGAAGACGTCGAGCACGATCGAGCAGCTGACGACCACATACACCCACGGGGTGCCACTGAGGGACCCCAGGCTTTCCAACAACGTCCTACTCCCGGTCCGAACCCCGCCGCGACGTCGCTCGGTGCGGCAGGGGCGGCCCTTCAGCCATACAGCGTACGCCTGTGCGCCCGGCCCCCTCCGGCCGGGTGACCGGGTGGTCGGCCGGAGGGGGAACGCGGCAAGGCCCGTACGGCGGGGATGCCGTACGGGCCAGGGAGGTGCGGCGCCGGGGAAGTGTGCGGGGCCGCGGAGGTGCCTCCGGGTGGAGTCGGCGCCTCAGGCGGCGGACGGCTCCTGCTGAGCGGCCGGCGCCGCCGGCTCCGTGCGCGCGCCGAAGAAGACCCGGTCGAGTGCCCAGGAGCCGGGGCCGGTGAAGAAGACCAGCAGGAATGCCCAGCAGAACATCACGGACGCCTCGCCGCCGTTCTGGATCGGCCACAGCGCGGTGCCCTGGTGCGTGGAGAAGTAGGCGTACGCCATCGAACCGGAGCTGAGCAGGGCCGCGGGGCGGGTGCCCAGGCCGAGCATCACCAGCAGGCCGCCGGCCAGCTGGATCACGGCGGCGTACCAGCCCGGCCAGCTGCCGGTGGGGAGGGTGCCGCCCTGACCCATGGCGCCGCCGAGGACACCGAAGAGCGAGGACGCGCCGTGGCAGGCGAAGAGCAGCCCGATGACGACGCGGAAGAGTGCGAGGACGTGTGGGGTGGCTCTCTGGAGGAACGAGTCCAGGGATGCAGACATGGTGGGGGCTCCTACGGCTTTTTGGGGACGGGTAACCGCTGGAGGCACAGGTTAGGGAAACCTAACCAGTACTTGCAAGTTCAACCTCTGGCCATATGGGACCTTTGGCTCGAAGCGGCAGATCGCGCTGCCGGAACCGTGCCTCCACGCGCACCGGCACCTGTATGTACCCCGGCAACCGCCACCCGCAGCGCCGCCCGTGCCACCGCATCCGTATCGGCGAGGGTGACCGACCCCACACCCGGTCGGGCCCCGGCCGCCGTCACCCAGTGCACGCCCTCCGTCGGGACCCCCACCGCGAACCGCCGCGGATGGCGCCGGCCGTCGGCCTCGATCAGGTGGTACGGGCTCGGCGACACATCGAGCCCGCCGGTCTCGTAGCCGTCCACGGTGTGCGGGCGGCAGCCGCCGTCGGCCAGCAGCCGGGCCAGCAGCGCATCCCCGGTGCGCCGCAGGTCCGGCTCCGGCAGCCGCGCCTCGATCAGCGCCGCCGCCGTCACCTGGGACCCCGTCACCTCCGGGGAATGGGCCGTGAAACCGGGCCCGCGGCCGTCGGCGGTGCCCAGCCGGACCGCCATCCGCGGGCCGACGACCTCCAGCACCCCCGCCTCGATCAGCGCGGCCATCTCCTCGATCCGGCGCCGCGGCGGCCCGATGGAGAGGAAGGCGTTGAGCGGGGTGTACCAGCGGTCCAGGTGGTCGCGGCGGGACACGCCGGCCAGCCCGCCGTGGTCGACGATCTGCCGCAGCTCGTTGCGCAGATCCCGCAGGACGTCGAGGGCCGCCTTGACCGGGCCGGACACATTGTTCTGCCGGGCGTGGGCGACGTCCGTGCGCAGATGGCCCAGCAGCCACTCGCGGAAGGCCGCGGGGCCGGCGAACGACTGCTCCGTGTGCGGCCGGGCGAGGCGGTCCCAGTCCCAGCGTGCGTCCGGCGCGATCCCGAAGGCGTCCAGGACGGCCGCCTCTTCGGGGCCGCGGTGCGCGCCGGCCAGGAACCGCTCCCGGAAGCGGAGCACCGCCGCGCTGCCCACGCCGCGCCGCGCCAGCAGCGCCTCGTAGTAGACCGCCTCCACCTCCTTGGCCACCAGGGGCCAGACCTCCGTCAGGAAGTCGGGCAGGTCACCGGAGTCGGCACGGGTGCGGAAGGCCGCGCGCACCTCCGGGGTGAGCACCAGCGGCAGATGACGGCCGTGGGCGCCCTTCGCGTTGTCGCCCCGCGCGTGGTACGGGATGCCGCGCCGGGAGCCGGCGTAGAGCCGCGGCTCACGGCCGGACGGCAGATACACCGGCGCACCGTCCGTGCCGCGGACGAACCGGCCGCCGCGGGCCGTCGTCAGCAGCGCCATGTGGTCGAAGAAGTTGAGGCCGAGGCCGCGCAGCAGCACCGGACGGCCCGGAGCCAGCGACTCCAGCTCGGCGGAGAGGTCGGCGGGGTTGGCGGGCGGCAGATAGTGCAGACCGTGCCCGGCGGCGTAGTCGGCCAGCCGCTGCTGCTCGGTGTCCGGTGCGGTCGGCAGATGGCCCTGGGCCAGGACCACCGCCCCCAGGCCGTGCAGTGTCCGGCCGTCGTCGAGGGTCAGCGACTGCGAACCGTCGGGCGCCTCGGTCAGCCGCACCGCACGGGCCGGGTGCGTCACGACCGTCACGTCCGGGGGAGCGGTGCGCACCGTGCGGCGGAAGACCCACTCCAGATAGCGGCCGTACAGCGCCCGCCCCGGGTAGTCGTCCGGGCCGACCTCGCACCCCTCCCAGTCGTACAGGCTCGGCCCGGGGCGTATCGGGCCGGCACACTCGACGCTGTCATCGGTGAACAGCGTGACCTGCGACGCCACCGTGTTCATCAGCAGCTCGGGCGGCTGGGCGGTGCGCCACACCTGCCCGGCACCGGGCGGGGCAGGGTCGATGACATGGACGGTCAGCCCGGTGCCCGGGGCCAGTTCGGCGGCCGAGGCGCAGAGCCGCTCCAGAACGCTCGTGCCGCGCGGTCCGGCGCCCACGAGGGCGAGGGCGGGCCGGGGGTGGCGGTCGGCGAGACGTTCGGCGGCCAAGAGGGGCGCTCCCTGGGGCGGCGGACGGCCGGCGCGTGCGGGGCGCGGCCGCCCGGTACGGGCGACGGGCAAACGTGCGCCCTATCATCACCGCCCTGTATACCGGCGCGGCACCCGGGTGCCACAAAGCAAGACGCCCGCTTCGGCCGGCCCGGGACACCGCCGGCCCCTCACGAATGCCGGGCCGCCCGCCTCATCCGCTCTTCGGCCGGTTCGCTCCCGGTACCGGACCGTCCGCGGCGGCGGATTCCCCGGCAAGGCGGGCATCGGCCACCTCCGTGCGCCAGACCGTCACGAGCCGGACGCCGCCCTGTTTCTCCCGGCGGGCCTGGTCCAGGGCGAGCCGCGCCGCACGGCCCGCCAGCGTCAGCGTCATCAGCTGGTTGCCGAACCACGGGCCGCCCGTACGCCGCCACTTCACCGGCGGCCGGGGCAGCCGCCCGTGCCGGGCCAGCAGCTTCCCCAGCCACCGGCCCGGCCGGCTCCAGCCGAACCGGAATCCGGCCTGCAGTATGCCGGGGATGCTGTTGTGGACGGGTGAGCAGGTCAACTGGAGCACCCGGCTCGCGGGATGCGGGCCGGCGCCACGGCGGCGCGGCTCCGCCACATAGGCGTGGTGCACGTCCCCCGACAGCACGCAGACCGTCGCCGGGGCGTCCCCGCCGGAGCCCGCCTCGGTGATCAGCTCGGTGAGCGCGGTGAACGACTCGGGGAAGGCCGCCCAGTGCTCCAGGTCGGCGCGCTGGCGCAGGGACTCGCTGTGCCGGGCCCAACGGGGGCCGCGTTCACCGGCGCACAGCGCGGCGTTCCAGCCCTCGGCGGCATGGACGAGATGCGGCAGCAGCCAGGGCAGCGAACTGCCGAGCAGCAGGTGGTCGTAGCTGCCGCGCTGCTCCAGCACCGCCTGCCGCAGCCATTCGCCCTCGGCCTTGTCGAGCATGGCGCGGCCGCCCTCGTCCAGGATCCGGCCGGCCCGGGTGTCGATCATGACCAGGCGTACCCGGCCGAAGTCCCGGCGGTAGCTCCAGCGGACGCCCGCCGGATCGTTGTCCGCGGCGGCCGCGAACTCCCGTACCAGGTCCGTCCCGTCGCCGGCGGCCCGTACCCGGGCGTACAACTCGTCGGCGGCCAGTTCCGCGGGCGACAGATTGCCCAGGTGCTGGTGCACCCAGTACGACATCAGGCCGCCGAGGATCCGCTCGCGCCACCACGGCGTCTCCCGCATCCGGGCCAGCCAGGCCGCCGAGGTGTTCCAGTCGTCGATCACATCGTGATCGTCGAAGATCATGCAGCTGGGGACCGTGGACAGCAGCCAGCGGACCTCCGGGCCGAGCCAGGATTCGTCGTAGAGATGGGTGTATTCCTCGTAGTCGGCGACCTGCTTCCACGGCGGCTCGCTGAGGTCGCGGCGGGCGGCCAGCGCACGGGCGGTCGCCTCGGAGGTCTGGTCGGCGTAGACCTGGTCGCCCAACAGCAGCAGGACGTCCGGGCGTTGCCGGCCGGGATCGGCGGCGAGGGTGGCGGCGAGCGCGTCCAGGGCGTCCGGGCCGACCGGGTCGTGCGAGGCGTCCGCCGGCGTCGCCGACCAGCGGCAGGAGCCGAAGGCGAAGTGCAGCGGCCGGTCCGGGGAGGCGGGGAGGGTGCGGATCGTGCTCGCGGGGAAGGGGCTGTCGGGCGGCGGCCAGACCGTTCCCTCGTCCAGCAATACCTGGTAGGGCGTCTCGCTGCCGGGCGCCAGACCGGTCACCGGGACCAGCGCGTAGTGGTGCCCGGCCACCTGCCAGGTGCGTTCCGCGCCGTGTGCCCCGCCCTCGCAGCGGATCCGCACCTCGCACGGCCGGTCGGTCTCCACCCACACCGTCGCGCTGGTGGCATCGACGTACCGCAGCAGCGGTCCCAAGCGCAGTCCGGCCATCGGTGCCTCCCCATGTCGTCGTCAGAGGATAAGCACACCGGGTGTCGCGAGAGGCGGGGGGCGGCGCGCCCGCCGGCCGGTGGTGTCCGGCCGGCGGGCCCGGGGGCGACGGCTCAGCAGCCGTCCAGGATCTTCTTCAGCGCGGCCTTCTCGGCGGAGTCCGCGGTCATGCCGTACTCATGCTTGACCCACACCCACATCCGGGCGTACTCGCAGTGGTACGAGTCCTTCGGCGGCAGCCACTTCGCCGGGTCCTTGTCCCCCTTCTCCTGATTGACGTTGTCGGTGACGGCGATCAGTTGGGAGTGGGTGAGGTCGTTGGCCAGCTCCTGGCGGCGCGCGGTGGTCCACTGCGCGGCGCCCGACCTCCACGCCTCGGCCAGCGGTACGACGTGGTCGATGTCGAGGTCGTCCGCCTTGGTCCAGGTCGCCCCGTCGTACGGCGAGACCCACTTGCCGCTCACGGCCGCACAGCTGCTGTCCTGCTGCACGTCCGTGCCGTCCCGCTTGAGGACCACCTCGCGGGTGTTGCAGTTCTTGCCCTGGTCGATCCAGTGCGGGAACTTCTCGCGGCTGTAGCCGTCCAGCGGGCCCTCGGCCTGCTCCTTGATGTCGGCGAGATACGTCCGTGCGGTGGCCGCGTCCGGGGGGCTGGGCGGCGCTGCCTGGGCGGACTGGCCGCTGAACACCAGCGTGCCGACCAGAGCGGCGGCCGCGCCCGCGGCGATGGAAACTCGACGCGCGTAGACCTTTGCCATCGAAACTCCCTGTATGTGGGGGGAAGTTGCCATGTGGTGCGGCCCATGGTGACGACGTGGGGTTGCCATGGGGCGGGCACCAGGTAACAGACTGGCGACATGCCCACGTCAGTTCAAGAGCTGACGGGAGACCATAAGTGCACAACCGCACTCCGGTTGAACCGCTCCCGCGCACGCGCCCTCCGCCGCGCCCCTACAGTGAGCGCGTGCTGCTGCCGGTCAACGCCACCCTCGGGGTCGTCCTCGCCGTCCTGCTCGTCGCCGCCGTGGCCCTCGCCGCCGCGGCACGTCTCGGCCACGCCCGCGCCATCGCCGTCGCCGGGCTGCGCGCGGCCGCCCAACTCGCCGCCGTCTCCTACCTCATCGGCTGGGTGGTGCATGCGCTCCCGTGGCTGCTGTGCTTCCTGCTGCTGATGTTCACGGTGGCGGTACGGACCGCCGGCCGCCGGATCACCCAGAACCGCACCTGGTGGTGGGCCGCCGCGCCGATCGCCACCGGCGTCGTCCCGGTCGTCGCCCTGCTGCTGCTCACCGGCCTGGTCCCGCCGCGCGGACTGACCCTCATCCCCGTCACCGGCATCCTGATCGGCGGCGCGCTGACCGCCACCGTGCTGGGCGGGCGGCGGGCGCTGGACGAGCTGGAGACCCGGCGCGGCGAGTTCGAGGCGGGTCTCGCGCTGGGGCTGCTGGACCGGGAGGCGCGGATGGAGGTCGCCCGCCCGGCCGCGTCGGACGCCCTGCTGCCGGGGCTCGACCAGACCCGGACGGTGGGACTGGTCACACTGCCCGGCGCGTTCGTCGGCATGCTGCTGGGCGGCGCCTCGCCCGTACAGGCCGGTGCGGTGCAGCTGTTCGTGCTGGTCGCCTTGCTGGCGGTGCAGGCGGCGGCCTGTGCGGTGGTGCTGGAGCTGGTCGCGCGCGGACGGCTGCACCGCGTACCCTCGGGGGCAGCAGAAGGGGAGTAGCTCTCTGCCGGACCGTCGACATAATGCCCTCCCGTCGCCCGACCACCACCCCTGGTGGAGCGCGCCTCGCGCGCTGTGACGACGTGGCGAGCCGGCGCCCGGAGCGCGGTACGCAGCCATCCGTACGGCGCCAGCGAGACCTTCGGCCGCAGTGTTTGACGCTGCCGTGCCGAAGCGACCCCCTTCCCGGGCCTCTTTGGTGCGGCCCGACCGATCGAGGTATGCCACCCCGTGTTCAGTCCCACCATCGCCGCCGTCGTCTTCGGCGTCGTCTTCCTCGCCGAACTGCCCGACAAGACCGCCCTCGCCGGCCTGATGCTCGGCACCCGCTACCGCGCCTCCTACGTCTTCGCCGGCGTGGCCGCCGCCTTCCTGGTGCATGTCGCCCTCGCCATCGCCGCGGGCAGTGTGCTGACGCTGCTTCCGCACCGCTGGGTACAGGGCGTGGTCGGTGTCCTCTTCCTGGCGGGCGCCGCCGTCCTGCTGTTCCGTAAGGGCGACGACGAGGAAGAAGTGAAGAAGCCCGCCGACCAGAGCTTCTGGAAGGTCTCCGGGGCGGGCTTCATGATGATCCTGGTCGCCGAGTTCGGCGATCTGACCCAGATCATGACCGCCAACCTCGCGGCCCGCTACGACGCCCCGCTCTCGGTCGGCGTCGGCGCCGTCCTGGCCCTGTGGTCGGTGGCGGCCCTGGGCATCCTCGGCGGCCGCACCCTCATGAAGTACGTCCCGCTCCGGCTCATCACCAAGGTCGCCGCGTGCGTGATGCTCGTGCTGGCGGGCCTCAGCCTGTACGAGGCGATCGCGGGCTGAGGGGGCGCCGAGGCGGGCGGGGCGCGGGGGCGCGGGGGCTGCCCGCCACGACCGTGCCGTACCGGCCCGTGCTGTACCGGCCGGCCCCGTGCCCGGGCTCCCTTCGCTCCGGGCCGGTTGCTCAGTCCGTGAGGTGGAGGGCGATCACGCCGTCCGCCCGCGCCTCGACGCGGACCTGGGTCAGGTCGCGTACGTGCGCGGTGGGCGCGAGCGCGGCGGCGCGGTCGCCGACGCCGAGCACCCGCATACCGGCCGCCCGGCCCGCCTCGATGCCCGCCTCGGAGTCCTCGAAGACCAGGCAGTCCTCGGGGGCGAAGCCCAGTTCGGCGGCGCCCTTGAGGAAGCCCTCCGGATCGGGCTTGCTGGCGCTCACGCTCTCCGCCGTGATCCGTACGGCAGGCATGGGCAGCCCGGCCGCACCCATCCGGGCGTCGGAGAGCGCGATGTCGGCGGAGGTCACCAGGGCGTGCGGCAGGCGGGCCAGGGCGGCCATGAAGGCGGGTGCGCCGGGAATTGGCACCACGCCGTCCATGTCGGAGGTCTCCTGGGCCAGCATCCGGCGGTTGTCCGCCACGTTGCGCTCCATCGGGCGGTCCGGGAGCAGCGCGGCCATGGTGGCCCAGCCCTGCCGCCCGTGGACGACCGTCATGACCTCGTCCGCGTCCAGCCCCTGCTCGGCCGCCCAGCGCCGCCAGCAGCGCTCGACGACGGCCTCGGAGTTCACGAGGGTGCTGTCCATGTCCAGCAGCAGGGCGCGGGCGGTGAGCGTGGTGACGGCCGTCATCGGCGGGCTCCTGTGCTTCAGGGCATGCGGACGGCGGCGTCGGCCGCGCAGAAGGTCAAGCGGCTCCGCCCGCCGGTCAGGGAGTGCGGGCGGAACCACTTTGTTCAACCACAATACAAAACGTTCCCGGGTGTCGACAACCGGCCCCGTCAGCGCCCCGCACCGTCGGGGCTACGGCCCGGCGGTGCGGGACTCCAGCGACGCCCGTGTCCCGGCTCCGTAGACGCCGTCCGGGTCGCCGGTCACCCCGTAGAGCCGCTGGTAGCGCGCGACCGCGGCCCGTACCTCCGCGTCATAGCGGCCGCTTCCCGCTCCCGGATACAGGCCGAGCTGCCGCAGCCGACCCTGGAGTTCCGCCACCTCCGGACCGGCGGCACCCTCGCGTAGCACCAGCGGCCCGGTGGGTGGGGCGCTCGGGGGCGTCGGGCTGTAGGGGGAGTCGGCGACGCTGCCGGACGCCCTGGTGGGGGCG
>NZ_SDIF01000057.1 GCF_004122735.1 Streptomyces sioyaensis | reverse complement strand
GGTGTGGGGAGGGGGCTGGGGTGCGGCGGGCTCGTGGTCGGCGAAGTCACGTTCTGCAGAGCCGAGTTCGGTGCAGTCGAGCTCCGTGGAGTCGAACTCCGTGGAGTCGTCCCAGACGCATTCCGTTACGTCGTACGGGGTGGTTTCGAGGTGGAGGCCGGCGGGGGTGCCGCCGGCTTCGGTGACGGCCGTCAGGAAGGCTCGGACCTCGGTGAGGAGTGAGCGGACCGACCGGACCTTCGCGCCGGTCGGTGACTTGACGGTGTTGCCGTGCATCGGGTCGCACAGCCACACGACGGGGTGGCCGGCGCGGTGCACGGCGGAGACCAGGGGCGGGAGTGCCGCGGCGGCCGTCCGGGCGCCCATGCGGGCGATGAGCGTCAGCCGGCCGGGCTCGCGCCCCGGGTCGAGGCGGGAGCACAGGGCGAGCAGTTCGTCCGGCCGGGTCGTCGGGCCGACCTTGCAGGCGACGGGGTTGGCCACGTGGGCCAGCATCATGGCGTGCGGGCCGTCCGGCTGCCGGGTCCGCTCGCCGATCCAGGGAAGGTGGGTGGAGGCCAACAGGGTCTGGCCGGTCGGGGTGCGGCGCAGCAGCGGCAGCTCGTAATCGAAGACGAGTGCCTCGTGGCTGGTCCACACCGGCGCGGCGGTGGACGGCGTCCCGGCGCTGGTGCGCTGCCGTAGGCAGGTGAGGGCGCGGGCCGCCGCGTGGTAGCAGTCCAGCATCCGCTGCGGGTCGGCCTGGCGCGCCGGTGGGGTGGGTTCGGGGGCGTTGACCAGGTGGCCGCGGTAGACCGGCAGGGTCAGGCCGGCGACGGTTTCGGTCGTGGCGCTGCGCGGTTTGGCGAACTGGCCGGCGATACGTCCGATGCGCACCACCGGCTTGCCGGTGCCGGCCTCCATCACCCCGGCGAGGGCGTCGAGCAGTCCCGCCTTGCGCCGGACCGCCGGCGGTGCGCACTCGGCCGGGTCCTCGGCACAGTCGCCCGCCTGGATCACCTGGTAGTGACCGGCCGCGGCCCCGGCGAGCAGGGTCCGCAGCAGCCGGACCTCCTCCCAGGTGACCAGGCCGGGCAGCCGGGCCAGTTCGGCGCCGACGGCCGCGGCCCGGACGGGATCGGGCCAGTCCGGCTGTTGTTCGGCCGAGCCGATGTCCCAGGGGCCGGGCTCGCCGCGTCCCACGAAGGCCCCTTCGGCGGGGAGGAGCGCGGGCTGTGCGGCGCCGGGTGAGAGGGGCACCCGGGTCATATGCGTCCTCCTTCAGTGCGGTGCGTACTCACGCGGTTCGTACTCGTGCGGTTCGTACTCGTGATGTGCGTACTCGTGATGTGCGTACTCGTGCGGTGCGTTCTGGCTCGCTTCATCGGACCGGTGACTCCCCGGACGGCAGGCGGCGGGCCAGTGTCAGGCCGTCCGCGATCGGCAGCATGACCAGCTCGACGCGCGGGTCGCGGCGGGCGTGCGCGTTGAACTCGCGGATGGCCGCGGCCTTTTCGCCGGGTTGTTCCGCGATCACCTCGCCGCTGAAGAGGGTGTTGTCGACGAGGAGCAGCGCGCCGGGGCGCAGCCGTGGCACCAGTTCCTCCCAGTAGCCGATGTAGCCGGGCTTGTCGGCGTCGATGAACGCCAGGTCCAGGTGCGGCTCGGCGGGCAGCGCGCGGAGGGTGTCCAGGGCGGGGCCGAGCCGTAGCTCGATGCGGTCGCCGACCCCGTCGCGGGCCCAGAAGTCTTGGGCGAGAGCGGTCCATTCGGCGGAGACGTCACAGGTGATCAGCGAGCCGTCGGCGGGCAGGCCGCGGGCCAGGCAGAGCGAGGAGTAGCCGGTGAAGGTCCCGACCTCGACGATGCGGCGGGCGCCCAGGAGGCGCACCAGAAAGGTCAGCAGGGCGCCCTCCTCGGGCGCGACCACCATGTGTGCCTGGTCGGGGATCGCGGCACCGGTGCGCTCGATCACCTCGGCCAGGAGCGGGTCGGGGGTCATCCTGCCCTGGTCGAGCAGATAGCCGTGCAGCTCGGGGGTGAGCGTCAGGTTCCTGGGGGTCAGCGTGTCGTTCCGCAGCATGGGTTCTCCCGGTGGGTAGCGGCTGGACGGCGGGCGCAGGTCTCAGGCGGGCAGGTCTCGGCCGGGGCGCCGCCATGCGCGGTAGGCGTGGCGTACGGCCTCGGTGTCCACGGGGGCCCGGTCGATGAAGGACCGGAGGTCGCCGGCGCAGTGCAGCTCGAAGCGGCGTCGCCGGGACGGCTGCCCGTGCTCCCGGACGAAGTACAGGACGGTCGAGCCCTCGGGGCCGCCCTCGTGGGGGTTGTGTCCGCCGCCCTCCCACAGCAGGCCGGCCTCGGAACGCCAGGCCGTGACGAGGCGCGCCAGCAGCGGCGGACTCGGCCGGTCCACCACGAACGCGGTGTGGTCCTCGAAGCCGTGCGCGGCTTCGGAGGCGGCGATCGACCGGTCGAACGTGCTGCTGTCGCGGGGGAAGAGGAACACCTCGACCGCCGGATGGCGCCGTCCGTCCGGCAATTCCAGCCGGAGCCGCGTGAGGTGGACGTCGCAGCGTGCCGGGTCGAGCCCGTGGCGTTCGCTCAGCCTGCGGCGCACCACCGTGCTGGGCACGGTGGGGAGTGGTGCCAGGCCACGCTGTTCCAGATGACGGAGCCCCGCGGTGAGGGTCAGCGGAAACAGCAGTACGGCGCAGTGGTCGAACACGCAGTTCTGCTCGGTCAGGGACGTGGCCTCGCCCTCCGCCACGGCCGGTTCGAGAAGCGACGACACCGCGGCCGTCGAAGCGCTGCGGGCGTCGTGGATCGCGTCGTCGAGCCGCCGCAGATCGGTGCCGGAGAATGCGCTGCCCACCGACAATTCGCTGTCCACGGACGGTAATTCACCGACGGAGCGCACTCTTTCATTTGTTGCGTGAGAAGCGCGGACTACGGACATCGATACCTCCTGTATCGGGGCCGTCGGAATTCTGTGGTGCTTTTCCGGCGCCCGGCAAGCCCCGAGGTGGCCGGGTGCGGCCACCTGGCGGGGTCCGCCCGGCTGGATTTCGGCTGGCATGGCGGTTGACCAGGGGAGACGTCGCGGGTTCGGCCTTCTCGATGACTTTCATCGGAGTTACCGAATGCTCCTGCCAAAACCTTTCGCGGCAGCACTTTCAACCGGAAGTCGGGGCGCCGCTATTGAGTTTCCTTATGGATTCCCGGCGTGGCGGTACGACCCTGGGGGACCGGCCGTGCAGTGGCGCCCGGCCGGGCCTTGTACGTGCGGTTGGCATCCATCGGCGCGACCGAACGACGGCGGAAAAATCAATCAACAGCGGCCGTCACCACCTATCTTCGGTCGCGCTTCACCGCCCAGGTGATCAAGGGGCAGGGATTTCGTTATAGCGGCCTGCCCGGTGCACCGGATCAGGAGTTCTTATCGGCTTTCCCCTGGACGTTCAGCTCGACGGCCGCCCAGAATCCGTCCGGCAAGGAAAGGCAAGGAAGGACTGTGGGTTCTGCCCGGAACGGAGGATTCTTCGTGAACGCTCTCCCCACGGAATCGACGCCGGATTCTTTGAGGTGCATTTCCACTTCCCTGGCCGTGGCCCCGGGCACGGACCCGACCCCGTCTCCGGCCCAAGCCCCGGTTGCGTCCCCGTCCGCGCCCCCGTTCACGTCCCCGTTCACGTTCACCGAAGCCCTTGAGCGTGCCGCGGCCCTCCGTGCGGATCCCGCCGTATGGGACGGCACCCGCCGGCGGACGTGGCACGACCTTCTGCTCCAGGCAGAACGGACCGCCGGCGCGCTGCTCCGGCGGGGGCTGCGGTCCGGTGACGTACTGGCGGCCCAGCTGCCGAACTCCTGGGAGCTGGTGGTGCTGCATGCGGCCACCGCCCGGCTCGGCGTGCTGCTGCTGCCGCTGCACTGCGCTTACGGTGCCCACGAGGTGCAGTCGCTGGTCACACAGGCCGGGGCGGTCGTGCTGGTGGCGCAGGGTTCCTACCGTGGCCGGGACCGCGTCGGGGAGATCCGCACTGTGCGCGATCGGTGCACGTCCCTGCGGCAGGTATGGGTCGTGGGCGGCGGGACTTCGGGGACGGGTGCGGGCGCCGATGCGGCACGCGCGGCGGGCGCCGAGCCGCTGCCGAGCGCCGGGGAGTTGCTGGACGAGGCGCCGGGACCGGCCGGGGAGCTGCCGGAGCCGCCGCGGGACCCGGGCGCACCCCTGATGCTGCTCGCCTCCTCCGGGACCACCTCCCAGCGCCCGAAACTGTGTGTGCACAGCCACGGTGGCCTGCTCGGCAACGCGGCCGCCGTCGCGGCGGACGGTGGGCTGGGCCCCGCGGACACGATCGTCTCCGCGAGCCCGCTCAGCCACGCCTTCGGGCTGCTCTCGGTCCACCTGGCCCTGGTCGTCGGCGGCCGGGTCGGGCTGTTCGACGGGTGGGAGGCGCGGCGGTTCCTCGACGCCCTGCGGGGCGCTTCGGCCACCACAGCCTTCCTGGTTCCGGCCCAACTGCGCGATGTGGTCGCCCTGTTGGCGGACGACACGGAGGCCGGCGGTCCGCCCGTCGTCCTGCGGGAGGTACGCACCGGCGGCGCTCCGGTGCCCCGCGAGCTGACCGAGGACGTGCGGCGGACACTGGGCGCGCGGCTCGTCGTCCAGTGGGGGATGACGGAGATCGGCGCGGGCACCTTCACCCGTCCCGGCGACCCGCCCGAGGCGGCGTCCACCATCGGACGGCCGGTGTCCGGCGGAAGGGTGCGGGTGGTGGGCCCCGAGGGCCACCGCGCCGGGCCGGGCGAGACCGGGGAACTCCAGTACCGCAGCCCCTATATGTTCCGCGGCTATCACGGCGCGCCGGAGCTGACCCGGGCCGCGCTCACCGCCGACGGCTGGCTGCGCACCGGCGACCTGGCCGCGCTCGCCCCGGACGGCTCGGTCAGCTACCGGGGCCGCGCCGACGCGCTCATCAACCGCGGCGGGCTGAAGTTCAGCGCCCTCGAAGTGGAGGAACTGCTGGACGATCTGCCGCAGTTGGCCCAGCACGCCGTCGTGGCGCGGCCCGATCCGCGCCTGGGCCAGCGCGCGTGTCTGCTGGCCGCGCTCCGCGACGGCGCCGGCCTGACGCTGGACGAGGTGACCGGGCATCTGTCCCGCAAGGGGCTGGCCACGTACAAGCTGCCCGAGGAGCTGGTGCTCGTGGACCGGCTGCCGACCACGGTCACCGGCAAGATCGCCCGCAGCCGGCTGAAGACGATCCCGCTGCCGCCCCTTGGCCCGCCGAGGCCGTTGGCGCCCGCGTCACGGCCCGGTCCCGCATCACAGCCCGTTCCCGCGCCCCGGCACGCGCCGGTACGCGAAGAGGCGGACCGGTACGCGAAGAAGCGGACCGGTGAACGATGAACGGTGAACCGCCCCTGTCAGCCACCCAGTTGCTGGCGCAGCACCGCCTGGAAGGCGAGGAGGTTCGGGTTCGCGGAGTTGCGGTCCAGCCAGGTCATGGTCACGGTCGTATGCAGTGTGGTGTCTCCGGCCTTCACGACGGCCACTTCGCCGCGGCTCGCCTGATCGCGCACCGCCACCAGCGGCAGCAGCGCGCAGCCCATCCCGGCCGCCACGCACGCGCCGAGGGTGCCGATGCTGGACACCTCCGCGACCGGCTCCTTCGCGGCCACCGCGCCGAAGGCGCTGTCGAACATCTCCCGGAAGCCGCATCCCCGCTCGGTGGCCAGGAAGGGTTCCCTGGCGAGCTCCTCCAGACCGGCCTCACCGCGCTCGGCGAGATGGTGCCCCGGCGGCACGATGACGGCCAGCGGCTCCTCGGCCAGCGTTTCGGCGCGCAGGCTCGCGTCGGCCGGCGGGGCGCCGAAGGTCAGGCACAGGTCCAAGTCGCCGCGGCGCACCGCCTTGTAGAGCTCACCGCGGTTGTCCTGCGCGACCCGCACCCGCGCGTGCGGATGCAGCGAGCGGTAGTGCGAGAGCACCTCCGGCAGCAGGTGCTGGCAGACGGTTTCCAGTGCGCCGACGGCGAGTTCCGCGCCGGGCCGGGCGACCGCCCAGCGCGCCTCCTCCAACAGCTTGAGAATCCTGTCCGTGTACTCCGACAGCGCCACGCCCTGCGGCGTCAGCCGCACCCGGCGCTGCGACCGGTCGAGCAGCTCGACACCCAGATCGCGTTCCAGCGCCTGAATTTGATCGCTGACGCTGGACTGTGCGTAGTGCAGCTCCTTGGCCGCTTGGGTGACGCTGAGTGTCCTGGCCACCGTTTCGAATGTCCGAAGATGCCGAAGCTCCACGACTTTGCCGCCCCCCTAGCTGACCCATCGGCTGGGCCGATCGTACCCATAGGGCATCCCCGTCGTCACCACCCGCAATTCCCCTTCTGGTTCCGGTTGAATGGATTGTGCCGCCCTCAACTGCGGGGGCAGCGAATGGAGAGATTCCGAAAGGGAGCAGAAATCCTATGACGACGCAGGCGGAAAGGGAGCGGGATTCCGTTGCCGCACCAAAGAGAACCGGTAAGCCCTCGCGCACCTTATTGATCGGGCTTTCCCTCGGTTACTTCATGGTGCTGCTCGACATGACGATCGTCTCGGTGGCGCTGCCCGCGATCGCCGGTGACCTGCACATCGGCCTGAGCGGGCTCCAGTGGGTCACCAACGGGTACACCATCACCTTCGCCGCCCTGCTGCTCACCGCGGGCTGGCTGTCCGACCGCTTCGGCGGCCGCCGGGTCTTCCTCTGGGGTCTGGTGGCGTTCGGGGTGCTGTCCGGCGTCTCGGCCGTCGCGACCACGCTCGGCATGCTGGTCGTCCTGCGGCTGGCCCTGGGCGTCGCGGGCGCGCTGCTGCTGCCGTCCTCACTGGCCCTGATCGTCCACTCGTACACCGACCCCGCCGAGCGCGCCCGCGCGGTGGGAGCCTGGGCGGCGATCACGGGTGCGGCGCTCGCCGCCGGTCCGCTGGTGGGCGGGGTGCTCACCGACACCGTCGGCTGGCGCGCCATCTTCCTGATCAACGTGCCGCTGGCGCTGGTCAGTCTGGTCATCACCGCACGGCTGGCCCCGGAGACCGCGCGCAAGCAGCGCAGCGGCCTGGACCTGACCGGGCAGCTCAGCGCCGTCGTCGCGCTGGCCGCGCTGGTGTACGCGCTGATCGAGGGCCCGGACAAGGGCTGGACGGGCGGCGGGGTGCTCGGCGGCTTCGCGCTGGCGGTGGTCGCGGCGGCGGTCTTCCTCGTCGCCGAACTGCGCTCCGGCGACGCGGCGATGCTGCCGCTGCGGATGTTCCGCAGCCGCAGCTTCTCGTCCGCGCTGGTGGCCGGCCTGCTCGCCAACTTCGGGCTGTCCGGGCTGCTGTTCGCGCTGTCGCTGTTCTTCCAGGAAGGCCGCGGATACTCGTCGTTCGCCGCGGGTCTCGCCTTCCTGCCGCTGACCCTGCCCACCGCCTTCAACCCGATCTACACCGGGCGGCTGGTCGGCCGGATCGGGCCGCGGCGCCCGGCGACGCTCGGCTTCGTCCTCATGGGTACCGGAGCGCTGATCCAGGCACCGTTCACCGGGAACTCCGCCGGAGCGCTCGTCGCCACCGTGGTGGGCCTGCTGGCCTTCGGATTCGGTGTCTCCTTCGCCCTGCCCGCCCTGGTCGCCGGGGTCGCCGGCTCCGTACCGGCCGAGCTGGCCGGCATCGGTGCCGGAGCGCTCAACTCCGCCCGCCAGGTGGGCGCCTCACTCGGGGTCGCCGTGCTCGGCGTGATCCTCAACCTGTCCTCGTCCCACGCGACCGGTACCCGCTGGGCGCTGGTCGTCGGCGGTCTGAGCCTGCTCGTGGGTGCGCTCATCGCCGGCTCGGGGCTGCGTGGCCGGTCTCCCGCCACGGCTCGCTGACCCCTTCCCGACGGCGCGGCCGCGTGCCGCCCTGCCCTTAGGAGGAGCATTGACCCTCACCTCACCGTCCGCCCGCCCGCAGGCCGGCCCGCCCGGCCCGCGTGTGGACGGGGTCGACCACTTGGCCTTCGTCACCTGGCAGCCGCGTGCGACCTGCGAGTTCTACACCCAGGTGCTGGGCATGCCGCTGGTGCACGCGATCACCGCGACCGGCTGGGTCACCGAGGACTATCCGGACTTCGTGCACTTCTTCTTCGACATGGGCAAGGGGAACCGGATCGCGTTCTTCTACTACTTCGGCCTGCAGGAGGAGGAGCCGCCGAGCGACCTCATGCACCGCTCCCGGCACGTCGCCTTCCATGTGGACACCGAGGAGGAGCTCCTGGCCTGGCGGGACCGGCTGAAGGCGCACGGGGTACGGGTCACCCCGCCGCTGCCGCACGAGCTGATCGAGTCGATCTACTTCGACGACCCCAACGGCATCCAGCTGGAGATCACCAGGCCGCTGCGGGCGATGTCGGGGGCCGACGCCCGGGACGCGGAGTTGACGCTCCGGGCGCTCGCCGACGTCGCCGCGTCGCCCCGTCCGTCCGCGCAGGCGCTGTGGCAGCGGAAGGCGGAGTTGGTGCGGAAGGCGGAGCCGGTACGGAAGGCCGCGCTGATACGGAACGACACGGAGGTGGCAGGGTCGTGACGCTCGCCCTGTATGTGCTCGCCGTGCCGGAGTTCGCCCCGGTGGTGCGGTCCGCCGAGGCCGCCGGGATGGACGTCCGCGCGGCCGGCGACTACCTGGAGCTGACCACCACGGCGCACGAGGTGGTGCTGCGCCGGGAGGTGACCGGGATGCGCACCGCGGTCTGGCACGCCGCGCTGACCGGCGGCCTCGTGGGCCGCATCGTCTCCTTCACCCCGGACACGCTGCACCTCGTGAGGGAGGACGCATGAGCGCAACCACAGCCGGCCCGGCTTCCCGCCGTCCCGTACTCGTCGTCGGCGCCGGTCCGGCCGGGCTGAGCGCCGCGCTGGCCCTGCGCGCGGCCGGCCTGCCCGCGGTGGTCCTGGAGAAGCGCACCCGGGACGCGGTCCGTCCGGGCAGCCGCGCCGCCTATCTGCACGGCACGTCGCTGCGCGCACTGGAGCGGCTCAGCCCCGGCCTCGGGCACGAGATCGCCGGCCGGGGTCTGATGTGGGCCACCAAGAGGTCGTACTGGGCGGGCGAGGAGATCTACGCCCGGACCTACCCGCCGGCCGGCCGCGACGGACTGCCGCCGTTCACCAGCCTTCCGCAGGTGCACACCGAGGACCTGATGGCCGCCGCCTGCCGGGAGGCCGGGGTGGAGTTCCACTGGGGAGTGGAGGTGCGGACCGCCGAGAGCACCCCGGAGGGGGTACGGCTCGTGGACTCCGCGGGCGGCGAGTGGGCGGCGGATTACGTGATCGCGGCGGACGGATCGCGGTCGGTGCTGCGGTCCGCCGCCGGCATCCCCCTGGAGGGACCACGCTCCCGCAACACCTTCGTAGTGGTGGACCTCGACGACGATCCCGCCCACCCGCTGCTCCTGGAACGGGTCTTCCACTACAAGCACCCGAGGGTCGGCGGCCGCAACGTCCTCCTCGTCCCGTTCGCGGGCGGCTGGCGGGTCGACCTCAACCTCCTTGTGCACGACGACCCGGACCGGTTCACCTCACCGGAGGGGCTGCGCCGCTGGATCCCCCGGGTGCTGCCCGCCTCGTACGGCGAGCGGGTGCGCTGGGTGTCGACCTACCGGTTCGCCCAGCAGGTGGCCGCCGAATTCACCGACGCCCACCACAGGGTGCTGCTCACCGGTGAGGCCTCGCACCTGTTCGCCCCCTTCGGCGCCCGCGGCATGAACTCCAGCATCCCGGACGCGATCAGGGCGGTGCGGGCCGCGCAGGCGGCGCTGTCGGCCGGTACGTCCGGGGCGGCCGAGGCCGAAATCGTCCGGTTCGCCGACGAGCGGAAGGAGGCCGCCACGTACAACCGCGCCTGCGCCGGCGCCGCCTTGGAGCACATGCTGGCCCACCGCCCGTCGGTCTGGCTGCGCCGCCGGGCCGCCGCGGCCGTGGCCAGCACCGGTCGCAAGGCGGGAGCCTGGCTGGACTCCGCGCCGTACGGCCCGAAACTGGCGGCACCGAGGGCGGCCCGGAGCTCGTACTGAGGGGGCTGACGGGGCTGGTGGGCCGACCGGGCCGAGGGGCCGACCGGGCCGATCGGGCTCACCTGCGACCCCGGCTGAGCCGGGCGTGGCGGTCGGCCGGCGCGGCGATCAAGGAGGCGACAGCGGTACGTCCTTGAGCATCGCGCGGGCCGCCGCGCGCGCCGCGTCGACGACGGGTTCGCGCACCGAGGGCGAGAAGGCCAGATAGACGGGCAGCGGCTCCGGTGCGGGGCCGAGGGCGCCGAGCGGCGCGGGGCGCAGCGAGGGGTGGTTGTGGTGGGCGTTGGCGGGCAGCGCCGTATATGCCAGTCCCGCCTGGATGGAGGCCCGGACCGCCAGCGGGTCCGAGCACCGCGGGACGGAGTGCCAGGCGACGTCGCGCTCGGCGAGCGTTTCGATGATCCGGTCGCTCAAAGCCGAGCGCTCACTGACCAGCGCCACCGGCAGCCGCTCCCCGGGAGCGGGCAGTGCCTGTCCGAACCAGGCCAGGCGCAGCCGCCCCAGGATCTCGCTGCGCGGAGTCTGTGTCCCCAGGAGAATCGCCGCCTCCAGTTCGCCCTGGGCGAGCTTGTCGGCGAGCACGGCGCTGAGGCCGGTCGCCATGGCGCAGCGGAGCCGTGGCCGCTCCACCGCGAGTTGGGCGAGCATGGTCCGCAGCCCGTCGGCGAAATGGACCGAGCAGCCCATGCTGAATAATTCCTGGCTGCTGAACGCCGATATCTTGCTGAGTACCTCATTGTTGAGCAGGATGACGCGGCGGGCGTGCGCCATTACCTCGCGACCTGCGGGGGTGAGCTGTAAGGGACGCTTGGTGCGCTGGAACAGCGGCGCCTGGACAATGGTCTCCAAGCGCTTGATCTGCTGACTCACGGTCGGCTGCGTCACGTGAAGTGCCTGCGCGGCGCGGGCAAATCCATTCTCGTCGACCACGGCAATGAAAGTGCGCAGGAGTTTCACTTCGATATCACGCTGCAAAATCAACACTGTCTCACACCTGGTCCCGGTAGTCGTGACTGTGGAAGGGGCTGCGGGTGTGGGGGGAATGGGAGCGTTGGGGGTGCGCGTGATTGTGCGGGGTGTCGACGGACCTCCGGCGAGGCACCCGGAAAGATCGACTCCGGATGCCGAAGCCTTCACTCCGGTCGGTTGAGCGGATCAATACTTACACGCATTTGCACGATCGGTCGGATACGGAAGGAAGGGTGACATGAACACACGGGCGTAATGCCCCTTTTGTTCGCCGGACTTGACCATTCCCATACCGACCCGGTGCTTCCGGCGGTCGCGCTCGCCGGCACTCGGGCCACTGCCGCCCTCCCGGCCGGGCGCGGGCCGGGCCATGCCGGGCGCGGGACGAGGCGGCGCGGGCCATGAGAGCCGAGTTGTCCACAGGGTCGCCAGCGACCCCCGCGAAGCTCGTAGGCTTTCGGAATGGCTCAGGCGGACGTGGAAGTGGTCGTGGACATGGATGTGGAAGGCGCTTCGGAGGCAAGCGAGGCGGTGCAGGTGCTGCGCCGTGTGTTCGGCTATGAGGCGTTCCGCGGCAGTCAGCAGGAGATCATCGAGCACGTCATAGGGGGCGGGGACGCGGTCGTCCTGATGCCGACCGGTGGCGGCAAATCGCTGTGCTACCAGATCCCCTCGCTGGTCAGGGGCGGTGTGGGAGTGGTGATCTCACCACTGATCGCCTTGATGCAGGACCAGGTCGACGCCCTGCGCGCGCTCGGCGTGCGGGCCGGGTTCCTCAACTCGACCCAGGATCTGGAGGAGCGCCGGCTCGTCGAGGCGGAGTTCCTGGCCGGGGAGCTGGACCTGCTGTATCTGGCGCCCGAGCGGCTGCGGGTCGAGCAGACGCTCAACCTCCTGGACCGGGGCAAGATCTCGCTCTTCGCCATCGACGAGGCACACTGCGTCGCCCAGTGGGGCCACGACTTCCGGCCGGACTATCTGGCGCTGTCGATGCTGCACGAGCGCTGGCCCGACGTCCCGCGGATCGCGCTGACCGCCACCGCGACCGAGGCCACCCACGCGGAGATCACCTCACGGCTGCAGATGGCGCAGGCCCGCCATTTCGTGGCGAGCTTCGACCGGCCGAACATCCAGTACCGGATCGCGGCGAAGAGCGAGCCCAAGAAGCAGCTGCTGGAGCTGCTGCGGAGCGAGCATGCGGGGGACGCGGGGATCGTCTACTGCCTGTCGCGGGCCTCGGTCGAGAAGACCGCACAGTTCCTGGTGGACAACGGCATCGCCGCGGTGCCGTATCACGCGGGGCTCGATGCCCGGACCCGTGCCGCGCACCAGTCCCGCTTCCTGCGCGAGGACGGGCTGGTCGTGGTCGCCACGATCGCGTTCGGGATGGGCATCGACAAGCCGGACGTGCGGTTCGTGGCGCATCTGGACCTGCCGAAGTCGGTGGAGGGCTACTACCAGGAGACCGGGCGCGCCGGGCGGGACGGAGCGCCGTCGACGGCCTGGCTGGCGTACGGGCTGCAGGACGTGGTGCAACAACGGAAGATGATCGACGGGTCCGAGGGGGACGAGGCGCACCGGCGGCGGCTGTCGGCCCATCTCGACTCGATGCTGGCGCTGTGCGAGACGGTGGAGTGCCGGCGGGTACGACTGCTGGCCTACTTCGGGCAGGAGAGCACCGCCTGCGGCAACTGCGATACGTGCCTGGCCCCGCCGCAGACCTGGGACGGCACGGTGTCCGCGCAGAAGCTGCTGTCCACGGTCGTCCGGCTGAAGCGGGAGCGCGGGCAGAAGTTCGGCGCGGGCCAGATCATCGACATTCTGCTGGGGAAGAAGACCGCCAAGGTCATTCAGTTCGACCACGACGGCCTGAGCGTCTTCGGCGTGGGCGACGACCTCAAGGAAGCCGAATGGCGGGGCGTCGTACGGCAGTTGCTGGCCCAGGGGCTGCTCGCCGTCGAGGGTGATTACGGCACGCTGGTGCTCACGGAGACGAGCGGCGAGGTGCTGGGCGGCCGGCGCGAGGTGCCGATGCGGCGGGAGCCGGAGAAGCCGGCGCGGGCGGCCAGGGCGAAGTCGAAGGGCAAGCGCGCGGCGCCGGCCGATCTGCCGGCGGAGGCGCAGCCGGCCTTCGAGGCGCTGCGCGGCTGGCGGGGCCGAACGGCCAAGGAGCAGGGCGTCCCCGCATACGTGATCTTCCACGACGCGACGCTGCGGGAGATCGCCACCCTCCGGCCCTCGACGACGGCCGAGCTGGGCACGGTCAACGGAGTCGGCGAGAACAAACTCGCCAAGTACGGCACGCAGATCCTGGACGTGCTGGCGGGACGGGATACCCAGGAGGGGACGGAGGGCGCACCCGCGGCCCCGGCCATGGCGTCCGGGACCGCCCGGCCCTCCGCAGCCGCCCCGGGCACCGCGTTCGACGACGGTCCCATGGCACCGGAGCCCGAGGACGAGGCACTCCCGGAGCCGCCCGACGACATCGACTGGTGAGGTCAACCAGCGGCGGTGACGCCCGCGTACCGCCGCCTCATCCGACGACCGCCCCCTGAGGCAGTCGCAGCAGGGTGCGGGCGCCGCCGTCGGGGGCGTTGGTGAAGCGGACGTCGATGCCCAGGACGGCGGACTGGCCGACGGCGATGGTCAGGCCCAGCCCGTGGCCCTTGCCGCGGCCGGGGGCGTCGGTGCTGAAGCGCTGCGGGCCGTGGTGCAGCAGGTCGGCCGGATAGCCGGGGCCGTGGTCGCGCACCTCGATGGTCGGCCGCCGGGCGGCCGCGGCGTCGACGGTGACGACGACCGGGGCCCGTCCGTGCCGGTGCGCGTTGGTGACGAGGTTGGTGAGGATGCGGTCGAGGCGGCGCCGGTCGGTCTCGACGACCGCGTCGGCGGTGATCCGTACCTCGGTGTCGAGGCCGGTGGCGGCGACGCAGCGCCGGACCAGCTCCCCGAGGTCGTGCGCGGCGAGATCGGCGCGCTCGGTGCCGGAGTCGAGCCGGGAGATCTCCAGCAGATCCTCGGTGAGACGGCGCAGCGCCCGCAGCCGGTCGTTGATCATCTCCTTGGGGCGGCCCTCCGGCAGCAGCTCGGCCGAGGCGAGGATGCCGGTCAGCGGCGTACGGAGCTCATGTGCGACATCGGCGGTGAAGCGCTGTTCGGCCTGGAGGCGGCTCTGCAGCGAGCCGGCCACCGAGTCCAGCGCCGCGGCCACCGCCGCCACCTCGTCCTGCCCCGCCGCGCCACCACCCGGCCCCTGCCCCGGCCCGTCGCCGACCCGGGCATCCAGATCTCCGGCGGTGATACGGCGGGCGACCGCCGCGGTGGTGGCCAGCCGGCGGCTGATGCGGTGCGCCAGGAACAGTCCGGCGAGGGCGACGGTCGCGGCGGCGAGCACGGCCGAGCCGAGGATGGCGGTGTCGAAGTGGTCCAGGGAGCGGTGGACGCTGCCGTACGGCCGCCAGGCGGCCATGACCTGGCCGTCGGCCGGCGCCGCGGCCCACATGACGGAGCGGCCGTGGTAGGTCCCGACCATGGTGCCGCGCTGACCGGAGCGCGCCAACCGGCGTAGGTCCGCGGGGAGTTCGGGCGGGTCGAGGAGGGAGTTGAGGCCCTCGCGGGAGGTGCCGTACTCGAACAGGTCCAGGGCGGTCTCCAGGTTCGCGCGGGCCTCCTTGCGGACCTGGCCGACGGTCTGACGGGCCACCGCATTGTGGACGAGGACGCCGAGGACCGCGGCGACCGCGCAGCTCACCGCCATCACGGTCAGCGCGATCTTCCAGCGGAGGGAGACCGCCGGCGGCCTCATGGGCTGCCGCCGACCGCCCGCGGGGTCTGCGGGGTGCGGGCGTCGTCGAGGGTGAGGTTCCACAGGTCCATCGCCCGGCCGTCCCAGACGTAGTCGGTGACGCTGACGTAGCGCGGGTCCTTGGTGGGCTCGCGGATGGCGAGATGACCCGCCGCCAGCTCGACCCCGGCCAGCACCCCGCGCAGCACGAGCACCCGGGTCACCACCGTGTTCTGGACGCTGTAGACCCGCAGTTCGCTGCTGCGGGGGCCGAGGTCGACGGCCATCAGCAGGTCCGGCTTCCCGTCGTCCGTGAGGTCGTGCAGCACGGGACGGCGTACGGCCCGCGGCGCGGGCGGGGTCCCGCCCTGCGCGGTGACGTCCGCATCGAGGACGGCGAGCGGGTTCGCGTCGGCCATGCTGCCGCCGGGGATCCGCGGGACGCCCGGTACGGGCACCAGCACCGCCGGATTCTCGTTCCGGCTCGGCGGGGCGGGCGAAGAGCCGGGCCACAGCACCAGCGGCGCGTCCACGTCCCTGGCACGCCCCTCGTCCTGCAGGCCCTCCAGGTTCGTACATCCGGTGAGGAGGACGAGTGCGGCGAGGGCGAGGGCGGCGAGCGAGGTCCGGACGGTGCCGGAGCGCGGGATCGGGGCGGTGCCGGAGCGCAAGGTAGGGGCGGTGCCGGAGCGCGGGGTCGCTGCCGTGCGTGGTCGCCGCCGTCGCATCTCCTCGCCACCGCCTTTGCCGTCTCGCCGCGTCGCCGCCCTGCCGCACAGGGCAGTTGCCCGGCCGATCGCCGCACGAGCAATTCGGCAATTCATCGGATATGCGGACGTAGCTCTAGATCACGCTATCCAAGACAGCAAAGGTCGGAACCTCCTGCTCGACCATTACGTGGTTCCTCAGGGCTTTTACGGCCGTCGACTGGGCCATGTGGGCGATGCCGTCACAGGACCGATCCCAGAGATCCCGACGACTGTTACACAACGTACGGATTGCCGTTAAGGACGCTCCGTAACGTGCCTCCCGTACCTGCCCCTAGGGCGGCCCGAGCCGCCCATGACGAGGAGTACCCATGCGGGCCCAGCACCGCTCCGTGATCCGTACCGCCGCCGTCGCGACCGGCGCGCTGGCCGTCCTGCTGCTTCCCGCGGGCGCCGCCTTCGCCGCCGACTCCACCGCGCCCACGGAGAGCCGGACATCGATCATGCTGCCCGACAACGGGCTGGCCGGACTGGCCGAGAAGGCCGGCCACCTGCCCAAGGCGGGACTGGTCGCCGGTGTGGGTGCGCTGGGCGTGGCCGGTGCCGCCACCGCCGTGCACCGCCGGCGCAACGCAACCCGGGGCCGACAGGCCTGAGCCGGGGCCGGCAGCCCTGAACCGGCAGGCCCGGCCCAGCAGGCCTGAGCCGCCGCCGCACCGAAGCGGCGCGTCCACGCGCTATTCCTCCCCCACCAGGCGCTGCACCTCCTCGTACCCCATCACCTCGCCGCCCGCCGCGTCCGCCGGGCGCTGGGCCGTACGGATGGCGTCCGCCGCCGTGAGGGTGGCCTCCAGTGCCGTACGGAAGAGCAGCGAGCCGGTGCTGACGCGGCGCACGCCGAGCTCCGCCAGACGGCTGACGGTGTGCCGCCCGGGCGCGAAGAGAATGTTCAGCGGGGCGGGGATCTCGGCGGCCAGGACCGACACGTCCTCGTCGGCGGTGACGCCCGGCACGAAGATGCCGTCCGCACCCGCCGCCAGATAGGTCTCGGCGCGGGACAGCGTCACCGACAGCGGCGGCGGGGCGTCCTCCAGCCAGTGGGTGTCGACCCGGGCATTGAGGAACAGGCTCGGCGCACGCTCCTTCACCGCGCTGATCAACTCTGCCTGACGGACCGGATCCTGCAGCCCCTGGCCGCCGGGCAGCCCGTCCTCCAGATTCAGCCCCGCGGCGCCGGCATCCGCCAACTCCGCCACCAGATCCCGCACTTGACCGATGTCACCGCCGAACCCCCCTTCGATGTCGACCGTGTACGGGCAGGGCAGACGGCCCGCGAGCCGCCGCGCCAGGGCCAGCGTCGCGTCCCGGACCTCGGGGCGACCGTGCCCGTCCGGACAGCCCTGAGCCGCGGCGATGCCCAGGCTCGTGGTGCCGATCGCCGCATACCCGGCCCCGGCGAGCGCGAGGGCCGAGGGGACATCCCAGGCGTTGGGCAGCAGCAGCGGCTGATCGGCGTGGTGCAGCGCATGGAAGTGGAAGGTGGCGTACTCCGGGGAGGTGCTCATACGGGCACCGTAGGCCGGACTCCCTCAGGTAGGCATCGAAGACTCGCGGCGGACAACGGAGTGATGACCACTCCGGCGTACAGCGCCGCACCCGCGAGGCCGACCGCGCCGCGCTCACACCGCCGGCCGCGCCCCGCTCCCGGACCGCCTCCGCGGCACGGGCTCACCGGCGCCCCGGGCCCCGATCCGCCCGGCCCGCGCACCGGACGCCGCGCCCCGCCCCCGCACCGCCACGACCAGCCCCCGCCCGGCTCCGCTACCAGCCCCCACGGCACGCCCCCGGCCGCGCGTACAGCGTGATCCGGGCGCCCCGTACCACCGTGCTGCGGCAGACCGTGAAGGCATCGTGCAGCGTGGCGCGTTTGGCGATCTCCTGGTCGTTGTCGTCGGCCGGCGCGCCGTCCGGGTCGCCCGCGACGACGATCCGGCGGGCGGCCAGCATCCGCGCGCGGATCGCGTCGCCCGACCGCTCGGTGCCGTAGAGGGTGTGCGAGGCCGCCGGGCTCTTCGCCAGCGCGAGGTCGTGCAGCCCGCGGAACTCGTGCGGCAGGGTCGCGCGCCAGATCCGCCGCCGGGCGGGCGTGAACAGCAGGCCGTCGCCGGGCTCGGACATCGCACGGACCGCGTGGGCGACCGCGGTGACGTCGTCGACCCGGCTGTCCGGGCTGCGCAGATGACCGTCGACGGGCAGCAGCACCGCCAGGACCAGCACCACCGCCAGCGTCCACCGCAACCGCCGGCCACGGGTCTGGCCCAGCTCACCGGCCGGCCGCAGCAGCCGCGCCAGTGCGGCGCCCGCCAGCAGCGCGAACCCGACGACGTAGTAGAGGACATAGCGGTCCACGTACGCCGGTTCCACGTGGGACAGGAGCAGCAGCAGGAGGGTGGGCAGCAGGAGCAGGGGGAGGCCGAGGGCGCGCAGGCCGATCGGGCCGCGGGAGCGCACCCGGACGCGGGAGCAGGCGATGCCGAGGACCGCCAGCACGGCGAAGGTCAGCAGCTGGACGGGGTCCGGCCACATGAGCCAGCTGATCTGCGCCGACTGCCGGGTGCTGAAGACCGCGAGCGGGGCCAGACCGGCGAGGACGGTCGCCGCGGAGAGCAGCCAGGCGCGCAGTACGCGGCGGGGCAGTCGCGCCAGGACCACCGCCGCGCCGTGCGCGGGCAGCGCCAGCGAGGCGAACTCGTGCAGCAGACAGGCGCACAGCATCAGCGCCGTATAGCCGAGCCACAGCTTGCGGCGCGGGCGGGCGGCGGCCAGGACCAGCAGATAGCTGGCCCAGACGATCAGCGCGCAGACCGTCGCGTACGAGCGTCCCTCCTGCGCGTACTGCTGGACGACGGGGACCAGCGCGAAGGTGAGGCCCGCGAGCAGCCCCGCCCGCCGCCCGACCAGACGCTGCCCCAGCAGGGCGACCCCCGCGGCGGCGGCCGTCATCGCGGCCACGGACGGCAGCCGCAGGCCGATGACCGCGCCGAGAACATCGCCGAGGGTGGCGTCGTAGACGAGGAACCAGCAGTGCATCAGCACGTAGTACAGGCCGTGGACGACATCGACGTGCTGGAGCGTGGGCCACAGATCGGCCAGGCTGCGGTGCGCCATGTCATAGGTGACCGCTTCATCCCGCCATACGGCGTCCTGCCGGCGGATCCCCCAGGCGCCGAGGAACAGCATCAGCCCGGAGGGCATCAGCACCACCGCGCCCTGTGCCGCCCACGCACCGCGGGCCGCTACGGCGGACGCGTATGTCTTCTGTGCTTGCGCTACATCGATGACGGACTCCGGTCACGCACGGGACGGAAGGACAGACATCAGGAAGAGCAGAGGAACGTGCATGGTGGCCGGGGAACTTGAGTGTCCGGGGGCCCGGCGGGCACGGGGAGCCGGGCCCCGGACGGTGGTGCGGGGGCCCCGGGCCGACCGCCCGGAACCCCCGGCACCACTCACCCGATGCGGACCAGCTTCGACCCGAAGGTCGGCTCGACGAGGTCCTTCTGCAGGGCGACCGGCACCTTCTGCGTGCTCTCGCCGTTGCCGACCGTCAGCTCACCGACCTCCGTACCGGCCTTCGCGGCGTGCGGGATGCTCTTGCCGCCGTCGCTCATGGAGAACGTCGCCTTCATCCCGGGCCAGCCGACCGCCGACAGGTCCTTGGTCGCCACGACCGGCGTCTCACCGCCGAGGCCGTCGTCCACGTAGCCGACGACCTGACCCTTCTTCACCACGGTGTCCGAGACCAGCGCGTCACGGGCCGCCGTGATCACCTTCTCGGTGTTGCGCAGGACCAGCCCGAGCTGGGCGTTGGGGTCCGGGCTGTTGGTGTGCTGGTCCATCGTCACACCGAGCAGCATCTGGTCCTTGCCGCCGACGGTGCGGTAGCCGGACCACATGAACGTGCCGCCGGCCGGCGTGCTCGACCCCGTCTTGATGCCGCTGACCTTGCCCGCCATCGTCGTGAGCAGGGAGTTGTTGTTGTAGATCCGGTCCGGCAGACCGGAGATCTGGGCGTTCTCGGTGCGCACGACCTCACGGAACACGTCGTTCTTGACGACCTGTTCGGCGAGCTTGAGCTGGTCGACGGCGGTGCTCACGGTCGACTGGAGAAGGCCGCTGGGGTCGGTGTAGTGCGTCTTCTTCATCCCCAGCTTCTTGGCCGCGTCGTTCATCTTCTTCACGAACGCCGCCTCGGACCCGGCGTCCCAACGGGCCAGCTGCCGGGCGACGTTGTTGCCCGACGGGATCATCAGCATCTGCATCATCTGGTACTGGTTGAACTGCTGATCCTTCTTGAGCGGAACGCGCGACTCGTCCCCCTTGTTCGAGTCCGCCTCACCCTGGGCGTCCACCGTGATCGTCTCGCCCTTCTGGCCCTTCTTGAGCGGGTGGTCGCGCAGCAGCACGTACGCCGTCATCACCTTGGCGACGCTCGCGGTCGGTACGGGCTTCTCCTGGCCGGACGTGCCCAGGCTGCCGACGCCGACGACCTCGGCGGCGGCCTGACCCTGGTCGGGCCACGGCATCGAGAGCTTGCCGCCCTTGAACGTGAACGCGGTCGACGCACCGACGGTGAGCTTGGGGGCGGGCAGCGGGCGCACCGCCTGGACGACCACGAAGACGATCGCCAGCAGCACCGCCAGCGGGGTCCAGATCTTGAAGCGGCGGACGACCGTGCGCAGCGGGGTCTCGGGCGGCGGCGGGGTGTTGGTGAGCTGCGCCAGGAGGTCGAGCGGCGGCAGCGGTTCCTGCTTGGTCCGCTCCGACTCGGGCAGCGCGGCAGGAGCCGCGGCGCCGGTGGCTTCCGCGGCGGCCGGCGCCGCACCCGTCCGGCCGGCCTGCTTGGGCGACGCGGCCGGCTTGGCGGGCTCGGCGGCAGGCAGCGCGCCGGGAGCCTTGGCCGCCGGCTTCTCCGACGACTTCTCGGACGACTTCTGCGCCGGCTTCTCGGCCACGTCGTCGGCCGCACCGCCGGCGGACTTCCCGGCCGCCTTGTCCGAGGACTTGTCCGCCGCCTTGTCCGCGGCCTTGTCGGGCGTACGGGCCGGAGTCCTGGGCGCCGTCTTGCCCAGCGACTTGCCCGCCGTACCGTCGTCCGTCGACTTCAGCGCCACGAACTGGCTGGTCCGCTCCGAGTCACGCTCGGGGGCGCCCTTCGCCTTGGCGTCGCCGTCCTTCTTGGCCTCGCCGTCCTTCGCGGCGTCGGTCTTGCCGTCGCTGCCGGCCTTGTCCTTGGCGTCGACCTCGGCCTTCTCCTTGGCGTCGGCCTTGTCCTTGGCGTCGGCCTTGCTGTCGCTGCCGGGCTTGCCCTTGGCCCCGTCCTTGCCCTTGGCGGGCGGGTTGATCTTGAAGGCGGTGGTCGCCTGGTCGACGGCCTCGGCTTCCGCCCCCTTCCCCTTCAGCTTCGCCACAGCAAACACTCGGGTCGCGTCATCGGCCGGCGCCTCGTCGGCGTCACTCTCGCCGCCGCCGTGGCCCGCACCCTTGCCGTCGCCCTTGCCCTCGCCCGCAGCGCCTGCCGCACCCGAGGGCTTGCCCTTCTGCGGCCCGACGGTCTTGAACACAGCGGTCGCTTGATCGACGGCCTTGGCCTGCTGCGGCAGCGAGGCGGACGCCGGCTCGGCGTCGCCCTCGGCCTCGCCCTCCGAGACGGCTCCGGCCTTCGCCGCGCCCTTCCCGTCCGCCGTGGTCGCGGGCTCCCCCGCGCCCGCGGCCTTCCCGTCCGTCTTCCCGTCCGCCTTCTCACCGGCCTTTACGTCCGACCGGGCGGCACCCTTAGCCGTCGACTTTGCTTCCGGCTTTGCGGCGGCACCCTCGGCTGCCTCAGCACCCTTGTCCGCGGCCGCGTCACCGTCGCCGCCGCCCGCACTGCCCTCGTCGCTGCCGCCCTCGGCCCCGTCGCCGTCCGTCGACGCGACCCAGGCGGCCACAGCGGCACGGAGGCGGTCGTCGCCGCCCCCCTCGCCCCCGTCGCCCTCAGCGGCCCGCTGAGACGCCTCAGCGCCCTCGGACGCGTTGCCGGACGCTTTGCCCCCCTCGGACGCCTCGGACGGCTCCGCAGCCTCCTCCTCGGACGGATCCACGACCTTCGCCCCGGCCGCGGCACCCGACGTCACCGCGGCCTTCGACTTCGCCCCGGGCTTCGCACCCGTGTCGGCCTTCGCCTTCGGCTTCGCCGAAGGCTTCGTCCCGGGCTTCGCCGCGGACTTCGTCCCGTCCGCGGACTCCGGATCGGCCTGCGGGCGCGCGTCCTTCCCCGCCCCCGCTTCCTGCTTCTTCGCCGGCTCGTCCGGCTCGCGGCGGAAGGCGGACTGGCGCGGATCGCGTTCGCTCCGCGCCGTCTCCCCCGACGACTGCTTCTTGTCCGACTTGTCGGGGGACTCGCCCGCCACCGATGTCTCCTTCATTTGTCGCACTGCCTGCCTGACCCAGTGTTTCCAAGTGTCCTGTGTCTGCACAGCACCGTCCCGCCGCCACGCGTATCAGGACGCCCCGCACCCCACAGAAAGATGTCGCCGACGTGCAAGACGAGAACGACATACCTACCGGTTCCCTATCGAATCCCCCATGCACTCTCGACAGATGAATGTGAGAGGGGTCACCCTGTCATTCATCCACGCGGGGAGGCATGGATGGGCAGGAGCCGCAGAACAATTCCGGAGGAGCTTCTGCTGCTCGCTTTGGACCCGACGACGGGAACCACAGCGCAGCCGCAGTCGCTCGACCTCGGCCTGGCCGGGGCCCAGCTAGTAGAGCTGGCTCTGGCAGGACGGATAGCCCCAGACGGGGATCGTATCGCCGTGGTGATGGCACGGCCGACAGGAGATCCAACACTGGACTCCGCGCTCGAACTGCTGCGCCGACGCGGCAGTCCGGTGCGCGCGGTCCACTGGATCGGCGGGCCCCGACTCGGGCTGCGCCAGACCTACCTCACGCATCTCGAACGGTGCGGCATGGTGCATGCCGTGGCGGGCCAGATGTGCGGGGTACTGCCGACGACGCGCTACCAGGCGACGGAGACGGCCATCAGCCGGGAAATCAGGGCCCGGCTGGACAACGCGATCCGCACCGGCGTACCGCCGGACCCGCGGACCGCGGCGCTGGCCGCGCTGGCCCATGCGGTCGGGCTCGGCAAGCATCTGTACCCCGGCAACGAAGGGCGGTCATCGCGCTCCCGTCTCCGGGATCTGATCCGCCACGACCCGATGGGCGGGCTGGTCGCACACGCCGTCATGGATGTGCAGAACGGCGTGGGGGCCCAGCCCCGGCGGCCGCAGGCCCCCGCCGCGGGACCCGTACGGCAACCGGCGGCCCGGGCCACCGCGGAGCCGGCCGGCGCGCCGAGCCAGTCGCGGCACGGCCACGGCAGGATGGCGGCCCGGGTGGGCGCCCGCTGACGCCGGCGGACGCCGTACGACGTCCCGCACCACCGCTACAAGCACCCACATCGATAGAGCATCGGTGGAGCAACCGCACCACCGACCCACAGACCCGTTCGGGAGCCGCAGCACCCAGCGCGGGGTGGCGGGCCGGCCGTTTTGGACGACGGCCGGCCCGCCACCCCGCGCTTCTGCTCTGCCGCGCTTTATCGGTTCCGGCCCCAAATTTCCAGCCTGAGCACCTTGTCCAGCCATTTGCCAGCGCGATGTGGACCGTTGGTGGCAGTCTGCTGAACAGAAAACAGCAGTACGGAGCCGGAGGTGCACTTAGCGTGGCGTCCAATGTCAATCCCACCGTCAGGCGACGCCGATTGGGCCAGGAGCTGCGCAGGCTTCGAGAGGCCAAAGGCATGACGGCAGAAGAGGTGGCGGACCGGCTGCTGGTCTCCCAATCGAAGATCAGCCGCCTGGAGAACGGCCGTCGCAGCATCAGCCAGCGAGATGTGCGCGATCTCTGCGGGGTCTACGAGGTGGCCGACCAGCACATGGTCGAATCTCTGATGCAAATGGCGAAGGAATCCCGTCAGCAGGGCTGGTGGCACGCATTCGGGAGCCTCTCCCCGAGCTACAGCGTCTACATCGGACTGGAAGCCGACGCGCTCTCGGTGCGGAATTACGAGTCGCTTCTGGTGCCCGGTCTCCTGCAGACCCCCGAGTACGCGGAGGCAGTGATCCGCGGAATGTGGCCCGAGGCCACCCCGGAAGACGTCGACAGCCGCGTCGGCGTACGCCTCAAGCGGCAGCAGCGGCTGCATGCCGCCGAGGCCCCGCTCCGCTTCTGGGCCGTGATCGACGAGTCGGCCACCCGCCGGGTCGTCGGGGACCGCCGGACGATGCGCGAACAGCTGGAGCGCCTCGTCGAGTTGAGCCGGCTCCCCCATGTCACGCTCCAGGTGGTGCCGTACTCCGTGGGGTCCCACCCCGGAATGACCGGGACGTTCTCCATCCTGGAGTTCGACGACCCCTCGGACTCGACCACGGTCTATTTGGAAGGCGTCACCAGCGACCTCTACTTGGAGAAGCACGGGGACGTCCACAAGTACGGGATCATGTACGAGCATCTCCGGGCCCAAGCACTGAATGCGGACGAGACGCGCAAATTCATCTCAGATGTGGCCAAGGAGTACGCCGCCTGATCCGGCGGGCCGGAAAGTACACCACCACCGCAACCGAAGGAAGAGCCCTCCGAAATATGTCATCCGGTCGAGTGAGCGGCTCCTCCTGTTAGCGATGTTGGAGCGTAGCGTCATCAGCACCCCGAGAAGTCACCACTTCTCGCCCACCTGAACGCACGGGAGTGCACAATGACGAGGAATCTCAGTACCGATCTGATGTGGCGGAAGTCGACATACTCGGGTAAGGACGGAAATTGCGTCGAGGTCGCCCGCGTGGACGACTCAGTTGTCGGAGTCCGCGACAGCAAGGACCCCCGTGGACCGGTCCTCTCCTTCTCGGCACAGGCGTGGACCGCCTTGCTTTCGGATATCGACCGCGGAAGCCTTGGCAGCGCCTGACTCGATCGTCACCCGCACCGCGATACGAGCCCTCTCGACTGGTCCGCCGTCCTGGCCGAGGGGGCTCAGCCTCGCCCGCCGCCCGGCTCCCGCCCGGCTCCCCCCGGGAACGGAGCGCCCCGCGTCAGCGGAGTTCATCGACATGGCGATCGGTTCCCGGAACCGTGGGAATGAACGGCGCAACGAATTCGACGGAGCCGAGACCGTGTTCCGCCACCAGGGAATCGAGCCCCGTGAAGTGGTCGTCCCAGCACATCCGCGGATCCTGTTCCAGGAACCAGAGAAGCGTCAGCCTGGTATCCACCCCGGCCACCTGCTCGACGTATGACATTCGGTCGACCGGCAATGGGTGGGGACGAAAGACCAGCACCATGGCCGCGGGTGATCCCGACAGCCGCGCCCCGAGGTGCCGCGCACACAGCCACTCCAGAAGTTTCGCGCGCTGAACCGGGCCGGCGGTATCGATAACCTCCACGACCAAACCGTCGTAGGGGTAATTCAGGGCATGAAAATCACGCGGGCCGTCGCTCCCGTCGCGATACACCGTGGCCAGGTGCCCGTGGAACGCCGTAAAGACATGGGTCCGGTCGTGATGGACGCGGCCATCGCGATGGAGGCGCTGATTGATTCCCACGCTCCACTTCAGGTGCTCGGAATAGCGCCCCTCCGTGACCCAGTATGTGGAGATATAACACCCACTGGTGACGGGCCGGGCGACCGCCGACTCCGCCGGATACCGGAGGAGCTGGAGGTCGCGCGTCGCCACCCATCGGCGCCCCGCATACATCCACGGCATGGCCATGGCCCCGGCGATGAAGTGATCGTCCTCGTACCAGCGGTTGTAGGCGCGCTCCTGGCCGGCATGCGGCTCCACCATCGTGATGAGCGCATGCCCCGGACGGACGCCGTACGGGCCCGTGCCGGCCAGCCGCGCGTAGGTCTCCAGGTCCGTGGCCTCACTCATGACGGTCCTCCTGGTGCATCGCGGACAGGACAGGGGCGCCAGTTTGACGCTCAGTCAGACAGTGCGCCAGGGGATGCGCGGCGGCTTCGCCCTGGCCTTCCCGCACCCCCGCGCCTATTCTGACGCCCCATCAGGAAAGCTCGGGCGGCCCGGCCGGGAGGCGCGCATGCTGCTGCGGAACAAGACCGTCGTCGTCTCGGGCGTAGGGGCCGGGCTCGGGCATCAGGTCGTGGCGGCCTGCCTGCGGGACGGTGCCTCGGTGGTGCTGGGCGCCCGTACGGCGGCGAACCTCGCCACGTCGGCGGCCCAGCTGGACCCTTCGGGCGGGAGGACGGCCTGGCGGGCGACCGATATCGCTGACGAGGAGCAGTGCGCGGAGCTGGCCGCGCTGGCGGTCGCGCGGTTCGGCGGGATCGACGCGGTGATCCATGTCGCGGCGCTGGACTCGCTCTTCGGGGGCCTGCGGGACGCCGACTTCGACTCCTGGCGCCGCGTCGTGGACGTCAATCTCTTCGGCACGCTGCGGATGACCCGCGCCTGCTTGCCGTCGCTCACGGCGCGCGGTGGCGGGTCGGTGGTGATGATCGGCACCCAGTCGTCGGTCGCCGCGCCCTCGCAGGTGCAGCAGGCGGCGTACGCGGCGTCCAAGGGCGGGCTGGTCTCGGCGATGTACTCACTGGCGCGCGAGCTGGGACCGGACCGGATCCGGGTCAACACCGTGCAGCCGGGGTGGATGTGGGGCCCGCCGGTGGAGGCGTACGTACGGTTCCAGGCGCACACCGAGGGCGTCCCGGAGTCCGAGGTGCGCGGCCGGCTCACCGCGCGGATGGCGCTGCCCGACCTGGCGACGGACGCGGATGTGGCCGAGACCGCGGTCTTTCTGGCCTCCGACCGGGCGCGCGCCATCACGGGGCAGTCGCTGCTGGTCAACGCGGGGGAGCTGATGCGGTAGGCGGCCGGCCCACCGGGGTGCGCGCTACGCCCTGGGGTACCGGGCCAGCCAGCCCGGCGCCGATCCGGCCGGGCCGTGCAGCGCGGCTCCCTGCGTCATCTCCATCGAGAAGTCGTCGGCCATCTGCAAGATCGTCTCCCGGCCCTCCAGCTCGACCAGCCAGTCCGGCGGCAGCGCCGTCTCGCCGTGCAGGGTGCCCAGCAGATTGCCGCAGATGGCGCCGGTGGAGTCGCTGTCCCCGCCGTGATTGACGGCGAGCAGCAGCCCGTGCCGGAGGTCCTCGGCGACCAGTGCGCAGTACACCCCGATCGCCAGCGCCTCCTCGGCCGTCCAGCCCTCGCCCAGCGACTCCACCCGGGCGGGCGTCGGCATCCCCTGCCGTACGGCGCCGAGCGCGCGCTTGAGGGCGTCGGAGGTCTCCTCGTGGCCCGGGCGGGTGGCCAGATGCGCCAGTGCCTTCTGCACGGCGCCGTCGAGCACCTCGCCGCGGGCCAGCGAGTGGCTGATGACCGCGAAGGCGCCGGCCGCCAGATAGCCGGTGGGATGGCCGTGCGTCTGGGCGGCACACTCGACGGCGAGCTGGAAGACCAGCTGCGGCTCCCAGCCGACCAGCAGCCCGAACGGCGCGGAGCGCATCACCGCCCCGCAGCCCTTCGAGTCCGGGTTCTTGGGCGCCTCCAGCGTGCCCATCACCTCGTCGCCGAGTCCGCTCAGGCAGGCCCGGCCGGGCGCGCGGCGGGAGTAGAGCCACTCCTCGCGGGCGAGCCAGCCGTCCTCCTTCTTGCGCTCGTCCGGGCCCCAGTCGCGCTGGGTGGCGGCCCAGCGCAGATAGGCGCGGTGGACGTCGGTGGGCGGATGCCAGGCGCCGGTGTCGCGGCGGACCTGGGCCCGGATGAGTCCGTCCACGGTGAACAACGTCATCTGGGTGTCGTCGGTGACCGCGCCGCGCCGCCCGAAGGCGGGCACGAGATCCGTGACGCCCTCCTGGCCGTGCGCCGCACGGATCGCGTCCAGCGAGTCGAATTCGATTCCGGCGCCGAGCGCGTCGCCGATGGCGCCGCCGAGCAGACAGCCGCGTACCCGGCTGCGGAAGTCCTGCTGTTCCGCGCGCCCCCAGATGGCGCCGCCGCCCGCTGCGCTCACTGCGCCTCCCGAAGCTCACTGCGTTCCGGGGCCTAGCACAGGCCCCCCGGGGGAGCACTGTAATCGTTCAGGATTGATCAATTTTTGCGCAGGAGAGTAATGCGAATAGTCACTCGCAAGGAGGCTTTTGGCCGGTACGGTCCCGATGAGCACCATCCGGCCACCCTGGCCGTCCGCCCCTCCTTCCCAGGAGAATCCGCATGACCTGGCGCTGCGCCGTACTCGACGACTACCAGGACATCGCCCGCTCGATGGCCGACTGGTCCGTAGTGGCGGGCGACGTGGACGTCCGTACGCTGCGGCGGCCCTTCGGCTCCGAGGACGAGGTGGCCGCGGCGATCGGCGACTGCGAGATCGTCGTCGCGATGCGCGAGCGCACCCCGTTCCCCGCCTCGCTCCTGGAGGATCGCCGGCGCCGGCCTGGACGTCTTCGACCAGGAGCCGCTGCCCGCCGGCCACCCGCTGCGCACCCTCCCGAACGTGCTCGCCCTCCCCCACCTCGGCTATGTCACCCGCCGCAACTACGAGGGCTACTTCCAGCAGGCCGTCGAGGACATCACCGCCTTTCTGGCGGGCAGCCCGATCCGCGAACTGGGCTGAGGGGGCCGGAGGGGCGGGCGGACGCCCCACCCGTCCCTCCGGCCCGTCCCGCCCCAGCAGAGGGGTCAACCGTTCGATCATGGCGGCCGTGCCCGCTGGGCATGCTGTCCCCATGTCCGAGTACGAGTGGGATCGCACCACCATGGCCGTTGTCGCCTCCGCGCTCTCCGGAGACAGCGACGGCGCGGTGGAACTCCTTCGTCCGCTCCCTCAGAGCGATGTCTGCCATATCGCGGTACGGCTTGCCGCGATGGCCGCCGACGCACTGATCGTCGCCGCCCAGGACAGCGGAGGGGACCGCGAGGAGGCACTGTCGCAGTGGCAGCAGTGCATCCTGCAGCACGAGGCCGAGTACGAGGGCGGCGAGTAGTGGGGGGGCGGCCGGGCCGCCCCCCCACTACTCCACGACCGGCAGCAGCTCCGGCAGATGGCCGTCCGACGCGAGGGCGGCCGTCCGGCGTTCCTCGGTGACCGGGCCGTACGTCGTGGTGCGCGGGCGGGCTGGGCGGCCGGCCAGGTCGGCGATGGCGATGAGGTCCTGGATGGAGCGGTAGGAGCCGTAACTCGAACCCGCCATACGGGAGATGGTCTCCTCCATCAGGGTGCCGCCCAGGTCGTTGGCGCCGGAGCGGAGCATCTCGGCGGCGCCCTCCGTGCCGAGCTTGACCCAGCTGGTCTGGATGTTGGTGATGTGCGGATGCAGCAGCACCCGGGCCATGGCCGTCACCGCGCGGTTGTCCCGTGTGGTGGGGCCGGGGCGGGCGATGCCGGCGAGATAGACGGGGGCGTTGGTGTGGATGAAGGGGAGGGTGACGAACTCCGTGAAGCCGCCGGTCTCCTGCTGGATCCGCGCCAGCAGACGCAGATGCCCCAGCCAGTGGCGCGGCTGGTCGACATGGCCGTACATCATCGTCGAGGACGAGCGGATGCCCAGCTCATGGGCGGTCTTGATGACCTCGACCCAGGTGGCGGTGGGCAGCTTGCCCTTGGTGAGGATCCAGCGGACCTCGTCGTCGAGGATCTCGGCGGCGGTGCCGGGAAGGGTGTCCAGGCCGGCGGCCCTGGCCTCGGTCAGCCACTCGCGGATCGACAGCCCGGTACGCGTGGCGCCGTTGACGACCTCCATGGGCGAGAAGGCGTGCACATGAATCCCGGGGACGCGTTCTTTGACGGCGCGCGCGATGTCGAAGTACGCGGTGCCGGGCAGATCGGGGTGGATGCCGCCCTGCATGCACACCTCCACCGCGCCCACGTCCCAGGCCTGCTGGGCACGGTCGGCGACCTGGGAGAGGGAGAGGGTGTAGGCGTCGGCGTCGGTGCGGCGCTGGGCGAACGCGCAGAAGCGGCAGCCGGTGTAGCAGACGTTGGTGAAGTTGATGTTCCTGGTGACGATGTAGGTGACGTCGTCGCCCACCGTGGCACGGCGCAGCTCGTCGGCGATCGTGCAGAGGGCGTCCAGCGCGGGCCCGTCGGCGTGCAGCAGTGCCAGCGCTTCGGCGTCGGTGAGCTTGGTGGGGTCGTCGGCGGCCTGGGACAGCGCCTGTCGTACGTCGGCGTCGAGGCGTTCGGGCACCATCCCGGGGGCGGCGGCCTCGCGCAGCGCCTCCCAGTCGCCGTAGACCTCGTCGAAGTCGTCGCGGCGGTCGGCGGTGCGGCCCTCGGTGTCGATGGTGTGGTGTAGGTCCGTACGGCCCGTGGAGTTCCTCGTGAAGCCCTCGTCGGGCTCCTGCCAGGGACGGCCCACCACGGGGGCGTCCTCCATGGCCAGGCCCGTCTCCGGGTCGGCGAGGGCGCGGACGTGCGGCAGCAGGCGGGGGTCCAGCCAGGGTTCGCCGCGCTGGAGGAACTCCGGGTAGATGGGGAGCCGTTCGCGCAGCTCGAAGCCGGCGGTGGCGCAGCGCTCGGCCAGCTCCTCGATCTGCGGCCAGGGGCGCTCGGGGTTGACGTGGTCGAGGGTCAGCGGGGAGACGCCGCCCCAGTCGTCGATCCCGGCCCCGATGAGCAGCGCGTACTCGCCGTCGACGAGGTTGGGCGGTGCCTGGATGCGGGTCGAGGGGCCCATGATGTGCCGGGCCACCGCGATCGTCGCGGCCAGTTCGTCCAGTTCGGCGTCCGGCATTCCGCGCATCGCCGTGTCCGGCTTGGCGCGGAAGTTCTGCATGATGAGTTCCTGGATGCCGTGGTACGCGCGCTGGATGCGGCGCAGCGCGAAGAGGGACTCGGCGCGCTCCTCGTACGTCTCGCCGATGCCGATGAGCAGCCCCGTGGTGAAGGGGACGTTGGAGCGGCCGGCGTCCTCCAGGACGCGCAGCCGGACGGCCGGTTCCTTGTCGGGCGATCCATGGTGCGGACCGCCGGGCTCGCTCCACAGGCGCTCGGCGGTCGTCTCCAGCATCATCCCCAGGGAGGGGGCCACGGGCTTGAGCCGCTGGAAGTCCGTCCAGGACAGCACCCCGGGGTTGAGGTGCGGCAGCAGACCGGTCTCCTCCAGGACGCGGATGGCCATGGCGCGGACATAGGAGAGGGTGTCGTCGTAGCCGTGCGCCGCCAGCCACTCGCGGGCCTCGGGCCAGCGGTCCTCCGGCTTGTCGCCGAGCGTGAAGAGGGCCTCCTTGCAGCCCATTTCGGCGCCGCGACGGGCGATGTCCAGCACCTCGTCGGGCGACAGGAACATCCCGTGGCCGTCCCGGCGCAGCTTTCCGGGGACGGTGACGAAGGTGCAGTAGTGGCAGGTGTCCCGGCACAGTCGCGTCAGGGGGATGAAGACACCGCGCGAATACGTGATGACTCCCGGGCGGCCCGCGGCCTCCAGGCCGGCGTCCCGTACCCGGGCCGCGGAGGCGCACAGGTCCCTCAGGTCCTCGCCGCGGGCCTGCAGCAGCACCGCGGCCTCGCCGGCGTCCAGCGCCACTCCGTCGCGGGCCCGCTTGAGCGCGCGGCGCATCGCGTTCGCCGTGGGCCCGCCCGGCCGGGCGGGTCCGGAGGTCGTTTCGCGGTCGGTCCCTCGGTCATATGCCTGGTCAGGTCCCTGCGCGCTGGAAGTCATTCTCCGAGGATACGAGCGCCCACCGACAGCGCCGCCGCGGAAGAACCGGCCGTCCGTGTGCCGCTGATCACTACGGTCGGAGGTTCCGTCCGAGCCCCCAAGGGGCATTTCCCGGCGGCGGCTCGCCGCACGCCTACATGCTGGTCAGCAGCTCTTCGGAGTACGTCCGGGTCAGGAACTCCATGTTGTGACCGTCGGGGTCGTTGAGGTAGAGACCCCGGCCGCCGTCCAGGGTGTTGATCACCTGCGGCCTGTTGTGCATGGGGTCGGCCCAGTAAGGCAGTTCGCGCTCCTGTATGCGCGCGAAGATCGCGTCGAACTCCTCCTCGGTCACCAGGAACGCGTAGTGCGTGGGGACGAACTCGCTGCCGCCGGCGACGTGCTCGGCGTAATCGAGGGTCACCCCGTTGTCCAGTTTGAGAGCGGCGAAGGGGCCGTACGCCTTCGGTTCGGGTGCGCCGAGAAGATCGGCCAGGAACCCGGCGGAGGCGAACCGGTCGGTGCTGTGCACGATGGTGTGGTCGAGGCGGGGCATGGGATCTCCTTGATCTCTCGGGTCCCGCGAGCGGCGAGGCCACCCCCGATCCGCCGCCGGATCAGGTCGGACCGCTGCTCTTCCGGGGCCGCTGACCGGTCTCCTTCGGCCCGCCGATCCGCCGCGTCGCCGGTCGGCGGGGTCCTCACCTTCGACGCTACGACCGGAGGGGCGAGCCCGGAACAGCCTTCGGTATCGACCTGGGCGGGGGACCGTACGCCGATGGTCCTAGGACGTGACCGCGCGGTCCCTGTCGGTCCGGTGGGCGCCCCTCGCGCTCCTGTCCCCGTCGCCCCGCAGCCGCCCCTCACGCCGCCGTCCCCTGCGCCGTGCCGCCCCGGCCGTCACCCCTCCCTTACGGCTCGCTCCCCTGCGTCACAGGTTCTGCTGCCTCACAGGTACTGCTACGTCACAGGTGCTGCGGCCTCACAGATACTGCGCGAAATCGTCGAGCGTCCGCAGTACTTCCGCCTCGCCGGCCGGCGGCAGTTGCAGGACCACTTCCCCGAGGCCCAGCTCGCGATAGTGCGCCAGCTTCCCGGGCGAGGGGCGGACCGCGTACGGCACCACCACCGGCTCACCGGTGCGCCCGGCGTCCGTCCACGCCTGCCGCAGCGCCGGCACGGTCTCGGCCAGCCCCCGCCCGCCGATCGGCAGCCACCCGTCCGCGTAGTCCGCGATCTGCCCGAAGAACTTGGGCCCGGCCGCGCCGCCGAGCAGGATGCGCGGCGCGCCGTGCACCGGCTTGGGGTGGGCGAAGGACGCCCGCACGGAGCCGAATTCACCCTGGTACGCGGTGGGTTCCTCGGCCCACAGGGCGCGCATCAGCGCCACCCGGTCACGGGTCAGCTCCCGCCGGGTCGACCACTCCACCCCGTGGTCGGCGGCCTCCTCGACGTTCCATCCGTAGCCGATGCCGAGGGTGAAGCGGCCCCCGGAGAGGAAGTCGAGGGTGGCGATCTGCTTGGCGAGGGCGACCGGATCGTGCTGGCCGACGAGCGTGATGCCGGTGCCCAGGGCGAGCCGCTCGGTGACCGCGGCGGCCTGGGAGAGCGCGACGAACGGGTCGAGGGTGCGGCCGTATTCGCGGGGCAGGGGTTCGCCCATGGGGGCGGGAGAGTCGCGGCTGACGGGGATGTGGGTGTGCTCGGGGAGATAGAGCCCGGCGAATCCGCGCTGCTCCAGCTCACGGCCCAGCCGGTCCGGCCGGATCGTCTCGTCCGTCAGGAAGATCGTGGTCGCGATCCGCATGGTGGGGAAACCTCCGTCAGACGTGTGGGTGACCGCATGGTGCCTCACCGGCCAACGGTTATCCACAGCCCTTTCGCTCCGTGTCGCACCCGCGTACAACAGTTTTCACGCGGCGCAACGAGCCGGCCGCGCAGCGACACGGAACGGACTCCATACGGCACGGGGGGCGGGGATGGAACGACGCGAGGTTCTGAGACTTTCCGCGGTTGCGGGCGCGACGGGCGCGCTTACGCTCGGACGTGTGAGCTTCGCCGACGCAGCGCCCGCTGAGGGGCGGCCCGGCGGCGGGCCGGGTGAGCGGACCCGGCGGATCACCGGCCATCTGCCCACGGGTGCACCGGACTTCGTGTATCTGCCCGTCGAAGTGCCCCATGGGGTCCGTGAGATCGCCGTCTCCTACACCTATGACAAGCCCCCCGTCCCCGAGGGCACGGCCGGCAATGCCTGCGACATCGGCATCTTCGACGAACGGGGCACCGACCTCGGCGGCGCCGGCTTCCGCGGCTGGTCGGGCGGGGCGCGTACGGAATTCTTCCTGCGTGCCGACGAGGCCACCCCCGGCTACCTCCCGGGCCCCGTCAACGCCGGCACCTGGCACATCGCCCTCGGCCCGTACACGGTCGCGCCGCAGGGGCTGTCCTACGAGGTCACGGTCACCGTGCGGTACGGCCCGCGGGGCCACACCCCGGCTCCCGGGTATCCGCCCGAGCGCGCCCGGGGCCGCGGCCGCGCCTGGTACCGGGGCGACAGTCATCTGCACTCCGTCCACTCCGACGGCCGGCGCACGCCCGCGGAGATCGCCGCGCTGGCCCGCGCCGCCGGGCTGGACTTCCTCACCACCACCGAGCACAACACCACCTCCTCCCACCGCGCCTGGGAGGGGCTGTGGGGCCACGACCTGCTGATCCTCACCGGCGAGGAAGTCACCACCCGCAACGGCCACGTGGTGGCGATGGGCACCGACCCCGGGGTCTTCATCGACTGGCGCTACCGGGCCCGCGACAACGCCTTCGGCAAGTACGCCCGCGCCGTCCGACGGGCCGGCGGTCTGGTCATCCCGGCGCATCCGCACGCCACCTGCATCGGCTGCAACTGGAAGTTCGGGCTGAACGACGCCGATGCGGTGGAGGTCTGGAACGGCCCGTACACCCCCGATGACGAGGTCACCCTCGCCGAATGGGACAACACCCTGGTCGCGCACGTCCAGGGCCGCGCCGACTGGCTGCCGGCCGTCGGCCACAGCGACGCCCACCGCGATCCGGATGTCGTCGGCCTGCCGCAGACCGTGGTGCTCGCCGACGACCTCTCGCGCCGCGCCCTGCAGGACGGCATCCGGGCGGGCCGCGTCTGGATCGCCGAGTCCGGCAAGATCGACCTGGCCTTCTCCGTCACCGGCGAGCACGGCGAACACGCCGGGATCGCCGAGCGCCTGGAGGTCCCAGGTACCTCCAAGGTCACCGCCCAGCTGAAGGTCACCGGCGCCCCGGGCTGCACGGCTTCCTTCGTCACGGACCAGGGGCGGCTGTACGCGGCCCCGCTGCCGCCGTCGGGCGACGGCACCCTCACCTGGCAGACCACCGCCGACTACGCCGCCTACATACGCGCGGAGGTCCGCCATCCCTCCACCACGCCCGGTCTCCCGGGCCCGATGGCGGCGATGACCAACCCGGTCTTCGTGGGCCGCTGGGGCTGAGTCCGGGCCCGGCACACCCGCCGGACAAAACAACGCGCGCCAGGCGCCCGGCGGCCAGGCCCTCTCCTGCCCCGCCCCAGGGAACAGGTCCTGGTCCGGAAGACGGCCGCGAGCAGGACGCCGCCGGCCCGGCCCGCGGTCGGCCCGCCCCACTCGACGGCCTCACCCCGACACCGCCCGGCCCGCCTCACCCCGCCCAGACGATCGCCTGTAGCTCGCTGTACGCATGCAGGGCGTACGAGCCCACGTCCCGCCCCACTCCGCTCCTCTTGAAGCCGCCGAACGGCGCTTCCATGTTCCGGCCGACGGTGTTCACCCCGACCCCGCCGGCCCGCAGCTGCCGGGCCACCCGGAAGGCGCGGGCGACATCGCCGGACCACACGTAGTCGATGAGGCCGTAGTCGCTGTCGTTGGCCAGCGCCACCCCTTCGTCCTCCTCGTCGAAGGGCACGACCACGACGACCGGGCCGAAGATCTCCTCCCGTACGACGCGCATCTCGGGGGTGCAGTCGGCCAGCAACGTCGGCGCGACATAGAAACCGCGCTCCGGAGCGGACGGCCGTTCACCGCCCGCCACGACCCGCGCGCCCTCCTTGCGGCCCAGCTCGACGTACGACTCGACCCGGTCACGGTGTTCGGCCGAGATCACTGGCCCGACCACCGTCCCGCGCGCCCGGGGATCGCCGACCGGCAGCCGTGCGAGGTACCGCGCCAGCCGCTCCACCAGCGCCTCGTACACCCGCCGTTGCGCGAGCACCCGGGTCGGCGCCGTACAGATCTGCCCGCTGTAGAAGGAGTACGTGGTGCCGATGCCGGCCGCCGCCGCGTCCAGGTCCGCATCGTCGAAGACCACCGCGGCGCCCTTGCCTCCCAACTCCATGAGCTGGCGCTTCATCCCGCGTCCGCAGACCTCGGCGATCTGCTGTCCGACGGCCGTGGAGCCCGTGAAGCTCACCATGTCCACGTCGGGCGAGTCGACGGCCGCCGCCCCGACCGCCGCCGAGGCCCCGCCGACGACGTTCACGACCCCCGGCGGCACTCCCGCCTCCGCCAGCGCCGCCGCCATCCGGTAGACCGAGAGCGGGTCCTGCGGAGCCGGCTTCACCACGACGGTGTTGCCCATCGCCAGAGCCGGCGCGATCTTCCCCGCGGGGTTCGCCCAGGGGTTGTTGTACGAGGTGATGCAGGTGACGACGCCGACCGGCTGCCGTACGGCCAGCGCGCCCAGCACCCCCGCCCTGCCCATCGGCCCGGCCTCGTTGATCTGCGGCGGCAACCCCTGCTCGACGGGCTCCAGCGCCCCCTTCGCATACCGCCGGAAGCGCGCCACCCCCACCGCGACCTGCATCCCGCGCGCGGTGGCGGTCGTCGCGCCGCTCTCGGCCTGCGCGAGCTCGGCATGCGCGGCGAAGTCCCGCTGCATCAGGTCCGCGGCCCGGTCGAGTATCGCGGCGCGGTGCTCCGGCGACGTACGCGACCAGGCCCAGAACGCCGCGCGCGCCGCGGACGCCGCCTCGTGCACCTGCGCCCGACTCGCCTCCGGTGCGAGCCCGACGACCGCCTCCGTCGCCGGGTCGACGACCTCGTAGTGGCCGCCGTCGGGCTCGACCCACTCTCCGCCGATGAACAGCCGTTCTGCTGCGTCCCGTTGGTGCGCACGCCGTTCCACGGCCGTCACTTGGTACTCACCGTTCTCGTGTCCCGCCCCGAGCGCAGCACCGTCCCCGGCACCGCGCCGGTCACCACGTCCTCGCGGATCACCTCGACGCCGTTGACCCACACCGCGTTGATGCCGATCGCCCGGGAGTCCAGGCGCGGGCTGTCGCCGGGAAGGTCGTGCACCAGCGTGGCCTTGTCCGCGTCGATCCGTTCGGGGTCGAAGAGAACGAGGTCCGCGTGCCAGCCCTCCTCGATGCGGCCCCGCTCCCGCAGGCCGAAGAGCTGCGCCGGGTCGTCGGTGAGCATCTTCACGGCCTGTTCGAGCCCCATCAGCTTCCTGCCCCGCAGGCAGTCACCGAGGAAGCGCGTCGTATACGGCGCCCCGCACATCCGGTCCAGATGGGCGCCCGCGTCCGACCCGCCCAGCAGCACGTCCTCGTGCTGCCAGGTCTCGGCGCGCAGGGCCCAGGAGGCCGGGTCGTTGTCGCTGGGCATCGGCCACAGCACCGTCCGCAGCTGGTCGTTGGCGCAGATCTCGACCAGGCACGCGAACGGTTCCTGGCCGCGTTCGGCCGCGATGTCCTCGACGACGCGCCCGGTCAGGCCCTCGTTCGCCGTGGAGTAGGTGTCCCCGATGACATACCGGCCGAAGTGGGCGAGCCGGCGGAAGACACCCGCCTCCTTGCTGTTCGCCCGCCGCAGCAACTCTGCCCGGACGCCGGGGTCCCGGAGCCGCTCGATCCGCTCGGGCACGGGCAGGCCGAGGACGTCGCCCCACCCGGGTATCAGGTTCAGGGCGCAGAAGGTGCCGAGCGACATGTTCATGGGCGTGAGGATCGGCATCGTCAGGGCCACGATCCGGCCGCCGGCCTGCCGGGCCCGTTCGCTGGCGACCAGCTGCCGCGGCACCCGCCCGGGGACGGCCGCGTCGATCGTCAGCACGTTCCAGTTCAGCGGGCGTCCGGCCGTGGCGCTCAGCTCGACCAGCAGCTCGATCTCGGCGTCGCTGAAGCGGTCGAGACAGCCGGCCACGATGGCCTCGATCTGGGTGCCCTCGTGCGCGGCGACGGCCCGCGCCAGCGCGAGCAGTTCCGCGGGCTCGGCGTACCGGGAGGCGACCGGCCGCCCGTCGCCGTCGGAGTGGGTGGCGGACTGGGTGGTGGAGAAGCCCCACGCCCCGGCGTCCATCGCCTCGTGGAAGAGCGTCAGCATCTGCTCCAGCTGCGCGGGCGTGGGCTGCCCGCCGACGGCGTCCTCCCCCATGACGTAGCGGCGCAGCGCGCAATGCCCCACCATGAAGCCCGCGTTGACCGCGATCCGCCCCTCCAGGGCGTCCAGATACTCGCCGAACGAGCTCCACGACCAGGGCGCGCCCTGCTCCAGCGCCACCAGAGACATGCCCTCGACCTTGGACATCATCCGGCGGGTGTAGTCGGCGTCCGCGGGCCGCCCGGGGTGGAGCGGTGCCAGGGTGAATCCGCAGTTGCCGCCCGCCACGGTCGTCACCCCGTGGTTGAGCGAGGGGGTCGCATACGGGTCCCAGAAGAGCTGGGCGTCGTAGTGGGTGTGCGGGTCGACGAAGCCGGGAGCGAGGATCAGCCCGGTGGCGTCCTCGCTGGTCGTCGCGTCCTGGGTGACGGTGCCGGCCGGCGCGACGACGGCGATCCGGCCGGCCTGGATACCGACGTCGGCGGTGTACGAGGGCGCGCCCGTTCCGTCCACTACGGTCGCGCCCCTGATCAGGTGGTCGAGCACGGGCGACATCCCCTTCTCCTCGGCGGAAATCGACTTCTCCTCGGCGGAATTCGGCCGCTCCTCGGCGGAAATCGGCCCCCGGGCCTGCCGCCGGACCTCAGCTGCCCGCGGCCTTCCGGAACCGGCTGGTCCGGTGCACCGGATCCGTGTCGATCTCCGGGATCACGTGCTCCCCGATCAGCCGGATCGTGTTCATGGTGTCCTCGTACGAGATCCCGATCGGCAGACCGAAGCTCAGCTGGTCGGCGCCGGCCCGCTCCCACCGCCGGCACTGCCCGAGCACCTCGTCCGGGTCGCCGCAGATCATCAGCTCCTCGGCGATCAGCAGCTCGATGACCTCGGCGGTGTAGTCGGGCAGCAGCTCGGGCCACTCGGGGATGCCGTCGGGCCGCGGGAAGGTGTCGTGGTAGCGGAAGACCAGCGACTGGAGGTAGTTGAGCCCTCCGTTGACCGCGATCTCCACCGCCTTGTCGTGCGTCTCGGCGCAGATCGCCGTGGACGTCACCATCACGTTGTCGTTGACGAAGTCACCGATCGGCTCGGCGTCCCGGATCGCCGTCTTGTACTGCTCCAGCACCCACTCCATGTCGGAGACCTTCTGCACGCTGAAGCCGAGGACGCCCAGGCCCTTCTTCGCGGCCATGGCGTACGAGGACGGCGAGCCGGCCGCGTACCACATCGCCGGGTGCGAGGCCCCGTACGGCTTGGGGAAGATCTTCCGCGGCGGCAGCTGCCAGTGCTTGCCCTGGAACCCGGGGTACTCCTCCTGGAGCCACATCTTCGGGAACTCGGCGATGGTCTCTTCCCAGATCTCCTTGGTGTGGTTCATATCGGTGATGCCCGGCAGGAACCCCAGGATCTCGTGGCTGCCGGCGCCCCGCCCGCTGCCGAATTCGAAGCGCCCTTCGCTGAGGTGGTCGAGCATGGCGACCTTCTCGGCGACCTTCACCGGGTGGTTGACCTGGGCGAGCGGGTTGAAGATCCCGGACCCCAGGTGGATCCGCTCGGTCGCGTGGGCCAGATAGCCGAGGAAGACGTCATTGGCGGAGAGGTGCGAATACTCCTCCAGGAAGTGGTGCTCGGACGCCCAGGCGTACTTGAAGCCGGACGTGTCCGCCTGGATGACGTACTCGGTCTCCTCCATCAGCGCCTTGTGCTCCGCGAGCGGATCGGTCTCGGCCCGCTTGCCCACGTACCCCTGTACAAAGAGCCCGAATTCCACGGAGGTTCACCGTCCCCTGGGACTATTTCTGACGCATCGTCAGATTCGATGTGCCGACTGTTCCAGCGCGCGCATGGAGCGTCAAGGGCCACCACCGCATGATCTGACGTCACATCAGATGATGCTGACCCCCGCCAGCCAGCCCCCGTCGATGACGAACGGCTGCCCGGTGATGTACGACGAGTCCGCGCACGACAGGAAGAGCGCCAGCTTGGCGACCTCCTCCGGCTGCCCGATCCGCCCCAGCGGCACCAGCTTCTGGTAGAGCTCGTCGACGGCCCGCTTCGACTCGGCGGGGTCGACGGCCGGGTCGAGCGCGGCCGGGTTGGTCATCGGGGTGTCCACCGCCCCCGGACACACCGCATTGACCCGGATCTTCCTGGCCGCCAGCTCCATCGCGGCGACCCGGGTCAGCCCGAGGACCGCATGCTTGGTCGCGGCATACGCCCCGACGAACGCCATGCCCGTCAGCGCCGTGTAGGAAGCCGTGTTGACGATGGTGCCGCCGCCCGCCGCCTCGATCTCCGGCGCCACCGTACGGATCCCCAGGAAGCACCCCATCTGGTTGACCTGCACCACCTCCTGGAACTCCGCCAAGGGCGTCGACACCAACTCGTTGAAGCGCAGGATCCCGGCGTTGTTGACCAGCCCGTCGATCTTCCCGAAGGTGTCCTTGGCGGCGACGACAGCGGCCTGCCAGTCCGCCTCCCGCGTCACATCCAGGTGCACGTACCGCGCGGCATGCTCACCGAGCTCCCCGGCGAGCGCCTTCCCCCGCTCGTCGAGCACGTCCCCGAGCAGCACCCGCGCCCCCTCCGCGACGAACAGCCGCGCCTCCTGCTCACCCTGCCCACGCGCCGCACCCGTCACGATGACGACCCGCCCGTCGAGCTTGCCCATACCTGCACTCCTCTGCTGGTGAGTACGTCTGTGCCTGCTGGTGCGTACGTCCGTTTCCGCTGGTGGGCACGCCTGGGGTACGTGCGCTCCTGCCGGCGGGGTACGTGGCCCCACCGGCGTGCAGGTCCCGGGGCGGCGGCCCGTCAACCGCCCAGCAGCGGCGCCACGTCCGTCCCGAACGCCGCCATCTGGTCCGTCAGTTCGCTACGGCTGCGGCTGCGGAACCGCACCTGGACCTGATCCACGCCCATCGCCCGGTACTCCCGCAGCGAGTCCGCGATCCGCTCCGGCGCGCCGGACAGCGTCCGCCGGCCGACCACCCACCCCGGCCTGCCCACATACAGCGGCTCGGCGAGGGCGCCGATCACGAGGGGCGTCTCGATCCCCGCCGCCTCCCTCAGCCGCCGCAGCGTCGCGATCTGGCCGGGCAGTGCGTCCCGCCGGTCGCCCTGCGGCAACCACCCGTCGCCGCGCACCGCGGCCCGGCGTACGGCGGCGGGCGAGGAGCCGCCCACCCAGACCGGCGGCCGCGGCGTCTGCACGGGGCGCGGCGCCTGCCCCAGCCCCTCGAACGCGAACCGCTCCCCCGCGAACGCGGGGAACTCCTCCGGCCCCAGCACCGCCTTCAGCGCGTCGACCGTCTCGTCCAGCACCGCGCCACGCCGCTCGAAGTCCACCCCGAGCGCCTCGAATTCCTCCCGGACGTGCCCGGCCCCGACCCCGAGAATCAGCCGCCCCCCGGAGAGCCGGTCCAGCGTCGCGTACTGCTTGGCCGTGACCAGCGGATGCTTCAGCCCGACCACCGCCACATGACTGAGCAGCCGCACCCGCTCGGTGACGGCGGCCAGATGCGCGAGGGTGGCGACCGGGTCGTACCAGACGGTGCTCATCGCCTCGGCCAGCCGCCGCGGGATCGCGATGTGCTCACAGCAGGCGAGGTAGGCGAACCCGTGGTGGTCGGCGGCCCGCGCGACGGCGACCAGATCTCCGGGCCCCGCGGCCGGCTCCCAGCTCTCCGCGAAGAGCGTGCTCTGCGCCTGCACCGGAAGCTGCATCCCGTACGCCAGCCGCCCCGCCCCGGGCCGCCACACCGCCTCGTACGCGCTGTCCATACGCCCTCCCGAGCCCTATCCGACGGTGCGTCATATGTCGTGCGCGGGACATCGTTCTTGACGTCTCAACCCCCCACCCCCGCCCCCCCCTCCCTTATATAACTCTCATCCCACCAGACC
>NZ_SDIF01000056.1 GCF_004122735.1 Streptomyces sioyaensis | reverse complement strand
ACCGCGAACTGTGTGAGTCCTGGGGTGATCGTCACCCCCTCCATGTACCGGATGTTCGAGGAGCGCGCGGCGGCCGGGCCGGGCCGGGCCGAGCCGGAGCTGAGGCGTGGGGCCCGGGGCCGGGGGCCGCTGCGGGCGACGGGTGGCCGGTCGATTGTCAGTGGTGCGTGCGAGAGTGACCGGGCACGGGGGAAGTACCACCGAAGGAGGCCGCATGAGCTGGCATCAGGAGCTGCTGGTCAGCTTCGACCTGGAGACCACAGGCACCGACGTCGAGCAGGACCGCATCGTCACCGCCGCCCTGATCCGGCTGGAGGGGGACGGCCGGGTCGCCGAGAAGCTGACCTGGCTGCTCGATCCGGGTGTGCCGATTCCCGAGGAAGCCGCGGCCATTCACGGCATTTCGACCACATATGTCCAAGCGCACGGACGTCCGCCGGCGGACGCCATAGCGGAAATCACCGAGGCGCTGGCCGAGGCCCTGCGCGCGGACATCCCGCTGGTGGTGATGAATGCCCGCTATGACCTCTCGCTGCTGGACCGCGAGTGCCGGCGGTACGGCCTGCGGACCCTGACCGAACGGCTCGGGCATCCCCCCGCGCCGGTCATCGACCCCCTCGTCCTGGACAAACACGTCGACCGCTACCGCAAGGGGAAGCGCGCCCTGCAGGCGCTCTGCGGTCACTACGGCGTCCGGCTCGACGGTGCCCACGAAGCGGGTGCCGACGCCGCCGCGGCGGCCGGGGTCGCCCGGCGCATCGGGGAGAAGTATCCGGCCGTCGCCCTCCCGTCGCCCCGGGCGCTGCACGCCCTTCAGGAGCAGGCGGCCGCCGAACAAGCCGCCTCGTTCCAGGAGTATTTGCGGCGCACCGGAGACCCGGGGGCGATAGTCGAGCCGGCCTGGCCGCTGATTCCGTACCAGGCCGGCGTCTGATGATTCCGTACCAGGTCGGCGTCTGAGCGCCGCCGAAGCTGCCAGGGCGCTCCCGCCCCGGCCGGGAGCGCCGGCTGCCCGGGCCGCCGGCTCAGCGTCAGAAGGGGTACCACCGGACGGTCGCGTCCTTGTCGCGCAACGAGACGATCCGGCGCCGGAATTCCGTGAGTGCCGCGGGGTTGCCGGGCGCGCGCTGGGACACCCAGGCGCAGCTCGCCGTCTCCCGCGCCCCGCGCAGCACGGCGCAGCCCTCCCAGTCCCGTACGTCCCAGCCGTAGGCGGAGACAAAGCTGTCGTAGGCCTCCGGGGACAGGCCGTAGCGGTCCCGGCTCAGCGCCATCACGACCAGGTCGTGTTCCCGCAGATCGCAGGAGAAGGTCTCCAGGTCGACCAGCACCGGTCCGTCGGGCCCGATGTGCACATTGCGGGGCAGCGCATCGCCGTGGATGGGCCCCCGGGGCAGCCGCGGCTCCAGGGCCGAAGCGGCGGCCTCGAAGGCGTCCCGCCGCCCGCGCAGATACTCCGCGTCCGCGGCCGACACGGCATCGCCGGCCAGCCGCAGCCAGCGCTCGACGCCACCGAGCAGTGCGCGCCGGGGGAGTGCGAACGGCGGCTCCGGCAGCGAGTGGACCAGCTTCAGCAGCGCGGCCAGATCGTCGGGCGAGGCGGGGCGGACGGCCGCCGGCAGCCGCTGCCAGTAGGTGACGGGATGCCCGTCGACGAGGGTGGCCACCGGCTCCGCGGCCCGTACGGCCGGTACGCCCTCGGCCGCCAGCCACTGCGCCACGCCCAGTTCCCGCTCGGCCCGCTCCAGGAGTTCGGCGCTGCGGCCCACCCGCACGACCGTCCCGTGGTCACCGAGGGCGAAGACAGCATTCTCGCCGAGCGCGAGCAACTCGGCGTCGGCCGCCGCGTCGGGCCGCCCGGCCGCGGCCAGGACGTCCCGGGCGCGCGCCTCCGTGAAGGCGGCGGGGCTCGGTGCGGTCATCGGATGCCTCCTGCGGTGCGGGAACGCGACCAGTGTCGCAGGTCCTCCCGGCGGCTCCGGAGACCTGCCGGGCGGGCGGATCCCCTCGGCAATCCACCCGGCAATCCACCCGGGAATCCGGCCGGCAATCCGCCCGGCAATCCCCCCCCGATATTCCGGCCGGCAATCCACGTCCGCAGCTATGTGGAGTGGGTGAACTGGGAGGAGTGGGTGGAGTGGAAGGGCGAGATCACCACTCCCGGCCTCCAGGAGTACGACAGCGGCGCCATCGACCTGGACGTCCTGCGGAAGCGGCTCGTCAAGGGTGGCAATCCGGCGCCGGCCCGCTACCTACCAGCGCTGACGGACGCCTCGCCCCGGCGCCAGTCTGCTGGAGCCCAACTCCTGGCCTCCCAGGTGCCGTTCGCATCGCCTTCAACTACTTCCATTGCATTCATGTAAACGGAGTTGAGTCCCTCGGCTTCAACTCCTTGGGCCTTTTGACCACTTCTGAAGCCTTTCCCTTTTGGGGCAGGTTGTTGCTTATCTCACACGACCGGGCTGGCCTTGAAATCGGACTGATCAATCAGACAGGGTTCGTGCCAGTCCGACGCAGATCTTCCGGTCTCCTCGGGCTATTGCGCAACGCTTTCCCCCCACACCACGAACGAGGAGAACCCTCGCAATGGCTCACAAGCGTTCCAGCAAGAAGCGGCTCATCACGGCGATAAGCGCCGCGGTAGCCGCTACTGGTATCGCAACCGTCACCGCGGTCACCGCGGGGGCGTCGCCTGCCGCCGAAGGAAAGATCTACGGAGCCGAGGCCAAGGGCGCCGTCAACGGCAGCTACATCGTCATGCTGAAGAAGTCGATCCGTACTGCGGAGAGCGGCGACCTCGCCGCCAAGTACGGCGGCAAGGTCAAGCGGAGCTTCTCCTCCGCCATCGACGGCTTCTCCACGACCGGTCTGAGCGACGAGGAGGCCAAGCGCCTCGCCGCCGACCCGGCCGTCGACAAGGTCGTACAGAACAAGAAGTTCCACATCGACGGCAGCCAGGCCAACCCGCCGTCGTGGGGCCTGGACCGCATCGACCAGGCGGACGCCAAGGGCGACAAGAAGTACAACTACCCCGACAGCGCGGGTGCGGGCGTCACCGCGTACGTCATCGACACCGGCATCCACATCAGCCACAAGGACTTCGGCGGCCGTGCGTCGTACGGCTTCAACGCCATCGACAAGAGCGACAAGGCCGAGGACGACAACGGGCACGGCACGCACGTCGCGGGCACCATCGCCGGTACCGAGCACGGTGTCGCCAAGAAGGCCAAGGTCGTTGCCGTCAAGGTCCTCGACGGTCAGGGCTCCGGCACCACCGAGCAGGTCGTCGCGGGCATCGACTGGGTCACCAAGAACCACAAGGGTCCGTCGGTCGCCAACATGTCGCTCGGCGGCGGCGTGGACGAGGCGCTGGACACGGCCGTGAAGAAGGCCATCGACGCCGGTGTCACCTTCGGTGTCGCGGCGGGCAACGAGCACGCCGACGCGGGCCAGAGCTCTCCGGCGCGGGTGAAGGAAGCCATCACCGTGGCCTCCAGCACCAAGGACGACCAGCAGTCCGACTTCTCCAACTTCGGTAGCGCGGTGGACCTTTACGCGCCCGGTTCCGACATCACCTCGGACTGGAACACCGGCGACGACGCCACGAAGACCATCTCCGGTACCTCCATGGCGACCCCGCACGTCGTCGGCGCCGCCGCGGTCTACCTGGCCGGTCACAAGGACGCCAAGCCGGCGGACGTGGAGAAGGCCCTGACCGACGGCGCCACCACCGACAAGATCACGAACCCGACCAAGGGCACGCCCAACAAGCTGCTGAAGGTCGTCGAGTAACCACCTCGCCGCCTCAGCTCCACGCGCCGGCCGTCGCGCCCGCCCCCACGGGGCGCGACGGCCGGCGTCGTCGTGTCGGACGTTCCCTTCCCCCAACCCGACGCTTCCGCCGCCGAGTTATCCACAGGAGGAAGCCTCCGGAACCATCCGTCGCGTCATGTCACTACCGTCGGTGACATGCACGGAGGACTGCCGTTCATCGGCATCAGCACCATTGTCTACGGCGTGATCGGACTGGTCATGGTCGTAGTCGGCGCGATCCGCAAGACAGGGGGAGATCGAGTTGCACACCATCACCGTCATCGTGCCCGCTCACAACGAGGAGGAGGGGCTGCCGGCCACGCTGGAGTCCCTCGCACGGCAAACCGTCCGGCCTGACCGGATCCTGGTCGTGGACGACGCTTCCACGGACCGTACGGGCGAGGTGGCGGCCGCACACGGCGTGACCGTACTGCGCCCGCCGCACAATCTGGGCAGCAAGGCCAAGGCGCAGAACTTCGCCCTGCCACAGTGCACCACCGACCTCGTACTGGCCGTCGACGCGGACACCGTCCTCGCGCCGGACTACATCGAGACCGTCGTTCCCGTCTTCGAGGACCCCGGTGTCGCCGTCGCGGCAGGCACCGTCCGCACCCGCCATACCCGTACGCTCTGGGAGCGCGGACGCTCCACCGAGTATCTCTTCGGCTTCCACTGGCACCGCCCCATCCAGGCCCGCGCCAACAGCCCCATGGTCTGCTCGGGTTGCTGCTCCGTCTTCCGGCGCGACGATCTGATGGCCTTCGGCGGCTTCCCCGAACGCACCATCGTCGAGGACATGGACTTCACGTGGTCCCAGCAGATCGCGGGCAGACGCGCGGTCTACGTCTCCGACGCCGTAGCCCTCGCCGCCGACCCGGAAGACCTCACCTACCTCCGCAAACAGGTCTGGCGCTGGATGGCCGGCTTCTGCCAGAACGTCCGGCTCCACCTCGGTCGCCTGATCGTCCACAAACCCCTGCTGGCGGTCTGGGTACTGCTGGCCCTCCTGGAGATCCTCACCGCACCGCTCTGGTGGGCCACGCCCTTCGTCATCGCCGCGACGACCGATCAGCCACCGGCGCTCGCCTTCGGCTGGTGGGCCGGAGCCGAACTCCTCCTGACCCTCCCACCCCTCCTCTACGCCGCCCACCGCCGCAAACTCCCGCTGCCCACCGTCCTGTTGAACATCCCCTGCGTCTACGCCACCAAGGCCGTCAACCTCATCTACGCCTGGAAGGCCCTCCTCGTGGAACTGCTCCTGGTACCGCTCCACCTTTCACGGGGGCTCACCGTCTACGAGAAGGGACGGGCCGATGCCCCGACGACGCGAACGGCCCTCGCCGGGACGGGGTGACTCGAGCCCGCGCCAACAGCCCCATGGTCTGCTCGGGTTGCTGCTCCGTCTTCCGGCGCGACGATCTGATGGCTGTCGGCGGCTTCCCCGAACGCACCATCGTCGAGGACATGGATTTCACCTGCATGCCCTGGGGGAGTGGCCCTACGATCTTCCCAGGTGGGGCGGCAAACATGCAGGTCAGGGCTGGTTCCTGCGTCACTTTCGGCATGTGCACGTGCGGCAGGCTGAAACCAGGTATGGCAGGGCTGATGCTGACTCGTTGCTGACCTTCCTGACCAGGCGTCAGCTAGGCGCTGTCCGGCCGATCACGTCCGGAGCCAGATGGTGAGGGCGGCAACGGTAGCGGTGCCGAGGTAGACATAGCGGCGCTTGTCGTCGCGAGTGGCCACGGCTCGGTTCTGCTTCAGTCGATGGCTCGTTCAACGGTGTTGCGTTTTTTGTACCGCTCTTCTTCGAAGCCGGGTGGCTCGTCCGCCGCGTGAGCCTTTGCGCAGGCGGGCGGCCTGGCTGTTGGTGTTCTCAGGGATGGCGTGTCGGATGCCCCGGCGCATCAGGTAGTCGCGGCAGGGTCCGTTGCCGTAGGCCTTGTCCGCCGCAACACTGTCAGGCTTCTTGCGGGGCCTGCCCGGCCAAAGTCGTGGAACGCGGATCTTCTCCAACACCGGCTTGCACCGGGTGCAGTTCGCTCGCTGACCTGGCGTAACCCACCAGGGACAGCGGGCGGCAGCGGCCGTCCGTGCTCAGATGGAGCTTGGTGGTGAACCCGCCGCGCGAGCGACCCAGGCCCCCACTTCCCGCACCACCTCCGCCAGGCGGGCGTGCAGGGCTGGCCACGGCGCCTCGTTCTGGTGTTCTGGCGTTTCGGCCCCTTTTGAGGCGGGCGCCGGCGGCGGATCGGTACGAGCGCCCGCCGCGTGCTGATGTGCGCGCACGATGATGGAGTCAACCGAGATGTCACAGTCGATTTCACCGGCCGCATCCTCTGCCGCCTGGACCTGCTGAAGTAGACGCTCCCAGGTCCCGTCGGCCGACCACAGCCGATGGCGTTCATAGACCGTCTTCCATGGCCCAAACCGTTCCGGCAGGTCCCGCCACTGCACACCGGTCCGAACCCGGTGCAGATTCCCGTCGATCACCTGTCGATGGTCCCGTCACCGGCCGCAACGCCTGTTACTGACCGGCAGACGCGGCCGCAGCCGGTCCCACTCGGTATCACTCAGATCGCCCCGCCACATGTCCACATCAACGACCTGACCACGGAGCAGTCACCTGAACGACCGGACAAGTCCCAAGTACCACAGGTACCGAGGGCCATAACAGACGGTTCTGGATGCCAGAAGATCAAGATCTTGGACTTATAGCGGGTACCCCGCAACTCTTGCATTCATGGAGACGCCGCCGAACCCCGCGTTGGTGGCAGCCCCGGCACCCTGCTCATCACCTACCAGAGCCGACCACACGCCCCCAAGAGCCAACGCACTGGAACCGACGAACATGCGCATCAGAATCGTCCACGGACTCGCCCTGCTCTCCACCGGCCTCCTCGCCGGCGCGTTTGGCTACGGCGCGGCCAATCTCGTCCCCACCTTCAATGCCGTACCGCTCGGCATGCGGCTGTCGTTCCATGCCGAACTGATGAAGATGAACGGCATCACCATGCAGGCGGCGATGGGCACGGCGTTCCTCAGTTCCCTGGCCCTCGCCGTCCTGACAGGCGGCCGCGCCCGTCTGATCGCGGGTGCGGCAAGTCTGCTGACCCTCGCTTCCTTCCTGATAACCCGGTTCGGCAACGTGCCGATCAACGGACGGGTCAAGCGATGGGCGGTTACCTCAGCCCCGGCGGAGCACGCAGAGATCCTGGGGCGCTGGGAGTTGTTCAACACCATGCGCACGCTCGCCGCCCTCGCAGCCTTTGGCCTGCTGATCGTCCTCGCCGTCCGCGAGCTGCGTCCGGTCACTCGCCCTGAACATGATCGGGCGGACAAGTCCTAGGGAGTGTTGCGAAAGTCGATCAAGGCCGTGGATGTGGATGATCACTGGCGTGGGGCGAGGTGATCTGACAAACAGCCAGTGGGCTCGGCCGGAGCCGCTGTTGCCGCGGGGCAAGAGGCTTGGGCGTCCGCCGACGTGGACGCGGCGGCAGTTGATCGACGGCATACGGTGGCGGACTCGGACCGGGGCTCCATGGCGCGACCTGCCGGAGCGGTACGGCCCATGGGACCGGGTTTACGACCTGTTCCGGCGCCGGCAACGCGACGGCACTTGGCAGCGCATCTTCGTGCGGCTGCAGGCCGAGGCCGATGCGAAGGGCCTGATCACGTGGGATGTCAGCGTGGACTCAACGGTCGCCCGGGCCCATCAGCACGCCGCCGGGCCGCGCGACTCGCCGCTCCCCGCCGGACACCCATGACCTCCACCGAGCCTGCCCCAAGGCTCGGGTGGAACCTGTTTTCCGGCGATGTCCTCGCAGGTCAGCGGCGGCGGAATAGTGGTTCGTTAGGGAAAAATGATCGCCCGGGTATGGCCGGCTGCTTCAGTTGTCACCGCGATACGAAATAGATCTTCCGAACAGCCGGTTCCGTGGTCGCGGCCAGGACGTACCGATGCCTCCTGTGAAAGCGACCTCGGCACGCCGCAAGTAGGTAGGAGCAAAACGATGTCCGTGGTATCCGAAGCGCTTATCAAGTCCCCGGGTGAGTACCAGGTGGACGATTACGGACTGCAGTACGCCGGGGTGCACATCACCCTTGATCTCTGGGGTGCGGAATCGCTCGATGATGAAAGCATCGTCAGCGCCGCATTGCGTGAAGCCGTGGATGCCTGTGGCGCCCATCTACTGGAGCTGAAGATGCACCGCTTCGCTCCCCAGGGGCTGACCGGGGTCGCCATCCTCAGCGAGTCCCATCTCTCCATCCACTGCTGGCCCGAGAACGGCTACGCGGCCGCCGACGTGTTCACCTGTGGCGACGCCGACCCGCGCAAGGCCATACCGGTCCTGTGCAAGGCGTTCAACCCGTCCCACATCCAGGTGGCCGAGCTGAAGCGGGGCATCAACACCGACTGACCGGCCTCCGCCGGCAAGACTGATCTGCACTGTGAGACAGGCACACCGCATTTCGACAAGGGAGGCTCAGTATGACCGCACAGAAGATCGTTTCCATCCTCAAGGAAACCCGGGCAGGGGAAAAGCGCGTCATCATCCTGCCGGACCAGGCCAAGGAATTCAGTGACGCCGGCTTCGACGTTCTGGTCGAGTCCGGCGCGGGTTCCGAGACGGGCGCTCCGGATTCCGCGTACAAAGAGGCCGGGGCGAATATCGTCACCACCGAACAGGCCTGGCGGGATTCGGATTTCGTCCTGAAGTACAAGGCGCCGGGACCGCACGAGTACCAGTACCTGCGCGAGGGGCTGCGGCTGGGCGCGTTCTTCCACGCGGAGGGCAATGCCGAGCTGACCCGTAAGCTCCTGGACACCGGCACCCAGGCGTATGCCTACGAGTTCTTCAAGACTCCCCAGGACGTCTTCCCGCTCGCCGTTCCCGACAGCGAGATCTCTGGCAAGCTGGCCGTCCTCTACGCGGCGTACCACCTGCAGAGCCACATCGGCGGTTCTGGCGTCCTCCTGGCCGACATGCCGCACGTGGCGCCGCCCCGCGTCGTCGTCATCGGCTACGGCAACGCCGGTGCCGCCGCCGCCCGCACGGCACAGGCCCTGGGTGCCGATGTCGTGGTCCTGGGGACCAACCGCGAGCGCCTGCGCCGCTTCGCCGCCTCCGTACCGGGCGTCACCTGCCACCTCAACACCCCCAAGGTGCTCGAACGAGAGGTGGAGCAGGCCGACTTGGTGGTGGGCGCCATCCTCATCTCGACGTACGACACCCCGCCGATGATCGACGAGGACCTGGTCCGCCGGATGAAGGCCGGCTCGATGATCGTCGATGTCACGGTCGGCTACGGCAGCGGCTATCTGCCGACGTTCCCCAGCCAGACCACCCACGTCGACCCGGTCTACGAGCGGTTCGGGGTGCTGCACTGCAAGATCGACGCCATGCCCGGGTCGGTGCCCTACACCGCCTCGCGCGCCGTGAGCCCGTTGATCACCCCGTATCTGATCGAGCTCGGACACTCGCTGTACGACGGCCGTCCGGCCCCCACCGCCGTCAACGGAATGATCACCGACGGTGGCCGGATGACCCATTACGAGATCGAACGCCACATGGCCCAAGAGAGCGACCTCGCGTCGGCCGGGAGCCGCTGACATGGCGACCGGGGAAGCCACCGTCACCACCAACCGCAGTGCGCGGCAGGGCGGTTACGTGGAGCGGGCCCGCTTCTACGAGGTCGAGTACCGCACCACCGTCGACCAGGAGTTCCTCAAGGGCCTGGTCACCGACAAGGTGCAGTCCGTCCTGGAGATCCCCTGCGGCGCCGGACGCAACCTGGACTGGCTGCTGGCGACCGGCCGCCAGGTGCTCTGCGCCGACCTGGAGCCCGCCATGGTCCAGCGCGTCGGCGAGCGCATAGCCGCCGCCGGGGCGACGGACCGCGCCACAGCGGCACAGGCCGACCTGCGGAAGCTGGACTTCGGGCGTCGCTTCGACCTGATCCTCGTACCCCAGGAAGCCTTCCAGCTGGTGGAGGCCCCCGGCGACGCCGAGCAGGCACTGTCGGCGCTGGCCCGGCAGCTGGCCCCCGGCGGCACGCTGCTGCTGGATCTGCATACGTTCGCGGCCGACAAGCACGACCGTCGCGACAAGCAAGACCGTCACCACCAGAACCCGGCCCTCCCGGACTACTTCGACCCGGCGATCGAGGACGGGACGCTGTTCCACGAGTGGCGCCGCACGCTCCAGGGCCCGCGCTGGCTGGAGCGCTCCCGCCGGCAGCACGACGAGGGCGGCGCCAGAACGCGTATCGACTACCACTACCGGCTGGGCGAGGACGAGCGCGTGCTGGACCGGTGGGAGTCCTGGATCCGGCTGCGCCGCTACACGCGGGAGGAGATCGCCGGGCTGGCGGGGCAGGCGGGGCTGCGCATCGCCGGCATGGCCCGCGACTACTCGGGTACGCCGTGGACCCCCGGGGCCGCGCGCATGATCACGCTCCTCCGCTCCGCGACCGGCCAGGAGGACTCGTGAGTACCGACAGCGTGAGCACCACCGGCGTGAGCAGGGACAGCGTACGCTCGGGCGGCCTGCGCCCCGCCGCTCCGGCGGCTGGCGGCCAGGCAGCGCTGGACCCCGAGCGGCTGGCGTACTACCGCGGATACTTCACCGAGTTCTTCCAGGGCGACTTCGTCCTGGGCATGGGCACGGAGGACATCCTCGACACCCTCGCCGAGTCCGGCGCCGGTGGCGACTGGCTGGACCTGGGATCCGGGCCCTCCACCTTGTTCTGGTCCCTGGCCCTCACCGGCATCCGGTCGGTCCGCAGTGCGGACGCCGCACCGGAAGCTGTCGCCGTCCTGCGGGAGTTCGCCGAGAGCAAGGACGTGCCCCGCAGCTACGAGCAGGTCCTGGACCGCTACGGCCGGGATCCCGGCCACTTGGAGCAGATGCGCGGCCGGATCGGCGGCTATCACGTCTTCGACGCGATGAGCCCCTGGCCAGCGGAGTTCGCGGGCGAACGCTTCGACCTCGTCACAGAATTCGGGCTGTTCGGCCTCGCGCCGACCGAGCGGGGCTACCGCGAGTGCTTCCAGCACCTGCGCGAGCACGTACGGCCGGGCGGCCGGGTCATCGGCGCGGACTGGATCCGCAGCGCACGGCTCATCACCAGCGAGGGCCACGACAACACCTATCTGACCGAGGAGCTCGTGGCCACGGCCGTCCGCGAGGCCGGTCTGCGGCTGCGCGCCAGCCGGCTGTGCCCCATCAAGGGCGACGAACTGTACGACGCGCTCATCGTGTGGTCGGCCGAGCCCGTGGGCTGACCGTACGACCCATCGCGCGCTCCACGGCGATCACGAAAGGAAGGACCCAGCGTGACGGCTCCTCAGCTGCCGGCGAGTCTGATCTCGACCCTCCCCGGGCGCTACTACAGCGACGCGCAGATATTCGACCAAGAGCAGGACCGGCTCTTCCACCCGTACTGGTGGGGCTTCACCCACCTCTCCGACCTGGACGCGCCGGGCAAATACCGTACCGCCCAGGTCGGCAAGGAGAACGTGATCGTGGTGCGGGGCCACGACGGTGCGCTGCGGGCGTTCCTGAACGTCTGCCGGCATCGCGGCACACGCCTGTGCCCCGAGGAGTACGGCGAGGTCAAACGCAACTTCCGGTGCTCCTACCACTCCTGGACCTACGGCCTGGACGGCAAACTCGTCACCGCCCCGCACATCGCGAAGATGCCCGACATCGACCCGGTGGAGTGGGGCCTGAAACAGGTCCATGTGCGGGAGTACCTCGGCTACGCCTGGGTCTGCCTCGCCGAGGAACCGCCGTCCTTCGAGGACACCGTCATCCGCACGGTCACCGAGCGGTTCGCCGACGAGACCGCCATCGACAACTGGGCGATCCCCGACCTCAAAGTCGGCCGGCGCATCAGCTACGAGGTCAAGGCCAACTGGAAGATCGTCATCGAGAACTTCATGGAGTGCTACCACTGCGCCTCCATCCACCCAGAGTTCGTCGGTGTGGTGACCGAGTACGCCAAGGGGTACGCGGCCCAGCACTACGTGGGCCGGGGCATCAGCTTCGGCGAGGACGCCGAGGCCTTCACGCTCGACGGCACCGGCGGCTTCGGCAAGCTCCCCGATGTCACCGAGGAGCAGGACCGCAAGTACTGGGGCGTCACCATCAACCCGCAGGTCTTCATCAACCTGGTGCCGGACCATGTGATCTTCCACCGGATGTTCCCGGTGGCGGTGGACCGCACGATCGTCGAGTGCGACTGGCTCTACGCCAAGGACGTACCCGACAGCGGCGCCGCGCTGGACCACTCGGTGGAGCTGTTCCACCGCATCAACCAGCAGGACTTCGAGGCCTGCGAACGCTGCCAGGTCAACATGAAGTCCCGTGTCTACGAGCCCGGCGGGGTGCTCGTCCCGCACGAGCACCACATCGGGTCCGCGTTCCACGACTGGTTCACCAAGGCCTTTGGAGAGCCGTGACCACGGGAGTGAAGATGCAGCACGCCAGCGCCCCGCTCCGTCGGGCGGGCACCGGCCTCGCACTGGAGCGCGGTGAGGTGGCCACCGCATGCCGGGATCTCTACCGGCGGGGCTGGATGCCGGGCACGGCCGGCAACGTGTCCGTACGGACCGGCGAGGGCATCGTGATCTCGGCGAGCGGCCGGGCCAAGGGCACCATGTCGCGGCAGGACACGGTCGTCGTCGCCCTCGACGACGGCCGGCCGCTGCACGGGGAGAGCGAACGCCCGTCCGCCGAGACCTCCATCCACCTGGCGGTCTACCGGGAGGTGCCCGAGGCCGGCGCTGTGGTGCACGCCCACGCGCCGTACGCGACGACCGTGGCCTCCGGGCCCGGAGCGGCCGGTCAGGTCGCCTTCGACGACTGGGAGCTGGCCAAGGGGCTCGGCGTGCCTGACCCCTCGCGGGTGGCCGTCCCCGTCTTCGCCAACCGGTCCGACGTCCCGCGCATCGCCGGTGATTTGGTGGCGCATCTGCGCGCCGCGCCGGGCCCCGCCGTGCCCGCGCTGCTCATCTCGCGCCATGGGGTGACGACGTGGGGGCGCGATCTGACCGAGGCCACCAACCGCCTGGAGTGCGTGGAGATGCTCTGCCGCCTCGTGCTCCTGGCCGGCGGCACCGCCGCTCACGAACAGGAGGACGTACTGTGACATATCTGCACGTGATGTCGGTCGACGCGCCGGACCGGCCGCGCCTGCGCACCCAGTCCCCGGAACGCATCCGCGAGGAACTCGCCGCCATCGACGTCCGGTTCGAACGGTGGAGCACCACGGACCCGCAGCCGCCCGGCGCCGATTCCGACGCCGTCAAGGACGCCTACCGCAGCGAAATCGACCGCATCAGCGCCCAGGGGGGCTACCGCCTCGTCGACGTCGTACGGCTGCACCCCGACCCCTCGGACCCCGGCTGGCCCGACCGGGCGCAAAAGGCCCGGTCGGCCTTCCTGGAGGAGCACTTCCACACCGAGGACGAGGTGCGCTTCTTCGTGGAGGGGAGCGGCTGCTTCTACCTGCACGTGGGCAACCTCGTCTACGCGACGGTGTGCACGGCGGGCGATCTGATCTCGGTCCCCGAGCGCACCGTCCACTGGTTCGACATGGGCAGCCGGCCCCGCTTCACGGCCATCCGCTTCTTCCAGGAGGAGGACGGCTGGGTCGGTGAATTCCTCCCCGACAGCATCGCCGGGCGTTTCCCCAGCCTGGACGATCTCAACGCCGCGGTGGGAGCCGCAGCATGACCGCCGCCGCGGTGGTGCTCGACGTCGAGGGCACCACCAGCGCCACCGAGCATGTCTACGGAGTGCTCTTCCCCTACGCCCGCGCCCGGATCGCCGACTGGGTGGCCGAGCACGGCCACGAGAAAGAGACCCGGGCGATCCTCGACGACGTCGACCGCATCGGCGGCCGCCCGGCGGGCGGGGACGACAAAGAGGCCGTGCGCGCCCTGACCGAGTGGGCGGACGCCGACCGGAAAGTGGCCCCACTCAAGGAGCTCCAGGGGCTGATCTGGACGGCCGGCTACGACAGCGGGGAGCTGTCGGGCCATGTGTACGCCGACACGCTGCTGGCCCTGCGGAAGTGGCTCAATGGCGGCGCACAGATCTACATCTACTCCTCCGGGTCGGTGCAGGCTCAGCGGCAGCTCTTCGCGCACACCCAGTTCGGGGACCTCCGCAGCCGGCTGTCCGGCCACTTCGACACCCGCACCGCGGGCGGCAAGCGTTCCCCGGACTCGTACCGGGCCATCACCCGGAGCGTCGGCGTCCCCGTCCGGCAGGTGCTGTTCGCATCGGACACCGTGGCGGAACTCGACGCGGCACGCACGGCCGGCTGGCGTACGGCGTGGGTGGTCCGCCCGGAGGAAGGCGGCCCGGCGGACTCCGCCCGGCCGCCGGCCACCGGTCACCCGGTCTACCGCAACCTCCTCGCCGTGGCGGAGGAGGCCCAGCTGTGACCGACATGATCCCGGTCCGCACGGCCCGCCGGGCGGCCGCCCTCGGTACGACGGTCTTCACCGAGCTGACCGAACTGGCGCAGCGCACCGGAGCGATCAACCTGGGCCAGGGCTTTCCCGACACCGACGGCCCGCGTGCCGTCATCGACCGAGCCCGCGAGGCACTCGTCACCGGCGCCAATCAGTACCCGCCGCTCGCCGGCACGCCCGCGCTGCGGAGCGCCGTCGCGCGGCAGCGGCTGCGGCGCTACGGCCTGTCCTACGACCCGGCCGACGAGGTCGTGGTCACGACGGGCGCGACCGAGGCCGTCACGGCGGCGGTCCTGGCGCTGTGCGACCCGGGGGACGAGATCATCGTCTTCGACCCCTGCTACGACGCCTACCAGGCGTCCGCCGACCTGGCGGGCGCCGTCTGCCGCCGGGTGCCGCTGCGCCGCGGTGTCGACCGCTTCGGTCTGGACCCCGCCGATCTGGAGCGCGCCGTATCGCCCCGCACCCGGCTGGTGCTGCTCAACACCCCGCACAACCCCACCGGCAAGGTCTTCACGCGCGACGAGCTGGAGGCCGTCGCCGGGCTCTGCCGCCGCCACGACCTGGTCGCCGTGACGGACGAGGTCTACGAGTACCTGACGTACGACGGCACACGGCATCTGTCGCTCGCCTCGCTCCCCGGAATGCGCGAGCGGACCCTGTCGGTGTCCTCGGCGGGCAAGACCTTCAGCCTCACCGGCTGGAAGGTGGGCTGGGCCTGCGGTCCCGCGGCCCTGGTCGCCGCCGTGCGGTCGGTGAAGCAGTATCTGACCTTCGCCGGCGGGGCACCGCTGCAGGACGCGGTGGCGCACGCGCTGGACCGGGAAGAGGCGTGGGTCGAGCGGCTGTGCGGCCAACTGCAGGACAAGCGCGACCTCTTGACCACCGGATTACGCCGGGCCGGTATCGAGGTGATCCGCGCGGAGGGCGGCTACTTCCTCCAGGCCGACGTCTCGGGAACCGGCGCGGCGGATGCCGCCGATTTCTGCCGCACGCTGCCGCTTCGGCGCAACGTCGTGGCGATCCCGACCAGCGCGTTCTCCACCGCGGGCGAAAGCTGCCGCCACCTTGTCCGCTTCGCCTTCTGCAAAGAGCGCGGCCTCCTGGAGAAGGCCGCCCAGTCCATCGCCGCGCCACCCATGCCTTCACCACCGCACTGGGAGCTCATATGACCGACCCCCAGGCCGAGATCGGGATCATCGGCGGTTCGGGGCTGTACTCACTCCTTGAGGACAGCCACGAGGTCTATCCGGACACACCGTACGGGAAAGCCGTCGCGCCGCTGACCATCGGTGAACTGGCCGGGCGCCGGGTCGCCTTCCTGCCACGGCACGGCCGCCACCATCAGTACGCCCCGCACCTGATCAACTACCGCGCCAATATGTGGTCCCTGCAGAAGGCCGGTGTCACCCAGGTGATCGGCGTCGGCGCGGTCGGCAGCCTCACCCCGTCCGTGCCGCCCGGCAGTCTCGTCGTGCCCGACCAGATCGTCGACCGTACGACGAGCCGGGCACAGACCTATTTCGACTGCCCCAATGTCGCGCACACCCCCTTCGCCGACCCCTACTGCCCTGCGGGCCGGCGCACCGCGCTGCAGGCCGCCGACAAGACCGGCTGGCCGCCGGTGGACGGCGGCACGCAGGTCGTCATCGAGGGCCCGCGCTTCTCCACGCGCGCGGAGTCCCAGTGGTACGCGGCGCAGGGCTGGACGATCATCGGGATGACGGCTCACCCCGAGGCCGTACTCGCCCGTGAACTGGGCCTCTGCTACACGCCGTTGTCCCTCGTGACCGATCTCGACGCGGGAATCGAGACCGGGGAGGGCGTGACCCAGGAAGAGGTCATGCAGGCCTTCGCCGGCAACCTGGGACGACTGCGGGACGTACTGGACGAGCTGGTCGCCCTGATGCCGGGTGAACGCGACTGCGGCTGCGCTCTGCTGAAGCCGGGAGTCCTGTAACTCCTCTCTCCCGCCCACCTGTTACCCAGCCACCCGACGCGCACCAGAGGAACCGCTATGCCTTCCCCTCTGTTCACCTCGGAGTCCGTCACCGAGGGCCACCCCGACAAAATCGCCGACCAGATCAGCGACACGATTCTCGACGCCCTCCTGAAGCAGGACCCTGCCTCCCGGGTCGCTGTGGAGACCCTGATCACCACCGGTCTGGTGCACGTGGCCGGCGAGGTGACCACGAAGGCGTACGCCGACATCCCCGCCCTCGTCCGCAACAAGATCCTGGACATCGGTTACGACTCGTCCAAGAAGGGCTTCGACGGCGCCTCCTGTGGCGTCTCGGTGTCCATCGGTGCGCAGTCCCCGGACATCGCCCAGGGTGTCGACACCGCGTACGAGAACCGTGTCGAGGGCGCCGCGTCCGGCGTGGCAGGGGACGAGCTGGACAAGCAGGGCGCGGGCGACCAGGGCCTGATGTTCGGCTACGCCTGCGACGAGACCCCGGAGCTGATGCCGCTCCCGATCAACCTCGCGCACCGGCTCTCCCGGCGGCTGTCGGAGGTCCGCAAGAACGGCACGGTCCCGTATCTGCGTCCCGACGGCAAGACGCAGGTCACCATCGAGTACGACGGCGACGAGGCAGCGCGCCTTGACACGGTGGTGGTCTCCTCGCAGCACGCTTCTGAGATCGATCTGGACTCGCTCCTGGCCGCGGACATCCGTGAGTTCGTGGTCGAGCACGTCCTCAAGCAGCTGGTTGAGGACGGCATCAAGCTGGACACCGACGGCTACCGTCTCCTGGTGAACCCGACCGGTCGCTTCGAGGTCGGCGGCCCGATGGGCGACGCGGGCCTCACGGGCCGGAAGATCATCATCGACACGTACGGCGGGATGGCCCGTCACGGTGGCGGCGCGTTCTCCGGCAAGGACCCGTCCAAGGTCGACCGCTCGGCGGCCTACGCGATGCGCTACGTCGCGAAGAACGTGGTGGCCGCCGGTCTGGCCTCGCGCTGCGAGGTCCAGGTCGCCTACGCCATCGGCAAGGCCGAGCCGGTCGGTCTCTTCGTCGAGACCTTCGGCACCGCCACCGTCGACACCGACAAGTTCGAGCAGGCCATCGGTGAGGTCTTCGACCTGCGCCCGGCCGCGATCATCCGCGACCTCGACCTGCTCCGCCCGATCTACGCGGAGACCGCCGCCTACGGCCACTTCGGCCGCGAGCTGGAGGACTTCACCTGGGAGCGCACCGACCGCGTGGACGCCCTCCGCAAGGCCGCGGGCTGCTGACGCCACACGCTCGCCTCTGACCCCTCATCGGGGAACCCCTCATTAGATGACGAAGGAGCGGACATGACCACTGTTCAGCAGGCCGCCGCGGCAACGGCGCTGACGCAGAAATGGCAGACCGACCCCCGCTGGGCGGGCGTGGAGCGTACATACTCGGCGGCGGAGGTCGTACGGCTGAGCGGCAGTGTGCGGGAGGAGCACACGCTGGCGCGGCGCGGTGCTGAGCGGCTGTGGCGCCAGCTGCACGAGCGGGACTACATCCACGCGCTGGGCGCGCTGACAGGCGGCCAGGCGGTGCAGCAGGTGAAAGCCGGGCTGCAGGCGATCTACCTCTCCGGCTGGCAGGTCGCGGCGGACGCCAACCAGTCCGGGCACACCTACCCCGACCAGAGCCTGTACCCGGTCAACTCGGTGCCGACCGTGGTGCGCCGGATCAACAACGCGCTGCTGCGGGCGGACCAGATCGCCGCGGCCGAGGGCGGGGAGGACACCACGGACTGGCTGGCGCCGATCGTGGCGGACGCGGAGGCCGGTTTCGGCGGTCCGCTCAACGCCTTCGAGCTGACCAAGGCCATGATCGCGGCGGGCGCCGCGGGCATCCACTACGAGGACCAGCTGGCCTCGGAGAAGAAGTGCGGGCACCTCGGCGGCAAGGTGCTGGTGCCCACCGGCCAGCACATCCGCACGCTCAATGCGGCCCGCCTGGCCTCCGACATCGCCGATGTGCCGACGCTGCTGGTGGCCCGTACGGACGCGCTGGCGGCGAACCTGCTGACCAGCGATGTGGACGAGCGGGACGCCCGGTTCTGCACGGGGGAGCGCACCGCGGAGGGCTTCTACCGGGTCGAGCCGGGGATGGCGCCGGTGATCGCCCGAGGGCTGGCCTACGCCCCGTACGCGGATCTCCTGTGGATGGAGACCGGTACGCCCGACCTCGCCCAGGCCCGGGAGTTCGCCGAGGCCATCCACGCGCAGTACCCGGACCAGATGCTCTCCTACAACTGCTCGCCGTCCTTCAACTGGAAGGCGGCGCTGGACGACGACCAGATCGCCAAGTTCCAGCGGGAGCTGGCCGCGATGGGCTACCGCTTCCAGTTCATCACCCTGGCCGGCTTCCACTCCCTCAACCACGCGATGTTCGACCTCTCCCGTGGCTACGCCGACCAGGGCATGACCGCGTATGTCGACCTCCAGGAGCGGGAGTTCGCCGCCCAGGAGTACGGCTTCACCGCGGTCAAGCACCAGCGCGAGGTCGGCACCGGCTACTTCGACCAGGTCTCCACTGCTGTCAACCCCGCATCCGCCACCACGGCGCTGCGCGGCTCCACCGAGGAAGAGCAGTTCCACTAGACGCTTCCCCTAGGCCCCTCCGCCGGGTCGGCGGCTTCTAAGGGGCGTTGCAACACGTGGTCGTGTTGATCAGCCGCGAGCAGTTTATGCAGGCGCTCGGCTGGGGTTTCCCAGCCGAGCGTTTTGCGTGGACGGCCTGTGAGTTCGGCGGCGACGGCTGCAAGGTGCTTGCGGGTGTGGACTGAAGGGTCGGTGCTTTGGGGAAGTACTGCGCAGCAGGCCGTTGGTGTTCTCGTTGGAGCCGCGCTGCCAGGGACTGGCAGGGGCGCAGAAGTAGACCGGGACGTCGGTGGCAGCGGCCGGCGGCACCACCGGACGAACCGGTGGTGCCGCCTCTCCGGCCGGACGGTCTACGTCCGTTGCGCCAGCGCCTGCCGGTCTTCGAGTTCACCCCGACGATCCGGCCGGCGTCCTCGTTGCTCACATCCTGCTGCATGAGCTTGAAATATGCGGCCCACTCAGCAGAGAGCTTCCTTCCGACTCTCGAAGTCCATCGCATCCCCTGAACTGGGGTGTGGCGACAACCACTAGAACGGAAGGGTGGCAGGACGGGCCCGTGCGCGGGTGGCCGCCGCGCTCCTCCCCCTGGGCGGCGGCACCCGGCTGACGCTCGTTCAGCCGGCGAATAGAACGGTCGTTATGCAGTAGATAGAACGATCCGTATACTCGTTCTTGTGAACGTCCACGGAGTTGAACCACCGCCCCGTCCCTCCGCCCGGAACAGGCTGCTGACCGCGGCCGACGACCTCTTCTACGCCCAGGGCATCGAGACCACCGGGGTCGACGCCCTCATCGAGGCCGCCGATGTCGCGCGGATGACCTTCTACAAGCACTTTCGAGGCAAGGATGCCCTGGTGGTCGCGTATCTGGAGGAGCGGGACGACCGCTGGCGCAAGCTGCTGGACCTCACCTGGGAGGCGGCCGGTGACGACCCGCGCGACCGGCTCCTCGCCGTCTTCGACGCGCTGGGGATCTGCCACTCCGAACGCGGCTTCCGCGGCTGCTCCTTCGCGAACGCCGCAGCCGAACTGGCCCATCGCGATCACCCCGCCCGGACGATCGTGACGGCCCACAAGTCCGAACTCCGCGAGGACATCAGCTCGCTCGTCCACCGAGCCGGCTATGAAAACGCGGCAGACCTGACCGACACCCTCCTCATGCTCTACGAGGGCGCGACCACCACCCAGGCACTGGGGACGGTGGAGGACGCCATCAGCAAGGCCCGCGCAGCCGTGGCGCGGCTTCTGGAGACCTGGCCCCGCCGGGAGGGCGGCAGTTGAGCGGCGACGGAGTCTCCCAGAAACCCCCGCACGGTGGGCAACAGAACGTTCCGTTGAGAAAGGCCGTTTTTTTATGGATCAGGACCAGGTGCAGGACCAGCACCGGGAAAAACAGCGGCTGTCGGCCGCGTGGAAGGTCGGCATCGCGGGGGTGGCAGCCCAGGGCGTGACCTTCGGGTTCGCCCGATACGGATACGGTCTCTTCCTGCCGGAGATACGTAACGAATTCGATCTTTCGGTCTCGCTGGTGGGCCTGATCGGCAGCGCCACCTACATCAGCTATCTCATCGCCCTGCTCATCGTCGGCGTCCTCTCGGCGCGCTTCGGCCCGCGGCCGCTGGTGATCGCGGGCGGTCTCTCCGCCGCGGCCGGCATGCTGCTGGTGGCCTACGCGGAGGGCACCGGCATGCTGGTCGCCGGCCTGGTCATGGCCGGACTCAGCCCGGGCTTCGCCTGGGCGCCGTACTCCGACGCGGTGGACCGCATGGTGCCCGAGCGGCAGCGCGAACGCGTCATGGCGCTGATCCCCAGCGGCACGGCCTTCGCCGTCGTCGTGGCAGGCCCGCTGGCCATCATCGCCAAGGGCCCCGCCTGGCAGTACGCCTGGACCGCGTTCGCCGTGGCCGCGCTGGCCGTGACCCTCTACAACGCCCGCATCCTGCCCGGCGGTCCGCACCGCAGGACCACGGAAGGCTCCGCGCAGCGCGTGAGCCTGCGCTGGTTCGCCCGCGTCCAGGCCGTGCCGCTCTACCTGACGGCGCTGTCCTACGGCCTCATCGGCGCGGTCTACTGGACGTTCGCGGTGGACGCCGTCTCCCAGGACCTCAAGGAGGGCGACCCCACCGGCCCGCTGTTCTGGACGCTGATGGGCCTGGCCGGTACGGCCGGTGTCTTCACCGGTGTTCTCATCGCGCGGCAGGGCCTGCGGCGTACGCAGGTCTATCTGTTCCTCGCCATGGCCGCCGCCATCGCGCTGCTGGGCATCGCGCCGGGCGCGATCCCGGCCGTGGCCGCCTCCGCGGTCCTCTACGGCCCCGCGTTCATGGCCGGTTCGGGCCTGCTCGCGGTCTGGAGCTATCAGGTCTTCCCCGAGCAGCCCTCGACCGGCTTCAGCTCCGCCGTGTTCTTCCTCGGCATCGGAACCATCATCGGCCCGGCGGCCCTTGGGGCCTTCGCCGATCACTACAGCCTCCGGGCGGCGTTCCTGCTCACCGCCGCGATCACCCTGCTGACGCTGCTGGCCAGGCCGAGCCGGCGGCAGAACCGGATCGCCGCCCCCGCGGAGCCGGCCGCCGCGCACGTCCCGGCCGTCGGCGAAGAGGCGCGGATGGGCTGACGGCGAAGCCGGAATGAAGAAAGGGCCCAGGAAATATTCCTGGGCCCTTCAGCAGGTGGGTGAGAATCGAGTTCACGCCACCAGATTGTGCACCTCTCGGCGGGGTACGGACCTCGGCGGCAGCGGGGGAGTCATACCGAGCCTAATGGCGTGCCAGGCATGAATTCCGTAGGCCACATCCTGCAGCGTGTGAAGCACGACCCGGAGAATCGCACGCATGGAGGTCATCTCCCTCTCGTCCGGGAAATCCCCGGCACATCGGCATACTGCTGCCGATCATGCCGATTCATGCCGCTCCGCGACAGTGGCAGCGATGTCAATCTCCGCTAAGATAACGCCATGGTCGGCACAGTGCAGATTGACACAGCGCAGATCAACCCTCCCCGGACCGTTTCCGTTCTGGCGTACGACGGGATGACCGCGTTCGAAACCGGTATCGTCACCGCGGTTTTCGGCGGTTCCTGGCCAGAATTGGATTCTCCTCGGTACGAATTGAAGATCTGCGCGGAGGAACGCGGACCGCTGCGCATGGTCGGCGGCGCCACCCTGCACACCTCGTACGGACTCGACGCGCTCGTCGAGGCCCAGACCGTGATCGTCCCGAGCATCGCCGATGTGACGCGCGAGCCGAGCCCGGAGCTGATCACCGCGCTGCGGCGGGCGCACCAGCAGGGCTCCCGGTGGTGTCGATCTGCTCCGGAGCCTTCGCACTGGCCACCGCCGGCCTGCTGAACGGCCGCCGGGCCACCACCCACTGGCGCTACGCCGACCTGCTGCACCAGCGATATCCGCTGGTCCCCGTCGATTCGGCCCCGCTGTACGTCGACTCACCGAACCGATCACGGTCGACATGCCGGCGCGAGCCGCCGGCATGTCGATCCGTACGTACCTGCTCCACTTCGTGCAGGCCACGGGCAACACCCCCGTGCACTGGCTGATCTCCCAGCGAGTGCAGGGCAGTCCGCCGCTCTTGGAGAAGACCCGCACCCCGATCGAGGAGATCGCGAACGCGGTCGGATTCGACACCGCGGTGACCTACCGGCACCACTTCAACCGCTTCACGCGGACCTCTCGGTCGGCCTACCGCAAAGCGTTCACGCGACGTGATGCACCGTGAACACCTCATGGGAGGAGAGCTTCGCGCGGCCCCCCAGCGCGTCGAGCTCGACGATGGCGGCGATCCCGCCCACCAACGCGCCGCAGCCGGTCACCAGCTGTGCAGCGGCCGTCAGGGTGCCGCCGGTGGCCAGCACGTCATCGACGATCAGCACCCTGGAACCCGCGGGAATTCCCTTGGCCTGGACCTCCAGAGTGTCCTTTCCGTACTCCAGCCCGTAGCCCGCCGAAATTACTTCTCCGGGGAGTTTTCCGGGCTTACGGGCCAAAATTAGGGGTACGTCACTGTGCTGTGCGACGGCGGCACCGATCGGAAATCCACGGGCTTCCAGAGCCAGCACGCAGTCGAACTTTCCCCGGAATGCCCGAGCCATTTCCGCGGCCGTATCGCGCACGATCGCGGCGTCCGCGTAAAAGGGTGCCAGGTCCTGAAACAGAACCCCCTTATTCGGGAAGTCAGGAATCACATCGATTCGGTCGGCAATGCGATCCGGAAGGCCACTTCCGTCTTCCTTCCCCCGCACCAATGTCCGCGTTTCCGTGACGACGGCGGTCACCAGTTCTGACGGTGTCACATCGAAGGCCGGATTGAATACCGGTGTGCCTTCGGGCGCCATACGGCGGCCACCGTGGTGCGTGACTTCCTCGGCGGCGCGCTCTTCGATCTCTATCTCACTTCCGCTGAACGTCCGGGAATCCAGGGTGGATTCGGGGGCCACGACGACGAACGGAATACCTGCCCGCCCGGCGGCGACCGCCAGGGAGTACGTACCAATCTTGTTGGCCACATCGCCGTTGGCCGCGACCCGGTCGGCGCCGACGATCACGCAGTCCACCATCCCGGCGGCAATTGCCGCGGGACCGGCCGAGTCCACGCACAGCCGGTGCGGGATGCCCTCCTCGGCCAGCTCCCAGGCGGTCAGCCGGGCGCCTTGGAGCAGCGGCCGGGTTTCCCCCGCGAGCACCTCGGCCACCTGCCCCGCAGCGGCCAGCTCACGGATCGCGCCGAGGGCGGTGCCCCACGCCACTGTGGCGAGCCGCCCGGTATTGCAGTGCGTAAGGATGCGCAGCGGCCCGGGAGCGCAGCGCGCCCGCAAGAACTCGGCGGCCCTGCGGGCAGCGGCCCGATTGACGGCCTCGTCCTCGCCGAGCAGGGCGAGCGCCTCGGCCAGCACCGCGTCCGCGCCGTCCGCCACCCGTGACAGCGCCCGCCGCACACCCCATTCGAGGTTGACCGCGGTGGGCCGGGCCGAGGCGATCCGCTCGGCGTCCGCCCGCACCCCGGCCTCGTCCAACTCGCCCTCGTGCGCCCGCAGATGGGCCGACAGCGCGATGCCGAGGGCGCCGGCTACGCCGACTGCGGGTGCGCCGCGGATCGCCAGCGCGGCGATCGCGTCGATCAGCTCGTCGATCGTCGTCAGCCGCAAGGGGCGGTGGTCGTCAGGAAGCGCTCGCTGGTCGATCGTAACAATGGCTCCGTCGTCCCACGCTATGGCATGTTCCATTTGAGGAATTCCTTTCCGAGGTGTTCAGCAGGAGCTGAACAGGTCCAGTGACAGTCCTCGCCCCTGCGGGGGCGAAACGTTCAGAATCGGATTGGCCGTGAGTATCGCGGTCTGGAGTTCGCGCAGTTTCGGGGTGGGTTCGATGCCCAGCTCGTCGTTGAGGGTTTCGCGGAGTGCGTGATACGTGTCGAGCGCCTGGGCGGCCCGTCCCGACCGGTAGAGGGCGAGCATGTATTGCGCATGGAAATTCTCGTGCGCCGAGTGCTCCGCTACGAGCCGGCCGAGTTCGGAAACCAGGTCATGGTGCATTCCGAGCCGCAACTCGGCCTCGATGCACTGCTCCAGCAGCGTCAGCCGAAATTCTTCGAGGCCGTTCACCCGGGCCTGCAGAATCGGCCCGGCGTGAATGTCGGAGAGGGCTGTGCCGCGCCACATCGACAGCGCGGAACGCAGTGCGGAACTTACGCCGAGGTCGTCCCCGGCTTTCTGGGCGCGCCGGGATTCCTGTACGTGCCGGTCGAGTTCGTGGAGGTCGAGGCTGCCCGGGGCGACCCGGAGCAGGTGGCCGCGGTGCTGCGTCACGAGCAGCTGCTTGGCCTTCTCCTGTGACCCGACGCTCACCGATCCGGCTAGTGCCCTCCTGATATGCAGCACGCGGGTGTGCAGGCTCTGCACGGCACTGCGCGGGACACGGTTGCCCCACAGCTCCTCCAGGCAGGTGGCGAGCGATACGGGCTCATTGCTGTGCAGGACGAACAGTGCCAGTAATTGCCGGGTCTTGGGGGCGGAGGGGAGATAAGATTTCCCGCCGTCCCGCATAGCGAATGAGCCGAGTACGCTGAATTCCATGAAATCTCCATGTGGGGGGCGGTAGCCAGTGGCCGATCTCACTCAAAAAGAACCCGCCGGAACGTTTGCGTTCCATGGCGGGCGGTAAGTCGCGTGGGCTTATTTAGTACGGCGCGGGTAGGCACGTTCAGAGAATAGGTGCATTGCAGACGCGCTGGTCAAGCGTTACGCATTGACGCTTGCTCCTTTGCGTCACCACTCAAATGCGGAAATTTCCGCTCCGCCAATCAGGGCGTGGTTGAGTCATGAATTACTGCTGACGCACCTCACGACGCGTGGACAGGGGTGGTGAGAACAGGCCTCACCTGTGGCCCTCGCCTCGCGCAGCGCACGCGGCACCCCGCCCGGAGCGACCCAGGTCCCGCCACCGGCCCATGCGCGCATACGGCCAGGAGATTGCCTCGTTGGCATATATGCGTTGGCTGGTTTTACCCACTGGCCGGGCAAGCAGCCCTGCCCACCCGCCCGGCACTCCTGACACAGATTCATCCGCCGTTCCCCAACGTCAATCGCCCAGCCGTCAGACCTTCCACCCGTTCCACCGGTCGGCGAGCTCCGCGAACGGCAATGTCTGCGAAGGGAGTTGCTCGACGGCGAGCAGCAGGGCCAGGCATGTGCTGCGTGCCGGGCCCGCGGTTGGCCTTCGCCGCGGGCGCGCCGGTCGTGGGAGAGCAGGCCCCTCTGCGCGCTGGGCCCTGGGGCGATCGGAGCCGGTCGGCGACGTGATCCCAGAGAAGATCACGCAGCCACCGCTGTGACACCGTCACTCCAGCCCCATCCGCAACGAAATCGGTAAACAGCACCGAGCGGCATCAGCGAGGGACATGCCCGCGTAGCGGTGCCCCCGTCTTCGCGGCGCAGTCGCGGCGGCCGCGGTCGCCGTACTCCGCCTGGCAGCGGTGCTGACGGAATCCGCTGTCACTGGAACTTGAGGGAGCCCGCACCGTCGCGGTGGGGCTCCGACTCGCCCGGCTTCAGGGAGAACTTGGCGCCGGAGTAGTAGGCGTGCTGGTAGAAGGTGGCTGTGTGCTTGCCGGTGTTCTTGGCGGAGCCGATGCGGTCAAGGCCGTGCCGGCAGATTTGGCACGCTGCAGGTGAGGGACGCGGTTCCGCCGCCACGTCACGGCACGGGGACTGGACGACGCCGCTGAGGTAGGGGGCTACCGGCCGAGACCGGCCGCCTCGGTACGTGAACCGGCTTTCCGCGTACGGAAACCGGCCGTCTGGGCAGGCGAACCGGCTGTCCGGGTCCACGAACCGTCGGCCCGGGTCCGCGAACCGAGCACCCAAATATGCTTGTCCGTCGTTCCGGTCCGGCACTACCGTGCCGCAGTGGATCTCTTCTCACGCTCTTGGACGGCGTTGCGCACGGCGGTCGCCGACATCCCGGACGAGGACTTCGAGCGGCCGTCCGGTTGTACCGGCTGGCTCGTGCGGGACCTGGTGTGCCACCTGGTCATCGACGCCCAGGACGTCTTGATCACCCTGGTCACGCCCGCCGAAACCGAACCGACCGTGGACGCGGTCACCTACTGGGAGCTCGTCGAACCCCCGACGGGCGAGGACCCCCTCGATGCGCTGATTCCGCGGCTCGCCGCCGCATACGGCGAGCCGCGGTGGCTCAAGTTCCACCTCGACGACGTCGGTTCCGCCGCGGGCCGCGCCGCCGAACTCGCCGATCCCGCCGTCCGCGTCAGCACCCGCGACGAGGTGCTGACCGCCGGTGACTACCTGTCCGCGTACGTGCTCGAATGGACCTTGCACCACCTCGACCTGATCGCGCATCTGCCGTCGGCCGCCGAGCCGCCCGCCGAGACCCTCGCGGCGGCACGTGCGTCGCTGGAGAAGATCGCCGGGACCCCGTTTCCCGCCTCGCTCTCCGACGCGGACGCGCTGCTGGTCGGCACCGGACGTCGCACGCCGACCGAGGAGGAGAAGGACGCGCTGGGCGATGTTGCCGCGAAGCTCCCGCTCATCCTCGGCTGAGAGTCGCGAAGGTGGTACGTCGTGAAAGGACGACGAGTCACGTGTGGGGTTCCGTCGCGCTGGGAGCGCACCTGCCACGATGAGTGCCCATGAATGATCAAGAAATCCCTGCCGCCCAAGCTCTGCGCCTGGTCACCACCCTCTTCCCCCGTGCGCTGGGCGCCATGCTGGGCGGCTCGGCTGCCCAGGGGCGGGCCACCCCGATGAGCGATCTCGACGTGGCCGTCCTCTTGCCGGACTCGGACACCAGCCGTCGTGAGGTGATACGCCACGAGGGCCGCCTGGCCGAGCTGTTCCTCAACACCCTCGCGGACGTGCCGGAATTCTTCGAGTGGGACAGAGCCCGCCGTCGTGGCACGGTCCTGTTCATCTATGACCAGGGGCTTCCCTTGATGGACCCCCATGGCCATCTGTCCCGTACGTGCGAACGGGCCCGAGCCGTGCTCGCGGCCGGGCCACCCCCGCTCACCCCAGCGGAACGGGAACGGTCCCGCTATGGACTCACCTGCTTCATGGACGACTTGGTCGACACCGCGCCGACCCATCGGTACGAACAGCTCGCCCTCGCCGACTCCACTCTGCGCGAGGCGACGCACCTTCTCACGGCCTACCACAACGCCTGGACGGGCATCGGCAAGTGGCTGCCCCGCAGGCTGCTGAGCGCAGACCCGGTACGGGGCAAGGCCCTGTTGGACGGCCATCAGGCGGTGGCCGAACGCGCCGACCCCGCCCCGTTGGCGGCCGCTGCCGAGCAGGTGCTCGACCTGCTGGGCGGCCCGCTGCGGGAAGGCTACGCACACCCATGGCGCACCTGATTCGCCAACGGAGGCTTCCAGTGTCCTCGGCTGTGACTGAACCTTCTACGCCAGTTCCGGCGGGTGCTCGCGCCGGACGGCCACCTCTTGCTCGCCTTCTTCGAGTCGGAAGGTGAGCCCGTTGCGGCGTTCGACCACAAAGTGGCGACGGCCTACCGGTGGCCGATCGACGACCTCGTGGGGCTGGCCGGCGAAGCGGGATTCGTCGAAGTCGGCCGGATGCTGCGTGAGCCGCGCGAGGGGGAACGGTTCCGCCGGGGTCACCTGCTGATGCGCAGAGGGAGGTAAGTCGGAGATCACGCCACCCAACTCACCGGGGCAGCATGGGATTTGTGGCCGGGAACAGGGCGAGTGCGGCGCGCTTGTCGAACACCGATCCTTATGCTGACGACATGATCGATGTACCTCTTTCAGCGCTGGAAGTCGCGATGGTCCAAACGGGCACACGTGCCGTGGAGACCCTGCGTGACACCGCCGCCTTCGCGCAGGGACTGGAACGGCTGGGCTACCACCGGGTCTGGTACGCCGAGCATCACCACTCGCCCGCCATCGGGGCGTTTCCACCGGTCGTGCTGATCGCGCACGCTGCCGCCTCGACCGCGGCCATCCGTCTCGGTTCGGGCGGTGTACTGGCACCCAACCACGCCCCCCTCATGCTGGCGGAGCAGTTCGGAACGCTGGCCGGACTGCACGGGGGCCGCATCGATCTGGGTATCGGCCGTGGTCCGGGCACCTTCGACGAGGCCACCGCACGGGCACTGCGCCGAGGGGCCGGACCGACGACGGACGCGGAATACGACGGGGACGTGGCCGCGATCCTGTCCTTCCTGGTCGACGAAGTCGCCCTCGACCCGCTGCCGGAGCCGTGGCTGTTGTCGTCCAGCACCGCGGGTGCCGCTCTCGCCGCACGACGTGGCCTGCCGATCGCCCTCGCACACCACATCCGGCCGGACAACACCCTTGCGGCGGTGGAGCGTTACCGGGCCGACTTCACCCCGTCCCGTTGGTGCGAGCGACCTCGGGTGCTGGTGTGTGTGGAGGCGGTGTGTGCCGAGACGGAAGAAGAAGCCGCGTGGCGGGTCGGGCCGATGGACGTCGTCAAAGCCGGGCTCCTCAAAGGCCTGAGTGAGATCCCGTTCCCCACCCCCGCGGCCGCGGCCGCCCACCCGTTCACGGCCGAGGAGCGACGGGCGCTGGCCGGGTTCCGTGCACAGCAAGCCGTCGGGACACCCGAGACCGTCGTCCGACGGCTTGCGCAACTGGCCGGCGAGACCGGAGCGGACGAACTCATGCTGACCACACCCGTCTACGACCTCGGCGACCGCATTCGCTCCTACGAGCTCATCAAGAAGTATTCCGAGGTGGCGATGGTGTCGTAGCAGCCTTGCCGGGGGTAGGGCCGCGGTGGCGGGCCGGGCCGGGCCGAGCCGGTGCTGGGCCGGGGCGGCAGCAAGCCATCACGCGCTACCGGCCCACCTGGTTACCGGCCCGCCTGGTTACCGCCCGCAGGCCGTAGCCGGTACCGGGAGTGGAGCCGGGGTCCCGCCGTTCAGTTCGGTCAGGGACTCGTCCAAGGCCTCGATGAGGTAGTCCTCCTGATAGGCCGTCAGCAGGGGATGGCAGGGGAGGTTGAGGTGCTGCTCGAACCAGCTGCGTTCGGCGACCGGGCACTCACCGCGCAGATGGCCCCGGTGGCGCCATTGCGGCAGCAGATGCTGGGGAAAGTAGCGGAGCTGGATCTCCACGCCCCTGCGGTCCAGGCTCAGTACGAGCCGGTCGCGCAGTTCCTGGTGGTCGGTGAAGCAGCTGTAGAGGTGGTAGGAGTGTGCGCTGTGCGCGGGCGTCGACTGCGGGGTCATGAAGGGGTAGCGGGCGAGTACCTCGTCCAGCCGGCCGGCGAGCGCGCGCCGTCGGGCGGTGGTGGCCGGGAGCCGGGTGAGCTGGGCCTGGCCGAGGGCCGCGACCATGTCCGGCATCGTCGCGGCGCCGCCGGGCCGCCGTGCGGGTCCGCGCTGGAGCGGGACGGTGTGCGGGGTCCACAGTGCGGGGTTCGGCGCCGCCGTGTGGTCCGGCCGCAGGTGCGCGCTGCGCGCGTCGGTGTCCTCGGCGCGCAGCCGGTGCAGACGCTCGGCCCAGTCGTCCCGGTCGCAGGTGATCACACCGCCCTTGCCGAGCAGTCTGGTGTTCCGGGAATTGCGGAGGCTGAAGGTGGCGATGTCCGCCAGTGACCCGGCGCTGCGTCCGCGGTAGCGGGTGCCCAGCGCATGGGCGCAGTCCTCCAGCACCAGAAAGCCGTGGCGGCGTGCCAGCGCCATGATCGTGTCCATCTCGGCGGGGCAGCCGCCGTAGTGCACCAGCAGCAGGGCCTTGGTGCGCGGGGTGATCAGCGACTCCAGCACGGCCGGGTCGAGGGTGAGGGTGGTGGGGTCGATATCGCAGAACCGGACCCGTACGTCGTAGTCGAACAGCGGCTGGACGGTGGCCTGATGGGTCTGCGGGGTGGCGATCACCTCGTCGCCGGGGGTCAGTCCGAGCATCCGGACGGCCAGTTGCAGGGCGACCGTTCCGCTGGTCACCGAAATGGCATGCCTGCTGCCCACTGACTCGGCGAAGGAGCGCTCGAACCGTTCCCGTCGCACGCCCGTCGGCAGCGGGGTGCTCTCGTGGATGAGCTCGGCCAGTACGGCTGCCTCGGTGTCGGCGGGCAGCACGCCCCGCTTTCCCCAGGGCACGACGTAACTCTTGTCCAGCATCAGGTCCCCCCAGATGGTCGCCGGCGCACCGGTGGGTGCTCTACCCATGAGAGTGCAGGAGCGGGGGCGGGGTGAAGAGCAGACGGTGGTCAGCAAGGTCAGTTCGGTCAGTTTCGCCGTCCGTGGACGGGCCGGACCGCACCGGGCCGGACCAACACCGCACCGGGCCGCACCCCACCGCGCCGCACCCCACCGCGCCGGACCCCACCGCACCCGCCCGGACCACACCGGACCAGTCCGTCCGCGTGGGCCAACAGACCTGAATTTCAGTGAACTTCGAGGCCGATCGCTGTGCCGTGCCCGAGGATGGCGCGCGCGGAGGCGTCCGGAGCGGCTGCCTGACGGGGCGCTTCATGCGACAGGGCGTCGCCGTCGTACGGACGGGATGCGGACCGAAGCGCGAGGTGGCGACCGGTGACCGAACTCAACGCGGCAATACTCTTCGCAGATCTCTCCCTGATCCTTGTGATGGCCCGGGTGGCCGGCCGGATCGCTCACCGGCTCGGCCAGCCGGCCGTCATCGGTGAGATCGTCGGGGGACTCTTACTGGGCCCCACGCTGTTCCACGGGGCGCTCGCGCACGCCCTGTTCCCCGTGGACATCCGGCCTTATCTGAGTGCGCTGGCCAATCTCGGACTGGTGCTCTTCATGTTCGTGGTGGGGTGCGAGGTCGACTTCGGCAGGCTCCGGGGCTGCGGGCGGATCGCCGTCGGAACCGTCCTCGGCTCCGCCGCCGTGCCGTTCGCCCTCGGCGCGCGAGGACGGCGTCTTCGTCGTCGTCAGCCGGTGGCGTGACGTGGCCGCCTTCCGCACCTGGGAGGCCGGCGCCGCGCACCGCGACAGCACCTCGCCGCTGCGCCCGTTCCGGGACCACGACGGAGGCCGCCCGTTCGAGATCTTCCGTGTCACCGCGGCCTACTGACCGCCGCGGACCTCCCGGAGCGGCCGTGCGGCCGTGCCGCGCCGTGGCCCGTGCCCTGCTGAACATGCTGGTCGTACTGGGGCACTCCACCGCATGGCTGGTGGGGCGCCGCCGCCCCCGCCGCCCGAGGAGGAGCCGGAGCCCGGCGATCCGCGGGCCGGGTGACCCGTCCGGAACACGCGGCGGGCCCGCGTGTTCCGGACGACGCGCCCCGGGGCGGGCCGGTGGGTCAGTCCTCGTCCTCGCGGCCGGCACCGCGAAACGAGCTCTCCGCGAGGGCGATCTTCCGCTTCACCGGAGGCAGGTGGTTCATCGTGCGCATCGCGGTCCGCATCCCCGTGCGGGCCAGGTTGCCGATCAGGTCACCCTTGTGCATGACGGAGTGACCGTCCATCTGCGCACGGGACTTGATGACGGCGTCCCAGGCGTACGACGTCATGGTGGTCTCGTACTGGCCCACCGCATCGAGGAGGGACAGCTCTCCGCCGCTCGCGGCGACCAGCTTGCGGGTGAGCAGCCGGGCGTCCCGCAGCGCGGTGTTGGCGCCCACCCCGCGGCCCGGCGTCATGGTGTGGATGGCGTCCCCGATCAGCGTGACGGAGCTGGGCTTCCACGGGTCGATCGGCTCGGACGTCCGGATCACCAGCGGGAAGCTGCTGTCCGGGTCCCCGAGCGAGAAGATCCGCCGGAAGTCGGGGTGCCACGACGCGGTCTTCTCCTTCACCAGCTGCTGGATCCGGGCGCCGCGCATCTGCGTGACGTCCTTCGCCAGCCACTTCTCCGACGCGGCGAAGCCCCACATGATGTAGTCACGGCTGTTGTCGTAGAGCATCCCGGGCCAGGCGCGCAGCGCCTCCGCGTCGGTGCTGCCGATGCCCTCCTTCGGCTTGCCGTCCTCGTCCCACTTGAAGCGCATCACGTGCAGGATGCACATGAACCCCTTGGGGCCGTGCACCATGGTGACGCCCTCCATCACCTCCTTGGGCAGCAGCGCCCGGGTCTCGTCGGTGAGCGGTGTCTTGCCGGTGATGCCGATCAGCCCGGTGTCGACCAGCTTGGCGTGCGGCAGATACTGCTGGCGGACGGGCGAGTTGGCCCCCTCGGCGCCCACGAGGAGATCGCCGGTCGCCGAGTCGCCGTCCGCGAAGAACGCGGTGACCCGTCCGTCGGCGGCCTGCTCGTAGTGGGTGAAGCGCTTGTCGAAGTGGACGACGTCCTCCAGCCCCGTCAGCAGGACCTGACGCAGCGTCATGCGGCTCACCGACTCGTCGGCGTCGTCCTCCGACGGCTGGTCCTCCGGCTTCAGCACCTCGGGTCCGGCGGAGAAGAGGAACTTCTTCTCGTGCGTCATCTGGTTGCCGTAGACGGGGCGCCGGGCGCAGGTGGTGAGGAAGGTGTCGTACAGCTCCGGTGACAGGTTGGCCCGCAGCGCCCGCTTGCCGTCGGCGTCGATGCCGACCCGGTAGCCCTGCAGACCGTCGCGGCGGGTGCGGTCGCGCTCGTACACCGCGACGCTGACGCCCGCCCGCTTGAGGCCCTGCGCGAGGCAGAGCCCGCCCGTGCCGGCGCCGATGATGATGACATGCAAAGGTGAACCGGGCATTGTGGTCTCCCATTTCGTCATGGTGAGGGCGCGTCGGCGCCATGGTCGGTACCCCGCCCAGGGCGTGAACGTCCTAGCGGGGGGCTCCCTGGCGGTCGTGGGCGGCCGCCATCGCGGCGAGCCACTCCTTGGTCCAGGTGATGCGCCCGGATCGCAGGTCGGCTATGACCGATTCCACCCAGTCCAGCTCCGCGGCGGTCGTGGCCCGCATGCACTCCATCTCCAGGGTGAACAGCCTGCCCCATTCGCCCGACGCCGCGATCTGCGTGTCGAGCCGGGCCAGTTCGGTGGCGAGGTTCGCCTGCCGCTTCTCCAGTTGTTCGGCCACCTCGCCGGGTTCCAGGAGGGGGACGAACGCCATGGCGGCCAGGAACTCGGGGTATTCGCGGGTCGGAGCCGCCAGCGCGTCGAGCATCCAGTCGCGCCACACGGCGCGGCCCTCGTCGGTGAGCGCGTAGAGCGTCCGCTCGGGGCGGTTGTGCTCGCGGCTGCTCTCCCGCACCTCGATCAGGGCCTTGCGGTGCAGGCGGTCGATGGTGCGATAGAGGCTGGCCCGCTGCCCCACGTTGACCACTTCGCCCTTGCCGCGGTCCTTCATCAACCGCTGCATCTTGTAGGGGTGCATGCCGGGCTGCTGCTGGTGGTCCACCTCGGCCAGCAGGGAGAGCACCGCCAGAGCCAACGTTGAGCGCCTGTAGGTCATAGTAGCCAGGTTACTAGTCGGAGAGCGACTAATTGGCCGTCGCGCGGTACGCACACACGTGTGGCCGGTGGGCATGCCCACCGGCCACACGTGAAGGACTCCGGACGCCGTCCCGCTCAGGGGGACGGCGCCCCCGTGCCGTACCGCGTACGGTCCGCCCCGGTTACACCCCGGGCCCCTGGTACGCCCCCATGTTCGGGTGCGCGGCGGGGACGCGGTTGCCGAAGAAGTCGCGCGCCGCGTCCTGGGGCAGGCGTACGCCGCTGCCCAGCGCCGGCGAGGACTTCTTCAGCCGGTACCCGTCGGCGTCGTCGACGGACGTCTCGGATCCGGGCTTGACCAACTTCGGGTCACCCAGCACCCGTTACGCGTCGGCGGGAACCGTCGAGATGTTCTGGCTGTTGTCGTGGCTGACGTTGTACTGGTACAGGTCGCCGACGTCCGCGCCGGGCCGGCCGAGGTGCCGTCCTTCGCGTCGTTCCCCGCGGAGCAGTCGACGTAGTAGGTGGTCCCGCCCGCTTTCTGCTCGGATGCGGTGGCATCGGTCGGTGCGGCGCCGGTTGACGTCCCGGCCTGTCGTCGAAGTTCTCTAACTCCCCGCCGCCGGCGGCGGTCCCGTGCTGCCGCGGGGGACGAGTTCGGTCGGCAGCACGATGTGGCGCTCCTGGGCGCCGTCGGAGTTCTCGATCACCGACCGGGTGAGGCGTACGGCGGTGCGGCCGAGTTCCACGGCGGGTTGGGCCAGCGTCGTCAGGCCCAGCACTTCCGCCATGACGTGGTCGTCGAAGCCCATGACCGACACCTGCGCCGGTACCGGGACGTTGGCCGCGCGCAGGGCCGCCAGCAGCCGGAACGCGAAGTCGTCGGTCTCGGCGAACAGCGCGGTCGGCGGGTCCTGGAGGCTCATCAGCCGTCCCACGGCCGTGGCCATTCCGCCGCCCTTCCAGTCGGGCACGCTCATCACCAGCGAGGGGTCGTGCTCCAGTCCGGCGTCGTCGAGCGCGCGCAGATGTCCGGCGAGCCGGTTCTTGCTGCTCCAGGCGAAGCCGGTCTCGTCGAAGGTCTGGAGGAAGGCGATCCGCCGGTGCCCGAGGTTGATCAGATGGCGGGTGCCGCGCAGGGCGGCGTCCTCGTCGTCCACGTAGACACTGGGGCGCCCCGGTGCGTGCTGGCTGACGAAGATCAGGGGCATCCCTAGATCGTCCAGCCGGGCGCGTTCGGCGGGGGTGAGCGCGAAGCTCACCACGAGGAGGGCGTCGGCATTACGGCGGGCGGGCAGCCGGTCGAAGAAATCGGCCCGTTCGTGCACATCGGTCACGCTGTAGACGAGCAGGTCCAGGCCCGCCTCGCGCAGCGCGGGCGCCATCCCGGACAGCGCCGAACTCAGAAACCACGAAGCCAGGTTGGGCATGAGGACGGCGACCCGGCCGGTGCGGCCGGTGACGAGGCTGGAGGCGCTGCGGGTGATCGCGAAGGAGAGCTCGCGGGCTGCCGCTTCGACGCGGGCGCGGGTCGTGTCCGAGACGGTGGACAGGCCGCGCAGCGTGCGCGACACCGTGGACACCGAGACCCCCGCCCGATGGGCCACGTCGGCCATCGTGGCCTCGCTCCGAGCTGAGGACATGCCGGGACGCTAGCACAAAATGGCGATGACAGCGTTGCCAAGTGATTCCTCCACGAAATCTGCTGTTCACGACCCGTTGACCTGACGACAAGGCCACTTCTAGCCTGCAAGCGCTGTCATCGGTGACAGCCAAGACGTGAGGAGCACTCATGGCCTTGAGCCGCAGAACCCTGCTCGCGGGCGGTCTCGCCGTCGGAGCCGGGCTCACCAGCGGTTGCGCGGGCAAGTCCTTGGACACCCTGTTGACCCAGGCTGCCCACGTCCCGCGTACCCCGGCCACTCTCACCTGGTGGGTGTCCGAAATCCCTTCCCGGGGCGGTCCCGTGGTGGCCGACCTGATCATTCGTGCGTTCCAACGCCGTCATCCGCAGATCCGTGTCCGCAAGTCGAACGCCCTGAGTACCACCGACGCCAACCGGGCCGCGGTCACCACCCAGCTCGCGGGCGCCTCGCCCACCCCCGACGTCTATCTCGGCGACACCATCTGGCCGGCCCAGTTCGGGGCCAACTCCCTTGCCCTGCCGTTGCAGAAGCTGCTGCCGAAGGACTTCTGGGAGGGGTACCCGCCGGCGCTGCGCCGGGTCAGCGAGTACCGCGGTGCCGTCTATGCGCTGCCCTTCTTCACCGACAGCGCCTTCCTCTTCTACCGCAAGGACCTGCTGGCCAAGCACGGCCTGCCGGTGCCCCGCACCTGGGAGGAGCTGCTGCGCACCTCCCGCAGGATCCAGCGGGCCGGTGACGCCGCCTACGGCTTCCTCTGGCAGGGGAACGTCTCGGAGTCGCTGACCTGCAACGTCACCGAGTTCCTGGCCGACGCCGACGCCCCCGTACTGGATCACTCGGGCGGTGTGGCGCTGAACGGGCCGGGCGCGGAGCGGGCCTTCGCGCTGATGCGGGAGTTCACCGAGACCGGCGTCACCCCCGCTACGGTCACCACCTACGTCGAGGCGGACTCGCAGGACGCCTTCACCGGCGGCCGCGGGGTCTTCCTGCGCAACTGGTCCTACGCCTGGGCCAATGCGGCCGACCGCTCGGTCTCCAAGATCGCGGGCCGGGTCGGCGTCGCACCCCGGCCAGGTTTCGCCGGCGGCGGCCCGCCCGGGGTGAGCTGCGCCGGCGGCTGGAGCAACTTCGTCAATCCCAACTCCCACAACCTCGGGGCCGCGGTCGCCTTCGCCCGCTTCTGCGCCGGCGAGGAGGCACAGATGATCCTGCTGAAGAACGCCGGGGTGATTCCGGCGCTGCAAGAGGTACTCACCAGACCCGAGGCCCGCAAGATCGGCGACCCCACGCTCACCATGGCGCACACACTGCGGCTGGTCGCCCGGCCGGTGCAGACCCCGTACTACTCCCAGGTCAGCAAGGCGCTCTACACCCAGGCCAACGCGGTGACCGGCGGCCGGACCTCGCCGGACGGGGCCGTGCGCGCGGCCCGCGCCGACATCCGCACCGCGCTGGAAGGCAGGGCGCTGTGAATGCCGTGACCTCCTCCGCGACCGTGTCGCGGGAGCCGGCCCCCGAGCCGGCCGGCCCGCGGAACGAACCGGGCCCGCACCGTGGCGGTCCGGCCCGTGCGAGCCGGCGCCGACGGGCGCGCACCGGCTGGCTCTTCGCCTCGCCGGCGCTGCTCACCATCGGTGCCGTGACGGTCTTCCCGGTGCTCTTCTCGGTCCTGCTGAGCTTCGCCGATGTCCGCCTGGAATACGGCGGGTTCAGTTTCCGCTCCCTGACGGGCGACCATTACGCCGCCGTGCTGAGCAGCCCGGAATGGCGGCAGGCGCTCGCCTTCACCTTCGGCTTCACCGTCGTCACCGTCGTGCTGGAGCTGGTGCTGGGCACCGCGGCCGCGCTCGTACTGGACCGGCTGGGCGCCGCCCGCGGCTGGGTCCTCGCCGTGCTGCTGCTGCCCTGGGCACTGATCAATGTGGTCGCCGCCCAGCTGTGGGGATATCTCTTCAACGGCACCTACGGCGGGCTGACCTGGTTCTTCGAGCAGCTGCTCGGCCACCAGCCGGACATTCTCGGGCAGCCCGCCTCCGCCATGGGAGCCATGGTGGTGGTCGACGTATGGAAAACCACGCCCTTTGTCGCCATTGTCGTCCTCGCCGGGCTGATGCTGATTCCCGACGACGTCTACGAGGCGGCAGAGATCGACGGGGCCGGTGCCTGGACCACGTTCTGGAAGGTGACGCTGCCGCAGCTGCGCCCGATCATGGCCATCGCCGTGCTCTTCCGCATCCTCCAGGCCTTCGGCATCTTCGACCTCCCCTTCGTGCTGACCCAGGGCGGTCCCGGCACCGCCACCCAGTCGCTGGCGATCCTGGGCTACAAAACGCTCTTCCAGAATCTCGAAATCGGCCGGGGCGCGGCGGTGGCGACCAGCACCGCCGTGATCGTGATCGGCTGTTGTCTGCTCTTCCTGCGGCTCTTCAAGGCGCAGGCCGACGAAGGGGGGCGGGGATGAGCCGCCGCGCACCGGCGTCCGGCATCCGCCGGTACCTCAACGTCGTCAACCTCGGCGGTCTGGCGATCGTCGTGCTGTCGACGCTGCCGCTGTACTGGATGCTCGCGTCGTCCTTCAAGGGCCCGGGGGAGATCAGCGCCGCCCCGCCGACCCTGGCCCCCACGTCGCCGACGCTCGGCAACTACGCGGAGGCCTTCGTCCGCAACGGCATCGGCCGGTATCTGCTCAACAGCGTGCTGGTGGCCTCGGTGTCGACGGCCGTCGTGCTGGGCCTGTCCTTCTTCGCCGGGTACGCCCTGGCCCGCACCCCGCTGCGGGGCCGCGGTCCGCTGATGACCGTTCTGCTGATGCTGTCGGTCTTCCCGCCGATCGCGCTGGTCGTCCCGCTGTTCCTGCTGGAGCGGCAGGTGGGGCTGCTCAACAGCTACGCCGGCCTGATCGTGCCGTACGTCGCGCTCAACCTGCCGTTCGCCATCTGGATCATGCGCAACTATCTGGTCGGCATCCCCCACGAACTGGAGGAGGCGGCCACCGTCGACGGCGCGGGGCCGCTGCGCATCGTCCTGACCGTCATCGCCCCGCTCGCCCGGCCGGGCCTGTTCACCGCGGGCATCTTCACCTTCACCGCGACCTGGGCGGAGTTCCTGCTGGCGCTGACCTTCAACAGCGAGGACGGCCACCGCACCGTTCCGGTCGGCATCGCCCTGTTCACCAGCCAGTACACGGTCCCCTACGGGACGCTCTTCGCGGGGGCGGTGGCGGCCACCCTTCCGATCGGCGTGCTGGTCCTGATCTTCCGCCGCTCGATCGTCTCGGGCATGACGTCAGGGGCGGTCAAGGGGTGACTCCTTCGCCCCGGGGCCGGCACCGGTGCCGGCCCCACACCGCCCCCAACGCCCGGCGCCGCACCGCGCCGTACCCCGCCACACGTCCGCAACCGCAACCGCACACCGCACCGAAAGGTATGTATCCACGTGACCGCACCGCACCTCGGCTCCGACAGCAACACCACCGACTGGTGGCGGCAGGCCGTCGTCTACCAGGTGTATCCGCGCAGTTTCGCCGACTCCGACGGCGACGGTCTCGGTGATCTCCCCGGCGTGACCTCCCGGCTGCCCTACCTCGCCGATCTGGGCGTGGACGCCGTCTGGCTGAGCCCCTTCTACCCCTCACAGCTGGCCGACGGCGGCTACGACGTCGCCGACTACCGCGACGTGGACCCCCGTCTGGGCACCCTCGACGACTTCGACGCCCTGGTGGCGACCGCCCACCGCCTCGGCATCAAGGTGATGGTGGACATCGTGCCCAACCACTCCTCCGACCAGCACGTCTGGTTCCAGGAGGCGTTGCGTGCCGCGCCCGGCTCCGCCGCCCGGGAGCGCTACGTCTTCCGCGAGGGGCGGGGCGAGCGGGGGGCGGAGCCGCCCACCGACTGGGTCTCCTGCTTCGGCGGCCCGGCCTGGACCCGGCTGCCCGACGGCTGGTGGTACCTCCACCTCTTCGCCCCCGAGCAGCCCGACTTCAACTGGGACAACCCCGAGGTCCGCGCCGACTTCCGGCAGACCCTGCGCTTCTGGTCCGACCGCGGCGTCGACGGCTTCCGGGTCGATGTGGCCCACGGTCTCGCCAAGGACCTGGCCGCGCCGCTGCGCGACATCGGAGGCGTGGAGAGCTACCGGCCGGAGGACCTGCCCGAGGACGGCAGCCACCCCTTCTGGGACCGGGACGAGGTCCATGACGTCTTCCGCGAGTGGCGCAAGGTGTTCAACGAGTACGACCCGCCCCGTATCGCGGTCGCCGAGGCCTGGGTGCGCAACTCCCGCCGCACCGCCTACGCCACCCCCCAGGAGCTGGGGCAGGCCTTCAACTTCGACTTCCTGAAGGCGAAGCTGGACGCGCCGCAGCTGCGCGCCTCCATCGACACCGCGCTCGCCGACGCCCGGGCCGCCGGCGCGACGGCCACCTGGGTGCTCTCCAACCACGACGTGATCCGGCACGCCTCGCGCTACGGCCTCCCGGACGGCCGCGACGAGGAGGCCTGGCTGCTCTCCGACGGCCAGGAGCCGCCGCTGGAACGGGACTTCGGGCTGCGCCGGGCGCTGGCCGCGACCCTGCTGATGCTGGCGCTGCCCGGTTCGAGCTACCTCTACCAGGGCGAGGAACTGGGGCTTCCCGAGGTCGCCGACCTGACCCGGGACAGCCTCCAGGACCCGGTGTGGACCCGCAGCGCGGGCCGGCTGAAGGGGCGCGACGGCTGCCGGGTGCCCCTGCCGTGGCGGCGCGAGGGCAGCTCGTACGGGTTCGGCAGCGGCGGTTCGTGGCTGCCGCAGCCCACGGGCTGGGGCGAGTGGTCCGTCGAGGCACAGCAGGGCGTGGCCTCCTCGCCCTTGGAGCTGTACCGCGCGGCGCTGGCCACCCGCCGCCGGCTGGTCGCCGACGAGGCGCTGGAATGGGCCGACGACGCGCCGACCGCCGCCCCGGACATACTCCACTTCCGCCGCTCGGGCGGCTGGGAGTGCGTGGCCAACCTGTCGGACGAGGCCCGCCCGTTGCCGGCCGGCGAGCTGCTGCTGTCCTCCGCACCGGTCACCGGCGGCCACCTGCCGCCGTGGACCACGGTCTGGCTGCGCACCACGGCCGGCTGACCGGCACACCGGGCGGGACCGGTCAGGCGATCAGCGCCGGCCGGTCCGCACCGGCCCGGTCCGCGACCGCGACCGCGTCGTCGTACCGCCGGAGCAGCAGCCGGGCCAGCTCGGGCGCGGCCCCCAGGACCGGCGCCAGGACATCGGCACCGGCCTCGCGGGCCCCGGCGGCGATGCGGTCGGGCAGGAAGCCGGGGGCGATGACGTACGGGGCGACGGCCACCCGGTCGACACCCTCGGCGCGCAGCTCCCGCACGGCATCGGCCGTGCGGGGAAGAGATGCGGAGGCGAACGCAGGTCGCACGGCGCACCAACCAGCGGTGCGTCGCCACTCCCGCGCGGTTTCAGCGATCACTGCGATCGCCTCCGGGTCGGAGGAGCCCGCCGCGGCCAGGACGACCCCGGTCGAACGGCGGTCGCCGGGCCGCAGCCCGGCCTGTGCCAGCCGCCGCTCCAGCGCGGCGGTCAGCAGGGCGGACGGGCCGAGCACTTCGGCCTGGTGGACGGCCAGCCGGGGCAGCCGGGCGGCGGCTTCCTGAAGTACCGCCGGGATGTCGGACTTCGCGTGGAAGGCGCGGGTCAGCAGGAGCGGCAGCGCCACCACGTCCCGTACGCCCCCGGAAGCCTGCCCCGCGCGCCGTCCCGCTGTCCCGTCCGCCAGCCGCTCCAGCACCCGCGGTACCCGGGGCGCATGGAAGTCGAGATAGCCGACCTCGACGCGCAGCCCGGGCCGCAGCGCCCGTACCCGTGCGCAGAGCGCGGAGACGGTCGCCGCGTGCCGCGGGTCGCGGCTGCCGTGGGCGATGACGAGAAGCGTGGGGCGGACGTCCATGGGGTCAGCTCTTGACGAGGAGGCCGCGGCTGCGCAGCACCCGGCGCTCGATCGGGGCGAAGATCAGCAGCTCGATGCCGATGCCGACGATCAGGATCAGCAGGATCGCGGCGAGCACCCAGGACATGTCCTGGAGTTCCCGGCCCTGTTCCAGCAGCTGACCCAGGCCGGTGCCCAGATCGGGCGCGTTGACGATGAGTTCGGCGGCCATCAGGGAGCGCCAGGAGAACGCCCAGCCCTGCTTGAGTCCGGCGATGTAGCCGGGCAGTGCGGCCGGCAGCAGCACGTGCCGTACCCCGGTGAGACCGGTCGCGCCGATGGTTCGGCCGGCCCGCAGATAGAGCGGGGATATCTGGTCGACGCCCGCCACCAGGCCGTTGGCGATGGACGGGACCGCACCGAGCAGCACCACCGCGTAGATGGTGGCGTCGCTCAGCCCGAACCAGATGATCGCGGCCGGCACCCAGGCCACCGAGGGCAGCGACTGCAGACCGCTCAGGATCGGCCCGATCGCGGCCCGTACGGCCTTGACCCGGGCGACGATCAGGCCGAGTACCGTCCCGATGGCCACCGAGGTCACGAAGCCCAGGGCGCCACGCGAGACGCTGGTCCACACGAAGCTCAGCAGGGTGCCCTCCAGCCACTTCTGCCGGAGGGAGTCGAAGACGTCCAGGGGGCTGGGCAGCAGGTAGTGCGGCTTCAGCTCGACGTGGTAGGCGAGCTGCCACAGGCCGAGCACGATGACGATGGCCAGGAGGGGCGGCAGAGCCTTGGCGGCGGCGGCCCGCAGCCACGGCTGCCGGGCGACGACCCGGGATTCGAGGGCGTCGAGCCCGGCCTCCAGACCGGCGAGGTCACCGGCGTCGTTGGTGGCGTCGGTGGCGTCGGTGGCGTCGGTGGCGTCGGTGGCGTCGGTGGCGTCGGTGGCGTCGGTGGCGTCGGTGG
>NZ_SDIF01000055.1 GCF_004122735.1 Streptomyces sioyaensis | reverse complement strand
GCGGAACGAACGGCCACCGGGGCGATCGCATCGCTGCGCAGCCGGCTGCCCGCGCTGGCCGGGGCCGCCGCCGCCCACTCCCCGGACACCGAACTCCCCCCGTCCCAGGCCCGCGCCCGCCGCGTACTCCCCCTCTCCGCCGTCGTCCTGTTCGGGCACCCACATCCGGGCGAGCTGCGGCAGGACGCGCGGTCCCGCGAACCACCGGAGATCGTCGGGGTGGCAGACCAGCACCGGCGTACGCGTCGTCGGACGCAGCACCCCCGCCTCCGAGACCCGCCGCCCCACCAGCGAATTCACCAGCGTGGACTTGCCGGCCCCGGTCGATCCGCCGATCACCGCGAGCAGGGGGGCCTGCGGGGAGCGCAAGCGGGGAATCACATAGTCATCGAGCTGGGCGAGCAGCTCGGCCCGGTTGCGCCGGGCCCGGGCAGCCCCCCGAAGTGGCAGTGGAAAGCGTGCGGCGTCGACGCGGTCGCGCAGAACGGACAGTGCGTCAAGCAGCCGGGGTCGTACGTCCAAGGTCGCCACATGTGCAGAATGCCCAATTTCGTTGCGCTTTTGAAGCGTATAACCCCTCGTGTGCGCCGCAAGAATGCGTACAGAACGGGATGAGTGGCGCATGAGACGCTCGCGACGAGCGAGGCGGAGGCATAACGAGTGCACAACACCCGACGCGCGGGACGTCAAAAGCGGTGCAGGATTCGTACCTGCCTGCGATTATCGGGACCGCTTCACGGAACCTCCACAACGTGCCACGGAGGTGAAGCAACCGGGACGAGGCACCCGGACCTCTATCCTTGACCGCGGTCCGTGATCCACGTCCACGCCCGGCCCCCGTAGCTCAGTGGATAGAGCAGGTGCCTTCTAAGCACTTGGCCGCAGGTTCGAGTCCTGCCGGGGGCGCCGACGGAGACCCTCCCTTGGGGAGGGTCTTTTTGCTGGTCAGGGGCTGTTTGGTGGTCGCGGCGAGCCGTCGGACGCCGGAGGCGGAGGAGCTGGATCCGTCCGGCTGGAACCGGTCCGGGGCGGGTTTCGGCGGCTGTTCTTCCCGAAGACTTCCCGAAGTTTTGGCGTGCCCGGTGCTACGAGGCGCCGACCCTCCGGGGGGCGAGGCGGCCCTTCGCGCCACGAGACCTTGGAGGGGGAGCACCCCTCGGCTGCGCCCCTTGCCTCCTCGCTCACTCGACATACGGGCATAGGCATAGGGCCCGACCGAAGCCGGGCCCTACCGTATGCGCCTTGTCACCGTCGCGATCAGCGGGCGCGGCCCGGCGCCCTGGAAAGCGGCGGAGAGAGGAACTCTTCTACGATGGCGGACTGACCGTCCTCACCGACACCCGCGGCCGCCCCGCTCTGCCGCGTCCCGCCGTCATCTGGACAGACGTGCCCGGACGGGCCACCCGCCCCCGGTTGGGTGGCTCCTGGGTCAACGAAGACGAGATCCGAAAGGCGCACGACAGCGTCAACTACCTGCTGGAACAGCTGCCGCCCGAAGCCACCGTCGGCGTCGTCACTCCCTTCGCGCCGCAAGCCGAAGCGCTGCGGAGGCGGTTGCGACCGTACGACGAGGAGCGTCTGCGCATCGGAACGGTACACACCTTCCAGGGCGGCGAACGCGATGTCATGGTGTTCCCCCTCGTCGCAGGGGACGGCATGCACCCCGGTGCCGTCGAATGGGTCGGCGGACAGCTGAACCTTTGGAACGTCGCCGTCACCCGCGCGCGAAGTCACCTCATCGTGGTGGGCGACAAGGAGCGCTGGCGGAAGCGGGGAGGCGTGGCCGCCGCGCTGCTGGAGAGTGCGGAGCGCGACGGCGTGCCCTCGCGTGACAGCAGCGAAGCCGTGCTACTCAAACGCCTGTACCAGGTCCTCTCCCGCGAGGCGGGAGCCACTGTCACGCTGGGCGAGACCGTTCACGGGCATCCGGCGGACGCTCTGGTGGCAGGCGTCGGCGACACCGCCCTTAGAGCTGTACTGCTCGACAGAGGAGTCGAAGAGGGCACCGACGCGGCACGCCACATCCGGCTTATGCTGCACCGGCGGAACCTGCTGGGAGTGGGGACGGCGAAGTCGAAGCCGCTCGATGGCCGGCCTGGAGGCTGTGCGAGACAGACGAGCGGCGGGGGTGAGCCAGGCCCCGCGCCCTGATCCGGCGGGGCCTTTCACTCTCCGTACGCCTGCCTCCAGCGCGTCCGGTGCCGAGGGTCCCCCTGTCCGCCCCCCGCCAAGCAAAGCCTCGGGTACAGCGCGAGCTACTTCAGCGGTAAATCCACCCGCCGTGCCACTACCGTGCCAGACAGAGCGGTAAACGACGGTCAACAGAGGCCAGAAGGTTCGCCAGGAACCGCACCCGCAATGCGGCGTCTTCGCGGGTCAGGACGACACTAGGAGCCCGAAAGCCCCCTGATTCCCAAGCTCAGAGCGCGGGTTCGATTCCCGTCACCCGCTCCATAGTTGAGGCCCAGGTACCTGGGCCTTGTTTGTTGTCTGGACCAGTTCAGGCGTCCGGCACCAGATGGCTCATCGGAAGGCTTCTGGCGGGCCTTGCGCCATTTCCGCCCGAAGGAGGACCGCCGGAACGGCTTGCCCTCCTCCCCCACGAACAGCAGCCCATCCGGGCCTTGCTCCGCGTACCAGTCGAGATGGCGCCGGAGGCCGGTCCGGAGGAAGCCTAAACGTGCCAACTGCCCTCTGGACAGCTCGGGCTGAGGAGGGAAAAGGCTCAGTGCACACTGTTGTGACTCGCCGCATTCGTAGTTGCATCGCCCGCGCCACCACGTAGGAGCGGGTGTCCTGATCGGTGCCGGGGTTGCGTGTCCCGTGCCCCAGACACATATGACGCGATATGACGGGTATCCAGCCCGGTGGGCGGGAGTGTGGCTCCTCGACGCCCGTGACCGGCATTCGCCGCAGGCTCGCCCTTCCTCCGTTTCCACCAGTGCAGCTCAACTACTATTGATCACGTGGAAATGCTGCACCTGCGCTACTTCGTCGCGGTCGCCGAAGAGCTGAACTTCACGGCCGCTGCCCGGCGGCTGCACATGGCGACGTCGCCGCTGAGCCAGCGGATCAAAGATCTGGAGCGCGAACTCGAACAGCGGCTGTTCGATCGCGACACGCACCGTGTGGCACTCACCCCGGCAGGAAATGCCCTCCTTCCGATCGCGCGGGACATCCTCGAAACGGCCAACTCCATCCCCTGGCGCCTGCGCGAGGCCACCGGGCCCAAACGGAGCACCGCCCTGTTCGGCATCCCTGCGGGGCTGCACCCGGCGCTGCGGCTACGGGTCGGCGTGCTGACCGACCGTGTGCGGGAGCAGTGCGAGCTGCAACGCTGGCCCGGCAGCACCCCGGCCCTGGTCAACGGTGTCCGGGAGGGCAGAATCGCGCTCGCGCTGGCCAGGTCGCCGTTCAGCGACCCCGCCATGGAGCAGTTGCTCGTGATGTCGGAGCGCATGGGAGCGGCGGTGCCGACGGACCGGTTCGCCGGACGGGACAGTGTCGCGCTTGCCGAACTCGCGGATCTCGCCTATGCCCCGTTGCCCAAGGAAGTCCGGGTCCCCTATTTCGACGTACTTGACCAGGAACTGGCCGAGCGCGGAATCCGGAATCGGCTGAATCTGACCGACACCGGTTTCGGGGGAGTGACGGAGGTTATTTCATCCGGATTGGCATTCAGTATTTCCCTCCTCGATCCGGACAGCCCGATACACGGCTACCAGCTGGAGAACATAACCGTCCTGCCCTTCTCGGACTTTGAACCGCACCTGGACACGGTTCTGGTCTGGCGCCGCGACCGCGCCGACGGCGGCGATCTGGAGGATCTCATGCGCGCGGCCCGCGAGGTCTTCGCCGACCCGGACCACCGCTGAAGAAATCAAAAAAATCCTCTGCGAAATCGAGAAAAACGGTGTGACCGCTGCGGTCACACCGTTTTTCTCATTTCGATAATTCCATGATCCGCGTCTCGCCATTAGCGTTCCGTGTCAGCAGCAAACGACACATGGAGCGAGAGGAAGAGACAATGACGGAAACCTTTGCCCACGGCCCGCTCGACGGGATACGCGTGATCGACCTGTCGACGGTGGTGATGGGCCCGTACGCGGCCCAGATCCTCGGGGACCTCGGCGCCGACGTCATCAAGATCGAGTCCCCCTCCGACACCGTACGGATGGGCGAGTACCGCGTCACGCCGGGCATGACCCCGCTGAACCTCAACGTCAACCGCAACAAGCGCAGCGTCGCCCTCAACCTGAAGGATCCCGCCGAGCACGAGCAGGCGCTGCGGTTGATCGACACGGCGGACGTACTGATCACCAACATGCGGCCGGGCGCCCTTCAGCGGCTGAGCATGACGTACACGGACGTCGCGGCCCGCAACCCGGGTCTGGTCTACGCGCACGCCCAGGGCTTCCGCAGCGACTCCGACCGGGCCGGCAACGCCGCCTACGACGAGACCGTGCAGGCCGCCTCCGGGCTGGTCGACATCGCCCACCGGGCGCTGGGCACGCCGGTCTTCCTGCCGACGATCATCGCGGACAAGGTCTCCGCGCTGGCGATCGTCTACAGCGTGCTCGCCGCGCTGGTGCACCGTGGCCGTACCGGCCAGGGCCAGCACATCGAGATCCCGATGACTGACACCCTGCTCGCCTTCAACCTGGTCGAGCACCTGGCCGGGCACGGGTTCGTGCCCGCGGGAGGGCCCACGGGCTTCGCACTGTCGATGTCCAAGGGGCACAAAGCCCGGCGGACCAAGGACGGCGTCGCCTGTGTCATCCCCTACACCGAGCAGAACTACCGCGACCTCTTCGCCGCCGCCGGTCGCCCCGATCTCGCCACGGATCCCCGGTTCACCGGTCAGCCCCCCGGCACGGGCGACGTCGAGGTTCTGGCCGAGTTGGTCGACGAGTGCACGCCGGCGCTGACCACGGCCGAGTGGAGCGACGTGTGCGCCAAGTACAGCATCCCGATGGCGCCCGTACTCGAACTGGACCTCGCCCACGAGGACCCCTATGTCCGTGAGGGTCACCTGCTCGAAACCATCGTCCATCCGTCCGAAGGACCGATCCGCTCGATCGGGATCCCGATGCGGTTCTCCGCGACGCCCGGGTCGATCCGCCGCCTCGCCCCCCTGCCGGGGCAGGACACCGCCGAGGTCCTCGCCGAACTGGCCGACCGCTGAACCTCATCCCTTCCTCCCACCGAGAAAGACAAGTCATGGGCACCATCGACGTACAAACCCAACGGCTGGGCGCGACCCTGCTGATCACCATCAACCGTCCGCAGGCACGCAACGCCGTGAACGCCTCGGTCGCCGCACATCTGGCATCCGCTCTCGACGAGTTGGAGGCCGATCCCGAACTGCGCGTTGGCGTCCTGACCGGCGCCGGGGGCACCTTCAGCGCCGGGATGGACCTCAAGGCGTCCCTGGGCGGCGAGTCCTCCGACATCCCGGGCCGGGGCTTCGGCGGAGTGGCCGAGGCGGAGCGGTCGAAGCCGCTGATCGCCGCTGTCGAGGGCTGGGCCCTGGGCGGTGGCCTCGAACTGGCCCTGGCCTGTGACCTGATCGTCGCCGCCGAGGACGCCCACCTCGGCCTGCCGGAGGTCAAGCGGGGTCTGATCGCCGGCGGAGGCGGAGTGATCCGACTGCCCAAGCGCATCCCCTACCACCTGGCGATGGAACTCCTGCTCACCGGAGAGCCGCTCAGCGCCCCGCGGGCCGCCGAGCTGGGTCTGGTCAACCGGGTCGCCCCCGCCGGTGGGACCGTGACCGCCGCCCTCCAACTCGCCGAGCAGCTCGCGGCCAACGCGCCACTCGCACTGGCTGCGGTGCGGACGGTCACCCGTGCGGCCGACGGCGCCCCGGAGGCCGACGCCTTCGCCGCCCAGCGCTCCGTGTTGGAGCGGCTGCTGTCGTCGGCCGACGTCCGCGAGGGCATGACCGCCTTCGCCGAGCGCCGGGCCCCGCGCTGGACGGGAAAGTGACATGCGCATCGAAGACGTCCGACGGCACCTGACCACTCCGCTGACCGGCCCGGCGTACCCGCCCGTGGTCCCGCGGTTCACCGACCGCGAGTACCTCAACATCGTCTACCGCACCGATCCGGACGCGCTGCGCGCCGTCGTCCCCGAGCCCCTGCGCGTGGCGGAACCGTTGGTCCGCTTCGAGGTCATGCGCATGGGCGACGTCACCGGATTCGGCCCCTACACCGAGGCCGGCCAGGCGATCGAGGTGAGCTTCGAGGGCGAGCGGGGTGAGTACCTGCACGCGATGTACCTCGACAACTTCCCGGCGACCGCTTCGGGGCGGGAGCTCAGCGCCTACCCGAAGGTCACCGGCGCGCCGAGCCTGTACGTCGACAGCGGCACCCTGGTCGGCGCCCTGGACCACGGCTCGCTGCGCGTCGCCACCGCGACCATGGGCTACAAGCACCACGAGCTCGACGAGGAGGCGGCCCGGGCCCAGATCACCGTGCCGACCTTCATGCTCAAGTCCGACCCGGACTACCGCGGCGAGCCGCGCGTCCAGGAGCTGGTACGCACGGAGATCACCGATATCAGGGTCAAGTGGGCCTATACCGGTCCGGCCCGGCTCCAGCTCTTCGCGCACGCGCTCGCCCCGCTGGCGGACCTGCCCGTTCTGGAGGTCGTCTCCGCCAGCCACATCCTCACCGACCTGACCCTCGCCCCGGTCGAGCCGGTCTTCGACTACCTCTCCTCGATGAGCTGAAGAAGGACGTGCCATGACACACACCTTCCGCACCGCGGCCGTGATCGGCGCGGGCACCATCGGACTGTCCTGGACGGCGCTGTTCGCCGCACACGGCCTGACCGTTAGGGTCAGTGACCCCCGGCCCGACCTGGCGGACGCGGTCGACGAGGCACTCACCGCCTTTGGCCCGCACCTGGCCGCTCAGGGCCTGGACGTCGACGGCCTCGCCGACCGGGTGCACATCACGGCCGATGTCACCGAAGCCGTCCGGGAAGCGGACGTCGTTCAGGAGAGCGGTCCCGAACGCGTCGAGTTCAAGCGGCAGTTGTTCGCCCAACTGGTCCGCGAGGCCCCCCGGCACGCGCTGCTGCTGAGTTCCTCGTCGATGATCCCGGCGACCGCCTTCACCGCGGACCTCGACGACACCGGCCGCGTCCTGATCGGCCACCCGTTCAACCCTCCCCACCTCATGCCGCTCGTCGAGGTCGTGCCCGGCGCACACACGACCGAGGAAGCGGTCCAGGCAGCCCTCGACTTCTACACCTTCGTCGGCCGCACCCCGGTCGTCGAGCGCAGGGAGATCCCCGGCTTCGTCGGCAACCGGCTGCAGAACGCCCTCAGCCGCGAGGCCATGCACCTCGTCCAGCAGGGCGTGGTGACGCCCGAGGACCTCGACACGGTGGTGACCCACTCACTCGGCATCCGATGGGCGACGACCGGGCCGTTCCTCAGCTCGCACCTGGGCGGCGGCCCCGGCGGCTACCGGCACCTCATGGAACACATCGGCTCCGCCCTGGGGGACATGCAACTCGGAGAACCCTCGCAGCACCCCGACGACCTGGAGCGGGTCATCCAGACCGTGGAGAAGGCATACGCCTCCACCCCGTACGCCGATCTCGCCGAAGCCCGCGATCGCGGCCAGCTCGCGGTCATGACCGCTCTGGAAAACACCCGCCCCCAAAAGGGGAACTGAGGTGACCACCCCCCTCGCGCCCCCGAACGCACACCGAACCCGTCACGAGGAATCCAAGATCATGACCACAGCAGCCCCCGACACCACGCCCGCGAAGCTCATCGAGCAGGCCGGGGCGCTGCGGGAGACGATCCGCGAGCAGGCCGACGAGGCCGAGGCGCTCGGCCACTACACCCCCGCAGTGCACGAGGCGTTCCGGCAGGCGGGCTTCTATGACCTGCTCACCCCGCGGACCTATGGGGGACTGGAGGTCGACCTGCGCACCTTCGCCAAGGTGATGATCGAGGTCGCATGTGCGGACCCGGGGACCGCGTGGTGCCTGTGCCTGGGGCAGGGCCATGCACTGAGCACGGCCACGCACTGGCCGCAGCGGGCCCAGGACGAGGTGTTCGCCAACGACGCGGGCTACTTCCGCGCCTCGCACAGCTTCAATCCGTCAGGCACCGCCAAGAGGGTCGACGGCGGCTGGCTGGTCAACGCCACCTCGCCCTACCAGTCCGGCGTGCCGTACGCCACCCATGCCACGGTCTCCGTGGAGGTCGTCGACGACACCACTGGCGCCCCCGACGCGACGACCACGGACCGGCGCGTACTCCAGGTCCTCATCCCTCGTGATCAGTTCACGGTTCTGGACAACTGGGGCGGCGACAAGGTTCTGGGCATGCGCGCCAGCGGCTCCAATACCATCGTGGTCGACAACCAGGTGGTTCCGGAGGACTACGCCGTCGACATGGCACTCGGCCCGGTCTCCGGGGCGGCCGCACCGGGTCTGCGGATACACGGAAACCCGATCTACTCGGGCGCGGCGTCGCTCTCGTTCTTCCTGCTGGAGCTGGTGGTCACCGTCGTCGGTGCCGCGCGAGGCGCGCTGGACGAGTACGAGCACCTCACCCTGACCAAGTCCGCGATGCCGCCCGCCGGGACAGGGCCGCGGTTCAAGTACCCCACCTTCCAGCAGGACTTCGGGATCGCCCAGATGAAGGCCGACGGTGCCGAGGCGATCGTTCTGCACGTCGCCGACACCATCACCCGGTGGAGCCACGACGCGGTCTCCGGCATCCGGGAATTCACCCCCCAGATGGACAACAGGCTGGTCGGCATGCTGCTCGAAGCCGGTGAGCTGGCCGGCGACGCCGTCGACATCCTCTTCCGCTCGGCCGGCACGTCCGCGGCCCTCCGCGGCCAGCGCATGCAGCGCTACCTGCGCGACGTGTTGATGTACCGCACCCACCGGGCCACCCAGTACAACGCGTCGGCCCGGCGGCACGGGGCGATCGAGTTCGGCGAACTGCCCAACCTCTAGGCCCTGCCCCCATCGACCGGCAAACGGCGACGACCCGCCCCGTCCCCCTCCCCCGACCGGACCGGCGGATGCCCAGGCCACTCGGAACCGGCCCGTCGACCACCGTGCCCACCATCCACATGAAACCCGTATCCGAGCAGGAAAGAGGGGTGCCGCCCACATGACCGCGGCCCTGACGAAAGAGCTCGATTCCCGACAGCTGCGGCAGGCGTTCAGCTGTTTCCCCACCGGAGTGACCGCCCTGTGCGGCCTGGTGGACGGTGAGCCGACCGGCATGGCGGTCAGCTCCTTCACCTCCGTCTCCCTCACCCCACCCCTGGTATCGGTATGCATCCAGGACACCTCGACGACATGGTCGAAGCTGCGTGACCGCCGTCTGGGGCTGAGCGTCCTGGCGGAGGACCAGGACACGGCATGCCGCCGGCTGTCCAGCAAGGACGGAGACCGGTTCGGCGACCTGCAGTGGCAGGCCACCGACGAAGGCAGGCTGATCATCGACGGAGCAGTGGCCTGGTTCGACTGCTCCCTCTTCACGGAAATACCCGCCGGCGACCACACGATCGCCGTCCTGCAGATCCACGACCTGTGGACCTCCCCCAACACCGCGCCGCTCGTGTTCCACGGCAGCCGGTTCCGCCGCCTGGCACCCACCGACCAGGTGCAATAGCCGCAATGGGCGCCTCGTCCACCGTTCCGCGACGGGCGAGGCGCCCATTGCAGCCGTCGTGTCACCAACGTCAACCATCCGGCGACCTCACCCTCGACGACCTGCACCGCTTCTTCGACGCCGTTATCTGCGCCACCGGCACAGACCACGACCGTCACCTCGACTTCCCCAGCCGCGAGACCCCGACCACTCGCCGGCCATCGAGGTGCTCGCCAGCCCCGAGGACGTTGACTTTCGGGTCGTCCTCGCCGATGCCCTCGGCTGGGCCGGCCTGCGCTCGTACGGCGCCCCACAGGTCCCTGACCACGGCGTAATCTTGGCTATGACAAGCAGCTGCCGCACCGATGATGGGCGACGAGGGTCGTATCCCCCTCCGTGGCCTGCACTGGACGCGTTGGGTCTATGCCTTCCCACAGTCCCTCGTCGGCCTTGGGATCCATCCCCAGCCTGCGTCTCGATGGCTCTGCTCGGGATGGTGGTTGCACGCATCCGGAAGGTGAGCCACCCCGCGTGGAGAGATCAGGATCCTGTCCGGAGGCACAATGGGCTGTCGCCCAGCCTGAACGGAGGCAGTTGCAGCATCGGCCCGTGGGACCGATCCGTCTGGTGGGCAGTCACAGCCTTCCCCGATGAACAGATCACAGCGGTCACATCTCTTGGCAGCCATGCCGGTCATGGTGGCAGCTGCCTCTGAGAAGTCCGACAGCCAGGCTCGCCTGCGCAAGGGTTCGCGCGGCAGACGGCCGCCTGGCTTCGACGAGGAGCGGTTCAGGAAGCGCGACACCGTTGAGCGGTCATCAACAGACTGAAGCAGTCCCGGGCCGTGGCAACTCGCCATGACAAGCGCGGCTATGTCCACCTCGGCACCGCCACCGCGGCAGCCCTCGTGATCCGGCTTCCGGCATGGCCGCTCGGGCGGGCTTAGGCGATGTGGTGCTCCAGGCGTCGGCGCTCGAGGAAGTACGCAAGTGCGTTGAAGGCCAGCATGGTGGTGGCGAGGGCCGGCTGGATGGGCGGAACCCAGTCGCCGTCGACGAGGGCGGTGCCGGGGTAGAGGATCGCCGACAGCTGGGTGATCCAGTACAGCGACTCGGCCACAACGATCACCTGGACCAGGGAGCGCGTCCAGGCGCCCCGGTGCACCCACAGCAGGTACAGGCCGATCAGGCCGAGGGCGGCGCCCATGCTCATGGTCTGGGCGTTGTGGAACTTGGCGTGCGGTGGCCAGTTGGGGTTGTAGATGTGGGTCGTGTTCCAGTCCGCGATGTAGGCACCGGTCAGGGTGACCAGTGAGGTGAGGGTCAGCAGGGCCTTTCCATCGGTGATCTTGGGCATGGGTGTCTCCTCGAGGTGAGTGGTGTGTGAGCGGGTGTGGTGGCGGGCCCCGGAACGGGTCAGGCGGCGATCCGATCGCGGAACTTCTCGGCCTGCCGGCGGGCCTGCTGGTGTGCGTCGGTCAGGGACGCCTCGTGGAGCGGGATCAGGTGAGTCAGTGCCGGGACGACGGGTGCCATGGTCAACTCGGGTGTGAGCGAAGTGACGTCGAGGCCGAGCATGTCGTGCAGGATCGTCTCCAGCGCGGGCACGACGAAGTCCTTGCCGTGGTTGGGAGTGCCGAGGCCGTAACCGCCGCCGCGTGCCGAGATCACCAGGGCCGGACGGCCGGACGCCGCGGGACCGTCGGGGAGGCCGAAGGTGCGGTCCTTGACGATGACCTGGTCAAGCCATGCCTTGAACGTCGAAGGCATCGTGAGGTTGTACATCGGCACGGTGAACAGGTAGGCGCTCGCGCCGAGGAACTCCTCGATGAGTTCGTCCTGGACGGCAGCGGCCGCGGCTTGTTCGGGAGTGCGCCGGGCGGGGTCGGTGCCCCAGGCCGCTATGCCCGCCGCGTCCAGGTGGGGTACGGGCGTGGCGGCCAAGTCCCGGTGGACGACCGGCGCGTCCCAGGTGTTTCGGAAGGAGCGGGCAACCTGGGACGAGACCGAATCGGCGCCGAGCGAGGAGGAGTCGATGTGGAGCAGGTAGGACATGGAGGAGCCCTTGCTGGTCGGTGTGGAGAGCGGGAAATGGGCAGGGCGGAGCCGCAGGCTGGGCTAGTGCGGTGTGGGGGTGGTGAGGTGACGGCGTTGATGCCGTGCGGGGAGCCTGGCGGCTGCTTCGACGCAGCCCTCGGCAGGGGTACGTCGGCCGTGCCGGTCACCTGCGCCGATGTCCCGGCGCGGGGTGGGGAGAGCAGTCAGGCCGCGGCGGGCCCGGCGGTCGGTGCGTGACCGGTGACGTACCGGTAGGAAGCGACGATGACCTTCTTGGCCACCTCCACCTCGGCCTCGTCGCGCGGGGCGTAGAACATGACGACATTGGCGCCACGGTGGTAGAGCGGGTGCTTCTCGCCCCAGCCGGAGGCCAGGAACGCGGCGTGGTCGGCGGGGTCCAGGGCCAGGTGCAGGCTGCCGTCGGCGTGCAGATGCACGAACTCCGCGTCACCGCGCGGCAGGAACAGTCGGGCGCCGCCGGCCGGGGCGACATCGTTGAGGAAGACCGCCCACGTGCTGGGGACGGAGATCTCGCTGCGGCCCGAGACGGTGCCGGGAAGTGCGGTGGCCATCCACCGTCGCAGTGCCTCCTTGATCTGCGGCGGGCTGGGCTGGGTGAGCTGCAGGTGCGGGACCTCGGGACCGGTCTCGGGCCGGTCGCCCGCACGCTCGGGCAGCGCGGGGAACGTCATGGTGGTGCCTCTTTCGGTAGTGCGGACGGCCCGTCGGTACGACGGACAGTCGGCTGATCGACGAGCGGTCCGGCTCACTGCCGGCCCGCTCGCTAACACCACCCAACCTAGTGTCCTCCAGATAGTGGTTTCCCACAGGAAAGTACCGCGGCGAAAGTGCCCACCCAGCGCCTGCGCCAGCTGGAACAGGACGGCATGATCACCCGCCGCCGGAGGCGTAGAAGACCGACAGGCCGCGGGCGTCGCCGGGCGTGAGGGGTACCACGTCCTTGACGGCGACGGGATGGCCGACGGCATGTCCGACCGCGGCTTGCAGGTCGGCCACAGTGGAGGGTCCTTGGGCGCCGGCCGCCAGCAGCACCGTGCTGCGGCCGTGGGCGACCAGGGCGGCGGGTACCTGGTCGTGGGTGACGGCGTGACGGGCGGCGTCGGGGCCGGAGTAGCGGTGGTAGGTGTAGGTGGTAGGTGTAGGCGTCGGGTGCCCTGTCGTTGAGGGCGAGTTCGACGCGCGAGGCCGTCCGGTCCGAGGCGGCTATGCCCAGGGGCTGGTGGTGCGCGACGGGTGCGTGGAAGGCCGCCGGGTAGACGGCGACGAACACCGTCCCGATCGCCAGGGCGGTGACCACCGGGACGAACAGGCCTTGCGGATCCCGGTGGCGGCGGCGAGCACGGGGGCCGGGATGCCGTGTTCGGTGTCCACGAGCGCATGACGGCCACGTCGTCCGGGGGCCGGGCTCGACCTGTTGGATTCGTCAGACGGCCTGCCGTGTGAACGCTCGTGCGGAGCGGGCGCCTTCGGTCGACGACCGCATACGGCGACGCAGGGCCGCAGACGGTACGCAGTCCGCCGGGGGGGCGCCGGCTGCAGCACACGTCTGGGCGGCCGTTGCGCTCCCGGTGCGCTGGTGCCGGGCGACGGACCAGGGGCGGGAGGCAACGACCGCGGGGCACCTGCACGTTGCCCCGGGCGCCGGGCGGCGCCCCTGCTCGGTCGGCACCTCGTGGAGCGGACCGGTTCAGGTGGCGAAGTCGGTCCGGTGGTCCTCGGCCCATGCCGTGAAGGTGCGTGCCGGGTGCCCGGTGACGTTCTGCACCGTCGCGGTGATCTCGGGTTCGGAACCGACCATCGCGGCGAAGGACTCCAGCACGCCCCGTGCCACCTGCTGCGGCATGTGCGCCGCGAGGGCGGCCTCCGCCTCCTCCGCGGGCATTTCGACGTAGCGGAGGTTCCGGCCGAGCACCCGCCCGAGGGTCGCGACCTGTCCCGCGGTCGTCGTCGCCTCGGGTCCGGTTAGCCGGTGGACGGCACCGTGGTGACCGGTGTCGGTCAAGGCCCGTTCGGCCACCGCGGCGATGTCGTCCTCGTGGATCGGCGCGGATGCCGCTTCCGCGAAGGGGCCGCGCACGATGTCGCCCACGCGGATCTGCGGGGCCCACTGCAGGGCGTTGGCGGAGAAGACGGTGGGGCGCAGGAAGGTCCATTCCAGACCGCTGGCACGGACCAGTTGCTCGGCCGCCGCGTGCCCTGCGTGGATCGGGTTGGTCTCGTCGGCGCCTTCCTCGATGATGCCCGAGGAGAGCAGGACGACGTGCCCTACGCCGGCGGTCCTGGCTCGGTCGAGGACGGCGGCGATGCCGTCGCCGGTGGCCTGCACGTGGAGGAAGAGCTTTGATGCCCCCTCGAACAGCCCGTCCGACGCGAGCGGCATCACCTCCACTCCTGAGGGGAGCGCGGCACGCTCCGGAGCACGGCTCACCGCTCGTACCGGTTGCCCGGCGGCGACGAGGCGCCCGACCAGAGCGCGGCCGATGTTCCCGGTGGCACCAGTGATGACGATCATGAGGTTCTCCTTGTCTTCCGGCTGTCCGGCCGTTCCGTCCGCGGGCTGATCGCCCGGGGGAGGCCGGGCACACGGATAGGCGGGTGGTCAGTTGCTGTTCTCCGGCACACCGGAGCCCGGCGCCGGACGCGAGAGCAGGACCGCGCCCCCGATGAGGGCCAGAGCGACGATCTCGATGACCGCCTGCACCGGCAGACCGGCGACGTACATGGCCGGCTTGTCGAACTGTGGGTCGAAGTAGGCGGCACCCGGGTAGAAGATGGCCACCGCCTGGCTGACCCAGTACAGGCCGGCGAGGACGACCGCGGCGCGCAGGTTGGAACCGGCATCGCCCCGGCGGCGCCAGACGAAGTACAGGGTGGCCAGGGCGAGGAACGTGCCCATGGCCATCGTCTGGCCGTTGTGGAACTTGGCGTGCGGGGGCCAGAGCGGATTGAGTACGTGTGTGTCGTTCCAGTCGGCGACATAGGGCGAAACGCCGGTGAAAACGGCGACCAGCGAGAGCATCGCCTTGCCGACCACCGTTCGCGAAGGGGCGGCGGACCGGGCGGGCGCACCGCCGGAAGCAGGCGTGGAAGAGAGGGAGTTACGCATCGGAAGCGGCCTTTCGTCTCGTTCGGGACGGCCCGGGCACGGCCGGCCCGGGAAGCTCAGAAGAGCTGGGGGGAGGCCCGACCGGCTCGGGAAGAGGTCGGGAGCGGGGCAGAGGACGGTGCGGTGTCAGGCCGCGGCGGCGTCGGGCATCGGCGCCGCGCCCGTCGCATAGGTGTAGGAGGCGGCGATGACCTGCTTGGCGACGTCAAGTTCGGTCCGGTCGCGCGGCGCGTAGAGCATCACGACGTTGAAGCCGTGGTCGTGGAGCGGGTGCTTCTCGCCCCAGCCGGAGTCCAGGAAGGCGGCATGATCGGCCGGGTCCAGCGCCAGATGGAGACTGCCGTCAGCGTGCACATGCGCGAAGCCGGGGGCGGACACCTTGCTGCCGCCCCAGTCGGTGCCGGGCAGTGCGGCGTCCATCCACCGCAGCAGCCCCTCCCGGACCTCGGCGGGGCCGGTCTGGCTCAACTGCAGGTGCGGGACTTCGGGGCCTGTCCGGGGCCGCTCGCCTTCACGGGGCGGGAGTGCCGGGAACGTCATGGTGGTGCCTCCTTCGGCGTCATGGGACTGCCCGCCTCCGCAGGGGGGCGCGCCCCCGTGCGGCCGCCGCGGAACCGGGGTCGCTGTTCGCACCACCAGGCTAGTTTCCTCGGTATAGTGGTTTCTGGTGGGAAAGTGCCCTGGTAGCGATCGTGAGCCAGGAGGGATGAGGAGGAGTCATGACCGATGCGGTGGAGCAGGCGTGCCCGATCAACCCGGTGATCGACCTGGTGTTCAGCCGCTGGACCACACCGATCCTGTGGGTCCTCGAACACCACGGCCGGCTGCGCTTCAACGAGCTGCAGCGGCACCTGCCGACCATCACCCCCAAAGTACTCACCCAGCGACTGCGCCAGCTCGAACGCGACGGCCTGGTCGTCCGCACGTACCACGCCGAGATCCCCCCGCGGGTCGAGTACGAGATCAGCGACCTGGGCCGCACCCTGACGCCGCTCTTCAGCGCCATCACGGACTGGTCCGCCGCCCACCTCCCCGCCGTCTCCGCCGCCCGGCACGCCTACGACGCCGCACGCGAGGAAGAGGAGACCTGGGCCCAAGGCTGAGCGGACAATCGATGCAACGGACGTCCCGGGATCTTCAGCGAGAGACCTGGCCCCTACTGGCTCCGACGGATCCCATCCGCCCGGCTCACACCCGACCGGAGATGCGGCGCTGGACCAGAAGCCTCGTTGATGACTTGCTGCCGCAATCGACCGGCAGGAGAAGCTCCCTGCCAGCACGACGAACCGCCCCTAAGTCGCCGCAGCAAGCCATGAGTGACTACTCCCCGGCCGTCGTGCCCCATCCGTGCCCTCCAGGGCGGTAAACCACGGTCAACACAGGCTCGCCCGCGCACCCACACACAGAGCATCAGGCTCGCGTTTTACCTGTTCAGACTGCATATCGGCCTCTCGGGCGCCGTTGATTCCCAAGCTCAGAGCGCGGGTTCGATTCCCGTCACCCGCTCCATAGTTGAGGCTTGCCCAGGTCGGCGACCTGGGCCTTGTTTGCTGGTGGTCGGCGGTGAGCCACGAGGGGTCGCCGTTCGGCCGGCTGCGGTGGATGTTCGGCCCGAGCAGGAGGTTGTTGGCGCGTCGCTGTCCGCACAGCTAGACGGCCAGTGCCTCACGCATCACCAGCACGGCTGCTCCGCGCATGTTGATGATTGAGATGCCCCCGCGCCGGGCGCGAACGCCGACACGACGACTGGGCAAGGTGCGGAGATCTCCTCAGAGGTGGGCCGGTAACCCGTCACCCTCCTTGTGGGCAACTGCCCCTTGTCCAGCCTCCTTACCGGCGGTGCCGTTCAAGCGCCGCAGGGACTGCCGGGCGCTGACGCGGGCGAGGGTGAGGGCAGCAGTCGCGGCCAACACGACGAGGACGGCACCCGAGAGCAGGAAGGCCACCTCCACCCCGGCGAGTGTGATGGCGGTCGACGCCACGAAGGGCGAGACCGCCAAGGCTCCGGCGATCCCGGCCTCCCACAGACCCAGCGCCTTCGCGAGATGGCGTTCCGGAATGCGCTGCTGCACCAGTGCGATCAACGGGATGTCCGTGAGCGCCGAAGCCAGCCCGGTGGCGATCAGCAGAAAGGCTGCCACAGCACCGGAGTTGACCGTTCCCAGCGGAGCACGGAAGATCCCGAGCAGGGCCCAGGCCAGCACCGCGGCCAGGGCCGGCCGGCGGATGCGCAGACCGGCGATCAGCAGCGCCCCGACCACCTCGGCAACCCCGGAGGTGCCCAGCAGCAGGCCGTACTGGCTACCCTTCCCGACGACAGCGACCAGGCCGACCGTCAAGAACCCGCTGGTGAGCGCGAGCGCGAGCACAAACGTCACGATGACCACCAGCACGTCGGGGGCGGCCCGCACGGCCCTGAGCCCGGCCGCGAGATCGGACCACAGCCCCACTCGGCCGCCTGTAGACGCAGGGCGTGCTACGCGGATGGCGGCCACAGCGCCAGCCGAGACCACGAACGTCAGCCCATTGATCACCAGCGCCAACTGCAGCGAGCCATAGGTGAGAAGCGGCGCGAGCATCAGCGGACCGACGAAGAAGGTGGCTCTGAACGCCACCTGCAGAAGCCCGTTGGCCTGCTGCAGCCGGCCAGCCGGCACGATCTGCGGGACGATGGCGTTGCGGGCCGGTGCGAACGGGGCTCCGATCAACGCCAGCAACGCGGTTCCCGCCACCAGGAGAGGCAGATCCAGCAGGCCGAGGGACATCAGCGCCAGGGCCGCCGCCAGCACGGCGACCCGGGCCAGATCGGTGGCGACCATCAGCTTCCGACGGTCGTAGCGATCGGCGTACGAGGCGCCGACGAACGTCGCCACGAACGCGGGCGCGAACGCGGACACGCTGACCAGAGCCACAGCGGCCGGATCCTTCGTCAGTGACCACGCCAGCCACGCGGTCGCGGCGGTGTACAGGCCGTCGCCGAAGCGCGAGACGCCCTGGCCGACGAAGAGAAGCAGGAAGTTGCGGTCCCTCAGCAGTGACATGCCGCCACTGTCGGTTCTCCTGAGCGAGTGATCCACTTATTCGGCAGACAGCTAATCAGTTGCCCGTCGGTCGCCGTGGTCATGGTCGTCGCTGTGCAGGAAGCTCTCCAAGCTGGGGCCGAGTCCCGCCACCCGTCCGGACACGAGCCGGTACAGGACGTAATAGCCTTCGCGGCGGCGCTCCAGCAGTCCGGCATCCGCCATCACCCGCAGGTGCTTGGACAGCGCGGCCTCACTGACACCGACGAGCGGCGCTAGCTCCTGCGTGCTGCGCGGACGTTCGGCGATCAGCCGCAGGGCGCGCAGCCGGGTGTCGTCGGCGAGGGCCCGGAGAATGCCGACGAGCTGGACGGGCGGAATCCTCGGACGGGCTTCCTGGACGATCGAGGAGACCGGGAAGACGAGTCCGAGGGGCCATGGGCCGTCGCAGTTGACCCGTACGTGCGGCCACACATAAGCGCTGGGCGCGAGCACGAGCCTGTCGTCCGGTCCGATAACGACGTCATGATCATGAGGTCTCTCCAGCCAGAATTTCTCGGTTCGCGGATCACTGCGTACCTCTGGCCACAGACCACGGAGCATCCCGTACAGGCCACGCTCGGCGATCCGCTGCCCCGCCTCACTGACACCGGCGGCCAACTCGGGTTCAAGCCGTGCCCATTCGTCCTCGAACGCCTCCCGCCAGTAGGACTCCAGCATGGTCAGGAACCGCTCCAACAACGCCCGAGGGTCATCCAGCAGCATCGCGGCCATCGCATCGTCGCTTTCCTCCACGGCTCGCTCGCGCAGTTGGCGGCGCACCTCCGGCCGGTCCAGAACGTGCGGATCCCTGCCCTCGCCGCTGCCCGGCCACGGGGTGAGCAACGGAACGGTGAACTCCAGACGGACCAGATCCGGATCCGCTGTGCGCAGGGCGGCCAGCTCACCCTCGAAGTCCGGCAGCCCGCCTGTCGGCCGGGGAAAGAGGAACTCGGGAAAGTACGAACGCACCGCGAAGGCGAACGCCTCGATCTCCCGCTTGAGCCCCGGTGAGAGCCTGCGCATCGCGCGCACCCACCCGTGCTGGACAGGATGGTGCTTGGGCTCGACCAGCACATGAAGACTCAGCACGGCTTCCATCGCCGGCGAGTAGGCGAACCCCACCCGCTCCGCACCGCTGGCCGGAATCCGGAACACGATCGTCATGACTCGTCATCCTCGCCGCACAGCACCCCGGCGGGGCCGCGCCCCGCGGACGGCGATCGGTGAACCTTCCCCGTCACTGGCAGCACCTTGATCGCCATCTTTCCCCCTCAGTTGCCCTGGCTCCGGCCGATCACCGCCCCAACCGCATAGTGCCCAACAGCCACCAGCTAAGCCACCGATCGGTCAAAACATGCCAGGTCGGCGCGAATCGTGCCCCACGAGCAGGCAAGCCAGCGACGCGTCGTCCCGAAATTCCCTGACGTTTTGGCCATCGGCCTGTCCTCGTAGGCATTCATGCAGGTCAAAGGCACCCCATCCCCTATCCACCAGGTGCCTTCTAAGCACTTGGCCGCAGGTTCGAGTCCTGCCGGGAGCACTCCGCAAGACCCTCCCTTGGGGAGGGTCTTTTTGCTGGCCAGAGGCCCTTTAATGGCCTTGGCGTACGTGTTGCGGAGTGGTCCGGGGCAGCCCGTTTTGTCCGGCTGGAACCGGGCCGGGGCGGGGTCCGGCGGCTGTTCTCCCCGAAACGTCCCGAGGTTTTGGTGTGTCCGCTGGCCCGGTGCGCCCCGACTCACCGGGCAAACGGGGCAGGGCTTCGTACCCTGAGACAACCGGATGAGTAGCACGCGTCGGCTGCGCACTCTCCTCGTCACGAGGCATAGCGGTAGGGCCCGGCCGAAGCCGGGCTCTACCGCAGATGCGCTGTCGCCGCCGCGACCGGCGTCCAGGAGGCGTCCGAGGGGTCGGGTGACTTCTGAGTGTCCTGACCGTTCCGGCAGCTGCGTGTTTCCCAACTAGGCGGCCGCGCCCGGCTCTTCGGGTTCTCGTTGAGGTCCTTCCGCGTTAGCTGGGTGTTAGCGGAGCGGCAGCCTTGCGCTAGTGGACCCGAGCAGAGTGGTGACGTACCGAGGAGACAACGACACCGACTGTTCCGGGGGGGAATTCGACATGAGCTCCAGCACCACTGGCCGCACCGTTCGTCGCCGCACCCTGCGCCTTGCCGCCGCGGCCCTGACCGCGGCCGCCGGCCTTACCCTGACTGCCTGCTCCGGCTCGGACGCCGCCGGCACGAAGGCCGCGGGCCACACGAACATGGGCACGGTCGCCGCCGAGTCCAGCGGCGCGGGCTCCTCCGCCGGAGCGCAGGGCTCCGTTGCCCAGGCGGACTCCGCCGCGATGGTCGACGCCAAGGCGGGCGCCGCGGGCAAGCAGTCGGGCAGCACGCACGCCGCGACGGTCAAGACGGCATCCCCGGTCCGCACCCAGATCCTGGCGGACGGCAGCAAGGCCGAGATCTACGAGCTCGGTGCCCAGCACTACCGCGCCAAGATCGTCAGCCGCGGTTCGGTCCTGGCCACGATGGAGACGAAGGGGCACGACGCCGGGCTCGACGCCAACGACATGTTCGTCGTGCTCACGCTGGACGGCCAGGTCCATTCCTGGATGGGCGGCGGGCACCAGGGACCGGGCACCTTCAAGCTCGCGGGCGGCTGGACGGCCAAGGTCACGAAGGTCGGTGAGCTGCGGTACCGCGCGCAGATCCTCGGCAACGGGGGCGCGGTGTACGGCACGCTGGAGACGAACCAGCAGGACGCCGGGCTCGACGCCAACGGCGTGTCCATCGTGCTCAGCGCCGGCGGTGTGATCAGCGCCCACCTGTAAATGCCTGCCCGGTTGCGCGATGGAGCCGGGAGCCACCTCCGGCGGGGCGGCTCCCGGCTCCACCCGTGCGGGAACGCTGATCACCAGCTGCCCGGCGGTGTGTCGCGCACAGGTCGCGCTCGCCCTGGTTGCGGCCGGCACCCGGCGATGGTGCGCTACGTCCGGCAGCCGTTGACCGTCGCCGCGAGGCCGTCCAGCGCGTCTTTGATGTCGTTGGAGTTGGCGGTGGAGCCGTTCTCGATGAAGGAGAAGACCTTTACGCGGCCGTCCCGGGCCTTGGTGACGCCGCTGAGGGCGATCGCGCCGGTCAGCGTGCCGGTCTTGGCCTTGACCTTGCCGATGGCGCATTCGGAAGCGGGGGTATCGAAGCGGCCCCACTCGGGGCCGAGGGTGCTGCCTGCCTCACCGGCGATCGGGAGGCCCTTCTCGATGGCACCGAGGGTCCGCTTGTTGCGGGGATCGGTGGCGAGGTCGAGGAGGCGCGCGACCGTGGCTGCCGGTATGCGGTCGGCGCGGGAGAGGCCGCTGCCGTCGTAGAGCTCGACGTTGTCCAGCGGGACGCCGTAGTGGTGGCTGAGCACGTCCCGCACGACAGCAGTGCCGTCCGTGAAGGTGGGGGCCTTGCCCGCGCCGAGGGCGGTCATGCGCAGAAGTGTTTCGGCGATGTTGTTGTCGCTGGTCTTGAGCATCTTCTTGACGGTCTCGGACAGCTTCGGCGAGGAGTGCTTCGCCACCGGCACGTCATGACGGGTGGCCTGGCCGCGCGCCACGTCGCCGGTGACCGCGACCCCCTGGGCGGCGAGTTGCCTCGCGAAGACCTCTCCGGCATCGAGGGACGTGTCGGTCCCCGTGTGTCCGTCGACCACGAGAGCGCGGACGGGAGCGACGGAGTCCGTGTAGTAGTCCTCCTTCCAGCCGGTGGCAAGGGTGGGCGGAGGAAAGAGGCTGTCGTCGACCTTGACCTTGACGGAGGTGACGCCCGCGTTCTTCAGGCCCGCGACGGCGGTCTTCGCCAGGGCGGCGAGGTCGTCGCTGGTCAGGACGCGGTCGCCGCCGCCGACGAGGGTGAGGGTGCCGTCGCCGTACACGACCCTTGTGGTGAAGCGGTGGTCGGGGCCGAGAACGGTCAGGGCGGCGGTGGCGGTGGCGAGCTTGGCGTTGGAGGCCGGCATCAATGCGGTGGTCGCGTCATGGCCCCACACGACCTTGTCGGACTTGGCGTCGAGCACCACGCCGCCGACGGTGCTGCCGAGGCTCTTGTTGAGGATGCCGGTGTCGAGCCGGTGCGCGAGCTTGCGCTCGGCGGCGTCGAGCCCTTGTCGCTTCTGGGGCCGGGCCACCGGGCTCACGCCGGCCTTGTCGGCGGCGAAGGCGGACGGACCGGTGAGGAGCGCACCGGCGACCGGGGTGACCGCGGCGATGACCAGCGCACGCCGTGCGGCGACGGCAGGAGCCTTGGGCTTGCGGTGACGGCCGGATACCGGGGTGCGGGGTTTCTCTGACACGAGGAAGACTCCATTCCTCAGCGGGATGCGCCGACCTCAGCTCGGCTCACCCGGAGAAGCTACGCCGCGCTGTCTGTCAAATCCCTTAGAAAAACGGAATATAGAGGCTCTCGCCGATTTTGGTGCGGGCAATGCATAACTTTTGCGGTGGTTTCGGTCGGGCAGGGAGGCGTCGAGGCGCCGCCGACCGGCCCTCGGCAAGCCGCCGGGCAGGGCGGGAGTTGTCGGCTCTGCCCGGCGGGGGTCAGCCGGTGGGACGGGTCAGGGCTTCGGTCAGCTGGTCGCAGAGCCAGTCCAGTTGGGTGGGTTCCATGACCAGTGGTGGGGCGAGGCGGATGGTGGAGCCGTGGGTGTCCTTGGCGAGTATGCGGCGGTCCAGGAGGCGCAGGCAGGCCTGGCGGCCGGTCATCAGGGCGGGATCGAGGTCGATGCCGGCCCACAGGCCGCGGGACCTGACGGCGACGGCGCCGTGGCCGACCAGCTCGTCGAGCCGGCCGCGCAGCCGTTCGCCCAGTTCGGCCGCGCGTGCCTGGTACTCGCCGGTGCGCAGCAGCTCGACCACGGCATGGCCGACGGCGGCGGCCAGGGGGTTGCCGCCGAAGGTGGAGCCGTGGCTGCCGGGGCGGATGACGTCGAGGACGTCGTGGCGGGAGACCACGGCGGAGACGGGCACGATGCCGCCGCCGAGGGCCTTGCCGAGGACGTAGATGTCGGGGGTGACGTCCTCGGCCTCGCAGGCGAAGGTGGTGCCCGTGCGGCCGAGTCCGGACTGGATCTCGTCCGCGATGAACAGCACGTTCTCGCGGGTGCAGACGTCCCGCACGGCTTGGAGGTAGCCCGGCGGGGGAAGGAGTACGCCGGCTTCGCCCTGGATGGGTTCGAGGAGCACGGCCACGGTGTTCTCGTCGACCGCGGCTTCCAGAGCCGCGCTGTCGCCGTAGGGGACGGTGCGGAAGCCGGGGGTGAAGGGGCCGAAGCCCTCGCGCGCGACCGGGTCGGTGGAGAAGCTGACGATCGTGGTGGTGCGTCCGTGGAAGTTGCCGTCGGCGACGATGACGGTGGCGCGGTCCGGAGCGACGCCCTTGCGCTCATAGCCCCATTTGCGGGCGACCTTGAGCGCGGTCTCGACGGCCTCGGCACCGGTGTTCATCGGCAGTACGAGGTCCATGCCGGCGAGTTCGGCGAGGTCTCGGCAGAAGGGGCCGAGGCGGTCGTTGTGGAACGCCCGGCTGGTGAGGGTGAGGCGGGCCAGCTGCTCCTGGGCCGCGGCGGTCAGCCGGGGGTGGCCGTGGCCGAAGTTGAGGGCCGAGTACCCGGCCAGGCAGTCGAGGTAGCGGTGGCCGTCGACATCGGTGACCCAGGCGCCCTGGCCGGAGGCCAGCACCACGGGCAGCGGCTCGTAGTTGTGGGCGATGGCCGTCTCGGCCAGGGACAGGTGGAGCTGGGTCGCCGCGCTGGGGTGGGGCCTGCCGTGCGTGTCGGTGGTGGTCATGGTGCGGTCCTTGGGGAGCGAAGGGCGCGGGGCGCCGGAGGTCAGGTGTGCAGTTCCGCGGCGGCGAGGTAGCCGGCGAGCATGGCGTGGGCGACGTCCCGGATGCGCTCGTCCGGCGGCAGGAACGTGGGCGCGTGCAGCTGCTCGGTGCCGCCGTCGGTGCCCACGAAGAGCATCAGCGACGGCAGCCGGGCGCAGAAGAAGGAGAAGTCGTCCGAGCCGGCGGACCGCAGGTCGTCACCGACGCGCAGGCCGAGCGGGCCGAGCAGCGGTCGCGTGGCGGCCGTCAGCGCCGAGTCGTTGTCGAGCACGGGCTCTCCGCGGGTGATGTCCACCTGCGCGGTGCAGCCATGGGCCCGTGCCACCAGTCCGGCGACCTCGGCCAGCCGGGCGTGCAGGGACTCGCGCTCGCCGCTGCCCAGCGCGCGCAGGGTGCCGCGGGCCTCGGCGGTGCCGGGGATGACGTTGGCCGCGGTGCCGGCGGCGAGGGTGCTGACGCTGAGGACGACGGGCGACATCGGGTCCGTATCGCGGCTGACCAGGCTCTGCAGGGCGACGACGATATGGGCCAGGGTGACGACGGGGTCGCGGGTGAGGTGCGGGTAGGCGGCGTGGCCGCCGCGGCCGTGCACCGTGACCGTGAACTCGTCGGCGGAAGCGTTGACGCCGCCGGGGGTGCAGGCGACGGTGCCGGGCGGCAGCAGGGGCTGCACATGCGCCCCGATCACCGCCGCGCACTGCTCCCGGCCGAGGATGCCGTCCTCGACGACGTCCTGGGCGCCGGAGGGGTAGGTCTCCTCTCTGGGCTGCAGGACGGCCAGCAGGGGGGCCGGGCCGCCCTTCCGGCCGATGGCCCGGGCCAGGGCGGTGAGCGCGGCCAGGTGCACATCATGGCCGCAGGCGTGCATGAGGCCGGGGTGTTCGGACGCCCATGCCGCGCCGGTCTTCTCCTGCACGGCGAGGGCGTCGAGTTCGGCGCGGACGGCGACGGCGGGGCCCGCTCCGCCGATCCGGACGACGGCGCCGGTGTCGGCGACCTTGGTGGTGGAGCCGGCGGGCAGCGCGGCGAGCACGAGGTCGCGGGTGGCGGCCTCGGCGCCGGAGAGGCAGGGGCGGGCGTGGATGCGGTGGCGCAGTGCCGTGGCGGCCGGGAGCTCCGCGTCGAGCGCGGCGGCCAGGGCGGACAGGTGGGGGCCGGTCATGCCGGGTCCTCCAGCCGGTAGACGCGGCGGGCGTTGTCGTGGCCGATCATGCGCACCACCTTGAGCGCTTCATCGAGGTCCCATTCGCCGCTGTCGGTCCATGCGCCGAGGGTCCGGGCCATGCCGCGGCGCCACAACAGGGCGCCGAGATGGTGCAGTTCCGGCGGGCCCCAGGCGTCGGAGGAGAAGAGGATCTTGGCGAAGGGGGCGAGTTCCAGGGATTCGGCGATGACGGTGTCGGAGCGCATGCCGGTGTAGTTGATGCCGAGGCCGACATCGAAGTAGACGTGCGGGAACACCTGGGCGAGGTAGCCCGCGTTGCGCTGGAAGGGGTAGCAGTGCAACAGCAGCAGGTCGGTGCCGTACGGTTCCACGTTCTTGAGGAAGCGGGTGAGCAACAGCGGGTCGCAGCGGTGGAGTTCGACGTCCGGGTCGCCGTAGCCGGCGTGCAGCTGGATCGGCAGACCGCGGTCGACACCGCACCACAGGGCGAAGCGCAGCAGCACCGGGTGGCTGACGCGGACGGTGCCGGTGGCCGCGCACTCGGCGAGCCAGGCGCCTGCCGCGGCGCTCACCTCGTGGTCGTCGGGGCGGCCGGGGTCGAAGTCGAAGCCGTGGCGGTAGGCGACGATGCTCTTGAGGCCGACCGCGGTGGCCGAGCGGGCGGCCAGGGTTTCCCGGAACCGGTCGGGGAGTTCGGCGGCGGTGACTCCGGTGCGCGCCACGTCCTCCAGCACGGTCTCCAGGCGCACCACCTCGTCGACGGGGCGCCCGGAGGCGGCCGCCATGCCCTGGGGGTCGAGGATGTCCTCCCCCTTGTAGCCGGTCTCCAGGAGATAGTGGCCGACGCCGGAGGCGTCGAGCAGTCTGCGGTTGACCTCGTCGGTGCCGAGTTCGGTGCGCCGGGCGACGTACGTCTCGGGGTCGGCGTGCGGTGCGAGACCCAGGACCGGGGCGCACCAGCGGCGGACGGCGAAGCCGATCTGCGAGTCGAACTGGGTCATCCACGGCGGGATCGGGCGGTCGGACTCGGTGAGCATCTGCTCCAGGGCGGAGCGGTCGGCGTCGTGGCGGAGGGCGCCGTGGACGTGGTGGTCCACCAGGGGGAGCCGGTCGATCTCCGCGAGGAGTCGTTCAGTGGACATGGCGTACCTTTCGCAGGCGTGCGGCGTCGTCCAGGCCGTCGAGCTGGGCGAGTTCGGACCGCTTGACGGAGAGCTGGGTGGCCAGCAGCTGGGGGGCGAACCAGGAGCGGACGACGTCGTCCTTCTCCAGGGCCTCCAGGGCCTCGTCGAGCGTGGTGGGCAGGGGCGGCGCCAGTGCGAGCACCGACTGGTCGGTGTCCTCGGGCCACACGGTGGGCTCGTCGTAGTCCCCGGTCAGGCCGGCCAGGCCGGCGCGGATCAGGACGCCCAGGGCGAGCCAGGGGTTGGCCGTGGCGTCGGCGGCGCGGTATTCGAGGTTGAACTGGGCGGCGGTGCCGGAGCCGCCGAGCTCGGTGGTGGGGCAGATGCGCAGCAGCGCCTCGCGGTTGCGCTCGGCCAGGAACGCCCCGCCGACGCTCCACCGGTTCGGGGCCAGGCGCAGGAAGGACACCGGGCTCGGTGCGGTCAGGGCGGTGAGGGCCGGGGCATGGGCCAGGACGCCGGCGCTGAAGCGGGCGCCGAGGGCGGAGAGCCGGCCGGGGCGCTGCGGGTCGTAGAGCGCGGGGCGGCCGTCGGCGTCGCGCAGACTCAGGTGGAGGTGGACGCCGTTGCCCACTCCGTCGGTGTCCAGGAGAGGGGCGAAGGTGACGGGCAGGCCACGGCGGCGGGCCAGGTCGCGGACGAGTTCCTTGAGGAGGACGGCCCGGTCGGCCGCGACCGCGGCGGGGGCGGGGCGCAGGGTGACCTCGAACTGACCGTCGCCGTATTCGGGGATCCAGGTCTCCGGTTCGAGGCCGGCGTGTTCCAGCAGACGCACCAGGTCGGTGCCGAACGGTTCGGCGTCCCGGAAGCGCCGCAGGGAGAACGGAGCGCTCTCGGGGAGGTCGCCGAGCACGAATTCGTGCTCGAAGGCGGCGACGGCCTCCAGCCCGGTCCGTTCGCGCAGCTCGGAGAGGGCGTCGCGCAGGAACGTGCGGGGGCAGCAGGCCCAGGGGCGGCCGTCCGGCAGTCTCTGGTCGGCGAGGTAGAGCAGCATCCCCGGAGCGGTGCCGTCGGCCGGGATGCCGACGGCGGTGCCGGCGTCGGGGAGCAGCCGCAGGTCGCCGCGGGACCCGAAGACGTTGTCGGGAGCGATCGGCCCGAACGAGGAGATCGCGAGGTTCGCGGGCACCCAGCCGGTGCCGCTGCGCAGGACCGCGTCGTGTTCGGACGGCGGCACGGCCCGCCCCCGTACCTGGCCGGCCAGGTCGCAGGTGGCGACGAAGACGGTCGCGTAGTCGTCGGTGCGGGGAGTCATGGGGTCACCTTCATGGTGTCGGCGGCGGGCGGTTCGGGGCTCTGCTCCTGGCGGTCGCCCTGTCCCCCGTTCAGTTCACCGGTGAGGCGGGCGCCGATGCGCTTGGCGAGGGAGGGCGCGAGGAGGACGACGGCGAGGCCGGTCGCGCACCAGGCGGCGGCTATCCAGGGGAAGTAGGTGTAGGGCGCGCTCTGGCCGGTGGACTGTTCGTAGAGGACGAAGCAGAGGTAGCCCAGACCGGCGAGCGGGACGACGAGTTCGTGGCGGGGGATGTGGCCGCGGCGGGAGAGGGTGAAGACGATCACGCCGACCCCAGCCACGGCGTAGACCACCAGGACGCACAGCACGCCGATGGTCGCGTACCAGTAGTAGGTGTCGAAGGCGGTGGTGCCCAGTCCGTACATGACGGCCGCGAGCGCGGCGGCCACGGCGCCGCACAGCCACAGGGCCCTGGTGGGGGACCCGGTGGCCGGATCGGTGCGGGCGAGCGCGGCCGGTCCGAAGCCGTCGCGGGCCAGGGCGGAGATCATGCGGGCAGCGGCGGCGGACGAGGAGAGCGCGGCGGCGAAGGCGGAGGCGACCGCGGTGAAGGCGACGACGAGCGAGAACCAGGTGCCGAGGTAGCTGCCGGAGAGCGTCACCAGCGCCGATTCCGCCCCGGCGAACTGCCGCACGCCCGCGTCGTCGGTGCCGAACCCGATGGTCTGGACGAACATCATCAGGACGTACAGCACACCGGTGAGCAGCACGCTGCCCGCCAGGGCGCGCGGGATGTTGCGCCGGGGGTCGTCGGTCTCCTCGCCCAGTGAGGCGCACGCCTCGAATCCGGCCCAGGACAGGAAGGCGAAGACGGTCGCGGTCATGATCGCGCCGTAGGAGGCCGTGCCGGGCGCGAAGACCGACAGGTCGAAGGCCTGGTGGCGGGGCGCCGATCCGGTGCCGGTGCGCCCGATGACGACGAGGGCGAGGACCAGCATGGCCGCGATGCCGATGCCTTCGGCGATCAGCAGGGTGCGGGCGGTGAGCCGGGTGTCACGCGAGTTGAGCAGGGTGACGCCCACGGCGGCGACGACCGCGACGGCCACCCAGGGGCCGGTGGACCGCACGCCCAGCGCGTGCAGAAACGCATGGGCGAAGACCCCCGTCGCGGCCAGGGTGCACACGAGGAAGGCGAGGTAGGTGCCGAGCAGCGCGAAGCCGCCGAAGAAGCCGGCGCGGGGGCCGATGGTGGCGCCGGCCAGGGCGTAGACGGAGCCGGCGTGGTGGAAGTGCTGGGTCAGCCGCCAGAAGCCGTAGCCCACGAGGCCGACGCCGAGCAGGCCGAGCAGGAAGACCAGCGGAACGGCCTTGCCCACGGTGGCCGCGACGCCGGCGCCGTTGAGCCCCATGGCCAGGGTCGGGCCCATGAGACCGACGGAGAGGGCCAGCGCTTCCCACAGCCGTAGTTTGCGTGAGGTTCGAGGATGATCGGGCACAACGCACTCCCGAGCAGAAGAGGGCCGCACGGTTGTGGCCCGGGACACCCTTCATGAAATATTCGTTGCAAGTGGCGCGTCAAGAGCCACGTTGAAATGAATTTTTCAGGCGGTGCCGGCCTCCCCGCGCCACGACTCCTCCGCGGCCCGCAGCCGCTCCTCGGCCGTCGGGCCCAGTCGGGCATGCACGGCCGCGACCAGGGTCTCCACCAGCGCCGTCGGCGCGACGATGCTGTCGAACGGACTGGGTGCCTCCACCCGCGCGGGGAGCACCACGTCGGCGAACTCGGCCACGGGCGAGAGCCACGGGTCGGTGAACAGCACGACCTTGGCGCCGCGCTCGTGCGCGTACCGGGCGAGCTGCACGGTGTCGTCCTGGTAGCGGCGGAAGTCGAAGACCACACACACGTCGCGCCGGCTCAGGTCGACACGGAATCCCGCATCGCGCCCCGGAGTCGCGGCGTGCACGAAGGTCCCCGGACGCAGCAGCCGCAGGTGCAGGTCGAGGTACTCGGCCAGCAGCTGGGAGAACCGGCCGCCGAAGCAGGCGATCCGCTTGGCCGGGTCGCAGATCAGGCCGACCGCCCGGTCGAATTCCTGCTCCGGGAGCGCGCCGAACGTCTGGTCCAGCGTCGCGCCGCTCACCTGCTGCGCCGCCTCGACCAGTTCGGAGGTGGGCGAGTGCCTGCCGATCACCGGTGCCAGGGTCAGCGGCGAGGCGTGCCGCGCCTGGACCTCCTCCCGCAGCGACTGCTGGAAGTGCCGGTAACCGTCGAACCCGAGCCGGGCCACGAACCGCACCACGGTGGGCGCGCTGACCCCGGCCTGGGAGGCGAGCCCCGAAGCGGACTCCAGCCCGGCCGCCGGGTAATTGGCCGTCAGCGCCCGTGCGATCCGCCGCTCGGCGGGAGACAGGCCCCCCTCGGCGCGCCGCACCCGCTCGGCCACGGTGGCCCCCAACCCGGGCTCCCGGCCTGCCTGCTCCGGGTCCGTGTCCGCCTTCGCTCGGTCGCTGTGCTCTCCGGCCCGGCCAGCCATTCGCGTCCCTTCTCCGCACTGCGTGACGCAACGATCGTTACACACGGCAACGAATCCGTCGTCACGGGAGAGGCAGGCAGGCACCGCACATATCCGGGCGGCGGTGAACCGTCGCCCGGATACATGAGCGGGCATGCGCTCCGACGCCCGCATGAGGTGTTCGGACCCAGAGCTCGGCCACAGCGCAGGGTCAGGCGGCGACGGGCGCGGCGATGCGGTCGTGGTAGGCGCGCAGGGTGCGTGCGCTGTTCCAGCCGAGCGCGCCCACGACACGGTCGCCCGCGTAGTAGAGCGCGACGAACCTGCCTGCCTTCGGGTCGCCGTCGACGTAGGCGACGCGCGCGTCCCCGGGGCACCAGCCGTGGAACTGGATCTTCGCGTGGAACTGGTCGGTCCACCCGAACGGGACCGGCGCGTAAGGGGTGGCTCCGGCGGGTCCGGCAAGGAGGTTCCCGGCGGCGGCGAGGGCCTGCCGGGTGGCGTTGGTGCGCTGTTCCAGACGGGTCCGTTCGCCGGTGAGGGGGTGTGGCCAGTTGGCGACGTCGCCTGCCGCGTAGATCCCGGGCGCGACCCGGCAGGTGCTGTCGCAGAGCACCCCGTCGCCCAGGGGGAGCCCGGAGTCGGCCAGCCAGTCGACGGCCGGCTCCGAGCCGATGGCGACCACGACCACCTCCGCGGGGAGCTCGGTGCCGTCGTCGAGGAGCACCCCGGTGACCCGGCCCCCCGCACCGAGCAGGTCGGTGACACCGCGGCCCATACACAGACGGACCCCGTTCTCCTCGTGCAGCTCGGCCACCAACCCGCCCACCTGGGTGCCGAGTTGCCTCGCCAGCGGGGTGGACTCGACGTCGACGAGGGTGACGTCCAGGCCGAGGCCGCGCGTGGTGGCGGCGATCTCGCTGCCGAGGAACCCGGCGCCGATCACCACGACGCGCGGCCCGGCCAGCAGCTGTACGCGAAGCGTCAGCGCCTCATCGAGGGTGCGCAGCACGTGCACCCCGGCCAGGTCGCGGCCGAAGGGCAGGTGACGGGGGCGCAGCCCGGTGGCGATGATCAGGCCGTCGTAGTCCAGCCGGTCCCCGTCGTCCAGCGTGACGATGCGCGCCACCGGGTCCACGTGGGTTGCGCGGCAGCCCAGTTTCAGGTCCATCCGGAGCCGTTGGAGGTCGACGTCCTGCCGCAGGGTGGTCCTGTGCGGTTCCAGATCGCCGGTCAGGACCCGCTTGGACAGCGGCGGGCGGTCGTACGGCGGCCGCAGTTCGTCGCCGACCATGGTCAGGGTGCCGGTGAAGCCTTCGAGCCGCAGGGCGTCGGCCGCGGTGAGGCCCGCGGCCGACGCGCCCACCAGGACGATGTGGTCCATGGCAGGCACTACTTCACCACCTCGATGGCCAGTGCGGGGCAGAGCGCGGCGGCGTTCTCGACCTGGGAGCGCAGGGCGTCCGGCGGGAGGGCGTCGAGCAGGACGACGATGCCGTCCTCGTCGCGCTGGTCGAAGACGTCGGGGGCGGCAAGCACACACTGGCCTGCGCCGACGCACTTGTCCTCGTCGATGATGACCTTCATGGGATGCTCCGTGTTCCGTGGGGGTGCGGGGTGCTGGTGGCGGTGGTTCGCGCCGGTCGACTACCAGGCCACGGACAGCTCGTGGACGCCGTAGATGACCATGTCGTGGCGCATCGGCACGTCCTCGGCCGGAACCGCCAGCCGCAGGGTGGGGAACCGGTCGAACAGGGCACGCAGGGCCGCCCTCATCTCCACCCGGGCCAACTGCTGCCCGATGCACTGGTGGATGCCGTGGCCGAAGGCGAGGTGCGGGCCGCGCGCCCGGGCCACGTCCAACTGGTCGGGGTGGTCCGAGAACTTCTCCGTGTCCCGGTTCCCCGAGGACAAGGCGGTCACCACCAGGGAGCCGGCCTTGATCCGGTGGCCGTGCAGTTCCACGTCCTCCAGCGCCACGCGGCGCAGCCCGTACTGGATGATGGTGAGGTAGCGCAGCAGCTCCTCGATCGCGTCGTCCCACAGGGCGGGGTCGGCACGGAGCGCCGCCAACTGGTCGGGGTTCTCCAGCAGGCACATGGTGCCCAGCGCGATCATGTTCGCGGTCGTCTCGTGCCCGGCGAACAGCAACAGCGATCCCACGCCGGCCAGTTCCTCATCGGTGAGCTCGCCCGCTTGCACCAGCTTGCCGAGGATGTCGTCGGTGGGTTCGGCGCGCTTGGCACGAACCAGCCGGTGCATGTGCTGCCGCAGCGCCTCCCAGGCCCCCTGAACCACCTCGGCGTCCGCAGTGAGGCTGAGCATGTTGGCCGAGTTCCGCTGGAACTCCTCGCGGTCGGCGTACGGGACCCCGAGCAGCTCACAGATCACCAGCGAGGGAATCGGCAGCGCGAAGGCCTGGACGAGGTCGACCGGCGACCCGGCGCCGGCCATCGCGTCCAGCCGCTCGGCGACGATCTGCTCCACCGCGGGGACCAGCTGCCGCATCCGGCGCACGGTGAACTCGCCGGTGAGCAGCCGCCGGAACCGGGTGTGCTCCGGCGCGTCCATGAAGATGAACCACCCCGGGCGCACCGGCGGCGCGCCGTCGGCCGCGCCGCCGCCGGTCAGTGTGGGGCGGTTGGCGCTGAACCGCTGGTCGGCGAGCACCGTCTTGACGTCCTCGTACCGGCTGATCAGCCAGCCCTCCGCGCCGTCGGGGAAGGTCACCTGGGCGACCGGAGCCTGCGCGCGCAGCGCCCGGTACTCCTCCGGAGCGTCGAGCGGGCAGGTCCGCACCGTGGGCTGCGTCCCGGTGAGCGGCTGGGATGTGGTCATGCAGCAGTCCTTTCCAAGGGGTGGGGCGTCTCGGCGCTCGGGCGGCTGCCGGCGCAGCGGTGCGTGCCGACGACGCGTCGGTAGACGCGCCAGCCCAGCAGCGTGCCGAGCGCGAGAACGATCGGGTTGAGGAGTTCGGCCGTGCCGAGGGCGACGGCCTGGCCGGACAGGAACAGCGGGAGCTGCACGGCCAGCGTCAGGTAATTCCCGGCGAGGATGGCCACGTTGCCCGTGACGAAGGCCCGCCGGCGGACCGGACAGCGGCGCCAGCTGGTTCCCTCACCGGTGATCAGGCCCGCTGCCAGGCCCATCGGCGGCCATCCGAGGAGCAGCAGTACCGGAGTCGCCACGGCCAGCACGCCGTGCATCACCAGGCTCGGGAGGAAGAAGGAGGTGGCCTGCCCGGTGAGCGCGGCCAGCGCACCTCCGACGCAGACGATGCCGAGGACGGCGAGCGTGCGCCGCACAGGCTCTCCGCGCATCAGCCGCACGAGGCAGACCCCGGCCCCGAGCGTCAGGGCGATCGCCAGCGCCACGGCGACCTCGTGGAGGAGAGCGAAGCCCAGGGTGAAGCCGAAGACCGGTGCCACGTCGAGCATCCCGCTGCGCAGCCGGCTGCGGAAGGCGGCCCGGGCCACGTCCGCACTGTCGGCCCCGGACGCCTCGCTGTCGGCTTCGGCGTGTGCTGCCTGCTCCACGTCTGCTCCCGGCGTCTCGGCGAACGGTGGTCGTTGCGGTACCTGGCTCAAGAAAACCCAGCCCTGCTGACCCGCCCCGGTCAGCGACCTGACCATTGCCTGACAGTCGGCGACCTCGTCCTCCGGCACGGATTACGGTGTCGTGGACGCCGGGCCCCGGGGCGGCGACGAGTTCGCGGCGCCGGGGAACTCGGCGGGCGTGACGGGGCGTTGCCGTCACGGACGCGGCTCGATCCGATGGGTACCTGTCATGCACTCCGCCTCACCGAACGACGGCCTGACCTTGCCCCGAGGAAGCGGTCAGCGGCTGCTCGTCGTGGACGACGACCCGAGAACGGCCGAGCTGCTGGAGACGACCCTGAGCCTGGCGGGGTACGAAGTGACGACCGCGGACCGCGGCGTCGCGGCCCTGCGCGCCTGCGCGGCGGTCTCTCCGGACCTGCTGGTCCTGGACGTGATGCTGCCCGACATGGACGGGTTCGCGGTGTGCCGGAGGCTGACGGAGAACGGGGCGCGGCTGCCGGTGCTGTTCCTGACCGCGCGGGACGCGGTGGAGGACCGGGTGACCGGCTTCGCCATGGGCGCCGACGACTACCTCACCAAGCCGTTCAGCGTCCCCGAACTGCTGGCCAGGGTGCACGCCTTGCTGCGCAGAGCCGCCACGAGCGCGGAGCCCGGCCCGGTGCTCGGCTTCGCGGACCTGACCGTGGACGAGCGCAGCAGGCGGGTCCGCCGCGCGGACCGCGTGATCGCCTTGTCGCCGACCGAGTACAAGCTCCTGCGGTACTTACTGGTCAACGCCGAGTACGTGGTCTCCAAGGAGCAGATCGTGGAGCACGTATGGCAGCACCACTTCAGCAACGGTGTCGTCGAGAAGCTGGTGTCCCGGCTCCGGGCGAAGGTGGACGCACAGGCGCCGCCGTTGATCCAGACGGTGCGCGGATTCGGCTACAGTCTGCGCCTCCCCGGAGACGGGTGACATGGCCGGCGCATGGCGCGACTCCCTGCGGGCCCGCCTCATGGTGGGGGTCGTCCTGCTGGCGGCCCTGGGCATGGTGGTGGTCAACGTGGCCTCACTGGTGGGCCTGCGCACCTACCTCGTCGATGTCGCCGACGCCAACCTCGCCAAGGCCCGCAACACCGTCCAGCACCGCGCCATGGGCCGGCGGTTGCATGTCAGCGGGGCCATGCTGCATTCCCTGGTTCCCGGAGGCACCTACGTCGCGCTGCTCGACGAGCACGGCCGCGTGGTCGCACAGACACCGGAGAAGGGCCTCAACGGGCGGCCCGCGCCCCGTCCCGACCTGCCGGCACCCGTCCCGCACGGATTCGCCGAGCACCCCGTCACCCTGAAGACCACCGGCACGCCCCTGCCGCGATACCGCACCCTGGCCTTCCCCGTCGGCCCGCACGCCACGGTCCAGCCGCGGCCCGGCGTCCCCCCGGAGCCGTTCGGCACCGTGGTGATCGCCGAAAGCCTCGCCCCCACGGATGACGTCGTGTACTGGCTGATCGGCGCCGACGCGACGGCCACCCTGGCCGTGCTCGGGGGCATCGTCCTCCTCAGCCGCGGTGTGCTGCGCGTGGGACTGCGGCCGTTGCGCGAGATGGCCGCGACCGCGACCGCGATCGCCGGCGGCAACGTGGACCAGCGCATCGAGACCGCCGGCCGCCCCTCCGAGGTCGGCGAGGTCGCCACCGCCCTCAACCGCGCCTTCGACGAGCGGCAGCGCTCCGAGGAGCGGCTGCGCCAGTTCGTGGCCGACGCCTCACACGAACTGCGCACTCCCCTGACCACGATCCGCGGCTGGGCCCAACTGCACCTGCACGGCCTGGCCCGGGACCCCGAACTCGTCGAGCGGGCGATGCTGCGCATCGAGGACGAGGCGGCCCGCATGCACTCCATGGTCGAGGAGTTGCTGCTGCTCGCCCGGCTCGACCAGGGCCGCCCGCTCGCCACCGCTCCGGTCGACCTCGGCAGGCTCGTCCGGGACGCCGTCGCCGACGCCCGGGCCCTCGAACCCGGCCGGCCGATCACCGTCGAGGAACAGGGCGAGGCGTTCGCGCACGGCGACGAGGACCGGCTGCTCCAGGTGCTGCGCAACCTGCTGGACAACGCACTGCGCTACACCCCGCCCGGCACGCCGACATCCGTCACGGTGCGTGCGCCGGACGGCGCCCACGTCGAACTGAACGTCACCGACCAGGGGCCCGGCATGGACCCCGACACCGCCGGCCGGATCTTCGAGCGCTTCTACCGCGGCGACGCCTCCCGCACCCCCGGCAGCGGCGGCACGGGCCTCGGCCTGAGCATCGTCAAGTCGATCGCCGAAGCACACGGCGGCACGGTGACCGTACACACCACACCGGGCGAGGGCAGCACCTTCACGGTCACGCTGCCCGCCGGCGCAGCACACTGAGCGGCGCGCCGCCACCACACGTGAGAGGGGCTCGTCGAGGCGTGGGGCGGGCCGCTCCGGCACACCTCGGCCTTCCTGCCGGCTTCCGGCAACTTCCGCTGACAGCGGGGTGCTGCCGGGAGCGTGGAGACCGGTAGTCGCGTGCAGTCACTACACGCCGACCCGTGCCATGAGCCTCACTACCAAAGCTGCATCGATGCTCCCTTCTTGGCGTTCACGGGTGACGCCTGGCCGGTGAGCACTACCCTGATCCGCAGGCCACGTATGGGGGAAGAAGGGCAGCGGTGTCACTGTGCGCGTGCGGTGAGGAACTCGCCGATCACTTCGCCTTCTGCCCGAGCTGCGGCATCGACCTGCGGTCGTCGGCCGAAGTGCGCGGCACGCAGCCTTCGTCGTCGGCCCGTTCCCTGTGCCGGACCCTTCGTGCCTGCGCCACGCGGACGTTCGAGCGTCTGGGTGATGACCACTTCGCAGGCTCGGTACCGGGCGAGGAAACATACACACAGCTCAATCTTCAGGACATCCGCCGACTGCACAGTGATCGCGTCAAGGTCCGCGAGTTCCAGCGGTACGAAGAGGCCCGCAACGGGGCCGACTGGGAGTGGTGGTTCTACTCAGGAGCCGTGGGCTTCGGGATGCGGGTGCAGGCCAAGCGCGCGAAGCGCGGCGGCGGATATGACCTTGAGCACGTGGTGCGGAGCACCGGCGCCCGCCAGAGCCAGCTTCTCGTCCAGGACGCGCTGACCGCTGAGTGCCTGCCCGCCTATGTCCTGTACAACCACCGGAACTGGGTCCCGACCTCTGAGTCCGGGCGAGCTGTCGACTGCCGTCACGGGCGGGGCGAGCAGACCCAGCTGGGTTGCACGATTGTCTCAGCCTTGACCGTGCACGCCGTACTGCGCACCCGCCCGGTGAAGGCAGCGTACGTCCGGGATCAGAGCGTGCCGTGGCACCGCCTCTTGTGCGACGCACCGCGCCGTGGGCGGCCGGGCCTGGAGGCAGCGCACGCCAAGGTGACGGGCCTTCACCACCGGGGGGTTCACGACCTGCGGGCCGCTGTCCGGGCCGAAATCCGCTGGGTGGACCAGGACAGGGACCGCTACGACGCCACTCCCGGTTACGGGCCATGGACCGCCGCAGAAGAACCCGATCCGGAGCGGGAGGACCAGGCTCCCTGGTCCGACGAGACCGAGTTCGACCGCAGAGAGCAGGAGGTGCTGGGTATGCCCGTCTACCGAGGTCTGAACGAGGTCGCCGGTCGGCAGCTGTCCCCACTGCCTGACCGGGTGATGGCCATGATCCATGGGGAGGCCGCGCAGCCACCTGACGCACGCGTGGCCGGGGCCATGGTGGTGGATCTCTCGGACTGAGGCGCGGCAGTCGACCGTGTGGGTTCGCGCGACACGGGGGTTCCTGTCGCCGGCCTGAGAGGCGGGGGCCGGCCGGCTACCCGACACCAAGGGCCGGCCCGGCCCTCCGCAGCACGCCGGCCACCTCTCGGAGCGACCTCAGCCGGGTGCGTCCTGCTCTTCTAGCGGTCACCCGGGGCAGGCGGAATGGCACCGAGGAGGTTCGGGATGCCGCAGGCCGTGGCAAGGAGGTCCGCATAGGCGCTGAGCACCTGTCGGGTGCCGTTCAGAGCGCTACGGAGCTGGTCCGCCTCGGGCCAGGCCCGTTCGTGGTCGCGTCGGGAGCAGTCGGCTGGCCGGCGGCTCTCCCAGTCCTCCAGCGCGGGGTGCCAGCTGGCCAGCAACGGCCGTAGTCCGTAGTTGAGCATCGCGACCGCCAGGTAGCCGAAGTTGTACTGGCCGTCCCGCTTGGGCTCCGCAATCTGCGGGCCGTGCCTGCGCAGGATTTCCCGGGTACTGCCGAACAGCGAGTACAGGCTCGTCAGTGCCTCCCGTAGGAGGCCTTCGTCCGCCCGCATCGGCACCACGGAGACACGGGTGACAAGTTCTACGTACAGCTCCCAGGCCGCACGCCGTTCCGCATCGTTCGGCTCCCAACTACCGGCGATTTCCAGCATCGGCAGCTTCAGCCGTACGTCCACGGTCTTCGGAGCCCGCCCCATCCCAATTCCCCTCTCCAGAGCCAACGGCGACCTGCACATTTTCCTGCGTCGCCCACGCTATACGCGGGATGATTGCCGCAACACGGCACGACAGGCACATGGTGACTCGGGGGGCCGCAATGACCGACGCCACGCAGCAGTTCTTCATCAGCTACGCGGGTCCGGACCGCCCATGGGCCGAATGGGTGGGGTGGTATCTCGAAGAGGCGGGTCACCAGGTGATCCTCGACGTGTGGGACTGGCGCGCCGGGGACAACCTCGTGCACCACATGGACCACGCCCTCGAAACGGTCGACGCCGTCGTGGCCCTTTTCTCCAAGTCCTATTTCGACCCCGAGCGATGGACCCAGGAGGAGTGGACCGCGGCGGTGGCCCGACGGGACCGCGTCATCCCGCTCGCGCTCGAACCCATCACCACGGTTGAGGTGCACCCTCTCCTTGCCGCGAAGCTTCGCAGGGACCTTCACGGCCTGGACGAGACCACGGCCCTTGCCACCCTGCGTGAGGCGGTCAATGGCGGAACCCGCCCCACCAGCCCACCTCCCTTTCCCGGCACCACTCCCACCAACGGCTCGGCCGCCGTCTCGAACGGCACGAAGCCTCGGCTGCCCAGTACCACCGGTCAGCCCGCTGTCTGGAACGTGCGCCGCCGCAACCCCGACTTCTCCGGTCGTGAGGCCGAGATCGCGCAGCTCCGCGACGGACTGCTCAGCGGACAGCAGGCCGTGGTGCGCGCGCTGCACGGGATGGGCGGCGTCGGCAAGACCCAGATCGCTCTGGAGTACGCGCACCGGTTCGCCGGACAGTACGACGTGGTGTGGTGGATCGACGCCGAACAGGACGACCAACTACCCGTCCATTACACCGAGCTGGCCGACCGACTCGGCATCGCCAAGCCCGAGGCCGGCTCCGAGCACAACGCCCGTGCCCTGCTGCAACACCTGCGCACGGCGCAACGCTGGCTCATCATCCTGGACAACGCCGAGAACCGTGAGCAGATCGACCCCTGGCTCCCCGAGGGCTCCGGCCATGTCGTGATCACCTCACGCAACCCGGACTGGAGGGGTATCGCCCACCAGACCGGCCTGGACGTCTTCAGCCGCCCGGACTCCGTCTCCTACCTCAGAACCCAGATTCCCAGCATCACCTCCGAAGAGGCGGACCTCCTCGCCAGGGATGTCGGCGACCTTCCCTTGGCCCTCGCCCAAGCCGTGGGCGTCATCGGCAGCGGCATGACCATCGGCCGCTACCTCGAACTCCTCGCCACAAACACGGCACGGATTCTGGAAGAGGGCGACGCGCCCGGCTACCCGGCGCCGCTGGCCGCCGCGGTGGGCATCGCCACCACGGGCCTGGAGAGCGACCACCCCGAGGCCGCGGCTCTGCTCCGTCTCGGTGCCTTCTTCGGACCGGACCCCATTCCCACCAGGTGGCTGGAGAGCGCCCGTTCACGGCTCTCCACCATCCCCGGTGACCCGGGCGACCTCATGTGGCCACACGCCGCCCTGCAGCCTCTCAGCCGTTACGGACTGGCCCGCCTCGACCACGAGACCTTCCAGATCCACCGCCTCACCCAGGCAGTGCTCCGCGACCACACCGGTCCCGACGAGGCGGGAAAGGTCCGGGGCGATGTCGCCGCCGTCCTCAGCAGCGTCGACCCGGGCAACCCGGAAGTCCCGGATACCTGGCCCGCCTGGGCCGCTCTGGCCTCTCACCTCATCGCCCATCACGCAGACCTCAGTCATCGGCCCGAGCTACGACCCCTTCTGCTCAAGACGGCCTTCTTCCTCATCCGGAGCGGGCAGCCACGCGGCGCATTGAGCCTCACTACGCCCCTACGCAAGGTGTGGGCAGGCGAATTGGGGGAGGACCACCCCGACACTCTCAGCTGCACGCAGTACCTGGGTCACGCAACGGCCGATGGGGGAGATGTCGTGGGCGCTCTGCCGTTCGTCGAGGACACCCTCACGCGTCGACGACGCGTTCTCGGTGACGACCATCCCGACACCCTGCAATCCGCGAACGACCTGGCAGCCACTACATCGGGGGTGGGGAAGTACGCAGAGGCCCGCACGATGTACGAGGACACCCTCCGACGACGACGGCACGTCCTCGGCGACAACCACCCCGACACCCTGCAATCCGCCCACAACCTCGCCATCGCACTGAACCAGGCCGGGGACCATGCCGAGGCCCGCCGCATGCACGAGGACACCCTCCGACGACGACAGCACACCCTCGGCGGCAACCACCCCCACACCCTGCAATCCGCCCACAACCTCGCCATCGCACTGCACGACCTTGGCGAAATCATGGAGGCTCACCGCATGCACACGGGCACCCTCCAACGACGACGGCACTCCCTCGGCGACGACCACCCCAGCACCCTGCAATCCGCCCACAACCTCGCCGTCACCCTGCACAACCTCGGCAAAACCGAGGAGGCCCACCGCATGCACGAGGACACCCTCCGACGACGACGGCACATCCTCGGCGACGACCACCCCAGCACCCTTCAGTCCGCCCACAGCCTCGCCGTCACCCTGCACAACCTCGGCGAACTGGACGAGGCTCGCCGCATGGACGAGGACACCCTCCGACGACGACGGCACATCTTCGGGGACGACCATCCCAACACCCTCGAATCCGCCCACAGCCTCGCCGTCACCCTGCACGACCTCGGCAGAACCGAGGAGGCCCACCGCATGCACGAGGACGCCCTCCGACGACGACGGCACTCCCTCGGCGACGACCACCCCAGCACCCTGCAATCCGCCCACGACCTCGCCATCACCCTGCAAAAGCTCCGCCGATATCCGGAGGCGGCTCAGCTACTTGAAGAGACGCGCGACCGCCTACGCCTCACGTTGGGCGACCACCACACACGCACTGTGGCGGCCACCGAGAGTCTGGCCCACACATGGACCGCCATGGGAAAGCGATTTGCCGCCCAGCGCCTCCTGGCGGGACAACGAAAGCAGGCCAAGCGCCGACTTGATCGAAAGAAGAAGCGCCGGTAGCCCACGGTGAAAACGACGTCTAAGACGGTGCCCCGTGTGGTGAGTTGAAGGTGTCGCTTGTCACGGCACGAAGCCGGCCAGCCCGAGATCCCCAGGTAGTTGCCCGCCGGATCAGCACCCCTCCGGGCCCGTTTCCCTCATCGGTGTGGTTTCGCCCCGGTCGCGGTGCGGCCGCCGGTGTGTGTCGCGTTCACTCTCTGCAGGTCGCGCATTGTGCGGGCCGGCCGGCCTACGCCGAGACATGCGGAGGTGCACCATGACAGGCGGAACAGTTCTGTTCGCGGTACCGGAGCTCCCGGAGAGCGGAGGTACCGGAGCCGAGCAACTGCGCAGAATCGGCAAGGAGTTGGAGAACTGCGGTTTCGAAGTGCGCTGGGCGTCCACGGCCGAGGACGCCCAGGCGGTGCTGCGGACCGAGGCGGGCCTCGCCGCCGCCGTGGTGGACTGGGGTCTTCCGGAGGGCGGCAAGGCCACCGGCGAGCCGGGCGGTGCCGGCGTGCTGCGACAGGTCGGTCAGCGCTTCCAGAATCTGCCGGTCTTCCTGGTCACGGCCGGCGAGGACCTGGAACACCTCCCGCTGTGGGTGGCGGAGACGGTGATCGGCTACATCTGGCCGCTGGAGGACACCGCACGCTTCATCGCCGGACGGGTCGCCGGCGCCGCCCGCGGCTACCAGGAAGAGCTGCTGCCGCCGTTCTTCAAAGCCCTGCGCCGCTTCGACCACGCGCACGAGTATTCCTGGCACACCCCCGCCCACTCCGGTGGTGTCGCCTTCCTCAAGTCCCCGGTCGGCCGGGCTTTCCACGACTACTTCGGAGAGCGGCTGCTGCGCAGCGACCTGTCGATCTCGGTCGGGGAGCTGGGCTCGCTGTTCGAGCACACCGGTCCGGTCGGCGCGGCGGAGCGCAACGCCGCCCGTGTCTTCGGAGCCGACCGCACCTACTTCGTCCTCCACGGTGACTCGACCTGCGACCGGATGGTCGGTCACTTCAGCGTCACCCGCGACGAGATCGCGCTGGTGGACCGCAACTGCCACAAGTCGGTCCTGCACGGCCTGGTCCTCTCCGGAGCCCGGCCGGTCTATCTGGTCCCCACCCGCAACGGCTACGGGCTGGCGGGCCCGCTGCCGCCCGCCGAGATCCAGGAGCGGTCGATCGCGTCCCGGATCGCCCGCAACCCGCTCGCCCAGGGCGCGGCTTCCGCACAGGCCCCGTACGCCGTACTGACCAACTCCACCTACGACGGCCTGTGTTACGACGCCCTCCAGGTCGCCCGGGCCCTCGCACCCAGCACCCCGCGGCTCCACTTCGACGAAGCCTGGTTCGCGTACGCCCGCTTCCACCCCCTCTACGCCGGGCGCTACGGCATGGCGGTGGGCCCCGACACCTTCCCCGGCCCCGACCGTCCGACCGTGTTCTCCACCCAGTCGACCCACAAGCTGCTGGCCGCGCTGTCGCAGAGCGCCATGGTGCACGTCAAGCCCGCGCCCCGGGCGCCGGTGGAGCACGACCGGTTCAACGAGGCGTTCATGATGCACGGCACCACCTCGCCGCTGTATCCGATGATCGCCTCCCTGGACGTGGCCACCGCGATGATGGACGGGCCCCAGGGCCGCTGGCTGCTCGACGAGGCGGTGACCGAGGCCATCCGCTTCCGCCAGAGCGTGGTCCGCACCGGCCGGCGCATCGCGGCCGCCGGTGACCGGCCGGACTGGTTCTTCGGCGTCTGGCAGCCCGAGTCCGTGGTCGACCCCGCCTCCGGGGAGCGGCTGCCCTTCGCCGACGCCCCGGCGGAGCTGCTGCGCACCGAACCGTCCTGCTGGCAGCTGGAGCCCGGTGCCGAGTGGCACGGCTTCGCCGGCCTGACCGAGGGCTACTGCCTGCTCGACCCCGTCAAGGTCACCCTCACCTGCCCCGGCATCGACGCCGGCGGGCGGATGGCCGACCGGGGCATCCCCGCGCGCGTCCTGACCGCCTATCTGGCCACCAGGAACATCGTGGTGGAGAAGACCGACAGCTACACCACGCTCATTCTGTTCTCCATGGGGATCACCAAGGGCAAGTGGGGAACCCTGATGGACGCCCTGATGGACTTCAAGACGCTCTACGACCAGGACACGCCGCTGGAGCGCCTGCTGCCCGAGCTGGTCGCCGCCCACCCCCGGCGCTACACCGGCCAGACCCTGCGGGCACTTTGCCAGGAGATGCACGACCACCTGCGCGAGGCCCGTCTGGTCGAGCTGCTCGACACCGCGTTCCAGGAACTGCCCGTGCCTGTCACCCCGCCCCAGCACTGCTACCAGCAGCTCATCCGCGGCGGCACCGAACGGGTACGGCTGGCCGACGCGGCCGACCGGACCGCCGCCGCCATGGTCACCGTCACCCCACCCGGCATCCCCGTCCTGATGCCCGGCGAGAGCACCGGCGCCCCGGACGGTCCGCTGCTGCGCTACCTGACCGCTCTGGAATCCTTCGACCGGCGCTTCCCCGGCTTCCACAGCGAGACCCACGGCGTCACCCTCGACCCGGACACCGGCGACTACCTCATCGAATGCGTACGCCGGATCCCGGCGCAGCAGGCCGGACCGGCCGCGGAGCCCCAGGCCGAGCCGGCGCCGGCCCCGGCCGGCTCCCACCTGTCCGCGGACTGATACCGGGGAGCACGCCCGGACCTGTGCCACGCCGGGACCTGTGACGCCGCCCGGGCGATACGCCCACGGTCCTGGTCGGCGGCCCCGTCGTACGACCACAGGGTGAACCGAGGATCCGCCGGCCGGGCGACGTCCGGCCGGCGGATCCGTACGTACCGTCGTGGGGATCGACCGGAGGCCCAGGCTGAGGCGGACCGGACAGCGCAGGCAGAGCACGGAGAGCCGAGGCTCATGGCATCCCAGAACCGATCATCCCGTTCCTCCCGGGGCACCGTCCTTCTCATCACACTCGGCTTCCTCGTGGCGGCCCTGGTGGTCGGCGGAGTGCTGTGGGCGAAGAACAACATCACGTGGATCAAGGAGCAGGAGGGCGGGGGCGCCTGGTCCCTCACCTACGAGGCCAGGTCGGTGCGCGGCGAGGAGCGGGCCACCGCCGTGCGCTACCGGCACAGCCCCGGTCGGTACGACGCGAAGCAGCGCGACGAACGGCTCGGCTCCACCACGCTTCCGTGGAACACCGAGGTCGTCGTCAAAACCGGCGCCAAGGCCCGCGTCGAGGTGACGCCCGCCGGGAACGGGATCGCGTCCTGCCGCATCCTGCTCGACGGCGTGCGGGTGGTCGCCCAGGGGACGTCTCCGGGCCCCGGAAAGCCCGCGGTCTGCGATGTGATCACCAGCAGTACGCCCGAGAAGTGGCCACGCTGAGGCCGCCGCGCCGACTGGCTCGACGCCCCGAAACGGACGCTCCCCTCCCCCGGCCGGCGCGGACGGCGGGGGTGGCGGGGCGCTCGTACGTCCGCGAGGGTGTCCTCGGCCTGTCGGACAGCGGGTGGCCGAAATCTGCACGCGTGGCGGGGAGTGCGGGGGTGGCGCTCGGG
>NZ_SDIF01000054.1 GCF_004122735.1 Streptomyces sioyaensis | reverse complement strand
GCCGCCGCCACACCCCTGCCGGTGCGGGCCCCCGCCACCACGCCCGAACGGCGGCCGACCGCCCCCGCGCGGCACGGTGAGCTCCCCCGGCGCGTCCCGCCCCGCACGGACGCGGAGCAGACCGCCCCCGCCTCCGAGGCGCGACCGGCACAGCCCGGCCAGCCGCTGCGCCGGCGGGTCCGGGGGGCGACGCTCGGCAGGACCACCCCGACGGCCGACCGGGGTGCCCAGGCCGTGCGCCGGCCCGTCGACGCCGACGCGGTCCGTTCGGAACTCGACGACTTCGAGGCCGCCGTACGCAGGGCTGAGCAGGACAGCGCTCCCACCCCGACCGATCCAGCACCATCGCACCACCAGCAACCCCGGAAGGAGTCGGGCAGTGACGACGCCGACAGGTAAGAGCAGTTCCGAGCGGGAACCCATGGATCTGACGGCCGCCGCGGCCGACTTCACCTGGCTGCTCGACCGGTTCGCCACCCAGACCGCCGGCGTCGTCGACGCCATCGCGGTGTCCTCCGACGGCCTGCTGATCGCTGTCTCCCAACTGCGCGAGCAGGCCGACTCCGAGCGACTCGCGGCGATCGTGTCGGGTGTCACGAGCCTGGCCGCCGGCGCCTCCGGCAACTACGGCCTCGGCGGCCTCAACAAGGTCATCATCGACTTGGAGGGCGGCCATGTCCTGGTGTCGGCCATCGGCTGCGGTGCCGTCCTCGGCGTGGTGACCTCGAAGGAGGCGAAGCTCGGCAACATCGCCTACGAGATGACCCTCTTCGCCAACCGGGCGGGGAGCGCGCTCACCCCCCAGCTGGTGCTGGAGCTCAAGAAGAACGCCGGCGCCACACCGGCCCGCTGACCCGTCCGACAGCGCGAAGGCAGGGATCCAGGGCGTGAGAAGAGGAGCATGATGGCCGGCGGCGAACCAGGACCGGGCGACGAAGCAGACGGCCGCGCCCAGGGCCCGTCGGAGCCGGCCGGCCGCGCACCCGCGATCCGGCCGTTCCTGCTGACGGCCGGCCGGGTGGCGGGGGGCGGGGCCGGGCCCCCGCTCCCGGTCGAGACCCAGGTCGTGGCGACCTCGGCCGGGCTCGCCGCCCTGCGCTCGCTCGCCTTCGAACAACACGACATCGTCGCCGCCTGCCGCCGGCCGCAATCGGTGGCGGAACTCGCCGCGGGACTGCGCCTCCACCTCAACGTGGTCCGGGTGCTGGCGGAGGACCTGCGGGCCGCCGGACGGCTGGCGGTCCACGTCCCGAACGCCGGGACCACCCAGGACATCTCCGTACTGCGAAGGGTTATTGATGGTCTCCGTGCCGTCCCCGACTCACGGGACACACTCCGTGACAGCGGTTGAACAGCCGCCGGTACCGGTCAAGTTGGTCATCGCCGGCGGCTTCGGCGTCGGCAAGACCACGGCCGTCGGCTCGATCTCCGAGATCCGGCCGCTGACCACGGAGGCCGCCATCACCGAGGTCGCGGCCGGCGTCGACGATCTCTCGCACACCCCGGGCAAGACCACCACCACGGTCGCCATGGACTTCGGGTGCATCACCATCGACCCGACCCTGAAGCTCTACCTGTTCGGCACTCCGGGCCAGGACCGGTTCGGGTTCATGTGGGACGACGTGGTCGAGGGCGCTCTCGGCGGTCTGGTGATCGTGGACACCCGCCGCCTGGACGACTGTTACGCCGCGGTGGACTACTTCGAGCACAAGGACATCCCGTTCGCCGTCGCCGTCAACGCGTTCGACGGCGAGGTCCACCACAACCTCGACGAGGTGCGGTGGGCGCTGGACGTCTCCGACCACGTACCCCTGATCGTCTTCGACGCACGCGCCACCGGCTCGGTCCGCGACGCACTCCTGGTCGTCCTCGAAGTCGCCCTGTCCCGCGCGGAAGACACCATGACGGGCTGAGTGCCGGGGCCGGTGCCCGAAACCACCCGACGTCAGCAGGGCGCCGCCGGCCACAGCGAGCACCCACGATCGGCACATTGACGAGGAACACCGATCCCCACCAGAAGTGCTCGATCAGCAGTCCGCCCAGGAGCGGCCCCACGGAGACTCCCATGCTGTTCGCCGCGGTCCACAGGCCGATCGCCACCGACCGCTCCCGGTCGTCGGGGAACACTGCCCTGATGATGGCGGGCGTGCTCGCCATCATCATCGCGCCCGCGATCCCGAGTGCCGCCCGAGCGGCGATCAACTGCCCCGGGGAGGCCGACAGTGCCGCGCCCGCCGACGCGAGCCCGAAGACCACCATGAGCAGGCTGGCGCACAACACGCCCAAGGCCGCCCATCGGTGGGGGGCGTCTGTGTGGTCTCAGTCAGGAAGTGCCCCCTCGGGTGGAGTACGCACTCACTGGGGCCGGCCAGAGACTGCGGGACATCATCGGTCACCTCGACGCATGGGGCAGCTGGTACCGCCAGCACCTGAAGTCTCAGGTGCGCGACGATGACCAGACGCCGACCGAAACCTGAGCCCCATGGCAGTGGCAACGGTCGTCGTCAAGCCGGCCGAGCTCAGGCGGGCAGGTGGGTGCGGGCGAAGGCGATGGTTGCTTCGATCTGCTTGATGCGTTCGTCGGCGACGAGTGAGCCGTGCCCCGCGTCGTACCGGTACACCTCGTGCCGCTTGCCCAGCGAGGCGAGGCGGTTGACGTAGTTGTCGATCTGCCGGATCGGACAGCGGGGGTCGTTCTCACCTGCGATCACCAGCACCGGTGCGGTGACACGGTCCGCGTACGTGAGGGGGGAGGACGCCCGGTATCGCTCGGGCACGTCATCGGGTGAGCCGCCGAAGAGCGAGCGGTCGTACGCGCGCAGCGCCTCCATCTCGTCCTCGTAGGCTGCGAAGTAGTCCGCCACCGGCATGGTGCTGATGCCGACGGCCCAGTTCCCGGGGCGGGTGCCGAGCCCCAGCAGGGTGAGGTAGCCGCCCCAGGAACGGCCGGACAGGACAAGGCGCTTGGGGATGGCGAGGCCGCTGGCGACGGCCCATGCGCGGACGGCCTCGATGTCCTCCAGCTCGGTCAGGCCGGGGCGCCCCTCGATCGCGTCCCGCCATCGGGAGCCGTAGCCCGTGGAACCCCGGTAGTTCACCTGGACGACCGCGAAGCCGTGGTCGACCCAGGCGGCGACCACGGGGTCGAAGGCGTCGTCGTCGTAACCGATCGGACCGCCGTGTACCTCGAAGACGCACGGGAGCGGGCCGTCAGCCCCCGGGGGCCGGGAGACCAACGCGTGGATACGGCCCCCGGGGCCCTCCACCCAGGTGTCGGTGACGGGGACGGAGGGCGGAGCCGCCGGTCCCGGCGGGGCCAGTACGGTGCCACCCGAGGTGGACCGGACGACCGGAGGGTGCGCGGCGTTCGACCAGACGAACTCCACGCTGCCGTCCGGGCGGGTCCCGGCTCCCCTGATGACGCCCTTCGGGGTGTCCAGGCGGGTCAGGCCGCGGGCTTCCGCGGTGCCGAGTTCCAGCCGGTAGAGCTCGTCACGGGCGTGATGGGTGTGCCAGATCAGCAACGCCGAGCCGTCCTGGTACCAGGCCGCGCTGACCTCGCCGGGCAGGTCGAGTGCGAGCTCGCGCTGCTCACCGGTGGCGACGTCCCAGATCATGGGCTCGGGCCTGCTGCGGCGCTCGTGCTCGATGAGCAGCCTGTTGTCACCCGGGACCGGGGAGAACGCCATACCACCGAGGCCCTTGCCCGGGCCGTCCCAGATACCGCCGAGGCCGCGCCCCTCGCCGTCCCACAGGTCCGCGACAACCCTGCCGTCCAGGCTCAACACGCGCACTGCCTTGTGCCGGCTGTCGCCGTGTTCGCTGTGGCCGATCGCGACGAGGGTGTCGTCGGCGGACATGGCTCCCACGTGGGCGTCCGAGGGGTGGGTGTAGAGCGTGCGTGGTTCGGTTCCCGGGCGGCAGACATGGACGGTGGTCCCGCCGGTCACGGTGGTGCCGAGCACGGCCAGGCCGTTCGCGCCGAGGGCGAGGCCGGCCTGGTAGGCGGGGGCCAGGCCGGGCACGGCGGGTTCCTCGTGCTCCCCGCCGAACGGCCGGCGCATCCAGACGCCGCACTCGTCTCCGCCGGTATCGGCGAACCACCACACCCAGTCGCCGGCCGGGTCGATGAAGCCCAGGGCGGTGCCGTGGGGGCGGTCGGTGAGCCTGCGTCGTGCGTCGCTCGCCCGGTCCCACTCGTACAACTCCCAGGTACCGGTGGCGTTCGACCGGTAGACACAGCGGTCGGGGGCGTCGCGCGCCCAGCGGGGCACCGTCACATGGGCGACTCCGATGCGTGCCTTCCAACGCTCGTCATCGACCCCGTCAACCATCTCAGCCACTGACGACTCCGTCCGCACTCCTGGAACTCCACTTTTCGGCGTCGAACACCGCGCCACGCAGCAGCAGGACGACGGCACACAGACCGGTCACCGCCCCCGCGCAGATCACGGCGCTCGGACTGAACAGCTCTGCCACCGCACCACCCGCGGCGAAGCCGAGCCCCTGCCAGAACATGAGCCCGGCCGTCTGGAGGCCGAGCGCCCTGGCCCGCAGTTCCTCGGGCACCACCCGGAGCAGCAGCCGGTCCTGGCCGAGCTGGGTGCAAAACCCCAGCCCGCACACGAACAGCACAGCGATCGCGGGCACCAGACCCGGGCGGAGCGCGAAGAGGAGCATCGGCACGAACACCAGCAGGGCGGCCGGCCCGATCATGCGGATCTGCCGTTCCTTCGGGACCAGCCAGTTGGTGAGGACCTCGCCGGTCACCGTCCCGAGCGGGATCGCGGTGAGCAGAAGTCCCGCGGCGGTCGCCCCTCCCCCGAGGCCGGCGGTGTACGGCACCGCCAGCGCCTCCGGTATCACTGCCAGTGCGGGGACCGCCCAGCCGAGGAGCAGCATGCGGCGTACGGCCGGGCTCCGCATCACCGCGCCGAGCCCGTCGAGGGAGTCGCGCAGCAGGGAGGTCCGCCCCGTGGTCCCACTGTCGTCGTGGAGCCTTCGTTCCCTGGTCCCCAGCCGCAGCAGGAGGGCCGAGAAGAGGAAGCAGCCCGCGTTGATGAGCAGCATCACCTGCGGCGAGAAGGCCGCCATCAGCAGGCCGCCGACCGCGAATCCGCCCAACTGTGCGCCCTGGGCGACCAGTCGCATGAGGCTGCGGCCCGGCACGTAGGCGTCGCCGGGGAGTACGTCGGGCAGGGTGGCCGCGCGGGCGCCGGAGAACACCGGCTCGATCAGGCCGAGGGCGAAGGCCAGCGCCAATACGGCGGCCACCGGGGTGCCGGACAGCGAGAGGACGAGGACGAGCCCCGCGGAGAGCAGATTGCAGCAGACCAGCAGCCGCCGGGCCGGGAGCCGGTCGATGAGCGCGGACAGCAGGGTGCCCGCGATCAGATGCGGTGCGAGGACCAGCGCGAAGACCAGTGCCGACAGCAGCGACGAGCCGGTGCGGGAGTAGACGAGCATGGTCAGCGCGAAATTCGCGGTGACCGCTCCCGCCATGGAGACGATGTGTGCCGTGAAGATCGCCCGGAATTCGGGTATGCCGAGCGCCGTGCGGTACCTGCTCACGGAGCGAGTTCCAGGGGAAGTTCCGCGAGCGTGCGGACGGTGGCGAGTTTCTTGTGTACCGCGGGACCGGCCGGCTTGATGGTGGTGCCGCGCGCCACCAGTACGGTCAGCAATTCACGCAGGAGCAGATGGGCGAGCAGTGACCCGGTGCAGGCATGGGCGCCGTAGCCGAAGGTGAGATGGTGGTTCGGCCACCGGTCGAGCCGTACCGTGTCAGGGTCGTCGAATTGCTCGGGGTCGCGGTTGGCGGCGGCGAAGAGCATCAGCATTCCCTGGCCGCGGCGCACCTGTACACCGTTGAATTCGAGGTCCCGGACGGCCAGCCGGGTGGTTCCCTGGATCGGCGCCTCATAGCGGAAGAACTCATGGGGCGCCCGGTCGATCGCCTCGGGGCTGCCGAGCTGGTCGGCAAGGAGGCTCGCGTCCCTGGACAACACATTCAGCGCGTTGCCGAGGGAGGCCGGTACGGCGGTGAATCCGTTGACGACGAGGGTACGCAGCGAGTTCATCGCTATGTGGCGTGGGACGCCGGCGGCCATGGCGTGGCCCACCAATGCGCGGATGGGGTGGCCCGCGTCCATCCCGGTCACCCAGCCCTCGATCATCGCGGCCAGTTGACGCTGTGCCGCGACGCCCGGCTCCCTGGCTGCCGGGTTGAGGCCGGAGTCCATGGCCGCGGTGATGGCCTCGGCCATCGGCCGGACGGTGGCCAGGTCGAAGGGCGGAACCCCGATGGCCTCGGGGATGAACCAGCGGGCCAGCGGCTCGGTGAACTCGGTGATCGCATTGAAGGGCCCGTCCGGCCGCGCGTCGAGCATGGCCGCTATGTGGTCCCTGGTGCGGGCGGCGAGGCCGTCCGAGGCCATGTCCCGCAGTGACGCGGCGAGTACTCCGTAGATCGCGGTGTGGTCGGGCGGGTCGATGGTGTGGACGTCCAGCGCGGGGTCGGGGACGGTCTCGCCCGCCCGCCGCCAGTCGGCCGCGAAGTTCTCGTGGTCCAGGAGCACTTGGCGGCAGTCCTGGTACGAGGTGAGCACCCAGCTGTCGAGCTTCTGGTTCCACACGGGTGCGCCGGCCGCCCGCAGGGACGCGTACACCGGATAGGGGTCGAGCAGGGTGTGCGGGTCGAGTGGGTGGTATTCGACGGCGGCGTCGGTTGTCATGGCTCTCACTCTCAGCGTTCAGGCTCAGCGTTCTGGAACGTGACGGGCAGCCGGTCCGGATAGCGCAAGGTGGCACGCGGCACCCTGACGGGCGGGGCGGCGAGTCGCGGGGGCACGGGTGCGGCCAGCAGCTCCTGGACGAGTGCCCGGATGATGATCCGGGCGAGGAGTGCGCCCGAGCAGGCATGAGGGCCCCAGCCCAGGGAGAGGTGCCGGTTGGGGTGCCGGTCGAGCAGCAGCGCGTTCGGTGCCACGAACCGTTCGGGGTCGCGATTGGCGGCACCGAAGAGCGCCAGCACCAGCTGACCGCGCTCGACGGTGACGCTGTCGATCTTGGTGGTTTCCACGCAGGCACGGGTGGTGCCCTGAACCGGGCCGTCGTACCGGAGGAGTTCCTCCACTCCGGAATCCAACCGGGCGGGGTCACGCAGGCGTTCCAGCGCGCCGGGGTGTTCGAGGAGGGCGAGCACGGCGTTGGCGGCCGCGCCGACGGTGGTGCTGAATCCGGCCAGGAAGAGCACACGCACGTTGTTCCACACCGCGTCTTCCGTGATGCCCGCGGCGCCCGCGCCGTCGAGGACCTGGGTGAGGAGACCCGGCCCGCGGCCGGCGGTGAACCACTCGTTCATGAGCTCGTTGATCCGGCTTCGGGCCGCCATCGCCGGTTCCAGCACCTCGGGCAGCAAGCCCGCGTCCATGCCGCGTACGAGCGCGTCGGACAACTCGGCGAAGGCGGCGACCGGCGGGGGATCCACCCCGAGCAGCCGGCACACCGCCTGGAGCGCCACCGGACGGGCCACTTCGGCGGTGAAGTCGAAGGAGGGCGCGTCGGCGAGCCGCTCGAAGACCGCGGCCGTGTCCCGGACCGCGAAGGCCGCGATCCCGTCGAGGTCCTGGTCGCGGAAGGCAGTGGTGAAGAGCCTGCGGACCGGTGTGTGGTCGGGCGGGTCGAGTTCCTGCATGCTCAACGCCGCGGTGGGTGGCGCCTCATGCCCCGCCCTGCGCCAGTCGCTGGCGAAGAGGTCCACATCGCTGAGCACTTTGTGACAGTCCGAGTAGCGCGTCACGATCCACGAGCCGAAGCGCTCACTCCAAAACACCGGCGAATTCTCCCGCAGCCGCTCATAAACGGGATACGGATCGGCCACCGTGGCCGCATCAAGCGGATCGTAGTCAGACACATTCCGTCCCGAGCGAGTGAGATGAACACGAGACCCACGCAAATCAAAAGTCGCGCGGGCCGGGGTCCGGAGACCCCGGCCGACGCCTCATATACCTCAGTACGCGTAACGCATGATGGCACCCCCTTGCCGTAGCGCGACGGCCCATTGCAAACGGAATCCACAAATCCGCAAAGGGGAATCTGAATTTCCGCCCCAAGGGCAACCGGCGAACTCCCGCCGGACGCCAAGACTCTATTCACATGGGAATTCGTCGCACGAGACACCCGATTTGACCGCAATAGTAGATTGCTGAGCTAGGGAAGGTTTTGAGCCATCGTCAAAATCCCACAAAGCTGTACGCATCGACGTCGAAACGTGACCCACATCACGAGTCGCAGTGATGACTATCGGCCACTGAGGCCGAATAACACTCACGGAATGACTAATTCGACCTTGCGAAAATTCCGAAACCGATCTGCCGATTCGCCGCTTCGTTGTGGCGTGAGCGCTCGCCGTGAGCGCTCGACCGTGAGCCCCTGCCGCCTTGGCCGGAGAGACCGCTGGGGCCGGCCCGCTCCGTGGCGGCCCGGCGGTGACTCCCCCCGCGGCCCGGGCCGTCGGTCAGACCTCCGTCGGACTCGGCGTCCGGCATCACCGGCCCCGTCCACGGCCGACGTCGGGTCCGCGGGTGACGTCGTGGACGCGCATGCTCGCCACGCCGGACAACGAACGCACCACGCCCTCCCGGGAATACCGCGCCTCACCTGCGGAGAAGGAAACGGGAAACAGCACCGTTCGCCTTGTCCGTCCGGCCGGGGCTGCTGCACGCTTTCGTGCGCACCCCGTTCGCCCGGATGGACGGTCATGGAGGTTCCCGTGCCACAACCGTCCCTCAAGTTCGGCGAGGAACTGAGGAAACGGCGTTTGGACGCCGGACTCAGCCTCACCGCACTGTCTTCCGCCGTGCACTACAGCAAGGCGCAGTTGAGCAAGGTCGAACGAGGCATCAAGGCGCCCAGCCGCGATCTCGCCCGGCTGTGCGACGCCGCCCTCGGGGCCGGCGGAGCACTGATCGCCCTGGTCGCCACATCCGGTGCCGGCACACCGGATGAACCGGCGGAAGGCGGAATCGATGAGGAGGAGTGGACGATGCAACTGTCACCGGACGGCTCGGGCTGGTTCCAGCCCCTGGGCCGCCGCCGGGTCGTGGCCGCCGGCGCCGCCTCGTTGATGAGATGGCAGACCGGCGGTGCGGGCCCGGTCCCGCAGGCAACGGGGGCCGGAATGCTGGAGGCGTCCCGCTCCCTGTTCACGCACTATCGGCGGCTCGGCCAGAGCGTCGAGCCCGGCGTCCTTCTCCCCGGCCTGATCGCGCAGACCCACACGCTGCGGGAACTCTCGGCGCATGCCGATTCCCGCACCCGCGGGGAGCTGCTGGCACTCGGCTCCCGGTACGCCGAATACGTCGGCTGGCTGGTGCAGGAAACCGGAGACGAACAGGCGGCACTGTGGTGGACCCAGCGTGCGGTGGACCTTGCCGCCGCCGGTGGTGACCGGGCGCTGGCCGGCTATGCCCTGGTCCGTCGGGCGTTGGTCACGATGTACCAGGACGACGCCGAACAGACGGTCGCGCTGGCACAGCGGGCGCAGAGCGGCGCGCTCCCGCCCCGGATCCGCGGGCTCGCCGCACAGCGCGAGGCACAGGGCCATGCGCTCGCGGGCGACCGCGACGCCTGTCAGCGGGCCCTGGACAAGGCCCGGTTGCTGCTCGCCCGCCAGGATGACGATGCCGACGCACCGGTGATCGGCCCCATGCATCTGCCCGACTCGGTCGGCATGGTCACCGGCTGGTGTCTGTTCGACCTGGGCCGCCCGCGGGAGGCGGCCGAGGAACTGAACCGGCAGCTCGCATGGGTCGCCCCCGACGCGGTGCGGACGCAGGTGCGTTACGGCGTACGCCGGGCGCTCGCCTACGCGGCGGACGGCGAGATCGACCATGCCTGCACCTTGACGAAGTCACTGCTCGATGGGGTGGCGGCCGTGCGCTCCGCGACCGTCACGATCGATCTCCGGCGTCTCGCCCGTGTCCTGGCCCGCCATTCGGATCACGCTCCGGTGCGCCAACTGGCGCCGCGCCTGGGCACGTTAACCCGCTTCACCCATTCCTGAGGAGGAACTCCCATGGCCGATGTGTTCATCAACTACCGGACGGGCGACGGCAATGAAACCGCCGCCCTGATCGACAACGAACTCTCCAACCGCTTCGGGAAGGACCGCGCCTTCCGCGCCTCGAAGTCCATCCCTCCCGGCACCGCCTATCCCGACGCCCTGCTCACGAGCTTGCGCCGCAGCGCACTGCTTCTGGCGGTGATCGGGGCCGACTGGATCAACTTCCGGGCCAGGCTCCGTGACCCGGAGGACTGGGTGCGGAAGGAGATCCTGGAGGCGTTCGCCTGCGGACTTCCGGTGATCCCCGTCCTGGCGGGCAGGACGACGGAACGCCTGAAGAAGGACGATCTGCCGGACGAGCTGGCGCGGCTGGCCGAGCTGCAGTCCGTGCGGCTGGACACGCAGAACGCCGAAGCCGATCTGAAGCGCCTCGGTGACCTGGTGGCCGAGATGGTTCCCGAGCTGCATGACCTCGAACACGCCGAGGCACCGGTCCCCGACCCTGGCTCGGTGTCCAACTCGGCCGGTGACATCCACGGAACGGCCGTGCAGAGCCGGGACTTCACCGGAGACGTCGGCGGCACCGTTATCAAGGGCTCGACCGGCCCCGTGCACTCCGGCAACGGCAACCTCTATCAGAATTCCCGCCATGTGTCGGGCGGCCGGCACTACTCGGGCGACGGCATGACGAATGTCGAAGGCGACCATCACGGTGACATCCGGCACCGGTTCGGCGGTCCGAAGCAGAGCGAGGACGACGAGCGGTGAACGAAACGTTCACACGGATCGACCATTCCACCGGCTCGGTGCATGCCGGCTACGGCGATATGCACCACCACAACTACTTCTACAACAGCTACACCGCAAGCCCGTTCGGGCAACAGACGGCCCCCCGAAGTCCCCGCCGCATCGCCGACGACCAACTCCGCCTGCTCAGACAGCGGTTCGTCGACCCCGAGGGGATGGGCGAAGCACGCCGTCTGCTGGCGGAGCGCAGCACCGTGATCCTGCATGGCCCGTCGGGGAGCGGCAGAACCGCCGCGGCACGCGTCCTGTTGTACGAACTTCACCGGGACTCCGGCATCTTCCGCGAATTGCTGCCCGGCGACGAAGGAGAGGCCACTCTCACGGATCCCGGGCTGGTCGGCGCCGGTGACCGGCTGCTACTGGACCTTGCCGAGGCCGACGGCGCCGGATGGGCGAGGAACCGCAGGGACCTGTCCGCGCTCCGCAAAGCCGTACACGAACAGCAGGCCCACCTGGTGGTCGTCATGCCGTACGACGGCACTCTGGAATCCGACCTCCAGTTCTACCGTGCCAAAATCTCCCACCCTCCTGCCCAGGAGGTGTTCCGGCGCCACCTACGGCTCCATCAGATACCGCATGAGGAGTACCTGCAATCCGCGCCCGCATTGGCGGATTTCCTGGACGAGCAGCCTTCGATCGAAGAGATCGCGGACTTCGCGGACCGCGTGCGGCGGGCCCGCGCGGAGCATCGGACGCCCGACGATTTCGCCGGCTGGTGCGAGCAGGCTCGGGACGCGCGGAAGGCCTGGCGACAAGAGGTCGCCGGCCTCGTCGCCGAACAGCCTGAGGCGTCACAGCGAGCCTTGCTGTGCACCACGGCCATGCTGCACGGCGCGCACGCCGACGTGATCCACCACTCCACCGAACTCCTGCTCCGCACCCTCAAGACCCCGCGGAGCACGCTTTCCTCCATCGAAGGCAAGGACCTCGCCGAGCGCCTGAAGGAGATCTCCGCGTCGGCCGGGCGGGACGGCCACGTACGGTTCGACCAGCTGGACTTCGACGCCGCCGTTCGCGCCCACTTCTGGGACCACCTGCCCGACCTCAGGCGCCCTCTCAGCACCTGGGCCCTCCGGACCGCGGAGCTGGTCGATCCACACGTCACCTCGGACCTCCGCGGAGAGCTGGTGCAACGGCTCGCCGACCAGTATCTGCGCACCGGGAAGTGGAGGGAGCTTGCGAACCTGGCCGAGGAATGGGCCGCCGCCGACACCACGAGCCGGGCTCGTCCGGAGGCAGCCGTCCACGCACTCACCTGCGGCCTGGAGAACAAACGGTACGGAGGGGGTTTCCGGCAGCTGATCTACACCTGGTGCCGGGACAAGCAACTGTCGGGAGAGCTCGCGTACGTCCTGCTCCGCGTCTGCACCGACGTGATCGCACCGACGCATCCCGACCAGGCAATGGTCCGGCTGCACCACCTCGCCCGCCGTGAGCGCGGTGCCACGCCCGCACTGGACGCCCTGAGCGATGTGGTGACGACGAGCAGCAGGCTCAGGCGCCGCATGCTCGCCCGCCTCACCCGGCATTCGTCCGTGCCGGCTGCTGACGCCCGTCTCTTCCTGCGGATCTGCGACCCGGTGCCGCTGACGGACCCGGGCGGCGCGCCCCGCGCGCTGGCGGACGAGGACTACGTACAGGGCTGTGTGACCTTCGGCTGGCGGGAGGTGTTCGCCCAGCTGCCGCGGTCGTACTGGCAGCCGTACGCGCAGCGCTGGCTGCACACCGCGTCCGACACCGGCGATCACCACGACCTGCTGCTCGACCTGCTGGTCGACGCCGCCGCCGGGGACGGCAAACGCCTCGCGACGCTGTACGCCGTGGCCCGCTCAGCCGAACCCACCACCTCCGGTGGCCCGGCACGCGGCGTCGCCACCACCGACCGCCTGCTCCAGAAGATCTCTGCGGCGCAGGGACTTGGCCCGTCAGCCGCCCGCTCTCGACCGACACCACCCAGGGGGACCGCACCATGACGACCGGCTGCAAGACGACGACCGTCTTCCTCACCATCCTGTGCGCTCTGCTGCTGACGATCCTCGGCCTGACGCAGGAGTGGCCCCCCTGGGCGTGGGCGACCCTCGCCGTTCTCGTCGTCGCAGTGCCCGCGGCAGCCTTCAAGATCGCTGTGATGCGGCGTGGCTCCGTGCCCGTCGATGTCGAGGAGCAACGCACCGCGGTGCCCATCGAGCGCAGGGAACAGCGCGTCAGCAACGTGGCGGTGCCCAGCCAATGGGCCGACTACGACTTCCTCTTCTCCGCGACCGTACGGTGGTACCCCCTCGATGCCCCCGGCGACGGCCCCGTCGTCAGCCCGGCGGGCCTCGCCGTCGAAGCGGTGCTGGACCGTGCCCGCGCGCTCACGGAGCGGCGGGAGCCCGGCCGGGCCTCACTCGTCCAGCACGAGCTGAGTGGCGCACTCGGCACGATGCGCCCGGACCGCACCGGCCACCTCCAGGTCATGGCGGAGGGTGTCACGCTCACCTTGCGCGAACACGATCAGGAGCGGTTGAACAAGCTCGCTGAAGTGCGCAAGGACAAGGCAGTCTGGGAACACCAGCGGAAGTACGAGCAGAGCAAGCGCGAGTACCTGGGCGAGGACGTGCTCAAGGACACCGGCAGCGCGGTGGTCTGGTGGCTCGCGAAGAACGACGATCACGTGGAGAAGACCGTGGCGGACCTCGGTCTGCTCGCTCAGCTCACGTCCGCCGCCAACGACACCGATGTGCCCCCACGACTGCGGGATCTCATCCCTCAGCCGCAGAGCGAGCGGCCCGACCTGAAAGCCATGGACGCACCACCCGCCTCGTTCGAACGCGAGCCGACAGCCGCTGACCACTTCGAAGCCTTCCTCGCCGGCATGGGATTCACGGACGGAGATGTCCGGCGGGGGATGCTGGCCAAGCAGATCGCCGAGATCATCAAGACGCAGGACCGGAACGAGACGGCCGAGGAACTGCTGAGAAGGTTCGACCCGCCGGCGAGCTACGCACCGGATGACGATGCGACCGACGACACGGCTCCCGGACTCTGACCTTCCCTCAGGAGACACGAAGAGGAACTGACACAGGGTTCGGACACGTCGTTAGGTGATCACGCAACAGGCCAAATTTCGCACGCCTGCCCGACGGAGATCACCTAAGGTGTGCGGCATGACGCTGCAACTTGTTCAGGTGAACTTCAAGGCCCGGGACGACTCGGCGCTCGGCCAGTTCTGGGCGGAGGTGCTCGGCTGGGAGGTTTCCAGCGAAGGGCCCGGCGTCACCAACCTCGTACCCGTGGGCTTCGACTGGCCGGACCCGTCCGCCGTCTGCATCGATCTCGTCCGCGTCCCGGACCCGGAGTCGGTGAAGTACCGCGTGCACATCGAGCTCGCCACCACCTCCGACGCCCATCAGGCGGAGTTGGTCGCACGTCTGACGGAGCTCGGGGCGACGCCCGCCGATGTGGGCCAGGGCGACGTGCCGTGGACGGTGCTGGCCGACCCGGAAGGCAACGTGTTCAGCGTCCTGGAACCCCGGGAGCTCTACCGGGACACCGGGCCGATAGCCGCCGTGGTCGTCGACTGCGCCGACCCACGGGCCATGGTGCGGTTCTGGGGCGAGGCGATCGACTGGACCGTCCACGAGCTGACCGACGACCGCGCCCTGCTGCGCTCCGTCAAGGGCGTCGGGCCGTACCTGGAGTTCCGCCGCACGCCCGACGACGAGATCGTATCGACCCGCATCCATCTCGACGTGATGTCCGACCCCGTCGAAGACCAGGCGAAGGAGGTCGCCCGGCTCGAAGGCCTCGGCGCGGTACGGGCCGACGTGGGTCAGGGTGACGTCTCCTGGGTCGTCCTGGCCGACCCGGCGGGCAACGAGTTCTGCGTCCTCGGCCGGGGCTGACGCGGAACTCCTTCCGCACCCTCATGTCGGTGCGGCAGCACGCGGGCCCCGCCCTCCCCGGCGCCACCTCATGACAGCCTGACCCACGCCTACGGCAGGCACCGGTCACCTGATGGTCACTCCCTGATCCCCGCGATCAGGGAGTGACCAAGGCGGTCAGCCCGTAGTCCAGCTCTGCGCCGTCGACGAGCAGCGCCTCGACCGTGCGCGTACTGGGGTCGATGTCGGCCACCATCCCGTGCCCGATGTAGCGGGGGTAGCCGGAGGCTCCCGTTTCGCCCGTCGCCTCGACGACCGCCGAGCGTACGGCTGAGTCCTCCACGGAGGCACCGCCCCTGTCCTCCACATGTTCGGGGACCAAAAAAATCGTGAAGCGCTGCGGCTCTCTAGTCACGCTCCGATATTTAAGTGCCTGTGGCACGAGCCGTGGGACAGGCGCGCGGTATCGGCCGAGGGCAGACCGTGGCGTACCTCGGTCTGCTCGCCCAGCTCACGTCCGCCGCCAACGACACCGATGTGCCCGACATCCATGAACGCGCCGCCCGCTTCTAGTGGTTCGCGTAGCCCAGCGTCTCCGACAGGCGTTTGCAGGCCGACAGCACCGCCTCGATCACGGGCGGATGCGCCTCCGGCGGCAGCCGCATCGTCGGGGCCGAGATGTTGACAGCGGCGACCGGGGCACCACGGAAGTCGCGTACGGGCGCCGCCACCGCGGTCATGCCCGGCTCGTGCTCCTCGATGGACACCACGTAACCGGCCCGACGCTCCTCGTGAAGTCGCTCCAACAGGGCCGGGACGGTACGGGGTGCGCGCTCGCTTCCGGGCAGTGGCTCTCCCGTCGCGTCCGCGGCGGCGAAGAGCGCGACCACTTCGTCGTCCGGCACGCCCAGCAGCAGCGCGCGTCCGCAGGACGTGCAGTTCAGCGGGGACGTCTGGCCGACCCGCTCGTGCACTTGCAGCGTGCGGACCGGGCGCTCCGACAGCACCGTCACCGCCGCGTTCCCGGCCAGCGTCGTGAGGTGTGCCGACTCGCCCAGCTGCTGAACGAGGGCGCGCAGCACGCGCGGCGCCTCGTGCCGGAGCGGATTCTCCTCGGCCGCGGCGGCGAGGGCGAAGAACTGCCAGCCCAGCCGGTACTCCATCGTTTCGGGGTCACGCACCGCGAAACCCTCTTCGGCCAGGACCTTCAAGGTGCGCGAGACCTGCGTCTTCTCCCTGCCGATCGCGTGTGCCATCGCCTGCACCCGCATCGGCCCCTGCCCGAGGGCACGCAGGACTTCCAGGGCGCGCTTGACGCTACTGAGGCTGTCGTTACTCACAGCTCAACCTTCGCCCATCCGTGCGTATAGCGCAACAGTCGTTGCTGCATGCGCCCCGGTGACGTAATGTCGACCTGCATGTGTGGCATAGCTGCGATTTACCACCAGTCCTCCAAGGACTCCGATCCCCTCCATACCTGCGCCGCGGGCCAGAAGATGCTCACCGGCATCAGGCACCGCGGCCCCGACGAAAGTGACCACTGGCTCCTCGGGCATTCCGCCTGGCTCGGTCACACCCGGCTGTCGATCGTGGACCTCGACGGCGGTCGGCAGCCCCTCGGCCGGCAGGACAGCTGGGCGCTCGTCTGCAACGGTGAGATCTACAACCACGCCGACATCCGCGCCGACCTCGGCGAGTCCGCCCACTTCGCCACGTCTTCCGACAGCGAGTCGGCCCTCGCCCTGCTGAAGCTGTACGGACCCTCCGCCCTCGACCGCCTCCACGGCATGTGGGCCCTGGGTGCCGCAACCCCCGACGGCCGCTTCGTCGCCGCCCGCGACCGCATCGGCATCAAGCCCCTCTACTGGGCACAGCGGGACGGAACCCTCTGGTTCGCCTCCGAGCTGCGCGCCTTCCCGCGCGAAGTGCAGCCCGTCGTCGAGGCATTCCCGCCCGGCTGCTACTGGACGCCCGAGACCGGCCTCGTACGGTTCGCCCACGCCGTCCCGAGCGTCGGCGCACCCGGCGGCGAAGCTGCCGAGGACTGGCTGCAGTTGGCGCCCGAGATCGCCGAGAAGGCCACCCACGAGGTCCTCGTGGACTCCGTACGCCGTCACCTCATGGCCGACGTCGACGTCGGCGTGTTCCTCTCCGGAGGGCTCGACTCCAGCGTGGTCGCCGCCATCGCCGCCCGCGAATACGCGAAGCGGGGCAAGACGCTGAAGACCTTCGCCGTCGGCACCGACGGCTCGCCCGACCTGCTCGCGGCCCGCGAGGCGGCGGCATTCCTCGGCACCGAACACCACGAGGCCGTCTTCGACGCCGAGCAGGCGACCGCCATCCTGGACCAGGTCGTCGCCTCGGTCGAGTCCTTCGACGCCAGCCTCATCCGCAGCGCCGTGCCCAACTGGTTCCTCTCGGAGCTGGCCTCCCGGCACGTCAAGGCGGTGCTGACCGGCGAGGGCGCGGACGAGCTGTTCGCCGGGTACGACTACTACCACAGCGCACACGCCGACCCTGCCGCACTCGACGCCGAACTGGCCCGCACCATCGGCGACCTCCACGGCCTGAATCTCCAGCGCTGCGACCGCGTCACCATGGCCCACGGCCTTGAGGCACGGGTTCCGTTCCTCGACGCGCAGGTCATCGCGCACGCCGTGTCGCTGCCGCCCGAGCTGAAGGGGCTCGAACCGGACGGCATGGAGAAGGGGCACCTGCGCCGAGCCTTCACCGGCTGGCTGCCCGAGCAGCTGCTCTGGCGCCGCAAGGTGCAGTTCGGTACGGGCAGCGGCGCACAGGACGTGCTCGCGCCGCAACCGGGAGCCGGGGACCACGACCGGGTCTCCGATGCGGAAGCGTCGGAGATGGGCCTGCGGACCGAGGAGGAGATCGCCTACTACCGGGCCTTCCGGCGGGCGCTGCCGGACGTACGGCCGGAGGCCGTACTGACGAGGTTCGCCACGGCCTGACATTCGGGCCGATGTGCCTTCTCCGATTCCTGCTCGAACTGCCGTGAGAATCACGCGGGTTCGGCTCCCGGTGACCGCCATGCGCTCTCCGGCCGAGGCGGTGGTCGCGAGCGGCAGAACCGCAGCGTGCATCGCGCACACGTCGCCGGTGACGTGCGGTGCCCGGCAGCGTTCGCGGTCCGCCGCCCCGCCCTGACCAGGGCCCCTGGCTGACGCTAGGTCAGGGAAGACCTGCGGAACCGCTCCTAGGGCTCCTGTTTCAGCGGTGTGTGCCGTCTCACGCACCCCAAAAGCCGCCTAAGTTGCGTGCATCACAGCGGAAATGTCCCTTTGGTGTCCATGCTCGAAACGGATACCGCACCCGAAGTGGGATCTACCGGTAACTCTTGGGCACGAAGCCCAGAGTGACCCATGCCACAGCACTCGGGACATTCCCCCTGCCCTGGAAGGTACCTCCTTATGGCCGCTTACCTCTGTCCTCCTGCCGTCATACACGGCGAGCACACCGTGGAGACCAGCGACATCGTGACGGAGGTGCGCGATCGGCATCCACACGCGGCGTGGGCACCGCGGATCGACGGCATCGCGGCCAGCACGGGCATCGAGACACGTGGGTGGATGCTGCCGCTGGAGGCCGCCGTCGCACCCGGCAATGGCGGCGGCCTGCGGGCTGTCGGCATCGGGTCGGCCCAAGAGGCGTTGGCACGCGACGGGTTCACCCAGCAGGACGTGGACCGCGTGATCACCGCACTTGAGGCGATACCCGCGCCGCAGACCGTCCAGGAGCGCACCGCGCCGGCCTGGGACGCCGTGCAGTCCTACGGGGAGCGTGCGGCGCGCGGGGCCCTGCAGATCGCCGGGCTGGACGCCGCGGACATCGACTGCGTCATCACCAGCCACTCCACCACCCCGGCGCTGCCGGGTCTGGACGTCGCCCTGGCCAACAAGCTTCCGCTCCGCAAGGACGTGCTGCTGCTGCCGGCCACGCAGTGGGCCTGTATAGCGGGGACCCGCTCCCTGGCGCTGGCGGCGGATCTCGTGGCCGCGGACCCCGACCGGGTGGTCCTGGTCGTGATCGCGGAGGCACTGAGCACGACCTACCAGCCCGCGGACGACACTCTGGAGTCCCTGATCGTCCGGTTGCTGTTTGCCGACACCGCGGTCGCCGCGGTGGTCACGGGCCGCCCGAGGCGCGAGTCGGTGCTGCGGCTGGACGCCACCTGGCACCACACCCTGCCCGGCACCCAAGATCTGCACCGCCTGGAGACACGGACGGACGGCACCCACTTCGTGATGGACCGGCGCGGGCCGCGCGCCGTACAGGAGACGGTCGCCGCGATGTGGGAGTGGCTGCGCGTCCGCTACCAGGACGACCCCGACTCCTGGCACCCCGACGTGCTGCTGGCGCACCCCGGCGGGACCCGGGTGCTGGAGTACATGGAGAAGACGATGCCCGACGCGTGGCCGTCGGGGCTGCTGGACTACAGCCGGGACAGCTACACCAGCGGCAACCGCGGAGGCGCCGCCGTGTTCGACATCCTGCGGCGGGCGCACGACGCCGGGCAGAAGCCGGGCAGCCGCGCCGTCCTGTACGCGGCCGCACCGGGCCTCACCGCCACCGCCCTGGAAGGGAAGTGGCTGTAGCGCAAGCCCGCGCCACCCGTACCGGCAAACGGGCCGTCCGCGTCACCTCGCGACTTCCGCCCAGACCACCTTGCCGGTGTCCGTCCACCGCACCCCCCATCGGGTGGTGAGCCTGTGCACGATGTGCAGGCCACGACCGCCGTCGTCGAAGAGGCCGCCCCGGCTCAGACGTGGCCTGCCGTTGCCGGTGTCGCCCACCTCGCACAGCAGGCCGTGACCGGCCCTGATCAGCCGTACCGTGAGGGGACCGGTGGCGAAGCGCACCGCGTTCGTGACCAGCTCGCTGACCACCAGCAGCACGTTGTCCCGGGTGTCGTCCCTGATGCGCCAGTGCCGCAGCAGCGCGGAGACCTGCGCGCGGGCACGGGCGGGGGCGTCGTCGCGGGCGGGCAGCCGCCAGGTCTCGGTGTCCCCCTTGCGGTAGCCGACCATCCGCGCGAGCAGCAGGGTCACATCGTCGCGCTGGCGCCCGGGTGCCAGGGCGGAGACGACGTGCCGTGCGGCCTGCTGCAGGGCGTCCCAGGGGTGCACCCTGGACACGGCGTCCGCCAGCCTGCCGATGCCCTCGTCGATCGACACGTCCGGATCCTCCACCAGGCCGTCGGTGTAGAGGACGAGCAGGGAGCCGGAGGGGGCGCCGAACGTGCGCACCTCGAACGGCTCCCGCAGCGCGAACTCGGCGCCCAGGCCGGGGTGCGGGCGGACCGTGAGCGGGCCCGCGTGCCCGTCCGGCGAGACCAGGACCGGAGGGAGGTGGCCGGCGCTGGACAGCGCCACATGGTGGCTGACCGGGTCGTAGAGGGCGATGCAGCAGGTCGACCCGAGGGCGCTGTAGCCGGCCGCCAGCCCGGACTCCGCGTCGTCCATCAGCGTCACGGTTTCGTCCAGGTGCTCCAGTACCTCGTCGGGCGCGAGCCCCGCGGACAGCAGCGCGCGGGCCTCCATGCTCAGCTGGCCCATGGTCGCCGCGGCTCCCAGGCCGTGCCCGACGACGTCACCGACCACCAGCGCGGTACGGCCGTCCGGCAGCGGAAAGCTGTTCACCCAGTCACCGCCGACGCCCGCGCTGTCCGGGGTGGCGGGCTGGTAAACGCTGGCGATCTCGATGGTGTCGCCGCCGGTCCGGGGCAGCAGCCGGCGCTGCAACGCCAGCACCTGCGTGTGCTCGCGCTGGTGCTGACGGGCCAGGTCGACGTGATGGGCGGTCCGGGCCACCAGTTCCTGCAGGTCGAACAGCTCGCTGTCGCGGAAGGGGCAGTCCGCCCGCCGCCAGACCTCCGCCACGCCCAGCACGACGGGCGGCGCGCCGTCCAAGACCAGCGGTATGCACGCCACACCCGCCGACCGGTCGCCGGGCACCAGGGCACGCATCACCCGTGGACTGCCGAGTACCCGCTCGACCGCCTCCCGGTCGGGTATGACGATGGCCTGCGGAGCGTCGTCCCGCCGTACCGCCTGCGCCAGCAGACGACTCGCGTCGCTGGGAAGATCGCCGCCCGGAGTCACGTAGCCCTCGGGCCACGCCCGGTCCGGCACCAGGGCCGCCCGCCGCAGCCGGATGCGCCCCTGCCCCTGCCCGGTGACTCCCTCGCCCGTCCACACGGCGAAGTCGAGGTCGACGGCAGCCACGTCTCCCCAAGCCAGCAGGGACTGCGCCAGGGACTGCGCGGTGTCCCCGATGTCCAGCGAGGTGCCGATCGCGGTCTCGGCGGCGTACAGGTGCAGCCTCCTGGCCATGGCGATCACGGAGACGGTCAGGCCCTCCTGAGGCACCGCGGCGGGCAGGATGCTCATCGAGACCACCAGCTCCGACCCGTCGCCGCGCCGCAGGCGCTGAATCCGGGCGACGTGCGCCTCACCGGTCTCCAATACCTGCCGCAACCGCCGGGTGACCGTCGGTACGTCCCCCGGGGGCAGGAGATCGACGAAGGGACTCCCGGGCACGGCGTCCAGACCCGCGAACACGGGGGCGTCCAGATTGCAGCGGGTGATGCTCAGATCCCGGTCCAGGTTGACCGCGCCGAGGATCTGATCCTGACGGCCGGCTGCCGGGTTGTCGGGTACGCGCTGGCGGGTGGTGCGGTCGCCCTGCGCGTCGGCGGGACCGGCGGCCGCTGCCGCCCCGCGGCGTGGGATGTAGCGTCCCAGGGCGCTGCTGACCAGGTCGAACGCCGAAGAGGACGAGCGAGAGGGTGTGGAGTCCATGCCGGCTCTCTCAGCAATCCCCGGCACAGCGCCGGGGCCGTACTCGGACCCGTGCGACGGGCCCCGAGATCCTTGGCCACACACTTCATTGAATAACACCGGGGGGCGCTTCGCCCACACCAGCGAATCGCGCGGTGAACGCGGACAGTGAGGGAACGGAACGCCGCGGCAGGTGGGGCCGTGCTCACCCTGCCGGGGGCCGTCGCCCGCCAGGGATTACGGGACACCCCTTGGCCAACCTTGGCAGGGCCGGCCTCGGCATCGGTCCTGGCACGGCCGGGGGTCTTCGCTGCGTGACGGCTACCTCGGGCAGGGCGCCCTGCCGTGCGAGCCACCCGGTCAGCGACCCGAATCCGGAACCTCACGCGGGACGGACGCAGCCGGGTGTCCGGGCCGAGAGACCCAGCCGGCGGTGGCGGCCAGGGTACGCAGGACGGTCGCGCCGGCGAGCACCACCGAGGAGACCGGCCGTCCCATCCATCGCGTCAGATCGCCTCGCAGGTCGGGATCGACCTCGACGGTCACCCGGATGTATCTGCTCTTCAGCCTGGTGACATCGGCGGACCGGGGTGCCGAGACATTCTGCTCGCGCCGCAATGCGGCGCGGTAGTTGTCCTTGCGCTGGCTCATTCCTCATCCTGACGCTTGATCAGTTCCTCCGCGAAGTCCATGTACGCCGAGCCCTTGGCCTGGACCGGGTTCCCGAAAGACTGGGCGTAGAGGTCGAGCCGCGCGATCTGGGTGTCCAGCACATCGAAACCCCGCTCGCCGAGTGCCTCACGAGCGTCGGCATCGGGCCCGGTGCGCGTGGCATCGGGACGGTTGGTGCGATTGAGCAGGACCGCCGTGCGGGCGGGTTCGGCACGCAGGGACTGCACGTCCGCCATCTCAGTAAGGATGGGTGCCATCCGGTCCAGTTCGATGGGGGCGGGGGTCACGGGCACGATCCACTCGCCGGCGTACCTCATGATGCTGCGGGTGATGCGGGGATGGTCCTCCAGCTGGGGCGCATCGAGCACGACGGCCTGTCGGTCGCCGAGGAAGTCGTTCACGCGACGGTGGACGTCCCCCACCGGCAGGGCGATCACCGGAAACGGAAAGCCACTGGCCAGCTCGCTCCAGCGCAGCGCGGAAGCGGCCGGGTCACCGTCGACCAGCAGCGGCGACAGTCCCGACTCATGAAGCGCGTGGGCCAGCCACACAGCACTCGTCGTCTTTCCGACGCCGGGCTTGAGATTCACAAACGCACAGCTCAACGGCACGAGAGCTGACGATAACGGGCACGCTCATCCGGCTTTGGCCGACACGAGGACGCGGCTTCGTGGTTCACCCGCACGCGAGTGAGAAACGGCGGGCACCCAGTTGTTGTCGCACCCGAACATGTCCCCACTTCGCCCACAGTCGTCGTGGTCGCAGCTCACTGGCCAAGGAAACTCAACCGCACCTGACGGTTGACATTGTCGACATTGGTGTCGACCAGGCAGACCGACTGCCACGTGCCCAGTGCCATCCGGCCCGACACGACCGGGAGGGTGGCGTGGGGTGGGACGAGGGCCGGCAGGACGTGGTCGCGGCCGTGGCCGGGGCTGCCGTGGCGGTGGCGCCAGCGGTTGTCGGCGGGCAGCAGGTCGTGGAGCGTGGCCAGGAGGTCTTCGTCGCTGCCTGCGCCGGTTTCCAGTACGGCGATGCCGGCTGTGGCGTGCGGCACGAAGATGTTCAGCAAGCCGTCGCGGCCGTCCGCGTGCTCTCGGAGGAACTCGGCGCAGTCGGCGGTGAGGTCGGTGACGGTCTCGGTCGTGCCGGTGGTGATGTCCAGGGTGCGAGTGGTGAATGCGGCGCTCATGCGGCCATTTTCGTACGGGCGCCCCGGGAAGACATACGGCGCCTCCCGGGTTGGGTGAAGCATGAACCACTTCGGGGTGCGTGACGTCGAGGTCGTGGTGATCGGTGCCGGGCAGGCCGGTCTGGCCGCGGCCTTCCATCTACGGCGGGCCGGCTGGGTTCCGGACCGGGACTTCGTCGTGCTCGATCACTCCCCGCGCCCCGGCGGGGCCTGGCAGTTCCGGTGGCCCACGCTGACGTACGACAAGGTGCACGGGATGCACGCACTGCCGGGCATGGAGCTGACCGGCGCCGATCCGCAGCGCCCGTCGTCCGAGGTGATCGGCGGGTACTTCGGCCGCTATGAGCAGACCTTCGGGCTGCGGGTGCACCGGCCGGTGAGCGTGACGGCGGTGCGGGCGGGCGCCGACGATCGGCTGCTGGTCGAGACGTCCGAGGGCGCTTACGCACCGCGGGCGCTGATCAACGCGACCGGGACCTGGGACCGGCCGTTCTGGCCACGGTTTCCGGGACAGGACGTCTTCGCCGGCCGTCAGCTGCACAGTGCGCAGTACAAGGGGCCGGGGGACTTCCGCGGTGCGCGGGTCGTGGTGGTGGGCGGCGGGACGTCGGCCGTCCAGCAGTTGCTGGAGATCGCGCCGGTCGCGGCCGCCACGACGTGGGTGACCCGCCGGCCCCCGGTGTTCCGTGAGGGGCCGTTCGGCGAGGAGCAGGGCCGGGCCGCGGTCGCGCTGGTGGAGCAGCGGGTGCGGCAGGGGCTGCCGCCGCGGAGCGTGGTGAGCGTGACGGGGCTGCCGATGACCGAGGCGGTCCGGCGGGCCCGGGCGAGCGGCGTGCTGGAACGGCTGCCGCTCTTCGCGCGCCTCACGCCCGGTGGGGTGGTCTGGGCCGACGGCCGTACGGTCGAGGCCGATGTGCTCCTGTACGCGACGGGCTTTCGTGCGGCGCTCGACCATCTCGCCCCGCTGCGGCTGCGCGAGCCGGGCGGCGGGATCCGGATGGACGGCACCCGTACCCTGCGCGATCCGCGGGTGCACCTCGTCGGCTACGGACCGTCGGCGAGCACCATCGGCGCCAACCGGGCGGGCCGTGCCGCGGTCCGCGACATCCGCCGGCTGCTCGACGGGGAGGCTCAACCTGCCCATGGGGAGACGGATTTGGCCGGACGTCTGGCCTCGTGAAGTGTGCCCTGTGCCGCCGTCACAGGGCCCCGTAAAGGCCCCGTCCATGGGAACACGCGGGCGCGGGTGCACGCGTTCGCCGGCACGCATGGTCGCAAAGCTGAGGGATTCAATTGACTCACCGCAACGGGCAATGATGTCGAGGCGCAAGCGGCGGGCTGCAGACCACTGCGGCGCCTCCGGTCGAAACCCCTTGCTGGACCGGAGAGTTGGCTCCCACACCGAAGGAGTAGCCCCGATGAACATCATCACCAACCTGCTCGCGAGCATCCTCCACTTCGTGGGGTGGCTCGTCTGACCGACCCCGCCCCGAAGTGCGCCACCCCTCCCTGCCCCTGGAGGGGCGGCGCCTTCGCGTGCCACCGGGCCGGGGCGGGGCGGGTTCCACGCTCCCGTCCGGCGCGCAACCGCGTAGAACGAACAGGCCCTAGGTGTCCAGCGGCCGTCGGGCGGTTTCCGGGAGGGTGAGGTAGACGAGGAACGAGACGAGGCAGAGGGCGGCCACGTACCAGGGGAAGAGGTCGGGGTGGCCGGCCTGCCGGAACCACGTGCCGACGTAGGGAGCGGTGCCGCCGAAGAGGGCGACGGTGAGGGAGTAGGGGAAGCCGATGCCGGCGGCGCGCACCCGCGCGGGGAACACCTCGGCGTTCACGGCCGCGGCGATCGCGGTGTAGCCGGTGAGCAGCACCATGCCCGCGCACTGCACCAGCAGGAGCGAGAGGAACGCGTCGGTGACCAGGTGCAGCAGCGGTACGGCCAGTACGGCGAAGCCCAGGGAGAATCCGAGCAGCAGCGGTTTGCGGCCGATGCGGTCCGAGAGCAGCCCGCCGAGCGGCTGGAGCAGCGCGAAGAAGGCGAGCGAGAGGGTGCCGACGGTGAGCGAATCGCCCTTGTCGAAGCCGGCGTTGACCTGGGCGTAGGTGGGCAGATAGGTCGTCCAGGTGTAGTAGGCGAGCGTGCCGCCCGCGGTGATGCCGCAGATGAGCAGCGACTGGCGGGGGTGGCGGCGCAGCGCCTCGAAGAGGCCGGGGCGCTCGGCGGCCCGCCGCTCGGTGATGGTCTCCTGGGCCCCGCGCCGGATCCACAGTCCCAGCAGGCTCAGCAGCGCTCCGAGGAGGAACGCCACCCGCCAGCCCCACTGGCCCATCTGCCGTTCGGTGAGCAGCGTCGCCAGCAGCGCGGCGGTCCCGGACGCCAGCAGCTGGCCGGCGGTCGTGGACACGTACTGGAAGCTGGCGAACAGCCCGCGCCGGCCGGGCCCCGCCGATTCGACGAGGAAGGTGGTGGAGGCCGCGAACTCGCCGCCCACCGACAGTCCCTGGACCAGGCGGGCGAGGACCAGGACGACCGGGGCCAGCACTCCGGTGGCCGCGTAGGTGGGGGTGAGCGCGACCAGCAGACTGCCGCCGCCCATGAGCAGGATGGTGAGGGTCAGTGCGGTCCGCCGGCCGCGACGGTCGGCGAGCGCGCCCATCAGCAGTCCGCCGACCGGCCGCATGAAGAAGCCGACCGCGAAGACGGCGAACGTCGACAGCAGGGGCACCAGGGAGTTGCCGGCGCCGTGCGGGAAGACCTGGTCGGCGAAGTAGACGGCGAGGAAGGAGTACGCGTACCAGTCGTACCACTCGACGGCGTTGCCGATGGAGGCTGCGGCCAGCTGACGTAGCCGCGACGGCGGGCGGGCGTCGCCGGGTGCCCGGTCCTCGGCTATGTATTCGGCGTTCGACATGGTCCTCCGCTCCGGGTTCTTCTCCTGGGCCTGCCGCTGGGGCAGGATGAGCCGACAGGTGATCATGTACCGCGGAAGCGGCGGGCCGCCAGGGGCCCAGGGCGGCCGAAAGGAGAGGGCACCGTGCGCGTAGCACTGTTCGTCACCTGTATCAACGACCTGCTCCATCCACGGACGGGGCAGGCGGTGGTGGCGCTGCTGGAACGGCTGGGGGTGGAGGTCGGCTTCCCCGACGGACAGAGCTGCTGTGGCCAGCCCCAGTTCAACACCGGATACCGGCACGCGACCGAACCGCTGGTGCGCCGTTTCGACCGGGTGTTCCGCGACTTCGACCATGTCGTCACCCCGTCCGGGTCCTGTGCCGCGATGGTGCGGGACAACTACCCGCGGATCGGTGCGAAGGCGGCCGCCGAGGGGCGCGGCCGGGAGCTTGCCGACGCGGCGGCGGCCGCGGTGCCCAAGACCTACGAGCTGACGGAGTTCCTGGTGGACGTGCTGAAGGTGGAGGACGTCGGCGCCTACTACCCGCATACCGTCACCTATCACCCCACCTGTCACGGCCTGCGGATGCTGGGGCTGGGTGACCGGCCGCGGCGGCTGCTGGAGCGGGTCAGGGGGCTGGAGCTGCGGGAGTTGCCGGGCGCCGAGGAGTGCTGCGGGTTCGGCGGCACCTTCGCGGTGAAGAACGCGGCGGTCTCGGCGGCGATGGGCGCCGACAAGGTCCGCAATGTCGTCGCGACCGGCGCCGAGGCCCTGTGTACGGTCGACAACTCCTGTCTGCTGCACCTCGGGACCACCCTCACCCGGCAGGGTGCGGCGGTCCGCCCGGTGCATATCGCCGAGATCCTGGCCAGTACGGAAGGGAGGGTGTGGTGAGCGGGACGTACCTGGGCATGCCGGCGTTCCCCCGGGCCGCGGCCGCCGCCACCCGTGACGGCCGGCTGCGGGCCAACCTCACCCACGCCACCCACACCATCCGCGACAAGCGGGCGGCGGCCGTGGCCGAGCTGGACGACTGGGCGGAGCTGCGGGCGGCGGGCGCGGCGGTGAAGGACCGTACGCTGCGCCATCTGGACCACTATCTGGAGCAGTTGGAGGCCGCGGTCACGGCGGCGGGCGGGCAGGTCCACTGGGCGGTGGACGCCGACGAGGCCAATGCGCTCGTCACCCGGCTGGTGCGGGAGACCGGCGAGCGGGAGGTCGTCAAGGTCAAGTCGATGGCGACGCAGGAGATCGGGCTGAACGACGCGCTGGCCCGGGCCGGTATCCGTGCCTACGAGACGGATCTGGCCGAGCTGATCGTGCAGCTCGGCGGGGATCTGCCGTCGCACATCCTGGTCCCCGCGATCCATCGCAACCGCTCCGAGATCCGCGACATCTTCCGCCGGGAGATGGCGGGTTGGGGCCGTCCGGCGCCCGAGGGGCTCTCCGACTCCCCCGCCGAGCTGGCCGAGGCCGCGCGGCTGCATCTGCGGGAGAAGTTCCTGTCGGCGAAGGTCGGGATCTCCGGCGCCAACTTCATGGTGGCCGAGACCGGCACCCTGGTCGTGGTGGAGTCCGAGGGGAACGGCCGGATGTGTCTGACCCTGCCCGAGACGCTGATCTCCGTCGTCGGCATCGAGAAGGTGGTGCCGAGCTGGCAGGATCTGGAGGTCTTCCTGCAGCTGCTGCCCCGCTCCTCCACCGCCGAGCGGATGAATCCGTACACCTCCACCTGGACGGGCACGACGGACGGCGACGGTCCGCAGACCTTCCACCTCGTGCTGCTCGACAACGGGCGGACCGACGCCCTCGCCGACACCGTCGGCCGGCAGGCGCTGCGCTGTATCCGCTGCTCGGCCTGTCTGAACGTCTGCCCGGTGTACGAGCGGGCCGGCGGGCACGCCTACGGTTCGCCCTACCCGGGCCCCATCGGCGCCATCCTCACTCCCCAACTACGTGGTATCGGTGGCCCGTTGGAGGCTTCGCTGCCGTACGCCTCGTCGCTGTGCGGGGCGTGTTACGAGGTGTGTCCGGTCGCCATCGACATCCCCGAGGTGCTGGTGCATCTGCGGGAACGGGTGGTGCAGGGCGGCCCGGTCACCCGGGGCGGGGCGCGGGTCGTCCTCAAACCGGCCAAGGGGCATGCCGCGGAGCGGGCCGCGATGCGCGCGGCGGCCTGGGCGTTCGACCACCCGGGCGCGCTGCGCACCGGGGAGCGGCTGGCGGCCCGCACCCGGCGGCTGCATCCGCGGCGGCTGCCGGGGCCGGGCCGCGCCTGGTCCGCCACCCGCGATCTGCCCGAGGTGCCGGCCGAGTCCTTCCGTGACTGGTGGCAACGCACCCGCCGGACATCGGCCGCACAGCAAGGAGGCAGCGGGTGAGCAGCCGGGACGTGGTGCTGGCGCGGGTGCGCCGGGCGCTGGCGGATGTGCCGCGCGGGGAGCGGCCGGACGAGGCGCCGGTGGCGCGGGACTACCGGCGGGTGCACGGGTCCCGCACGACGGAGCAGACCGTCGAGCTGCTCGCGGAGAACCTCGCGGACTACCGGGCGCTGGTGCACCGCAGCACCGCCGGAGCGCTGCCGGAGCTGATCGGCCGGCTGCTGGCGGAGCGCGGGGCCCGTACGGTGCTGGTGCCGCCGGGTCTGGATGCTTCCTGGCTGGCCGGTTCCGACCTCACCCGTGTCGAGGACCGGGCGTCCGCCACCCCGCGGGAGCTCGACGCCGTGGACAGCGTGCTGACGGGCTGCGCGGTGGCGATCGCGGAGACCGGCACCCTGGTACTGGACGGCGGGCCCGATCAGGGCAGGCGCCGGATCACGCTGGTGCCCGACCATCACCTCTGTGTGGTCCGCGTCCCTGAGCAGGTGGTCGGTTCGGTCCCTCAGGCGCTGCCGCGGCTGGCGCCGGACCGCCCGCTGACCTGGATCTCCGGCCCGTCCGCCACCAGCGACATCGAGCTCGACCGGGTGGAGGGGGTGCACGGGCCGCGGACGCTGGAAGTGATCCTGCTGGCGGGGTCGTAGCCAGCGGACACCGCGGCGGCCGTGCGGGCGGTGGCGGGGCCCACCCCGTCAGCAGGGCGCTGCCGCCGGTCGCGCGCCCTCTCGACAGCCCCGGGAAGAGGATGCGGCGGCCACCCCGACCACTGAACTGGCCGCCGCGCCTCCGACCTTACCCGTGGGTCACTTACGGGGCCATGATCTGCTCCCCGGCCGGGGTGAGGTGTGCGTCACGCCGTACCAGCGCCGCATAGCGCCCCTCGGCGGCGAGCAGTTCGTCGTGGGTGCCGCGCTCGGCGATCCGGCCGGCGTCCAGCACCACGATCTGGTCGGCGTCGCGGACCGTGGAGAGGCGATGGGCGATGGTGAGGGTGGTGCGGCCCGCGGACAGCTCGTCGATGGCCTGCTGTACGGCGTGTTCGGTGTGGGTGTCCAGGGCACTGGTCGCCTCGTCCAGGACGAGGACGGGCGGGTCGCGCAGGATGGTCCGGGCAATGGCGAGGCGCTGTTTCTCGCCGCCGGAGAAGCGGTGGCCCCGCTCGCCGACGAGGGTGTCGTAGCCGTCGGGGAGGGCGGCGATGTGGTCGTGGATCTGGGCGGCCCGGGCGGCGCGTTCGATCTCGTCGTCGGTGGCGTCCGGCTTGGCGAAGCGGAGGTTGTCGGCGACCGAGGCGTGGAAGAGGTAGGTCTCCTGGGAGACCACGCCGACCGCGCGGGCGAGGGTGTCGAAGTCGAGGTCGCGGACGTCGGTGCCGTCGAGGGTGACGCGGCCGCCGGTCACGTCGTAGAGCCGCGGCACGAGGTAGCTCAACGTGCTCTTGCCGCTGCCGGTCGGTCCGACGACGGCGAGGCTGCCGCCGGCGGGGACGGTCAGGTCGATGCCGTCGAGGGTGGGGGCGGCGTCCGGGTCGTAGCGGAACATGACGTTCTCGAAGCGGATTTCCCCCCGCGGGGCCGCGATCCGGACCGGCTCGGCGGGCTCGGTGATGGCCACCGGCAGATCGAGGTACTCGAAGATGCGCTGGAAGAGCGCGAGCGAGGTCTGCATCTGCACGCCGGTGGAGAGCAGGGAGACGGTGGGCCGCAGCAGGCCCTGCTGGAGCGAGACGAAGGCGACCAGGGTGCCCAGGGAGAAGGCGGGGCCGCCGAGCTGGAGGACGAGTCCGGCCGACCAGTAGATCAGCGCGGGCATGGCGGCCATGACGATGCCGATGGTGGCCATCCGCCAGCGGCCCGCCATGTTGGCGCGGACCTCCAGACCGACCAGGCGCTCGGACTCGTCGGCGAAGCTCTGGGTGAGGGAGTCGGCGCGGCCCATGGTGCGGCCCAGGAGGATGCCGCTGACCGAGAGGGACTCGGTGACCATCGCGGACATCGCGGCCATCTGCTTCTGGCGGGTGGAGGTGATCTTCTTGCGTTCCTTGCCGACCCGGCGGCTGATCCAGACGAAGAGCGGAAGCAGCAGCAGGGAGACGACGGTCAGCCGCCAGTCGAGGGCGACCATGGCGCAGACGGTGGCGATGACCGAGGTCAGGTTGGAGACCAGGGAAGTGGCGGTGGAGGTGACCGTCGCCTGCATCCCGCCGATGTCGTTGGCGATCCGGGACTGGACCTCGCCGGTGCGGGTGCGGGTGAAGAAGGCCAGCGGCATCCGCTGGAGCTTGGCGTAGACGGCGGTGCGCAGATCATGCATGACGCGCTGGCCGACGGTGGTGGACACCAGGGTCTGCAGGACGCCGAAGACGCTGGTGGTGATCGCGGTGGCGATCATGCCGAGGGCGAGCAGGGTGAGCAGTCCGGTGCGCCGGCCCGGGATGGCCACGTCCAGGATCTCCCTGAGGAGGAACGGGGAGGCCACCGACACCAGCGAGGAGGCGCCGACGAGCAGGCCGACGAGGGTCAGCCGGCCGCGGTAGGGGCGGAAGAGGGCGAGGATCCGCCGCAACGGGACCGGTTCGTCGGGGTCCTTGGGCGGTGGGGTCCACTGGGGATCGTCGCGGTGCATGGGCTCCTTCGGGAGGGGTGTGGGACATGCCGGCCGGGACCGGCCGGAGGCAAGCGTCGTGGAGCTTAGCTCATTGTTACCTATACTCACAATGAGCCTGGTCCTGATATCCGCTATCCTCGCGGTATGCCCTCCCCCGAGCCGACGGTCAGCACCTCGAACCTCGCCGAGCAGTTGGTTCGGCTGACCCGCCGGATGCACCGCGCCCAGAAGCACCATCTGGAGCACCTGGACATCGCCTTCACGCCGGCGCAGTCCCGGCTGCTGCGGATCGTCGGCCACTACCGCGACACCCCACCGCGGATGGCCGACCTCGCCGAGCGGCTGGAGGTCGTCCCGCGCGCGGTGACGACGCTGGTGGACGCGCTGGAGGCGAACGGCGCGGTGCGCCGGGTGCCCGATCCGGCCAACCGTCGGGTGGTCCGCATCGAGCTGACCGACACCGGCCGGTCCACCCTGCGGGCGTTGCGCAGCGCCCGGCGGGCCGCGGCGGAGGAGATCCTGGCACCCCTGACCGCCGATCAGCGTGAGGTCCTCGGCGGTCTGCTGTCCACCCTGGTCGACGGGCCGGGTGCACCGCATTGAGCTGACGCGGAGTCAACCGGAGGAGTGCCGCCATGCCCCTGCTGGAGCCGGATCCCGCGTCCCTGCGGCCCGCCGCCGCCCCCGGTGCCGCACCCGACCGGGTGCCCGGCCGGCGGGCGGCGGGTACCCCCGAGCGGCTGCGTGCCGACCTGATCGCCCTGCTCGGTGCGGAGAAAGTGCGCCACACGATCTCCGACCTGGTCCGCCATGCCTCCGACGCCAGCCCGTACCGCTTCGTCCCCCAGGCCGTGGTGGTGGCCGAGAACGTCGACGACGTCTCCGCGGTCCTCGCCTACGCCCGGGACCAGGGCCGCCACGTCGTCTTCCGGGCCGCCGGAACCTCGCTCAACGGCCAGGCCCAGGGCGAGGACATCCTCGTCGAGGTACGCCGGCACTGGTCCGGGATCGAGGTGCTGGACGACGGCGCCCGCGCGCGGATCCGGCCGGGCACCACCGTGCTGCGTGCCAACGCCGCGCTGGCCCGCCACGGCCGGCTGCTCGGGCCCGATCCGGCCAGCGCCCTGGCCTGCACCCTGGGCGGTGTGGTCGCCAACAACGCCTCCGGCATGACGGCCGGCACCACCCGCAACTCCTACCGGACGCTGGCCTCGCTCACCGTCGTCCTGCCGTCGGGCACGGTCGTCGACACCGCGCGGCCGGACGCCGATGCCCGGCTGGCGCGCGCCGAACCGGCGCTGTGCGCGGGCCTGCTGGCGCTGAGGGCGGAGATCGAGGCGGATGTGGAACTCGTGGCCAGGATCCGCGCCAAGTACGAGATCAAGAACACCAACGGCTACCGCCTGGACGCCTTCCTCGACGGTGCGACACCCGTGCAGATCCTGCGCGGGCTGATGGTCGGCTCCGAGGGCACCCTCGGCTTCCTCGCCGAAACCGTCTTCGACACCCTGCCCCTGGACCGGCACACCGCCGGGGCGCTGCTGTTCTTCCCGACGCTGCGCGCGGCGGCCGCGGCCGTGCCGCGGTTCAACGAGGCGGGCGCGCGGGCCGTGGAGCTGATGGACGGCAATACGCTGCGCGCCTCGGTGCGGGTGGCCGGGGTGCCCGCCGACTGGGCGGGGCTGCCGCAGGAGACCACCGCGCTGCTGGTGGAGTTCCGCGCGCCCGACGAGGCCGCTCTCGACGCGTACGAGCGGGCCGGCAGGGCGGTACTGACGGAGCTGGAGCTGGTCCGGCCGGTGGCGTCGGTCAGCAACGACTTCACCCGGGATCCGGCGGTCCTCGGCGGCTACTGGAAGGCCCGCAAGGCGTTCGTCACGGCGGTCGGCGGATCCCGGCCGCCCGGTACGACGCTGATCACCGAGGACTTCGCGGTGCCGCCGGCCCGGCTCGCGGACGCCTGCACGGCGCTGCTGGAACTGCAGTCCCGGCACGGCTTTGACACCGCGGTCGCCGGCCATGCCGCCCACGGCAATCTGCACTTCCTGCTCGCCTTCGAAGCGGCCAAGCCGGACGACGTGGCGCGCTATGCCGCGTTCATGGCGGAATTCTGCCGGCTGGTCGTGGAGCGTTTCGACGGGTCGCTGAAGGCGGAGCACGCCACCGGCCGGAACATGACGCCGTTTCTCGCCCTCGAATGGGGCCCGCGGGCCACGGAGTTGATGTGGCGGATCAAGGAACTGGTGGACCCGTGGGGCGTGCTGGCCCCGCGGGTCCTGCTCGACCGCGACCCGCGGGCGCATCTGCGCGGGCTGAAGACCCTCCCCGGGATCGAGGCCGCGGCCGACCCGTGCATCGAATGCGGCTTCTGCGAACCGACCTGCCCCAGCGCGGACCTGACCACCACCCCGCGCCAGCGGATCGTGCTGCGCCGCGAAATGCTGCGGCAGCCGGCCGGCTCCCCGGTCACCACCGCGCTGCTGGACTCCTACGGCTACGACGCGGTGGACACCTGCGCCGGTGACTCCACCTGCGCCCTGGACTGTCCGGTGGGGATCGACACCGGCGCCCTGATGAAGGACTTCCGCCACCAACGGCACACCGCGCGCGAGGAGTCGGTCGCCGCCGGCGCCGCCCGGCACTTCCGGGCCGTCGAGCGGCTGGCCCGGCTGGCGGTGGCGGCAGCGGGCCGGCTCGACGACCGCGTGCTGACCGCGGTCACCGGCGCCGCCCGCCGGGCCGTCCGCCCGGATCTGGTGCCCGAGTGGCTGCCGCGAATGCCCGGTCCGGCGGCCCGCAGGCCGCCCGGGACCCGGCGGGTGGGAGCGGCCGCGGTCTACTACCCGGCGTGTGTGAACCGGATCTTCGGCGGGCCCGCCGGGTACCGGGGGCCGTCGTTGCCGGAGGCGATGGTGGCGGTGTCGCAGCGGGCGGGCCGGCCGGTGTGGATCCCGCCGGACGTGGCCGGGACCTGCTGCGCGACTATCTGGCAGTCCAAGGGATACCGGCGCGGGACCGCGGTGATGGCCAACCGCATCGTGGAGGCGGCCTGGGGGTGGACGGCGGGCGGCAGACTGCCGCTGGTGGTGGACGCCTCCTCGTGCACCCTGGGCCTGGCCCGCGAGGTCGTGCCGTATCTGACGCCGGCCAACCGTGCGCTGCACGACGGCCTGACCGTCGTCGACTCGGTCGTCTGGGCCGCCGAACATCTGCTGCCGCATCTGGCGGTGGTGCGCACGGCCGGTTCCGCGGTGCTCCATCCCACCTGCGCCATGGCGCACCTGGGCGACGAGAAGCAGCTGCGTGAGGTGGCCGAGGCGGGTGCGCGGGAGGTGGTGGTGCCGGACGACGCGGGCTGCTGCGCCTTCGCCGGCGACCGCGGGATGCTGCACCGGGAGCTGACGGAGTCGGCCACCGCGAAGGAGGCGGCCGAGGTGACCGGGCGGCGCTTCGACGCGTATCTGTCGGCGAACCGGATGTGCGAGATCGGGATGGACCAGGCGACCGGACACCCCGGTTATCGGTCGGTCCTGCTGGCGCTGGAGTGGGCCACGCGGCCCGGCCCGCCGGACGGGCACCCGGGCCCGTCCGGCGGATGAGAACGGCGCGCTCAGCGCACCGGCAGCAGCGCCACCGCCCGCTTCGCCGGGACGGTCAGCCGGACCTTCCCGTCGTCTCCGACGGTGACCGTGTGGCCGTAGCACGAGGACGGTGCGGCGGCCACGACATCGCAGTACGTACCGCCGGGCAGCGAGGTCGCGAAGGTCTGGGTGAGCTCCCCCGCGCCGTTGTTGAGCGCGACGAATCCCTTGCCGCCGCGGCCGAAGGCGATCGCGCTGCTCCCGTTGTCCCACCAGTCGGTCAGCGGGGCGGCGCCCACCGCGTTGCGGAACCCGACCATCCCGGTGATCTCCTGCTTGGCGTGCTCGCGGGTCCAGCCGCCGCTGCCGCTGGGCGGTCCGGCGTCCTTGTCGGACCACTCGTAGCCGGAGTAGACGTTCGGTGAGCCGTAGGGCGAGGCCAGCATGAAGACGTTGGCGAGGGTGTAGGCCGCGCCGTCCTTGTAGGTGAGCGTCGAGCCGTTGCGCTCGGTGTCCCAGTTGTCGACGAAGGTACGGGCCTTGTCGCCGCCGAGCTTGCCGTCCGCGACGGCCTTGAGCCCGGCGAGGTTGCCGCCCTGGAAGGCGCTCTTGAGGTGGCTGCCGTAACGGAATTCGTCCACGTCACCGGTGCCGGTGTACTCCTCGGGCTGCACCGCCTCGCCGGCACCGTAGATGACCTCCTGCACCCAGTAACCGGGGTCGCGCATCCTGCCTTTGACGGCGGCGAGGTCGGTGGCGGAGATGTGCTTGGCGGCGTCCACCCGGAAGCCGTCCACCCCCATCGACCGCAGGCCGTCGAGGTACTTGGCGATGGTGGTGCGGACGTACTCGCTGCCCGTGTCGAGGTCGGCCAGGCCCACCAGTTCGCAGGTCTGGACGTCGGTGCGGTTGCCGTAGTCGGAGATGCTCTTGCGGCAGCCGTGGAAGTCCTGGTCCTGATAGACGCCGGGGTAGTGGTACTTGGTGTACCGCGTGCCGCCGGTGCCCGTGCCGGCCCCCGCGGCCATGTGGTTGATGACGGCGTCGGCGATGACCTTGACGCCCGCGCCGTGGCAGGTGCGGACCATCGAGGCGAAGGCGTTGCGGTCGCCCAGCCGTCCAGCGATCTTGTAGCTGACGGGCTGGTACGAGGTCCACCACTGGTCGCCCTTGATGTGCTCGGTGGCCGGCGAGACCTCGACATAGCCGTAGCCGGCCGGGCCGAGCTGGTCCGTACAGGCCTTGGCGACGTCCGCGTACTTCCACTCGAACAGCGTGGCGGTGACGGTCTTTTCACCTGGTGGGATGGCCTGGGAGGGCCACGGCGCGACGGTGGCGAGGCCGGCTGCGGCCAGCACGCCGGCCAGCGCCCCGCCCAGCACACGGGAACGTTGCTGCATCTTGCGGCTCCTTGGTCATGGGGCGCGGCAGGGCACACCGCGCCCACGAGTGCAGCCACGCGCCGGGCCGCCCTGGGGGGATGGTGTACCGGAGCCTGCCGTTTGCCGCGTGGACACGTCAAGGCTTTCCGCAAGGCTTTTCAGGCCCTTGCGAAAGGAGCTGACGGTGCGACATCCGACCGTGCCCGGAGGGTCCCGCGGTGCGGCCGAGAATCCAAGCGTGTCGCGACAAGAGTCCCCTTGGCCCTCTTGTGCCCCGGCCCACCGGCCGACAGGGTCCTGACCGAGGTTCACGTATGCCCCGGTACACCACCGCTCCCTGGAGGATCGATGAACGAGGCGCCATCGCAGAACCACGACGACCACAACGAGCCCGGCCCGAGCCGCCGTTCGGTCCTCTGGACCGCCGGTGCGGCGGGGGCCGGGCTGGGGCTCGGCGGCCTGTCGTCCGGCCAGGCCGTGGCGGCCGCGCCCGGGACGGCCGGCTCCGCCGCCGCACCCGAGGCCAAGGGCAAGACCATGATCGGGGTGCCGTTCGAGCGGCGCAGCACCGTACGCGTCGGCATCATCGGCCTCGGAAACCGCGGCGGCAGCATGATCGACCTGTTTCTCGCGGTGCCGGGCGTGCAGGTCGTCGCGCTGTGCGACCCGGTGAAGGACAAGACCGCCAAGGCCGCCAAGAAGGTCACCGCCGCGGGGCAGCCCGCGCCCGCCGTCTACACCAACGGCGACCACGACTTCGAGAACCTCTGCGCGCGCGGTGACCTCGACTTCGTCTACGCGGCCACGCCCTGGGACTGGCACTTCGAGATGGCGAAGACGGCGCTGCGCAACGGCAAGCACGTGGGCGTGGAGTGCCCGATCGCGCTGCGCCTGGACCAGCTGTGGCAGCTGGTCGACCTCTCCGAGCGGACCCGCAGACACTGCATGCAGCTGGAGAACTGCTGTTACGGCAGAAACGAGATGCGGGTGCTGCGGATGGCGCACGCCGGGCTGTTCGGCGATCTGCTGCACGGCGCCGGCGCGTACATCCACGATCTGCGCGGCCTGATGTTCGACCCGAAGTACTACGAAGGGCCCTGGCGCCGGCTCTGGCACACCCGGCTGCGCGGTGACCTCTACCCCAACCACGGCTTCGGCCCGGTCGCCAACTACATGGACATCAACCGCGGGGACCGCGCCGTCCGCATCTCCAGCTTCGGCACCCCCTCCTTCGGCCTCGCCGCGTACCGCAAGGAGCACATGCCCGCCGACGACCCCAGCTGGAAGGAGTCGTACATCGAGAGCGACCGGACGATCAGCCTCGTCCAGACCGCCAAGGGACGGGTGATCCGGCTGGAGCACGACGTCTCCACCCCGCACCCCTACAGCCGCATCAACAGCCTCGGCGGCACCAAGGGCCTCTTCGAGGACTACCCCGAGCGGATCTATCTGGAGCCGGACCAGAGCAACGATCAGTGGGGCGACTTCGGCAAGTACGCGGAGTGGGACCACTGGCTCTGGAAGGAGCACGCCAACCCGCCCGGCGGACACGGCGGCATGGACTACATGCTGGTCTTCCGGCTGATGCAGTGCATGCGGCTCGGCCTCGTACCGGACTTCGACGTCTATGACGCGGCGACCTGGACCGCGCCGGTACCGCTGAGCGACCTCTCGATCAAGGCGAAGGGCGCCCCGCAGGAGATCCCCGACTTCACCCGTGGACGGTGGAAGCAGGCCCGTCCGGGGATGGATTCACAGAAGCCCGAGGAGTAGGAGCTCGGCACGGGCCCGGCGGACGGTGCCTCCGCCGGGCCCCGCGTCGGCCGGCGGAAGCCGCGCCCGGCGCCGTCCTCCCGCCGGCCGCGCGTGCGGCGCACCGCGTCCGTTCAGGCCGCCAGGTGCGCCTTGTCCCCCATGACCACCACCGGGTTCCGGGCCGGGTCGAGGGCGCGCAGCAGCGCCTGCATCCCGGACTTCGGCACGCTGACGCAGGCGGAGGTGCCGCTGCCGTGGTCCATGTGCAGCCAGACCCCGCCCCCCTTGGACTGCCCCTGCGGACGGGCCGGGTCGAGCGGAGAGGTCCCCTTGACGCGGTTGTAGTTGATCGCGACGACATAGTCGAAGTCGTGGCGGGTGTTCTTGGACCAGTACGACGGCGGGGTGAACGCCGCGGAGTGCGTATAGGGCAGCTTGGCGCCGGGGTCGGCGAGCACACCGCCCGCATCGGTCAGCGTGAACACCCCGACCGGGCTGCGCTTGTCCCCTTCGTGGTGGTTCACCGTCCAGCCGCGCCGGCCGTTGTGCGCAGCCCAACGCCCCTTTTGGTCCCATCCCTTGGCGCCCTTCTCGTAGAGGACGACGGTGGCGTCGGCGGAGTTCACGCCGTCCCCGTAGACCGCGACGACCTGACGGGAGTCGGCGGGGATCCGTGACCGCAGTGCGGCGCCGACCTCGGGGATGTGCGTGAGGTGGGTGGTGGCCGACGCCCCGCGGGCCGGGCCGCCGGGGCGCGCCCCCTTGCCCACGCCGTCGCCCTTGCCGTCGCCCCGTTCGCCGCCCCCGCTGCCGCCGCAGCCCGCCAGAAGGACCAGCCCCGCAGCGGCCACCGCCGCCATCCGCCTCGCACTGCCCGCTGTTCGCATGGCCCCCATGCTCGCACCGCCGGGTGCGCGCACCTCCGGCACCCGCCCGCCGAGGCGCGGACCACCACACGATTGTCCGAAACAAGGGGCCACAGCGGAAAAACCGTTTGAAATCAGACCTCCCGACCGTCCAACCTTCCAGAACCTCCGTCCGCGACACGACTTGGCGCGGGGCACTTCGCCTTGCCGGGAGGCCTGCCGCCATCGGCCCCACCACGACTTCGCCTGGGACATCATGCATATTCGCGACCTTCCGCATCCCGATCCGGGCGTCCCGGACGTCCGTACGGGCGGCGCCTTCCTCCGCTGGCTCTGCGCACAGCAACTCGGCGGACAGCTGTCGGCCCTCGCCTGGGGGCTGCTGAACATCGGCGCCATCGCCGCCTCCCCGCTGCCGGTCGGCCTCGCCGTGCAGGCAGTGGTGGACCGCGACGGCCGCCGGATGCTCCTGGCCGGCGGTCTGGTCCTGGCCCTGGGTCTGTTGATCGCGGTCGGCGGGGTGATGCTGCACCGCGCCGCGGTCACCAACTGGATCACCGCCGTCGCCCGGATGCAGCAGCTGCTCGCCCGCAAAACCACGGAACTGGGCTCCGCCATGACCCGGCGGGTGGCGGCCGGCGAGATCGCCGCCGTCAGCACCGGCGACCTGGAGAAGATCGGCTGGTTCGTCGAAGCGCTCTCCCGGTTCGGCGCGGCGGCCCTGACCACGGTCGGCGTGTGTGTCGCCCTCGTCTGCTACCAGCCGGCGCTGGGTGTGCTGGTCGCGCTGGGCGTCCCCGTACTGGCGCTGGCCGTACTGCCGTTGCTGCCGCCCGCCATCCGGCGCGCCGACGCCCAGCGCGACAAGGCCGGCCGGGCCACCGAGCTGGCCTCCGACACCGTCGCCGGGCTGCGCGTGCTGCGCGGCATCGGCGGTGAGGAACTCTTCCTCGGCCGCTACCGCAGCGCCTCCCAGGAGGTACGCAGGGCCGCTGTCCGCAGCGCCCGGATGTGGTCGCTGATCGCGGCCGTCCAGGTACTGCTGCCGGGCCTGCTGCTGCTCGCGGTGGTCTGGTACGGCGCCCGGCTCGCCCTCGACGGCGCGATCGCCGTCGGCGATCTCGTCGCCCTCTACAGCGCGGTCACCTTTCTGCTCTTCCCGCTCCGGCACTTCGAAGAGATCGCGCAGGCCTATGCCTTCGCCAAGCCGTCGGCGAACCGCACGGCCCGCGTACTGGCCCAGCGGCGTCCGGCCGGCGGGCTGGCCGGGGACCGGACGGCGGCGCCCACCGGCGATCTGCACGACCCGGTCAGCGGTCTGACCGCAGCGGCCGGCCGGCTGACCGCGGTGGTCTGCGGCGACCCCGACGCGGCGGGCCGGCTCGCCGAACACCTCGGCGGGCACCCGCCGTCGGCGGACGACGGCAGCGGGCCCGGCGGTCCGCCGTCCGTCGTCCTCGGCGGCACCCCGCTGGACGATCTGCCGCGCGAGGCCGCCCGCCGTGCCGTACTCGTCCAGGACAAGGACCCGATGCTGCTCTCCGGCACGCTCGGCGAGCTGCTCGACGTACCGGCCTCCGGGCGGGTGGGCGCGGCGGCGGCACTGGCCGCGGCGGAGTGCGGCGACGTACTGACCGCGCTGGCCCAGGCGTCCGCCGACGACTCGGGCGACCCGATGCGCGCCCACATCACCGAGCGCGGCCGGTCCCTGTCCGGCGGGCAGCGCCAGCGGCTGGCGCTGGCCAGATCACTGGTCACCGACCCGGAGGTACTGGTGCTGGACGAGCCGACCAGCGCCGTCGACGCACACACCGAGGCCCGGATCGCGGAGGGGCTGCGGGACCTGCGGAGCGGACGCACGACGGTCGTCCTCACCTCCAGTCCGCTCCTGCTGGACCGGGCCGACCAGGTGGTGTTCCTCCAGGAGGGCAAGGTCGCCGCCCGGGCCACCCACCGCGAACTGCTGCTGCAGCACTCCGCCTATCGCGCGGTCGTCACCCGCGCACCCGACCCCGAGCCGGCGATGTCGGCCGGCCAGACCGAGGAGAGAGCATGATCGGGCCGGCGCCCCCGGAACACGATCCGGACGCCCCGCAGACCCTCACCACCCTGCCCGTCGGCTCACCGGCCACGGTACGCCGCTACGTCGGTGACCTGATCCGCCGTCACCGCAGGGCGTTCACCGTGCTGGTCGCGGTGAACGCGGCCGCGGTGACCGCTTCCATGGCCGGCCCGTACCTGCTCGGCGGAGTCGTGGAGAAGCTGTCCACGGACGACCGCAACCTCCAGCTGGAATGGACCCTGGCGCTGTTCGCCCTCGCGCTTGGCGTCCAGACGGCGTTCGTCCGGATGGTCCGGCTGCGCGGGGCGATGCTCGGCGAGCGGATGCTGGCGGACCTGCGCGAGGACTTCCTCGTACGGTCCGTGGCGCTGCCGCCGGGCGTCCTGGAACGGGCCGGCACCGGCGATCTGCTGTCGCGGATCACCACCGACATCGACCGGCTCTCCAGCGCGATGCGCGAGGCGGTGCCGCAGCTGGCCATCGGCGTGGTGTGGGTGGCGCTGCTGCTCGGCGGGATCACCGTGACCGCGCCGCCGCTCGCTCTGGCCGTCGTACTCGCGCTGCCGCTGCTGATCGTCGGCTGCCGCTGGTACTTCAAGCGGGCACCGAGCGCCTATCGCTCGGAGGCGGCCGGCTACGCCGCGGTGTCCGCCGTGCTCACCGAGTCCGTGGACGCGGGGCGGACGGTCGAGGCACACCGGCTGGGCGCCCGCCGCATCGCACTCTCGGAGCGCCGGATCCAGGAATGGACCCGGTGGGAGCGCTACACACTCTTTCTGCGCTCGGTGCTCTTCCCGGTCGTCGACCTCACCCATGTGCTGCTGCTGGGCGCGGTGTTGCTGCTGGGCGGGGCGTTCGTCATCGGCGGCTGGATCACTCCGGGGCAGCTGACGACGGGGGCGTTGCTGTCGCAGATGATGATCGAGCCGGTCGGCATGATCCTGCGGTGGTACGACGAACTGCAGGTGGCCCAGGTGTCCATCGCGCGGCTCGTCGGCGTCCGGGAGATCGAACCGGAGGCCGCGGATCCGGAGCGGTTCCCCGACGGCCGGGACGTGCACGCCGACCGGGTCAGCTTCGGCTACCGCGCGGACGTGGACGTGCTGCGCGAGGTCTCGTTGCGGATCCGTCCCGGGAGCCGGCTGGCGCTGGTGGGGCCGTCCGGCGCGGGCAAATCGACGCTGGGCCGGCTGCTGGCCGGTATCTACGGGCCCCGCACCGGCACCGTCACCCTCGGCGGGGCCGAGCTCTCCGCGATGCCGGCCGAGCGGATCCGCGAGCAGGTGGCGCTGGTCAACCAGGAACACCATGTCTTCGTGGGCTCACTGCGCGACAATCTCCGGCTGGCGCGGGCCACGGCGGGCGAGGCCGAACTGTGGGCCGCACTCGGCGCGGTGGACGCCGACGGCTGGGCACGGGCCCTGGACGAGGGGCTGGACACCGAGGTCGGCTCCGGCGGCCATGCGCTGACCCCTGCCCAGGCGCAGCAGATCGCGCTGGCCCGGCTGGTCCTCGCCGATCCGCACACCCTCGTCCTGGACGAGGCGACGTCCCTGATCGACCCTCGGGCGGCCCGCCATCTGGAGCGTTCGCTGGGCAGGGTGCTGGACGGCCGTACGGTGGTGGCGATCGCGCACCGGCTGCACACCGCGCACGATGCCGATGTGATCGCGGTCGTCGAGGACGGCCGGATCAGCGAACTGGGCAGCCACGACGAACTGGTCGCCGCCGAGGGCGCCTACGCGGCACTCTGGCGGTCTTGGCACGGCTGATGCGGGTGCGGGCGGCGGGTGTTCGCGCACCCTGCCCGCCGTCTGCCCATCTTCCCGTCTGCTCGTCTCACCGTCTCCACGTCTGCCCGTCTCCACGTCTCCGCGTCGGCCCTCGGCCGCCGTAGGGTGATGCGGGTGCGGGCGACGGGGGCCCCGCGCCTACCGCCGACTCCGCATCAGCCTTCGGCTTGCCGCGGGCTGATGACGGTGCGGGCTACGGGGCCGGGGCCTCCCGCACCGCCGCCGTCTCCGCGTGTCCACGTCGGTCCTCGGGCGGCTCGCCGGGCACGTCAGATATAGCCGAGTGCGCCCAGCCCGCCGAGGCCGCCCAGCAGCATGAACGCCGGCATCAGCACCTTCAACTCCACCCAGCTGCCCGCCTTGAAGCGGATGGCCTGAGGCGGGCCGACGGGGTACCAGCGCTTCCGGCCTATCGGAATCGGCCACAGGACGGGACAGCCCGAGACCGTCAGGGCGTCACCGATGTCATGGACCAGCGCGCCCAGGACGACCGGCAGGCCCAGCCAGAGGTACTGCTGTCCCGGCTCGGTGAACAGCCAACTCGCGCCGTTGCCCGGCTGGTCGAGAATGCCGCCCAGGATCCAGGCCGCGGCAGCGCCCAGCAGCCACACCAGCACATCGCTGGAGACCCGCGCCGCCCGCCACAGCAGCCCCTCGATGGCGAGCACCATATGGACGAAGAGGATGCCGAGCACCGCCCAGCGGCCGCCCTGCATCGCCAGCAGCGACATCCCGCCGCCGACCAGCACGGCCCACAGCCAGGTGTGGGTGAGCGTCCGGTGCCCGCCGTTGCGGTTCGAATCACCGCGCATCTTGGTCGCCTTGTAGACGGCATGCGAGAGGGCGTCGACCACTTCGCACAGAATCCGCGAGAGCGGACCGAAGGCCCGCGAGATGGTCGCGGACTTGTGGTCGAGGTCCGGGGCCAGCGCCGCTCCGGCACAGATCAGCGCTCCGCAGACGAGCACCGGCCAGGGCATCGGATACCCGGCGGCAGCGGCCCCCGCACCCACCCCCAGCCAGGCCGCGGCCCCGGACAGCGAGTGCGCCGGTCCCATCATGATGTGCTCCCACCCTCTTCTCTTGCGCGTCGTCTCCTGCGCGCCCCAAGTGCCTCGCGCGCCCCTTGAGCTGCGCCCCTGACGCCCGTTCGGCGACTCAGCGTAGCGTCAGATGATCTCCCTGGGCGGTTGGGGTGGGGCGTCAGGTTGCAGGGGGACGGGCGAGAGTGGATGACGGGGGACGACAGCGACACCGGCGTTCCGAACGGGGAACGACGAGGGACGAGAGCAACACCGGCGCTTCGGACAGGGCGGGAGGGCGGCCCTTGGTTGGATAGGGCGCGGCCTTGGTCGGGGAGGACGGCCTTGGGGATGTCGATCAGTGCGGATGACCATCAGTGCCGACGCCCGTCAGTGCGGATGACCATCAGCGCGGATGACCATCAGTGCCGACGCCCGTCAGTGCCGACGCCCCTCAGGATGGGCGGGCGTCAGGGTGGGCGGGCGTTGATCAAGGTGGGTGTTTTCTCCGCCGGGGGTGTGTGTCGCATGCGGTGCGTGATGTCTGCCACGTGTCGACCGGCCGGGGCGCGGCGGGTGACCGTCGGTGGCGACGATGCGTCCACGTCCTGGTACGGAACGTGAGGGTGTCGAGCCGCACCGTTCTGTGGCCTGAGTTGCGGAGGCGGGCTTTTGTGCAGCTCAGGGGTGCCGGAGGGGCGTATCGGGGCGGTGACGGCGGATCAGGTCACCGACGTAGCGGCGTACCGTGG
>NZ_SDIF01000053.1 GCF_004122735.1 Streptomyces sioyaensis | reverse complement strand
GGTCGGGGGTGGGGGTACGGGTCGTTTCTCGGGCGGGGAATCAGCTACTGTGGTGCGCAGCCCCTCACGTGGCGCTATCTGACTGAACTCCCCCAGGGCCGGAAGGCAGCAAGGGTAGGTCGGCTCTGGCGGGTGCGTGGGGGGCGCTTGCGTTTGTGGGGCCGGTCGGTTGTCAGTGGGGCCCGATATCGTCGTATGCGTGTCGTCCCTTGCGCTGTACCGCCGCTACCGGCCCGAGACCTTCGCCGAGGTCATCGGGCAAGAGCACGTGACCGATCCGCTGCAGCAGGCTCTGCGGAACAATCGGGTCAATCACGCCTATCTGTTCAGTGGGCCGCGTGGGTGCGGCAAGACGACGAGTGCGCGGATCCTGGCGCGCTGCCTCAACTGTGAGGAAGGTCCCACTCCCACTCCCTGCGGGACGTGCCAGTCGTGTGTGGACCTGGCCAGGAACGGCCGGGGTTCGATCGACGTGATCGAGATCGACGCGGCGTCGCACGGTGGCGTGGACGACGCCCGTGAGCTGCGCGAGAAGGCCTTCTTCGGGCCGGCGAGCAGCCGGTACAAGATCTACATCATCGATGAGGCGCACATGGTGACCTCGGCGGGCTTCAACGCCCTGCTGAAGGTCGTCGAGGAGCCGCCGGAGCATCTGAAGTTCATCTTCGCGACCACCGAGCCCGAGAAGGTCATCGGGACGATCCGGTCGCGTACGCATCACTACCCGTTCCGGCTGGTGCCGCCGGGGACGCTGCGGGAGTACCTGGCAGAGGTGTGCGGGCGGGAGGACATCCCGGTCGAGGACGGGGTGCTGCCGCTGGTGGTGCGGGCCGGCGCCGGGTCGGTGCGGGACTCGATGTCCGTGATGGACCAGCTGCTCGCCGGCGCCGGTGCGGACGGTGTGACATATGCCATGGCGACGGCGCTGCTGGGCTACACCGACGGGTCGCTGCTGGATTCGATCGTGGAGGCCTTCGCCGCGGGGGACGGCGCGGCGGCCTTCGAGGTCGTGGACCGGGTCATCGAGGGCGGCAACGACCCCCGGCGCTTCGTGGCGGACCTGCTGGAGCGGCTGCGGGATCTGGTGATCCTGGCGGCCGTGCCGGACGCGGGGGAGAAGGGGCTGATCGACGCCCCCGCCGATGTGGTGGAGCGGATGACGGCGCAGGCGTCCGTCTTCGGGGCGGCGGAGCTGAGCCGGGCCGCCGACCTGGTCAATACGGGCCTGACGGAGATGCGCGGGGCGACCTCGCCGCGGCTGCAGCTGGAGCTGATCTGCGCCCGGGTGCTGCTGCCGGCGGCGTACGACGACGAGCGGTCGGTGCAGGCGCGGCTGGACCGCCTGGAGCGCGGTGCGGGTGCCGCGCTGCTGGGCGGGGCCGGCGGCACCGGCGGCGGTGTGGGCTCCGGGGGAGAGCCCCGGCCCGGGGCCGGGCCGGTGGTGGCCTCCGGTGGCGGGCCCGCGGCGGGCTATGTACCGGGGCCGGAGGCGCATCCGGCGATGCCGGCCGGGGGACCGTCCGGTCCGGCCGCGGCGCGTGCCGCGGTGCGGGGCGCGACGAGCGCCGGCCAGGGGGGCGGTGCCCCCGCTCCGGCCGCTCCGGCAGCACAGACGGCAGGAACGGGGGCGTCCGGCGGCCCGGGGGCCGGTCCCGGCGGGGAGCAGCAGGGCGGAGGCGCGGGGGCGCCGCAGGGCGCCCCGGCGGAGGCACAGCAGCCCTCTGGGCAGGACGGCGGCCGTGCGGGTGCGGCGGCCCGGCCCGGGGCCTGGCCGGGCAGCACGAGCAGGGGCAGCGGCGCCGACAGCGGCAGCGGCCCGGCCGGCGGGGGCGCCGGACGACAGCCCGGTGGCTGGCCCACGGCCGTGGCGCCGGGGCAGGGCGGTGCGCCCGCCCCGTCCGCGCCCCCCGCCGTGTCCGGACCGCCGGCCGGCTCGCCCGCGCCCGCATCGCAGCAGCCCCCGCAGGCCGCCGGTGCGGCCCCAGGGGCGGCGCAGGGTGCCGCTCAGGTACGGCAGATGTGGCCGGACATCCTGGAAGCGGTGAAGGACCGCCGGCGCTTCACCTGGATCCTGCTGAGCCAGAACGCCCAGGTCTCCGGCTTCGACGGCACGACGCTGCAGATCGGCTTCCCCAATGCCGGCGCCCGCGACAGCTTCGCCAACGGCGGAAGCGAGGACGTGCTCAAGGACGTGCTGGCCGAGCGGTTCCAGGTGCAGTGGCGGGTCGAGGCGATCGTCGACCCGTCGGGCGGCGCCGGGCCGCCGGCCGGAGGTGCCCCCCGTAGTGGCGGTGGCGGCTTCGGCGGCGGCCCCGCCGCACCCCAGCAGGGCGCCCCGCAGCCCCCGCCCCAGCAGAGCGGCCCGGCCGCGTCCCCGTCGTCCGGGGGCCGGTACGGAGCGGGCGGCGAAGGGACCGGAGGTGGCGGCAGCCAGGGCGCGCGCATGGCCCGGGAGGCCGTGTCGCCGGCGGCGTCCGCGGGTGGCGCCCAGGGCGGGCCCGTGGCGGAGCCCTCGTACACGCCGCCGGAGCCCCCGCCCTCGTCGATCGAGTACGACATGCCGGCCGAGGACGACGCCGATCTCGTCGACTCCGCGCTCAGCGGTCACGACCTGATCGTCCGCGAGCTCGGCGCGACGGTGCTGGAGGAGTTCAACAACGAGTAGAGGGCGCCCACAAGCGCCCCGGACGGGCCGCAAAGCAGGTCAGCGGATGTCCACCGGACGTACACCCGTGCTCCTCCCTCCGGCGTAGGGCGCGGGGCCCGTGAAACACGTAGGCTCGGGCTACCGCACCAATCGTTGTCGTACGGCAGGAGTCACGTCGTGATCCCCGGTGGTCAGCCCAATATGCAGCAGCTGCTTCAGCAGGCCCAGAAGATGCAGCAGGATCTCGCGGCCGCCCAGCAGGAGCTCGCGGAGACACCCGTCGAGGGTTCCGCGGGCGGCGGCCTGGTCAAGGCCACGGTGACCGGCTCCGGCGAACTCACGGGCCTGGTCATCGACCCCAAGGCGGTCGACACCGACTCCGCGGAGGAGACGGCCGAGACGATCGCCGACCTCGTCCTGGCGGCGGTCCGGGACGCCAACGCCAGCGCCCAGCAGCTGCAGCAGCAGAAGCTCGGCCCGCTCGCCGAGGGTCTGGGCGGTGGCGGAATCCCGGGTCTCCCCTTCTGAGGAGTAGCCAACTAGCGTACGCAGCACGGCAGAAGAGAAAGAAGACGTTCCGTGTATGAAGGCGTGGTCCAGGACCTGATCGACGAGCTGGGCAGGCTGCCCGGCGTCGGTCCCAAGAGCGCGCAGCGGATCGCCTTCCACATTCTTCAGGCCGAGCCGACCGATGTCCGCCGGCTCGCGAACGCGCTGATGGAGGTCAAGGCGAAGGTCCGGTTCTGCGGCGTCTGCGGCAATGTGGCGCAGGAGGAGCAGTGCCGGGTCTGCCTGGACCCGAGGCGCGATCCGGCGGTCATCTGCGTCGTGGAGGAGCCCAAGGACGTCGTGGCGATCGAGCGGACGCGCGAGTTCCGCGGTCGCTACCACGTCCTCGGTGGGGCGATCAGCCCGATCGAGGGCGTGGGCCCCGACGACCTGTGGATCAGGGAACTGCTGGCCAGGCTCGCGGACGGCACCGTCACCGAGCTGATTCTGGCCACCGACCCGAATCTGGAGGGCGAGGCCACGGCCACCTATCTGGCCCGCATGATCAAACCCATGGGCCTGAGAGTGACGCGACTGGCGAGCGGACTGCCGGTCGGGGGCGATCTGGAGTACGCAGATGAGGTCACGCTCGGGCGGGCCTTCGAAGGGAGGAGACTTCTCGATGTCTGATGCCACGCTGCACAACGCGACACAGGACCCGGACGACTTCGCCGTATCGATCTCCGACTCGATCGAGAGTTTCATCGTCGCGGTGACCGAGGTCGCCAAGGGCGACGAGCCGGACAGCGCGGTGCCCTTCCTGCTGCTGGAGATCTCCCAGCTGCTGCTCACCGGCGGCCGCCTGGGCGCCCACGAGGATTTCGTTCCCGACGAGCGGTACGAGACGGACACCGGCCCGGAACCGGACGTCGACGAGCTGCGCGAGCGCTTTGCGACCCTGCTCGACCCGGTGGACGTCTACTCCGAGGTCTTCGACCCGTATGTGCCGCGCAGCGAGCCGGTCGCCAGCCGGATCTCCGACGACCTGGCCGACATCATCACCGATCTGCGCCACGGCCTGGCGCACTACCGGGCGGGCCGGGTCAGCGAGGCCCTGTGGTGGTGGCAGTTCTCCTACCTCTCCAACTGGGGCCCGACCGCCTCGGCCGCACTGCGCGCGCTGCAGTCGCTGGTCGCCCACGTACGCCTCGACCAGCCGCTGGTCGAGCTGGACGGCCTGGACACCGACAGCGACGTCACCGCCGACGAGGAGCAGCTCGCCGAGGAGGCCGGAAAGGTCATGGCGGCGGAGATCGCGGCGCCGCTGGGGCTGCGGGGAAGCTGATCCCGGGGGCGGCCGCCACGGCCGGGCACGCCCCGGCCGTCGCCCGCCGCCGGGGCGCGCAAGGCGCCTGACGCCGGCTGTCGGGTGATGCCTCGCGCCGTGGCCGGAGCCTGTGAGCTGGGTTACGTTTTCGTGTGTACCGGCCGGGAGCGGGCATGTGCTCGCCGGGCAGGCGCAACGGTGCGCCTTGTGGATCCGCCGCGGGACGCGGAACTCACGAGTCAGGTGGCCATGGTGATCAACGCGATCACGGTGGTCAACCAGTGAGTCGCGCGTCTCACGATGTGGTATTGGCAGGGCGGACTCCGCTTGCTCGTTAGACTGAGCCGACCGCAGTACCCCCATTTCCGGGGGTCCGGGAGGAAACTCCCGATGAGACAGTTGCGAGGAGCGCACGTGGGCCTTGTCGTGCAGAAGTACGGCGGCTCATCCGTTGCGGATGCCGAGGGCATCAAGCGCGTTGCCAAGCGAGTCGTCGAGGCCAAGAAGAACGGCAACCAGGTTGTCGTGGTGGTTTCGGCGATGGGCGACACGACGGACGAGCTGATCGATCTCGCGCAGGAAGTGTCCCCGATTCCGTCGGGGCGCGAGTTCGACATGCTGCTGACCGCCGGAGAGCGGATCTCCATGGCCCTGCTGGCGATGGCGATCAAAAACCTCGGTCACGAGGCGCAGTCCTTCACCGGTAGCCAGGCCGGTGTCATCACCGACTCCGTGCACAACAAGGCACGGATCATCGATGTCACGCCGGGCCGGATCAAGACCTCCGTCGACGAGGGCAACATCGCCATCGTCGCCGGCTTCCAGGGCGTGTCCCAGGACAAGAAGGACATCACGACGCTGGGGCGCGGCGGGTCGGACACGACCGCCGTCGCGCTGGCGGCCGCCCTGGACGCCGACGTCTGTGAGATCTACACCGATGTGGACGGTGTCTTCACCTCCGACCCGCGGGTCGTGAAGAAGGCCCGGAAGATCGACTGGATCTCCTTCGAGGACATGCTGGAGCTGGCCAGCTCCGGCTCCAAGGTGCTGCTGCACCGCTGCGTCGAGTACGCACGCCGTTACAACATCCCGATCCACGTCCGCTCGTCCTTCTCGGGACTGCAGGGCACGTGGGTCAGCAACGAACCGCAAGGGGACCAGCCGATGGAGCAGGCAATCATCTCGGGCGTCGCACATGACACCTCCGAGGCGAAGGTCACGGTCGTCGGAGTCCCGGACAAGCCGGGCGAGGCCGCGCGCATCTTCCGTGCCATCGCGGACTCCGAGGTCAACATCGACATGGTCGTGCAGAACGTGTCCGCCGCGTCGACCGGTCTGACCGACATCTCCTTCACGCTGCCCAAGACCGAGGGCCGCAAGGCCGTCGCGGCCCTGGAGAAGACCCGTGCGGCGGTCGGCTTCGACTCGCTGCGCTACGACGACCAGATCGCCAAGATCTCGCTCGTCGGCGCGGGGATGAAGACCAACCCGGGCGTCACGGCGACCTTCTTCGAGGCGCTGTCGAACGCGGGCGTGAACATCGAGCTCATCTCGACCTCCGAGATCCGTATCTCGGTCGTCACCCGCGCCGATGACGTGAACGAGGCCGTGCGCGCCGTCCACACCGCCTTCGGTCTCGACACCGACAGTGACGAAGCCGTGGTCTATGGCGGCACCGGGCGATGATTCCGGCCGAGGCGGGCCGTCCGTCCCACGCTGACACGGCGGGGGCGGACGCCCGCCCGGCCGCCCGGCCGCAGCTCGCCGTCGTCGGTGCCACGGGCACCGTCGGCGGCGTTCTGCTGGGCATCCTCTCCGAGCGGGCCGACATCTGGGGCGAGATCCGGCTGATCGACTCCCCCCAGCCGCGTTCGGGTCGGGGGGATCACCCTGACCCGGTCGGCCGCAAGCTGACCGTCCGGGGCGCGGAGGTCGAGGTCGTCGCGCTGAGCGAGGAGGCCTTCGACGGTATCGACGTGGCGATGTTCGACGTCCCCGACGAGGTCTCCGCGCGCTGGGCGCCGGTCGCGGCGGCCAAGGGCGCGGTGGTCGTGGACAACTCCGGCGCGTTCCGGATGGACCCGGACGTGCCGCTGGTCGTCCCCGAGGTCAATGCGCACACGGCGCGGGTGCGCCCGCGCGGCATCATCGCCAACCCGAACTGCACGACGCTCTCGATGATCGTCGCGCTGGGGGCGCTGCACGCCGAGTACGGGCTGAGCGAGCTGATCGTCTCCTCCTACCAGGCCGTTTCCGGGGAGGGAAAGGCCGGCATCGACACCTTGCGGGGGCAGCTGTCCGCGGTGTCCGGTACGGAACTGGGGACCACGCCGGGCGATGTGCGGCGGGCCGCCGGGGACGCGCTGGGGCCGTTCCCGGCGCCGATCGCGCTCAATGTGGTGCCCTGGGCCGGCTCGCTCCAGGAGGACGGCTGGTCCTCCGAAGAGCTCACGATCCGCAACGAGTCCCGCAAAATCCTCGGGCTGCCGGACCTGCCGGTCACCGCGACCTGCGTACGGGTGCCGGTGATCACGACCCACTCGCTGTCCGTGCACGCCCGCTTCGAGAACGAGGTCACGGTCGGCGGCGCACACGAGATCCTGGCCGCGGCGCCCGGAGTGGTCCTGTGCGACGATCCGGCCGAGGACGAGTACCCCACCCCGTCCGATGTCGTCGGTACGGATCCGACCTGGGTCGGGCGGGTGCGCCGTTCGCTGGACGATCCGCGGGCGCTGGAGCTGTTCGTGTGCGGCGACAATCTGCGCAAGGGGGCGGCGCTGAACACCGCGCAGCTGGGGGAACTGGTGGCGGCGGAGCTGCGGGGGCGGGAGCCCCGGCGGTAGGGCGACGCGGGCCCGCGGGGCCGGGCTCGGGGCCTGCGGAGTACGCGACTTGGCGGGATCGGGCGCCGTGCGCCGACCGCCTGGGAGATACTTTGTGGGGCGTGTGAAGATCCTGTGAGCGAATCGCCGGTCCCCACCTCTTGATCTGGGCTGACGATCTGTTCGACCATTCGCTCCCCGTCGTACTGCAACCGGTAGTTGGGCGGGGAGCGTCTTTGTGGCCGCCTTCAGGGGTGGCCCGGGGGATCAGCGGGCTGCAGAGTGAGTCCCCGGATGGCGGGGCATTCGCGTCGGGGCAATTAGGGCATTCAGGAAGAGCTGGTACGCATGAGGGCATTTGATGCACCGTCAAAAGCGGTGCCTTGCGCGTACAACCCTTGTGGGGGGAAGCGTGTCCAACAGGCGTGGCAGAGGTACTCGGTTTCACCATCGCCCCAGCGGGCGCAGCGGCAGGCGCAGCAGTGTGCCCGCCGCGTTCCCGTACGGCCGGGAGCATGCCGGTGATCGCTCCCTGGCCCACCACCCGTCCCGCCCAGATTCCTCCGCAACGCGGGGACTCTGACGACGCGATGGCAGCGGGCACCACGGTCGACCACCTCACCGAGACCTATCGCGCGCACTACCGCTCCCTGCTCGGGCTCGCCGCGCTGCTCCTCGACGACACCGCCTCCTGCGAGGACGTCGTCCAGGAGGCCTTCATCCGCGTGCACTCCGCACGCGGACGGGTGCGCGACCCCGAGAAGACCCTCGCCTATCTCCGGCAGACCGTCGTCAACCTCTCGCGCTCCGCGCTGCGCCGCCGCATCCTCGGGCTCAAGCTGCTCTCCAAGCCGATGCCCGACATGGCGAGCGCCGAGGAGGGCGCGTACGACCTGCTGGAGCGGGACCAGCTGATCCAGGCGATGCGCGGGCTGCAGCGCCGGCAGCGTGAGGTGCTGGTGCTGCGCTATTTCGCCGATATGACCGAGGCGCAAGTGGCAGAGACGCTGGGCATATCGCTCGGCTCCGTCAAGGCCTACGGGTCGCGGGGCATCGCGGCGCTCCGCGTCGCGATGGAGGCTCCGGCATGAAGGGCACGACGTCTGGCCGGCACGACCCGTTCGCCCCGTGCGGCACGCACGAGGCGCTCACCCCGCTCACTCCGACCACCCCAATCGCCCTGAGAAACCCCAGCACTTCGCACCACCCGACCGACCCGATGCGCCACCGCCCTCTCCACGCCAACCGGCCCGCCCCGACCGACCCCCCGCCTCCCGGCGCTCCGTACGGCTCCGTTCACGGCTCCCATGACGAGCACCGGGGCCTTGGTGCTCCCGGTGTGGAGGGGTGGCACGGCCCGGGGGGTGGGACCGGCGCGCGGGGCAGGCCCGACGAGGCGGTACGCGGGCTGTGCGCGGCGCGTCAGGCACAGAGCCCGGTGGGTGGCGGGCCCGACGACGGCCGGCGCGAGGACGGCCGACGTGCCGCCTCGTGCGGGCAAGGCGCGAATTCCGGCCAAAAATCCGGCAGCGGCGATGACATCGGTGTCGCGGCCGGCGCCCAGGACACGGCCGACACCGGTGCCGGGGCCGGCGCACAGGACAGGTCTGACACCGGAGCCGGGACCGACCAGTCCGCGTACGACGAAGAGCGCAGGCGCCCGTACGACGGCGAGGACGGTCCCGCCTACGACGGCCACGACAGCGGGGCCTACGACGGCGACCACACTCATGCCTACGACAGCGCGGCATACGGAGGCAGCGCCTTCGGCGGCGGTGCCGGCGGGGGCTCCGGCGAGGCGCCCGGCCGCGGCCACCCCACCGGCGGCTTCGGCGGCGAGGACGACCTGCGGCGGTTGCTGCAGTCCCGCGTCGGCAACCTCGAACCCGCACCGGACGCACTGGAGCAGCTGCGCCGTGCCGTGCCCGCCCGCCGGCAGCGCCGTCGCCATGCCGTGGTGGGCGCGGCGGCCGCGCTGCTGCTCGGCGGTACGTCGATCCCCGCCATGGTCCATGTGGCCAACCTCGCCGACAGCTCCGAGGAGCGGCCCGCCAACACGGCGAGCAGCCAGCACACCCAGGGCAGCACCGAGGGCACCCACGGCGAGGGCACCGAGCAGGCCGGACCCCCGCCGTCCGGCAGGTACGGCGGGAAGCCGGGCACGGACCTGCCCAGCGGCAAGGGCCGGGCCACCGGCAAGAACGGCGCGGGCCACGGCGCGGGTGCCGGCACCCCCGCGCCGGACGAGACCATGGACGTCACCTCACCGGTCTGCGGGCGCGAACAGCTCGGCCAGGGCACCAGCACGGTCGGCGCGGCGGACTCCGCGGGCCGCGTCTACGGCGCGTTCCGGGTCGTCAACACCTCCAGCGCCGCCTGCTCGGTGGAGGGCGGCGGAACCGTCGGCGTGGTCGCACAGGGCTCCACGAACCCCGACCGCATCCATGTCGTCGACCACACCTCCGGCGATGAGGCCACCGGCCTGCCCGACCCGGCTACCACCCCTGACCAGCTGGTTCTCAAGCCGGGGGAGTCGTACGAGGTCAAGTTCGCCTGGATCCCGCAGTCCGGCGGCGGCGCCAGCGGTTGCGTCAACCCCGGCCCCTCACCGACCCCCGAACCCACCAAGGACTCCGGCCAGTCCCCGGACGCCGGAGCCACGACGGCGGGCGACGGAGGCGGCCAGGCAGGCGGCGACACGGGCTCCGGCGACAGCGGAGCCGCGGCCGGCGGCATCGTCCTCAGCCACACCCCGGAGGCCGGCGAGCCCACCGCTGCAGACGCCAAGGTCGCGGACGCGTGCGCGGGGACGGTGTACCGGACGGAGGCGTTGGCGGTTCGGCGGTAGGTAGCCGGGGTGGTTCCGCGGTTGTGGCGGGCCGTGGCCGATCGTGGGAGGCGGACGGCCCGGTGGTGGGGCGATGGGCCCGTGACGGGGAAGAGCCAGGTTCGGGTGCGCCGGGGGCGGGTGTGGAGGGGCCGGGTGTGGAGGGGGCGGTGCTGCTCGGCCGGGTGGGCCCCGTACCGTTGAGGGCGTGTACCGGTTCCTGCTGACCCCGCGGTGGTGGGGGATCAACGTGTTCGCCGTACTGGCGATTCCGCTCTGCATCTTCATGGGGAGCTGGCAGCTGAGCCGTTTCGAGGACCGCGTCCAGACCCACCAGCAGCAGGAGGACCGCTCCGCCCGCGCCAAGGCCGCGGCGGCTCGCCCGCTGGAGAGCCTGCTCCCCGTCGACACGGTGACCTCCGGCCGCCAGGCCAGCGCCCGCGGGCGCTACGACACCGCCCACCAACTGCTCGTACCGGCCCGCACCCTGAAGGACAAGCACGGCGAGCGGCAGGGTTTCTACGTCCTCGATCTGCTGCGTACGGACGGCGGCAAGGCGCTCCCGGTCGTACGCGGCTGGCTGCCCGGCGACGCCGGTGCGAAGGCGGATACGGCGAAGGTGCCCGCGCCGCCCAAGGGCGAGGTGACGGTCACCGGGGCGCTGCAGGCCTCCGAGAACCAGGGCACCGACGGTGTGCAGGCCGGCGGCGGGCTGCCGCGGGGACAGCTCGGCATGATCAGTGCCGCGTCACTGGTCAACATCGTGCCGTACGGGGTCTACGACGCCTGGATCACGCAGACCGACCCCCAGGCGCCGCTGCACGCCGTTCCGCCGGCGGCCGTCGAGGGCAGCGGGCTGGACCTCAAGGCCTTCCAGAACCTCGGCTACACCGGCGAGTGGTTCGTCTTCGCGGGCTTCGTCGTCTTCATGTGGTTCCGCCTCTTCCGCCGCGACACCGAAGCCGCCAGGGACGCGGCGCTGGGCATCGTGCCGGAGGGGGACGGTGGCGGGGACCACGACGGGGGTGATGGCGGGGGTGATGGCGCGGGAGTGTCCGTGGTGGCGTCCGTGTCCGGGGCCGCGCCCGAGGCCGATGACCAGGGGGATGGCCCGGCTGACGGCCGGGGTGGAGGCTCGGGTGCCGGCCGGGGCGCGGAGCATGGCGAGGACCAGGGCGAGGACCAGGGCGAGGCGGCGCGGGCCGGGCAGGCCTGAGGCCGGGCACCTGCCGCTGCTGCAACGATGTTGCACCTGGTCAGAGGGCGTATCACGGCAGTAGCCGCAATCGGTTCGCCGTGCCACGGTAGGCCGTATGGCAGGCAATCACACCCACCCGCACGGCCATGAGCACGCGCGTCGTGACCCCCGCCACCATGATCACGTGCACGGTGACCGCCCTGATGACGTGCAGGGTGAACGCCATGACCATGTGCACGGTGACCGGAGTGGTGACCTGCACGGTGACCGTCACCTCGGGCACGAGGCGGCGTATGACCCGCATCCCTCTCACCTCCCTCATCCCCCTCACCGTTCCCGCCGCTGGTCGCGGATGCGTCACCGGCTCGCGCACCTGGTCACCCCGCACAGTCATGCGTCCATGGACAAGGTCGACGCCGCCATGGAGACCTCCCGCGAGGGCTTGCGCACGCTGTGGCTCTCGCTGGGCATCCTGGGCCTGACCAGCGTGGTCCAGCTGGTGGTCGTCGTGCTGTCGGGGTCGGTGGCGCTGCTCGGCGACACGATCCACAACGCTGCCGACGCGCTGACCGCCCTGCCGCTGGGGATCGCCTTCGTGCTCGGGAGACGGGCCGCGAACCGCCGCTACACCTACGGCTACGGCCGGGCCGAGGACCTCGCCGGTATCGCCATCGTGCTGACGATCGCCGCCTCCTCGGCCCTGGCCGGATACGAAGCCGTGGACCGGCTGCTGAACCCCCGCGAGGTCACACATCTGTGGGCCGTGGCCGCGGCCGCCGTGGCCGGGTTCCTCGGCAACGAGTGGGTGGCCCGCTACCGCATCCGCACCGGCCGCAGGATCGGCTCGGCCGCGCTTGTCGCCGACGGTCTGCACGCCCGTACCGACGGCTTCACCTCGCTCGCCGTCCTTCTCGGCGCGGGCGGCGCGGCCCTCGGGTGGCGGGCGGCCGACCCCGTCATCGGCCTGCTGATCACGGTTGCCATCCTCATGGTGCTGCGCGACTCGGCCCGGGAGGTCTACCGGCGGCTGATGGACTCCGTCGACCCCGAGATCATCGATGCCGCCGAGAGCGCACTGCGGGCCGTGGACGGTGTCCGCGGCGTCGGACAGGTCCGGATGCGCTGGATCGGCCATACCCTGCGTGCCGAGGCCGATATCGTCGTCGACTCCCGTCTGACCGTGGTGCAGGCACATGCACTCGCCGTCGCCGCCGAACACGCCCTCATCCACGCCGTCCCCCGGCTCACCGCCGCGACCGTCCACACCGACCACACCAGCGACGGCACGGACCCGCATGCGGCGTTGGCCCATCATGGGGTGGGGTGAGCGCTTCGGCTGCTTTCCTCTCCCTCCCCCCGGGGGCACCCGCCCCCGGGGCGCTCCGTCAGTCCGTACCTCCGTCCCTCCTGGCTCTCTAGCTCTTCGTGCCTACATGGCGCTGGGCGAAGTCGAGTTCCAGGCGGACCTGCTTGATGCGCTCCTCCACGACGAGGGAGCCATGGCCGGCGTCGTAGCGGTAGACCTCGTGGGGGTGACCGCGGCCCTCCAGGCGCTTCACGTAGTTCTCCACCTGCTGGATCGGGCACCGCGGGTCGTTGACGCCCGCCGAGATGTACACCGGGGCCCGCACCGCGTCCACGTAGGTCAGCGGGGACGACGCCTCGAAGCGCTCCGGCACCTCGTCAGGGGTGCCGCCCAGCAGGGTCCGGTCCATGGCCTTGAGGGCTTCCATCTCGTCGTTGTACGCCGTGATGTAGTCCGCGACCGGGACCGCCGCCAGGCCCACTGCCCAGGCCTCCGGCTGGGTGCCGAGCCCCAGCAGCGTCAGGTAGCCGCCCCATGAGCCGCCCGCCAGCACCAGTCGCTCCGGGTCCGCCAGACCGGAGGAGACCGCCCATTCGCGTACCGCTGCGATGTCCTCCAGCTCGATCAGCCCGACGCGATGCTTGAGCGCATCCGTCCAGGCGCGGCCGTAGCCGGTCGAACCGCGGTAGTTGACGCGTACGACCGCGAAGCCGTGGTCCACCCATGCCGCGGGCGACGAAGCGAAGGCGTCACTGTCGTGCCAGGTCGGACCGCCGTGTATGTCGAACACCGTCGGGAAGGGGCCGTCACCTGCCGGCTGCTGCACCAGTGCATGGATACGGCCCCCCGGGCCCTCCACCCAGACGTCGCGCACCGGTACCGACCCGGGGGCCTTCATACCGGGCGGGTCCAGCACGACCTTGCCGCTCGTCGAGCGCACCTCCGGGGGCTGCGCCGCCGACGACCACAGGAACTCCACCGTTCCGTCCGGCCGGGCCGTCGCGCCCGAGACCGTGCCGGCCGGGGACTCGACCCGGGTCAGCGGGCGGCCGGCCGGGGATCCCGTGGCGGTGCCGCCCGGCTCGCCGAGGTCGTAGCGCCACAGTTCGCTGCGGGCCTGGTATTCGTGCTCCACCAGCAGGGCCGACCCGTCCGGATACCAGTCGGCGCCCACGTCTCCGGGCAGATCGATCTCCAGGGCCGTCTCCACGCCGGTCAGCGGGTCCCAGATCATCGGCTCCCAGCGACCCCTGCGCTGATGTCCCACCAGCAGCCTCGCGTCCCCGTCGACCGGGGCGAAGCCCATCACCGACAGGCCCAGCTCCTCGGTCCCGCCGTTGGTGTCGTCCAACTCGGCGACCGTGGAGCCGTCGGGCCGCACGACGCGGATCGCGGAGTGCATCGCGTCGCCGTGCTCGGTGTGTTCCAGAGCAATCAGGGTGCCGTCGTGCGAGAGACCGCCGACGCCCGCCGACTCGCGGTGCCGGTAGATCTCCACCGGAGGTTCTCCGGGCCGTACGACATGGACCGTGGAACCTTCCTCGTCCGTGGAGCACCCGACGACCGCGGTCCCGTCCCGGCCGATCGCCAGCCCTCCCGAATACGCGGCGGCGATCCCCGGGGTGGCCGGCTCATCCGGGCCGCCCTCGAAGGGCTGCCGCATCCAGACGCCGAACTCGTCCCCGTCGGTGTCCGAGAACCACCAGATCCACCGGCCGTCCGGCGACAGCGTCCCGTCCGTCGTGCCGTTCGGCCGGTCGGTGGCCTGGCGCTGCTGTCCGGTCGACCGGTCCCAGGCGTACAGCTCGAAGGTGCCGGTGGCGTTCGAGACGAACAGGGAACGGTCCGGGGCGTCCTCGGCCCAGTCGGGCAGCCCGATCCGCGGCGCACGGAAGCGCTTCTCCCAGTCCGGCATCGCGGCAACCGCGCCGCCGGAGGCCGCAGTGCCTGCCGAGTCCGCCGCCGGCCCCTCCGCTCCCGCTATGGGGCCTGCCGAGCCTGTGGTCTCGGTCCCATGGCGGGTATCGGTCGTCGAAGGCTTCGGGTCGGTGGCGTGAGCTGGGCCTGCGGTCGTCTCGTCAGTCATGGGCCCATTCTGCGCCTGGCGCAGGAATTCCGTGGGCGAGGGTCACCAGGCTGTGGATAACTTCGCCGAATGCGACAACATACGGGCCCTGACGACTGGCGGGAGGCCAATCGCGCGAGGTGGGACGAGCGGGGCGCCCTCCACACCGCGAGCGATTATTACGATCAGGACCGATTCCGGCGGGTCCGGGATGCGCTGCGTGACTTCGAGATCGCGGAGGTCGGCGATGTCACCGGCCGGACCCTTCTCCACCTCCAGTGCCACTTCGGCCAGGGTGGCCAGGTCACGCTGTGCGGGGCGAAACGTCCTCGCCACGGCAAGCGGCGCGGGGGAAACTGGCCTCGTGACCACAGAAGCCGGTATCCGGGTGATCGTCGCCGATGACCAGGCGGCAGTGCGCGAAGGGCTCGTCCTCTTACTGGGGACCATGCCGGGCATCACGGTCGTGGGCGAAGCGGCCGACGGCGAGGAAGCCGTGGCCCTGGTCGCCGAACACCGCCCGGACGTCGTCCTGATGGACCTGGTCATGCCCCACTGCACGGGCGCGGAAGCCACTCTCCGGGTACGCCAGGAGCACCCGGAAACCCAGGTGGTCGTCCTGACCACGTATGCCTCCGACGACCTCGCCCTGGAGGCGCTGCAGGCCGGCGCACTGGGATATCTCACCAAGTCCGCGACCAAGGACGCGATCGCCCGCGCGCTCACCGCTGCCGCCGCCGGCCAGGCGCTGCTCGACCCGGGTGTGCAGCGCACCCTCATCCGCGCGGCGTCCCACAACCGGCCCGCCCCGGCGCCGGACGACGGCCTCACCGCGCGGGAGATCGACGTCCTCAAGCTGATTGCCGCCGGGCACGACAACCGTGCGATTTCCCGGAATCTGTTCATCAGCGAAACCACGGTCAAGACCCATATCAACCGCATCTTCGCCAAGACGAAGAGCAAGGACCGCGCACAGGCGATTCACTATGCGCGGGAACACCGATATTCGGAATGACGACCCGACAGCGGCGTTATGGATCCCGAAATGCGGCCGAACGGAGCCGAAATCCACCTGACGCCCCCGGACCAGGGCTCACCCGCGCTCCCCCTGACTCCTACCAGGGCCCAGCCCGGTTCCACCTGGCTCCACCTCAGCTCCAACCCGGCTCCACCCAGGTTCCACCCGAGGACCGGACCTGCGGCCGCAACTGCCGCGCTAGCGTCGACGAAAGGACTTCGGAAGGGAAACACGATGGCTCTGGCTCTCGATCTGGCGCTGAACAGTGGTGGTCTCATGAATGTCGTGCTGTTGCGATTCGCCCTGATCGCGGTCGGCGTTCTGATACTCGTGCTCATCGGTTTCGCCGCGCTGATGATGCTCAAACGGCAGGGCTCGATCGACAAAAGAACCTTGAGCCGGGCGAGCGAACAGGTGGGTCCGATCGCCCGCACCCTGATCGAAAACCGGCGCGGCGGACAACGCGGCGGGCAGTACGGCGGACAGCGCGGCCGCCGGGCCGGTCTGCTGAGCACGGTGCTCGCGGCGCTCAACGAACGCGCCCGGCGGAGGTGAACCCGCAGTCATGAGGGCGTTCCTCGCCGCCAAGGCGGACGACGACGAACTGTTGCACCATCTGCTGATGGACAAGCTGTGGAAGATGGGCATCATCGTCGGCGTGGTGATCACCGCGCTGATCGTGATGGCTATCGTCGCGCGCAAGGCAGGCCGCCGCTGACAGCCGCCCGGGGGGCCGGCAGTAGTGGCGAGGAGCAGTCGGGGAGGGATGTGCACGCCACAGGCGGTCAGGGCGGTGCCCCGGCCTCGTTCATGTCGGGGAATCCGGTCATGCAGATCGTCGGCTTCGGACTGCTGATCGGCACGCTGGCCACGGCCCGGGAGAGTTCCCCGGTCATGTGGGTGGTCTACGGGGTCAGTTCCGTCTGCTGGTTCGCCTCCCACTTCCTCATCGACCGCCGCCCGCTGTGGGCCGGGATCGCCCTGGTGAGCAGCGCCGCGATTCCCGCGGCGGCCGCGGGGTGGGCTCATGACTCCACCGCGGTGATCATGGTGGGGGTGGTGCTCGGCTGGTTCGCCGCCTGGAGCCGGCCGCGGGCGGCCGCGCTGTGGCTGGTGCTCAGCAGCTGTCTCGCGCTGACCCTGATCAGCTCGGCGACCGGCGGCGCGGGGCTCGGCGATCTGGTCGGTTACGCCCTGGTGATGCTGCTGCTCACCCTGCTCGGCCTGAACCAGCGGCAGTACCGGCTGCGCGCCGACCAGGCCGAGCAACTACTGCGCCAGACCACGCTGATGCAGCAGGAACAGGCGCAGGTCGCCGTGTTGGAGGAGCGGGCCCGGATCGCGCGGGAGATCCACGACGTCCTGGCGCATTCCCTCGGCGCACTCACCGTGCAACTCAAGGCAGCCGATGCGCTGTTGGACGGCGGCGACGTCGAGGGCGTACGCGCCCGGATCCGGCGCTCCAACCGGCTGACCGATGAAGGGCTGGCCGAGGCGGCCGCCGCCGTCGCCGCGCTGCGCGACGAGGTGCTGCCGCTCCCGGACATGCTGGCCGAGCTGATCGGGAACTTCCGCCGCGACCACCGCACCGAGGTTCGGCTGACCACTACGGGCACCACCCGTCCGCTGCCGTCCGGACCCGTCGTCGCCCTCGTCCGGGCCACCCGCGAGGCGCTGACGAACGCGGCCAAGCACGCCCCGGGAGGCACCGTCGACGTCGTACTGGACTACGGCTACTCAGGCTCCGACGACCCCGGCTCCGACGAACCCGATTCCGGCTACTCCGGCTCCGATTCCGACTACTCCGCTTCCGACCGCTCCAACTCCGGCTACAGCAACGGGAAGGTCCGGCTGGAGGTCCGCAACGACATCCCCCGGGCCGCGGCCTTCGTCGACGACGGGCCGCCGGTCTCCGGATACGGCCTCACCGGCATGCGGGAACGCCTGGCCCTGGCCGGCGGAACCCTCCAGGCGGGCGTCGACGCCACCCACCGCTCCTGGCGGCTGGTCGTCGAACTGCCCGGCTGACCGGCGTCCGGAGCGGGCGGCACGCGCGCTCGTTGCCGTCCCGCTGAGCCGGCGGAAGCAAGAGGTTCGTCGATCATCCGGCGCTAGGGCCTGTCGTCACATTCCCGCCTGCCCCGACGGGAAGGTGACGACACCCCCTAGCGCAGAAACAGCCCCAAGGCGCTGTCCAGCGACCAGCTCTGCCAACTCACCGCGAGCAGCCCCGTCACCGAGATCAGCCCCATCATCAGGTTCTGCCCCTGCTCCGCCCAGTCGTGGATCATCAGCAGGAGGTAGATCAGGTTGAGCACAGCCCCCGCGACCAGGGCTATCGGCGTCAGGAAGCCCACGATCAGGCCGAGGCCGAGGGCAAGCTCCGCGTAGGCGACGAGATACGCCATCAGGCGAGGGTGTGGCGCCACGAAGCGCTCGAAGCTCGTGCGGACCGCGGGCCACCGGTGGGCGGCCGCGATGCCGGCCGCCCAGGTGATGCCGCCGCCGGCGAACCAGGACTTCTTGTCCTTGTGGCGCCAGCTCTCCAGCCACCACAGCCCGAGACCGATACGGAGGACGGCCAACCACTCGGCACCGCTGAGCCAGATCGTGTGCATGCTGTCGCCTCGACTCGTCGACTGAGCTTTAACTGACGAAGCGTCAGTTGACCGGACGTGGCGCGATCCCGCAAGAGGTGCAGTTGGCCGTTTCGCCTTGTCGGCGCAAGGGTGAGCCCATAACCTCGAAACTGATGGAGCGTCAGAAACTGGGTCCGGTGGTGACTCGCCGGCCGGCGGTTGGGGGTACAGCGTGAGCAGCAGCGAGAGCGGCACGGCGGAGCTTCCCAAGGTCATCAGCGTGGATGATCACGTGATCGAGCCCGCGCACCTCTTCGAGACCTGGCTCCCGAAGAAGCACCGCGACAAGGGGCCGAAGCCCTTCACCGCGGGCATCGGTGAGCTGGCGTACGTCGGCGGGAAGTACCGGTTCACCACGGACCCGGACGGCCAGATCACGGACTGGTGGGAGTACGAGGGGCTGATCTTCCCGTACAAGCGCATCATTGCCGCGGTGGGTTTCTCCCGCGACGAGATGACGCTGGACGGGATCACGCGGGAGCAGATGCGTCGCGGGTGCTGGGACCCCAAGGCCCGGCTCGCGGACATGGACCTCAACCACGTGGAGGCGTCGCTCTGCTTTCCGACGTTTCCGCGCTTCTGCGGACAGACCTTCGCGGAGGCCGAGGACAAGGAGGTCGGCCTCGCCTGCGTCCGCGCGTACAACGACTGGATGGTGGAGGAGTGGTGCGGGGACAGCGGGGGCCGGCTGATTCCGCTGTGCCTCATCCCGCTGTGGGACGTCGACCTGGCGGTTGCCGAGATCCGGCGCAACGCCGCGCGCGGGGTACGCGCGGTGACCTTCAGCGAGATTCCGACGTACCTGGGGCTGCCGTCCATCCACTCCGGGTACTGGGACCCGTTCTTCGCCGCGTGCGAGGAGACCGGGACCGTGGTGAACATGCACATCGGGTCGTCCTCACAGATGCCGGCGGCATCACCGGACGCGCCGCCCGCGGTGCAGGCCTCCCTGAGCTTCAACAACGCGATGGCGTCGATGATGGACTTCCTGTTCAGCGGCGTACTCGTGAAGTTCCCGCGGCTGAAACTCGCGTACAGCGAGGGCCAGATGGGCTGGATCCCGTACGCCCTGGAGCGCGCCGACGACGTCTGGGAGCAGCACCGGGCGTGGGGCGGGGTGCAGGACCTGATCCCCGAGCCGCCGTCGTCGTACTACTACCGGCAGATCTTCTGCTGCTTCTTCCGTGACAAGCACGGCGTCGAGGCCATCGAGACCGTGGGCGTCGACAACGCGACGTTCGAGACCGACTACCCCCACGTCGATTCGACCTGGCCGCACACGAAACAGGTGGCGGCCGAGCACGTGGCGGGCCTGCCGGAGGACGTGACGTACAAGATCCTTCGCGGGAATGCGATTCGCATGCTGGATCTGCCCTTCGACCAGGGGTGATTTCCTGGGCGGGTTTCCCGGCGGGCAGTGCGCAGGGGACCTGTCCGGCACCGTGCTCCGGCGTGGGCGGTGCCGGACAGGTCCCGAGACCGGTGCCGGACAGGTCCGAGGCCGCTACCGCCAGCCAGCCGCCTCGGCTGCCGTGACGGCGGCGGATTCGGCGGCGTCCGCCTCGGCGTTGAACGCGGCGTTCGCGCCCCACCCGTCCCGGCCGGCGGCCTTTCCCGCGGCCTGGGACGCGAGGAGAGCGGCCCGGTATGCGGCATCGGCAAGCTGGCCGCCGCCTTTGTGCGACTGCGCTATCTGGGCGGCCAGGACGGCGGCGGCAGCAGCGTTCCGCGCCTGCCGGCCGTCTGCCGCCGGATCGGGAGCACTCCCGGCCAACGCGGCGAGGGCGTCGGCGGACAGCCGGAGGGCGTTGGCCGCTTTGGCGGCAGCCTCCTTCGGTACGGCCACCACTACGGCTGGATCCGCCTCGACGCCGGCGTAACGGCAGGCCGCCGTGGTGCGGGCAGCGGCACTTCGCGCCCGGGCGGCGTGCGTTCTCCGGAGAGCCGCCTCGGTGCTCGCCCCCGGGGTTTCCCGGATCACGGCGAATTCGGCCTGTGCGGGGCTCTGTTGCTCATCACCCTTGACCTCGCTCAATGCCGGCTCCTCTCTGTCAGGTCTGTCAGAGCGACGGGACTGCGTCATGAAGGTGTCCGCGTCGCGAAGGTGTCCGCGTCATGAAGGTGTCCGCGTCGTGACGTTGTCTGCGGACCGGCTCGGCCCGGGCCCTGCGGGGGCCGAGCATCGGGTGCCGCGCAGGGTGGCACGTCGGGCTTCAACTCGCCATAGGCGTCCGCACCATGGCCGATACGGTGGTCACGAAGAGACCACGCCGGAGGCGGCTGGGTGTGCGTGACAGGAGACGCGATCAGATGGGCAACTCCATACCGGAGGCGTGGGTCACCCTCGCCCGCAGGTACGTGCGGGACGCTCCGTTCCCGTTAGGCAAAGGGCTGGCCGCGCGGTACCTGAACCGGCAGCTCAGGGACCACCCTCGGCGAAGGGTCGTGCCCACCCGATGCGACGTCGCGATGGCCGTCGATACGCAGGACCTCATCCAGCGGTTCGTCTACCTGTTCGGCGTCTGGGAACCGCACATGACGCGCTGGCTGCAGCGCCGGCTCCGCCCGGGGGACACGTATATCGACGTAGGTGCCAACGTCGGCTACTACAGCTTGCTCGCCTCTCGGCTCGTGGGGCAGGCGGGCAGCGTCGTGGCGATCGAGGCGTCGCCGACGCTCCACCGCAGGATCGTGCGGCACGCCGAGCTCAACCACTGCGACAACATCCGTGTCGTCCACGCCGCCGTTTCCGACGAGCGGAAGCCGGTCTCCTTCATTCTTGCCAGCTCACACAACATGGGCGCGGCCGGCATCGTCCCGTACGACGGCCGGGCGGAGCTCAGGCTCGATGTCGAGGCGCGGCCGCTCCCCGACGTGCTCGATCAGGAAGAGTTCGCCGCGGCCCGGGTGATCAAGATCGATGTGGAGGGCGCGGAAGGGGGCGTGATCCGTGGCCTGGCCCCGGTGCTCGACAGGCTCCGGCCGGACGCGGAGCTCACCGTGGAGGTCACCCCGGAGCGGATGGAGCGGCTGGGCGACTCGGCCGACGAGCTGCTGAAGACGATGCGCGCGCACGGCTTCCACGTCTACCGGCTCGCCAACAGCTACGCGCCGGAAAGCTACCCGGCGGCACTTCACCGCTCTCCAGCGGTGCCGATGCGCTGGCGTGGCCCGGTCACCGCGGAGAGCGATCTCATCTTCTCCCGGGTCGATGCCGAAGTGCTTCCGTGACGGGGTGGGGGCGTCTGCGGACAACCCTCGGCCGGTGGGCACAGCCGGTCAGTGGGGCAGCAGGTCAGGCCGTCAGCCGGTCGGCCGGACGTCCGGCCCCTCCGGCAATGATCAACCGGCAGCCGGATAGCGCCACGTGAAGTGTGCGAGCTGTCGCGCCCGGGCCTCGACGACCGCCATGCGGGCAGCGCGTTCGGCGGTCTCGGTGTGGGAGGGCTGACCGGTCGCCTGGCCGGGCCACTTCCGGTAGAGGAGTCCTACTTCGGAGGTGAACCAACCGCGGCTCGTGGCGTTCAGCGCGAGCAGCAGACCCGTGTCCTCCGACGCGGGGAGGGCCATCCAGCCGCCGAGGGCGAGGACCAGGTCGCGGCGCATGAAGAGCGTCGCCGGGTGGACCTGGGCGCGGAACCCGTTCGCCTTCCAGAAGTCGAGGACGGCGCCACGCTCGATCGGGCCCGGCTCGGGATCGCCCGGAAAGCCGGCAGTCGAGCCGTCGGGCAGCAGATCCACCGCGCGCGAGGTCGCCCAGCCGAGGCTGCGGTCGCCTTCGAGGGCGGCCAGATCGCGCGCCAGCGCGCCGGGCGGCAACTGGTCGTCGGCGTCCAGGACCTTGAGGTACTCGCCCTCCGCGTGCGCCAGGGCGATGGTGCGGGCGACGCCGGGGCCGCCGGGCCGTCCCTGCCGGAAGATCACCCGTTCGTCATCCGGGACGTGCGGCGCGACCTCGTCGCTCCGTCCGTCCTCCTGGATGACCCACTGCCACTCCCACCCTTCGGGCAGTTCCTGCCGGCGGAGCGACCGGTACGCCTCCGGCAGGAAGTGCGCCGACGGTGCATGAACGGCAGTGACGACGATGATGCGCCGGCGCACGGCGCTCACCACCTTTCCAGGGGAGTGGTGAACAGTATTTCCGTGCGATCGCCCGGCAGGATGACGTCGGAGACGCCGACGACCCGTTCCTTGATGTCGATCGAGGTCTTCCGGAGTACGAGCACCGACGTCCCGGGCGGCAGCTCCAGCTCCGCCGCCTCTTCGGGCGTCGGCGGGCGGGCGGTGACGCGTTCCTCGATGCGGTCCAGCTCGATTCCGACGGTGTAGAGCTGGCTCTGCGAGCCGCCCGGCCAGGGCTCCTTGGTCTCGTCCAGCAGGTCGGGGTTCGCCGCGATCAGGCCGTGGACGAGGTAGGACGTCACCAGGCTGAAGGGGGCGCTCTCGGCGGTGTGCCGGGTGCGGTAGCTGCGTTCGAGGAGGGGGGTGCCCGCCGGCAGGGCAAAGGCCTCCGAGAGGTTCTCGTCCGCCACGATCTCGCGGTACGACGCGTGGAAGACGAGGTCGCCGACCTGGAGGCCGGTGTCGTGCTCCGTGGCTCCGGTCCGGGCCCGTTCCGCCACCGGCCCGCGCGCCCGGCTCTTCTCCCACTGGTGGCGGAGGTTCGTGCGCACGGCCGTGGTGCGCGGGCGCCGGACGAAGTTGCCGCGCCCGTGCTGCTTCTCGATGAGGCCTTCGTCCCGCAGGACGCGAAGCGCGTCCCGGACGGTCGGCACGCTGCGCTGGAACTCCTCGGCGAGCTTCGCCTCCGACGGCAGGCGATCTCCCGGCCTCAGCTGACCTGCGCGGATGGACTGCCGGAGGGTGTCCGCGATCCGCTCGTACGCCACTGCCATCGGTACTCACCGTTCCGTCGCTCGGTGCGCTGGCCAGCCGGCCGGCCGGACGGCCTCAGCTTACGACTCATAAAGAGGTGTTGACGTGCGGTGAGATGCTCCGGCGTGGCCCTTCGTGGCCGAGGCCGTCCAGGCCGTAGGGAAGGCGGCGCGGTCTCCATGACTGCGGTCTTCACGACTGCGGTCCTCACGGCCGCGGTCCTCACGACATGGAAGCGCCCGACCGCTGGCGACGGGGGATGCACCAGCGATCGGGCTGCGGCCAGCCTAACAAGGCTGCTGGAGCGGCGGGAGTCAACTGCCCAGCTGCAATGACCTGTTGTGATGGGGATCACGCTACGTGGTCCACCGTTACTCGCCTGCTCGCCTACTCGTACGCGCCTGCCTGCGCATGCTCGCCTACTCGTCGCACGAGGACGCGTACGTGAGACGGGGCAGATACTCGTGCCACTTCTGCGGCGTCAGCACGCCCCGAGTGGTGGAGCAGATGCGACGAATCGCCTCGCCGGAATCGAGGTTCCACAGCCGGACGGTATCGGCGCCGCTCGACACCCCGAGCAGGTGGCTTCGGGGGCTGAACGACAGGAAATTGCCGGTCTTGGCGTTGGGGCTCATCGACTGACCGATGGGAGTGGCCCCGGAGGGGCGGGTGACGTTCCAGAGCCGGACCATGTCGTCGTTGCCGCCGCTCGCCAGGGTGCGGCCGTCCTGGCTGAACGTCAGCGACACGATCGCTTCGGTGTGGCCGGTGAGCGGCGCGCCGAGCGGTCTCGCGTGACGTGGGTCGGTGACGTTCCAGAGCCGGACCGTGTTGTCGTCGCTGCCGCTGGCCAAGGTATGGCCGTCCGGACGGTAGGCGAGCATGTTGATGGGTCCCAGGTGCCCCTTGAGGGGCGCGCCGAGGGGGCCGGCATGACGCGGGTCGGTCACGTTCCACAGCCGGACGGTGCCGTCCGAACTGCCACTGGCGAGCGTGCGGCCGTCCGGGCTGAAGACGAGGGAATTGACGTAGCCGGTGTGGCCGGTGAGGGGCGCGCCGAGCGGACGGAGGCGGGACGGGTCGCTGACGTCCCACAGCTGAAGGGTGCGGTCGTCGTAGGCGGTGGCCAGCGTGTGCCCGTCCGGGCTGAAGACCAGCGCGTCCGCGTACCGGGTCCGCAGCGCGACGGGCGGCCCGTAGGGGACCGGCCGCTTCGGGTCCTCGACGTGCCACAGCTGCACCGCGCGGCTTCCCGTCCGTACCGCGAGGGTGCGGCCGTCGGGGGAGAACGCCATCGTCCGCACGTCCCCCTCCCCGGCCGCGAACGGTTTGCCCAGCAAGGCGGGCCGTTGGGGATCCTGCACGCTCCACAGCCGGACCCGTTCGTCGCGCGCGGCCGTGGCCAGTACCTGCCCGTCCGGGCGGAACGCTCCCATGCGGCCGATCATGTCCGACGCCGGTATCGACCACAGGCGGACCTTGCTGTCGCCGCTCCCGGTGGCGAGGGTGTGGCCGTCGGGGCTGAAGCCCACGGCGTACATCTCGCCACTGCTGCCGGCGAGCGGCTCGCCGACCTGCGAGGGGTAGGCCGGATTGCTGACGTTCCACACGCTCGCCGTGCTGTCCGCGCTGCCCGCGGCGAGCATGGTTCCGTCGTGGTTGAAGGCCACCGACCATACGGGGCCGGTGTGGCCGGTGAGCGGCGCACCGAGCGGTTTCGCGTGACCCGGGGCGGCCACGTTCCAGAGCCGGATGGTGTCGTCCGCGCTGCCGCTGGCGAGCGTGCGGCCGTCGGGGCTGAAGGCCACGGAGTGCACCGTGCTCTTGTGTCCCTTCAGCTCCCTGCCGACCGGCGTCGAGTGACGCGGATCGGCCATGTCCCACAGCTTGATCGTGTCGTCGTCGCCACCGGTGGCCAGGGTCCGTCCGTCGGGGCTGAACGCCAGGCAGCGCACGGCGGCGGTGTGGCCGGTCAGGCCGCGTAGTGGCTTCGGCCGGCGCGGGTCGCCCACGTTCCACAGGCCGACGCTGTGATCTTCGTTGGCGGAGGCCAGGGTGCGTCCGTCCGGGCTGAAGGCGATCAGATAGATCGAGCCGTGGTGGCCGGTCAGGGGCGCGCCGATCGGCTGCGGGTGGGCGGGGTCCCGCACGTCCCACAGCCGGATCGTGCCGTCGTCCGAAGCGCTGGCGAGGGTGTGTCCGTCCGGGCTGAAGACCGCGCTGCTCACCCAGCTCGTGTGGCCGGTGAGGGCCTTGCCCAGAGGGTGCGGGCGGGTCGGGTCCGTCACGTCCCACAGCCGGACGGTGCGGTCATAGCTCGCGGTGGCCAGGAGCCGTCCGTTCGGGCTGAACGAGGTGAGGTAGACGGCGCCGGTGTGGCCGAGCAGCGGCGTGGCCAGCGGCGCGTTCACCGTCGAGATCAACCGGTTGTTGGTGCCCTCGTCGTCCGGCCGCAAGCGGTGTGCCACCAGGTCGAGCTGGGCGGACAGCGACGGATCCGTGAGCTGGACGCGATCGGCCTCGGCGAGCACCTGCCCGAACACCGCGTCGTCGCGCTGCTGCCAGGCGACCACCGCCGAACCGACGGCCAGTATCGCCAGCACGGCCAGTGCCGAGACCGCGGCCCGGCTGATCCAGACCGTGCGCTTGCGCAGCCGGACCGAAGCGGCCAGGAAGGCCACCGCGCTGCGGGTCAGAAAGGTGTCACCGGCCGACTGCGCCCAGGTGCGGGCCTGTTCCAGCCGCGACCCCCGGTAGAGCAGCGACGGGTCGCGGTGCGAGTCCTCCCAGGCCCTGCCGTCCTCCTCCAGCCGCTGGCGCAGCAGGTTGCCGTTCCGGTCCTCGTCGATCCAGTCGCGCAGGCGTGGCCAGGCGTGCAGCAGCGCCTCATGGGTGATCTCCACGGCCTCCGCGTCCAGCGTCACCAACCGGGCGTGCACCAGCGCTTCGAGCGACTCCTCCGTCTTGTGGGGGTCCGTCGACTCCTCCGCCAGCTGGCGCCGCGTCCCCCGCCTCCGGGTGGCCTGGGTGTCCTCGCCCAGCCGGACCAGCCTGAGGAGCAGCAGCCGCGCGGCCGTGCGCGCCGTCGGGTCGAGGCCGGACCAGGCCCGCTCGGCGGTCGCCGCCACGGCTCCCTGGATGCCGCCCGCCGCGCGGTAGCCGGCCAGCGTCAGCCTGCCGGCCTTCCGCCGTTGCCAGGTGGCGAGCAGGGCGTGGGAGAGGAGCGGCAGCACCCCCGCGTCGTGTGTCCCGCCGGGGCCGTCGGCGCTCACTTCCCGGATGATCAGCTCCGCCAGCCCCGGTTCGAGTTCCAGACCCACTGCCTTGGCCGGGCCGGTCACCGCGTCCCGCAGCTCGGTGGTGGTCAGCGGCCCGAGCACCATGTGCCGGTGTTGCAGCGCGTCGGCCAGTTCGGGATACCCGAGGCACTGCTCGTAGAAGTCGGCGCGGATGCCGAGGAGGACGAGCACGGGGGCCGGGTCACCCGAATCGGCCGGCGTGCACGCGGCATGGAGGAGCTGGAGGAACGTGCGCCGTTCCGACTCGTCGGAGCAGAGGGTGAAGGCTTCCTCGAATTGATCGACGATGACCACCGGACGGGCCGCGGAGGACGTCCCGCGCCTCGCCCACGCCGTGACGGCCTCCCGTACCCCGTGCGCGAAGCGCGCGGTACAGGGCTCGTTCGCCGCTGATTCCTCCGCGGCAGAGAGGACGGGGGCCAGCTCAGGGATCCGGCGGGTCAGCTCCGCGAGCGGACCGCAGCCCGGCACGAGCTGGAGCACCTCCCGGCCGTTCCCGTCGCCCAACGCACCGTTCCGCAAGGCGGGTACCAGGCCGGCGTTCAGCAGGGAGGACTTTCCCGCCCCGGAGGCGCCCACGAGCATGACCAGGCCGCCCGTCGTCTCCGCCGCGCGGAGCTGAGCGACGAGGGCATCCGTGCTCCGCTCCCGTCCGAAGAACCACCGGGCATCTTGCTGACGGTACGAAGCCAGCCCCCGGTAGGGGCACACGCCGGGTACGGTCGAGGCGTCGGCCGGGGGGCGTTCCTCCTCCTCCACGGAGGCCGCGGCGCGGTCGCCGACCGCGCGCTCCCACAGGCGCTGCCACTGGACCAGGTCGTACAGGCCCGTGGACACCGGCACCGACCGATGGCGCCGTGCTTCGGGGACGAGGATGTGCAGCACCGCGGCGAGGCCGTCGAACTGGGCCGGCACGTTCTTGGCCCGTCGCCAGTCGCTGATCCGCTGCACGGACACCCGCACGGGGCGCCCTCGTTCGTCGACCCGCTGAAGCCGGACGACGGCCTCGGCCACCTTCTTGAGGGGAGGGTTGCCGGCCTCCTTGTACAGCAGCGCGAGCTGTTCCGCGAAGGCTGTGCGTGCCCCTGAGTCGGAACTCAAGGTCTCCACTCCTTACTTCCCCCGCGGCTGGACATCCGGACCGGAAAACTCACCTTATCTGGCTGACCTGCGGTGATGTCGTCGGTCCGATGCCGGAACCTCCTCGGCGGGAGCCGCAGCTGGCAGGATCATGGCGCAGCAGCGCAGAAACCGGTATCGGCCCTCCAGGCCACCAGCTCAGCGCCGAGAGACAAGCCTCGACGCATGTTCTCGCCATTTTCCGCCGGAGTCACCATCCGGTCGTGAGGTCTTGGCGCATGAGAGGAAGAGATCCGTGGCGCCGGTCCCCTCCGGACCGCCTCGCGTCGCCTACGGGTCCGCCATTTTCGATCCGCGCCGGTACGGGGGGTGCGGATCGGCACCGCCCGCGCCGTTCGGCACCGGTCTCTACGAGGGGAGAGACCGGCGTCGAACGGCGCGGGCGGGATGGCACGCAGCGCAGCGCGGCCCGTACGTGGTCGGTCCGACGTGGCGAGCGCGCGCACCGCGCCCCGGTCGGCGGGCCGGCCCTGAGCCCGGAGGCCAGGCCGGCCCCGAGCCTGGCGAACATGTCCCGCTGAAGCAACCGGCACTGCGCGCCGGCCGCGCTCCGCAACTCATTTGTGACTTCCGGAGCGACAAGAATGTGAAATGGCGGTGAAGAGGGTTTTGGAAACTCCGGGCGGGAAACGTGCCGGACCGTGAGTTACAGCAACGATGGCATGCCGCAAAATGCCCCATACGACCCCAGCAGAAACGCTCCCTACCACGGTGGCCCAAACGGTCCGCGCGGTGGCGATACGGCCCCTCTCCCCGCCGCAAGGGCGTACGCCCCACGCAATGACAATTCCGCCCCGCCCGTTCATCCTGAACCCGGTGCCCCGTACGGTCGATTTTCGAATGCCCCGTCCCATACGCCCAGGACTCCGTCGGGTAACGGGAGTGGCGTCGGGAAGGATCGGCTGGCCTTGATCGTTCACAGCCTCGCGGATATCGCCGCGATATTCCTGGGGTTGTGGATCCTGCTGTACCTGCTCGACGCGAATCAGGCGAACGTCTTCGTCGACTTCGTGCACGGCATCGCCGACTGGCTCGCCAGCTGGTCGCAGGACATCTTCACCATGGACACCGAAGGGCTGCGCGTCTTCTTCAACTACGCCCTGCCCGCGGTGATCTACCTCGCGGTCGGCCATGGCACCGCAGCCTGGCTGCGGCGCCTCTGATCATGCTTCCGCCCAGCTCAGGGGCGCACCGATCACCTGTGACCCCTGAGCGCGGGGCGTTCCCGAACCGCCGGTGCGCCGGCCCTCTCCCGTACGGCCGCAGCCTGCGCTCCGGGGAGTCGACGAAGCGGAGGCCGGTAACGCCTTCGGCGCTCGCGGCGCTGAAGGGGGCGCAGGATCCACCATCGATGGCCGGGCGTGGTGCGCGGAGCGTGACGACGCCGGCGCGCTGATCGGGAATGCGCGGGACGTGTAACGGAATCGCGCCTGTTCCCCGCCGCCCCGGAGCCGTACGAGCCGTAAAGAGGAGGACGGATACCGGGTAGATCATTGAGTGTTGCGGTGCCGCCGTGTCGGCGGCCCCTTTCGGGTGTGTGGTGTGCGGTGGTGCACAACGCGCCGAGTGGCCATGCTCATTGGGCTTCACCTGGTGCTTGATTGTGCCTGCGCATTACACGGGCCATGAGCCTGCAAAAGCATCCCGGAAACATTTCCCTCCGATGCTGCGGCCTCCCTGTGCGTTCCGGGATGGCGCGGAATGCGCACTGCCGGGCAGGCATTCAGCGGCCCGACGGTCGGAACGCCGATTTCCCCTGCGGATATGAGCGCGAGTACGCCTCGTACGCACTTCCAGCCGACCGCCCGCCACACGAGAGGGCCGGCTCGATCGTCCGGTCGCTCACGTGAAGATCTTGCCCGGGTTGAAGATGCCGGCCGGGTCGAGGGCGGTCTTGACGGCGCGGTGCAGGGCCAGCACGCCGGGGCCGGCCTCCGCTGCCAGGCCGCGCTTCTTCAACAGGCCCACGCCGTGCTCACCGGTGACGGTGCCGCCGAGGGAGAGCGCCTCGTCGACGATGCGTTCCAGTGCCGCGTGCCCCCGGGCCCGCGCGTCGTCGTCGCCCGGCGGCACCACGGTCATCGGGTGCAGGTTGCCGTCCCCCGCGTGCGCCAGGGAGGCGATGGTGAGCTGGTGGTCGGCCGCGATGCGTTCGATGCGGGTCAGCATCTCGGGGACCAGCATTCTGGGGACGCAGACGTCCTCGGTGAGTACCGCGCCCAGCCGCTCCAGAGCCGGATAGGCCAGGCGGCGCGCGGCGAACAGGGCTTCGGCCTCGGCCTCGTCGGTGGAGCGGGCGCTCCAGGTGGCGCCGCCCTGCTCGAAGCAGGCCAGCAGCTGCTCGGCCTCCTCGTCGCCGGCCGGACCCGGAGCGTCGCAGCGGGCGAGCAGCAGGACGTCGCCGCTGTCGGTGAGGCCCATGCGCTTCCAGTCGTCGACGGCCTTCAGGCAGTGCCGGTCGACCAGTTCGAGGGCGCTGGGGACGACCCCCGACGCCGCCACCGCGGCGACCGCGCGGCCCGCCGCCGCGAGCCCGTCGAAGGAACCGACGACGGTGCGTTCCGCCGCCCGGGCCCCGCGCAGGCGCAGTGTCACCTCCGTGACCAGACCGAGGGTTCCTTCGGAGCCGACCATGAGGCCCGTCAGGTCGTACCCCGCGACGCCTTTGGCGGTGCGACGGCCGATGCGGACCACCTCGCCCCGTCCCATGACCGACTCCATGCCGAGCACGTAGTCCCGCGTGACCCCGTACTTCACGCAGCACACGCCGCCCGCGTTGGTCGAGACGTTGCCGCCGATCGTGGACCAGGGGGCGCTCGCGGGATCCGGCGGGTACCACAGGCCGTGCCGCGCGCACGCCTGCCGCAGCTCCTCGTTGACCACGCCGGGCTGCACCACCGCGAGGCGCTCGTCCGGGTCGATGCGCAGGATCTGGTTCATCGCCTCGAACGACACGACGACGCAGCCGGCGAGCGCGTTGGCGCCGCCGGACAGCCCGGTGCCGGCGCCGCGCGCGACGACGGGGATGCCGCGCTCGGCGCAGAAGGCGACGACGGTCGCCACCTCGGCGGTGGTGCGCGGCCGCACCACCGCGGCGGGTACGGCGAACGGGGCGCGCTCGGCCTCGTCGCGCGCATAGGAGGACAGCACATCCGGATCGGAAAGGAAGCGGTCCGCGGGCAGTGCTCTTTCCAGTTCGAGAAATGGTGAGCTCATTTCGGCACCGTAATTCCTCCGGGCGGGTGTGCTCAAGGGCGGGATTTCGCCCGGTGGTTGGGTGTACCAAAGTCCAATTGTGGTGCGTGGAGGCGGCGTGGAAGGGTTTCTGCATTGCCTCTCGGGGCATTTGTGTCGCCCGGGTGTGACGTTCATGAATTACTGGGGAGGGACATATTCTGATGGCCGCCGTACTTGCCGGTCTGGGCGGAGCGCTGCCCGCGGGTGTCGTCACCAACGACGACCTGTGCAGGGAGCTCGACTCGACGCACGAGTGGATCGAGACCCGTACCGGCATCAGCGAGCGGCGCATGGTCGCCGCGGGGCAGTCGACGCGGGACCTGGCCGTCGAGGCGGGCGCCCGGGCGCTGAAGTCCGCCGGGCGGAGCGAGGTGGACGCGGTCGTGGTGGCGACCACCTCGGCCGACCGGCTGTGCCCGGCCGTGGCGCCGGAGGTCGCCCACCAGCTCGGCCTGGGCACCGTGCCCGCCTATGACCTCACCTCGGCGTGCAGCGGATTCCTCTACGGACTCGCCTCCGCGGTGGGGCACATCGCGTCGGGCGTGGCCGACCGGGTGCTCTTCATCGGCGCCGAGGCGTTCACCACCATGGTGAATCCCGGGGACCGCGGTACGGCTCCGATCTTCGGCGACGGCGCGGGCGCGGTGGTGCTGCGGCGCGGCAGGCCGGACGAGCCGGGCGCCGTGGGCCCGTTCGACCTGGGCAGTGACGGTTCCCTCGCCGACCTCCTGGCCATCCCGGCCGGCGGCTCGCGACAGCGCTCGGCGACCGGCGGCCCCGGCCACGAAGGGGTGCCCGCCGAGGACTGGTTCCTGCACATGGAGGGCCGGCCCCTGTACGTCCAGGCCGTCGAGCGGATGACGGCCTCCTCGCGCGCCGTGCTCGACCGGGTCGGGTGGTCCGTGCCCGATGTCGACGTCTTCGCGGGGCACCAGGCCAACGTCCGCATCGTGCGGGCCGTGGCGGAGGAACTGGAGCTCCCGGACGACCGCGTCGCGGTCAACATCGACCGGGTCGGCAACACGCTGGCCGCGTCGATTCCGTTGCTCCTCATCGACGCGGTGGTGCGCGGCCGCCTCAACCCCGGGCAGCGGGTTCTGCTTTCGGCATTCGGGGCCGGACTGTCCTGGGGGTCGACCGCGCTCACCTGGCCGGACCTCTCGGTCGAAGAGGTCTGTTGACCACCGGAAAGCATTCCGGTGCGGAAAGAAAAGGCAGCAGGAAAGTTTCGAATATTCGGGAGGAATGTATGAGTTCGCTGCACGATTCCGTTGTTGATGTCATCGCTACGCGTTTCGGTCTCGACCGTGCGGACATTACCGCCGAGGCGACCTTCGATGATCTCGGTCTGGATTCCCTCTCGCAGATCGAGCTGGTGACCGCACTGCGCAAGCGCCTCGGCGCGGACATCGACGACGAGGAGATGGCGGAGCTGTCCGCGGTCGGCGAGGTGGTCGCCGCGCTGGAGAGCAAGGGGCTGAAGGCCGCATGACGGGCTTCGCGGCGGCGATCACCGGGATCGGCCTGGTGACTCCGGCCGGCGTGGGGGTGCCGGACAACTGGGAGCGCGTCGTCGCGGGCCGGGCCACCGCGGCGCACGCCCCCGAGCTGGCGGGCCTCCCCGTCCCCATGGCCTGTCAGGTTCCCGGTTTCGACGCGGCGCGCTCCGGGCCGCGGGCAGCCGTGCAGTGGGACCGGTACACGCAGTTCGCGGTGGTGGCCGCGTTCGAGGCGCTCGCCCAGGCCGGGTTCACGGCCGGCGAGTGGCCGGACAGTGCGCGGGTGGCGGTCGTCGTGGGCTCCGGGGCGGGCGGCACCGCCACCCTGGAGGCCCAGCACGCCGTGCTGCTCGCGGAGGGGCCCGGTGAGGTCTCCCCGATGACCCTGCCCATGGGGCTGCTCAACATGGCGGCGGGCCAGGTCGCCATCGAGCTGAAGGCCAACGGGCCCTGTCTCGCGCCCTGTTCGGCCTGCGCCTCCGGCGCCTCGGCGATCGGCATGGCCCGGGACATGCTCCGTACGGGCGCCGCGGACATCGTCGTCGCGGGCGGCGCCGAGGCCCCGGTGACCCCGCTGTACGCCTCCGCCTTCGCCCGGATGCGCGCGCTGTCCCGCCGCGTCGACGACCCGGAGACGGCCTCGCGGCCCTTCGACGTGGACCGGGACGGCTTCGTCCTCGGCGAGGGAGCCGGGATGTTCGTCATGGAGTCGGTGGAGCACGCCAGGAGCCGTGGGGCGCAACCGATCGCCAAGGTCGTCGGGTACGGGGCCTCGGCGGACGCGCACCACGTCACCTCGCCCCACCCGGAAGGGCTCGGCGCCCGGCTCGCGGTGCGGGCGGCACTGGCGGACGCCGGGCTGACCGGCGCCGACGTGGCGTACGTCAACGCGCACGGCACCTCGACCCCGCGCAACGACGCGGTCGAGTCGGCCGTCATCCGTGACCTGCTCGGTGCCGGCGCCGCGGTGAGCTCGACCAAGGGCGTGACGGGGCACCCGCTGGGCGCCGCGGGAGCCATCGAGGCCGCCTTCACGGCCCTCACCGTGCAGCGCGGTGTCATCCCGCCGACGGCCAACCTGACGACGCCGGATCCGGCGATGGAGGTGGATCTGGTCTACAAGGAGGCCCGGCACGGCCGGGTGGAGGTGGGCCTGAGCAATTCCTTCGGATTCGGCGGCCAGAACACCGCTTTGCTGATCGCCGCCTGATCCGTGCGCCATGGACCGATGGAGCTGGACCGATGGAGGGAGCACCGCCCCGATGACCCTGGACGACGCCCACCGGACCGACCTCACCAGGTTGGTCTTCGACGGCACGTACGAGCAGACGCACGCCGACATCAAGGAGGCGCTGCTCGACCCGCTCTTCGACGCCCGTGAGGGACTGACCCTGCAGGAGGCCGGACGCCTCGCGTATCAGCGCTCCCGCTTCCTGCACGGCAAGGTCGCCCGGCCGACGGAGGCGGTGCGCGCACCGCGGCGGCTGTTCGCCCTGGCCGAGTGGCCCTCGCTGCTCGACGTGTCGACCTTCTCGCTGCTGATGGTCCACTACAACCTCTGTTTCGGCACGGTCCTCGAACGCGGCGGGGACCGGCCGGACCTGCGCGACCAGGTCGACGAGCTGGACGGCCTGGAGTCGTTCGGCCCGTTCATGGCGACCGAGCTCGGCTACGGCAACAACGTCGCCTCGCTGCGCACCGAGGCCGTCTACGACCCGGCCGACGAGACGTTCGTCCTGAACACCCCGGACGCACTCGCCCAGAAGTTCATGTCGTACAGCGGCTTCACCGACGTCCCGAAGATCGCCGTGGTGATGGCCCGCCTGATCGCGGACGGCAAGGACCACGGGGTCTTCCCGTTCCTGGTCAGGATCAGCGACGAGAACGGACTGTGCGAGGGCGTGCACGCCGCGCCCTGCCCCGAGAAGCCGGTGCAGGGGCTCGACAACGGCGTCACGTGGTTCGACCACGTCCGCGTGCCGCGCCGCGGCCTGCTCCTCGGCGACATGGGCAGCTTCGCCGACGACGGGACCTTCCGCCCCGCGGCGGGCAATCAGCGCAAGCGGTTCCTGCGCGCCATGTCCCGGATCCAGCCGGGCCGGCTGTGCGTGTCGAGTTCCGCCGTCGGGGCCGGCCGGGCGAGCGTCTACATCGCGCTGCGCTTCGCCGCCCAGCGGCTGACCAACGCCCCGGGCCGTCCCGACACCCCGGTCATCGAGTTCCGCAGCCACCAGGCCGCCCTCTTCCCGGCCCTGGCGAAGGCCTACGCGATGACGTTCCTGCTCAACCACGCCAAGCGGGAGTTCCTGACGTCGCCGGACGACATCGGGCCCGACCTGAACAACCTGATCTCGGTCACCAAGGCGCTGTCCACCTGGGAGATGACCGAGGTCGTCGCCACCTGCCGGGAACGCTGCGGAGCCCAGGGCATCTTCAGCGTGAACCGGATCGCCGACTACGGTTCGCTGCTCCAGGGCCTGGTCACCGCGGAGGGCGACAACCAGGTGCTGCTCGCCACCACCGCGGGGCAGCTGCTCGCCCGGCGCGACGAAGGCCCCGCCACCCCCGCACCCGACCCCGACGGCCGGGATGTGCTCGAACCGGCCCTGCACGCCGCACTGTTGGGCTACCGCGAGGACAGTCTGCGGCGGGCGGCCCGGGCCGCGATGACGGACGGGCCGGAGGGCCAGACGTACTTCGACGCCTGGAACGGCAATGTGAACAAGGCCCTGGCGATGGCCAGGACCCAGGGGGTGCGGCTTGCCCTGGAGTGCTTCCGGGCGGCCGCCGCCGACGCCCGCACCGACGAGGTGCGCCATGCCCTCGGACTTCTCGCGTCCCTGTACGCGCTGACGGAGATCCAGCGGGACGCCGGCTGGTACCTGGCGCGCGGCGCGCTGACCGCGCGGCAGGTGGAAGAGATCCCCGCGCGGACCGACGACCTGTGCGCCCGGATCCGGCCGTATGTCCCGATGCTGATCGACGGCTTCCAGCTCTCACCGGAGCTGCTGCGCGCGCCGATCGCCGCCGACGACTACGTGGCCGCGTTCCAGCAGGTCGCGGGCGCCGAACCGGCCGCTGCCGGAAGGAGCTGAACCTCTCATGGCGCGACATGTGTACCGCTGCCCGCTGCGCTGGGCGGACATGGACGTGTACGGCATCGTGAACAACGTGGTCTACCTCCGGTATCTGGAGGAGGCGCGCGTGGACCTCATCTTCCGGATGGGGCCCACCGAGGGCGACGCGTTCTTCAAGGACGGCTCCGTCGTCGTGAGCCACGAGATCGCCTACAAACAGCAGTTGGCGCACCGTCATGAGCCGGTGGGCATCGAGATGTGGGTCAGCTCCCTCGATTCGGCCACGGTCGCCGTCGACTATGAGGTCAAGGACGGCGACACCGTGTACGCCACCGCCTCGACGGTGATGGCGCCGTTCGACTTCCGGCGCGGCCGGCCCCGTCGGCTGACCGATCAGGAGACCGCCTTCTTCGAGAAATACCTGGAGGAGCGGGCCGCATGAAGCTGCTGAGGGTCGGCCCGCCCGGCCGCGAACACCCCTGCGCCGTCGACTCCGACGGCGTCGTGCGGGACCTGTCGGCGTGGCTGGACGACTGGACGGGCCTCTCCCTCGACCCCGGGACGCTGGCCGGGACCCGGGAGCGGCTCGCCCGCGAGGCGCCGTCCCTGCCGGCCGTCGATCTGACGGCGGCCCGGGTCGGGCCGCCCGTCCGGCCGGGCGGTCACCTGATATCCATCGGTCTCAACTACCGTGCGCACGCGGCGGAGGCGGGCATGGAGCTGCCGGCCGAGCCCCTGGTGGCCAGCAAGTCGCCGTGGACGATGGCGGGCCCGTACGACGACCTGTTGCTGCCGCCCGGCGAGAGCCGGACCGACTGGGAGGTCGAACTCGCGGTGGTGATCGGCCGCCGTGCCCAGTACCTGCCGGACGACTGCGACCCCTTGGCGTACGTGGCCGGCTACTGCACGGCCAACGACGTCTCCGAACGGCGCTGGCTCCTGGAACGCGGGGGCCAGTGGATCAAGGGAAAGTCCTTCGAGACCTTCACCCCGCTCGGCCCCCACCTGGTGACCTCCGACGAGGTCGCGGACCCCCAGAAGCTCGGCCTGACCTGCCGGGTCAATCAGCGGAAGATGCAGGACGGCAGCACCGCCGACATGGTCTTCGGCGTGGCCGAACTCATCCGGTACCTCAGCCGGTTCATGCTGCTCCGGCCGGGCGACGTCGTGCTCACCGGCTCCCCGGCCGGGGTGGCCCTCGGCCGTCCGGACACGCCGTATCTGCGCGCCGGCGACCTGGTCGAGGTGGAGGTGGCGGGACTCGGGGCGCAGCGCCAGCGCTGTGTGCCCGCCCCGGGGGCACACGGGGCCTCCGGCGAACGGGAGCGCCCGTGATCGGGGACGTCGTGGCGGAACCGGTCAGCTGGTCGGACGCGGTCGGTGATCCGCCCGGTCCGGCGCTGCATCCGGCCGAGGAGAGCGCCGTGCGCAACGCCCTGCCGGGCCGCCGCGCGGAGTTCACGACCGGACGGCACTGTGCGCACCGCGCCCTGGAACGGCTCGGGGTCGCGGCCGACGCGATCCCCCGCGGTCCGCGGGGTGCCCCGCAGTGGCCGGCCGGTGTGGTCGGGAGTATCACCCACTGCGACGGCTACCGTGCCGCCGCCGTCGCCCGCACCGCGCACGCCGGCGCGGTCGGCATCGACGCGGAGCCGAACCTGCCGCTGCCGGACGGCGTGCTGGGGCGGGTGGCCCTGCCGCAGGAGGAGGTCCACCTCGCCGCACTGCGGGCACAGCGGCCCGGGGTCTGCTGGGACCGCCTGCTGTTCAGCGCCAAGGAGAGCGTCTACAAGGTCGGGCACGCGCTGACGCACACCCCCCTCCGGTTCGACGAGGCCTCCCTCGTCTTCGAGCCCCGGTCCGGGACGTTCCGTGCCCGCATCCTGCGCGCCGGGGTGCCCGGCCCGGAGCTGGCCGGCCGCTGGAGCTGCCGCGGGGGGCTGCTCGTCACCGCGATCACCGTTCCGGCCATGGACCCAAGGGGGTAGGACATGTCGGTTTCCCCAGTGGCTCCGCGGGAGCCCGGCGACGCGTACGGGCGCGTGGCCGAGCTGCACGCGATCCGTGAGCGGGCGCGGGGCGGCACCGGCCGGCGGGCAACCGAGGCCCAGCACGCGAAGGGCAAGCTGACCGCGCGCGAGCGCATCGAACTGCTGCTGGACGCGGGGTCGTTCCACGAGGTCGAGCAGTTGCGCCGGCACCGGGCGACCGGGTTCGGCCTGGAGGCGAAGCGGCCGTACACCGACGGTGTGATCACGGGCTGGGGCGCGGTCGAGGGCCGCACGGTCTTCGTCTACGCGCACGACTTCCGGATCTTCGGCGGCGCGCTGGGCGAGGCCCACGCCACGAAGATCCACAAGGTCATGGACCTGGCCCTCGCGGCCGGTGCCCCGCTGGTGTCGCTGAACGACGGGGCCGGGGCCCGCATCCAGGAGGGCGTGAGCGCGCTGGCCGGGTACGGCGGCATCTTCCAGCGGCACGCCAAGGCGTCCGGCATCATCCCGCAGATCAGCGTGATGCTGGGCCCGTGCGCGGGCGGCGCGGCCTACAGCCCCGCGCTGACGGACTTCGTGTTCATGGTCCGGGACACCTCGCAGATGTTCATCACCGGCCCGGACGTGGTCAAGGCGGTGACCGGCGAGGAGATCAGCCACAACGGTCTGGGCGGCGCGGACGTCCACGCGGAAGCGTCCGGCGTGTGCCACTTCGCCTACGACGACGAGGAGACCTGCCTCGCCGAGGTGCGCTACCTGCTCTCGCTGCTGCCGCGGAACAGCCAGGAGAACCCCCCGGCCGACGACTCCGAGGATCCCGCCGGCCGCCGCTGCGATGCCCTGCTCGACCTGGTCCCGGCCAACGGCCGGTTGCCGTACGACATGCGCGCGGTCATCGAGGAGATCGTCGACGACGGCGAGTACCTGGAGGTCCACGAGCGCTGGGCGACCAACGTGCTGTGCTGCCTCGCACGGCTGGGTGGCCGGACCGTCGGCGTCATCGCCAACCAGCCGCAGTTCCTCGCCGGAGTCCTCGACGCACGGGCCAGCGAGAAGGCCGCCCGCTTTGTGCAGATGTGCGACGCCTTCAACATCCCCCTGGTGACGCTCGTCGACGTGCCGGGCTTCCTGCCGGGCGTCGACCAGGAGCACGGCGGGATCATCCGGCACGGCGCCAAGCTACTGTATGCGTACTGCAACGCCACGGTGCCGAGGATCTCGCTCGTTCTCCGCAAGGCGTACGGCGGCGCCTACATCGTCATGGACTCCCGGTCCATCGGCGCGGACCTGACCTACGCCTGGCCGACGAACGAGATCGCGGTGATGGGCGCCGAGGGTGCCGCCGGTGTCATCTTCCGCAAGCAGATCGCCGAGGCCGCCGACCCCGAGGCGATGCGGGTGCGCATGGTCGAGGAGTACAAGTCCGCGCTGATGCACCCGTATTACGCGGCCGAGCGCGGCCTGGTCGACGACGTCATCGACCCCGCCGCGACCCGCGAGGTGCTCATCCGCTCCCTGGCGATGCTGTGCACCAAACGCGCCGAACTCCCCCCGCGCAAGCACGGCAACCCGCCGCTGTGACGCGCGCTGTCTTACGTCCCTTACCGCATGAACCGACCTTTGGAGTGCCGCATGAGCCTGGAATTCTCGGATCGGCGTGTCGCCGGTACCCCGGACGCCGAACGCGCCCGGCTGCTGACCGATCCGGTCTTCGGTCAGGTCCTCACGGACCACATGGTGACCATCAAGTGGACCAGGGAGCGGGGCTGGCACGACGCGCTGCTCGGCCCGTACGGACCGCTGGCGCTGGATCCCGCCACGCAGGTCTTCCACTACGGCCAGGAGATCTTCGAGGGGCTGAAGGCCTACCGGCGCGAGGACGGGTCGATCGTCTCGTTCCGCCCCGACGCCAATGCCGCCCGGCTGAACAGTTCGGCCGTACGGATGGCGATGCCCGCGCTGCCCGAGGAGACGTTCCTGGAGGCGCTGCGGCTGCTGCTCGACGCCGACCGGGACTGGGTGCCGAGCGGGCACGGGAACAGCCTCTATCTGCGGCCGTTCATGATTGCCACCCAGCGTTCGCTCGGGTTCTACGACGCTTCGGACTCCTACCTCTTCACCGTGATCGCCTGTCCGGCCGGCGCGTACTTCAAGGGCGGGGTCGAGCCGGTGTCGGTCTGGATCACGACCGACTACAGCCGGGCCGCCGACGGCGGTACCGGGGCCGCCAAGTGCGGGGGCAACTACGCGGGCACCCTCGTCGCGCAGCGGCAGGCCGCTGAGCAGGGCTGTGACCAGGTCGTCTGGCTGGACTCGAAGGAGCGGCGCTGGGTCGACGAAATGGGCACCAGCAACATGTTCTTCGTGCACGGCGACCGGCTGGTGACGCCCGAACTGACCGGCACGCTGCTGTCCGGCGTCACCCGGGACTCCGTCCTCACCCTCGCCCGGGATCTCGGTCTGACCGCGGAGGAAGGCCGCGTGAGTGTCGAGCAGTGGCGGGCGGACGCGGCCTCGGGCCGCCTGACGGAGGTCTTCTCCTGCGGCACCTCGTCGATGATCACCCCGGTGGGGCGGGCCAGGAGCGCGCAGGGGGAGTGGCTGATGGGCGACGGCAGGCCCGGTCCGGTCACCCTGCGGCTGCGCGAGGAGCTGATGGGCATTCAGTCCGGCGAGCGCCCCGACCGGCACGGATGGCTCCACAAGATGGCCTGACCGGCCCTTCTAGCCCCGCAGAGCATGCTCCGTGCACCGCCCCGTGCACTCCCTCCCCGACGTTCCGGAAAGGTCCGCCCGTTGAACCGCTCAGTTCTCGTCTCCGGAGGCAACCGTGGCATCGGTCTCGCCGTGGCCCGGGCGTTCGCCGAGGCCGGCGACAAGGTGGCCGTCACCTGTCGTTCGGGCGAGCCCCCGGAGGGCCTGTTCGCCGTCCGCTGCGACGTCACCGACGCCGGGCAGGTCGAACGGGCCTGCAAGGAGGTGGTGCGGGAACACGGTCCCGTCCAGGTCGTGGTGGCCAACGCGGGCATCACCAGGGACCGCTTGCTGGCCCGCATGTCCGAGGACGACTTCAGCGCGGTCCTCGACACCAATCTCACCGGCGCCTTCCGCCTCGTACGGCAGGCCGCCGGAGGCATGATGCGGGCGGGAGGGGGACGGATCGTCCTCGTCTCCTCGGCGATGGGGTTGTACGGGTCCGCGGGGCAGGCCAACTACGCCGCGTCCAAGGCCGGACTGGTCGGTCTGGCGCGGTCCCTGGCCAGGGAGCTCGGCTCGCGTGACATCACCTGCAATGTGGTCGCGCCGGGGTTCGTCGACACCGACATGACCCAGGCGCTCAGCGAGGCACAACGGGCCCGGGTCCTCGGGCAGGTTCCGCTGGGCCGCTGCGCGGAGGCGGCGGAGGTCGCCGCGGCCGTACGCTTCCTCGCCTCCGAGGAGGCCGCGTACATCACCGGGGCCGTGATCCCGGTGGACGGCGGTCTGGGCATGGGGCACTGAGGGTGCGTCAGGAGTACTCGGACGCGAGGAGCGCCCGGGTCGCCGGTTCCCGCGCCTCGAAGACGTGCGGCTGGTCGGCCGGGTAGGTCACGTAGTCACCCGGGTTCAGCTCCACGGGGTCGTCGGCCGGGCCGACCAGGGCCCGGCCGGCGGTGAGCAGGACGTGTTCGACGGTGCCGGGCGTGTGCGGGGCGGAGGTGCGCGGGGTGCCCGGTTCGGCGTCGACGCGGTAGAGGTCGCGGCGGGCGCCGGGCGGGCAGGCGGAGAGCAGGGTGGCGCGGTAGTCGGCCCAGGCCGAGGTGACCGCCTGGCCCTGGTCCGCCCTGATCACCTGGATCCGGGGCCGGGGCGGATCGAGCAGCCGGGAGAACGGCAGGTCGAGGGCCGTGCACAGCGCCCACAGCGTCTCCAGGCTGGGATTTCCCTGCCCGGCCTCCAGCTGGGACAGGGTGGATTTCGCGATGCCCGCTCGATGTGCGAGCTCGGTCAGGGAGAGCCCCGCGGCCTGGCGGCCCCGGCGCAGGGTGGCGGCGATGGAGTGCAAGGGGGGCTTCGAGGGGTTGCCTGCAGACGCCATGCGTTCGCTCCAGAAGTCATTTGTTCGCCTTGACGAACACTACCCGGTCTGTTCATCATATCGGCCATGAGTTCGTTATGGAGAACGCTCGACCGGGCGCTGCTGCGCGACATCGCGCTCGTCTGCCTGGCCGTCGGCGTCATCGGCCTCTCCTACGGGGCGATCGCGGTGGCCTCCGGCTTCCCCCTCTGGTTCCCGGTGGTACTGGGCCTGCTGGTGGTTGCCGCGTCGTCGGAGTTCCTGTTCATCGGGATCATCGCGGCCGGCGGCAGCCCGGTGGCCGCGGTCCTCGCCGGACTCCTGGTCAATGTCCGGCATCTGCCCTTCGGGCTGGCGGTGCCCGACGTGCTCGGCCGCGGCGCGTGGCGCTTCCTCGGTACCCACCTGATGAATGACGAGACGGTCGTCTTCGCCCTGGCCCAGAAGGACACCGCCCGGGCGCGCGCCGCCTACTGGGCCTGTGGCCTGGGCATCGTGGTCTGCTGGCCGGTCGGCGCCACGATCGGTGGCCTGGCCGGCACCGTCATCGACGACACCGACGCCTTCGGTCTCGACGCGATGTTCCCGGCCATCCTGCTGGCCCTGATCCTCCCGGCGCTGCGCGCGGACAGCGACAAGCGGCGGGCCGCCCTGGCCGGTTCGGCCCTCGCGCTCGCCGCCGTCCCCTTTCTGCCCGCCGGTCTTCCCGTACTGCTCGCGCTGGCCGGACTGTCGCTCACCCTGGTACGGGAGAAGGCCCCGCGATGAACCCTGCGATGCACAGTCCGGTCACCCTCATCGTCGCGATGCTGGTGCTCGCCGCGGGGACGTACGGATTCCGGCTCGCGGGCCCGCTGTTGCGCTCCCGCCTGACCTTCCCGCCGCGCGCCGAGCGGCTGATGGAGACGTCCGCGGTTGTGCTGCTGGCCTCACTGGTGGCCACGACCGCGCTCACGCAGGGGCACGGGGCCGCCGGCATCGCCCGGCCGGTCGGGGTCGCGGTGGCGGGGGTGCTCGCCTGGCGCAAAGTGCCGTTCCTGGCGGTGGTACTGGCCGCTGCCGCGGTCACCGCGGTGCTGCGCCTGCTCGGGGTCGAGTGAGCGGTGCCGGTGGCCGCCCGTGGTGCAGGGAGTGACGGGCATCGGGCGGAAGGGCGGGCCGTCGCCGGCGGCCGCGGGCATGGTCCAGGCGAAGGCGATGATGCCGGCCTGTAAGCGGGACTCGACCCGCAGTTTGGTCAGGATCTGGGCCACATGGGCCTTCACGGTGCGTTCCGTGATGGCGAGCCGATCGGAGATCGTACGGTTCGAGGCGCCCTCGCCCAGCGCGCGGAAGACCTCCGACTCACGCTTGGACAAGGCGGAGACCCGGGCGAACGCCGTGTCCCAGTCCTCGTGCGAGGCGGCTTCCGCGGTGGGGAGATCCGGACAGGTCTCTTCTCGCCGTGGTGCGAGGGCTGTCTGACTGTGCATAGGGATTCCTATCGGCGTACCGGTGAGATGCGTGCGGCGATGGCGGTCGCCAGCTGCTGCCCCTGCTGCTCCAGGTAGAAGTGGCCGCCCGGGTACGTCAGGAGCTCGTGGCGTCCGGTGGTGCTGGAGCTCCATGCCGTCAACCGGTCCGGTGGGAAGATGTCCTCCGTTCCGCACAGGGTGACGAGGTCCGCGTGCGTGACGGCCGCGCGATGCCGCCGCAGGAAGGTGTCGGTCAGGGAGAAGTCCGCGCGCAGCAGGTCCGCGGTCCACGGGCCGAGCATGGGATGCTCCCGGATCCGCGCGTCGATGCCGCCACCGGCCTGCCGGGCCACCTCGAAGATCTCGTCGTCGCTCGCCAGCAGCGGCGACCGCGGGTACGGCAGGACGGCCGTGCACGGCGCCGCGTTGGCGGAGGCGAAGAGGGTGGTGCAGCGCACGCCGCCGGGCTCCTCGTCGAGCCGGGCGGCGAGCGCCAGCCCCAGGTACGCGCCCAGGCTGTGGCCGAGGACGGCGAAGTCCTGGGTGAACTCCGCGGTGTGGCACACCAGATCGTTGACGGCCTCCTCGACCGTGGTGACGACGGGCTCGCGCCACCTCCGCCCCCGGCCCGGCAACTCCCAGGCCAGGGGCGTGACGGAGGCCGGCAGCGCGTCGATCAGCGCATGGAAGATCTGGGCGGAGCCTCCCGAGTGGTGCAGAAGCAGCAGGGGAGTCGGGGTCATCACGACCCTGTGCCGACGGTCGCCGCCTCGGAGCCGGCCCGGCGCAGTGCGCGCACGGCCACGTCCGCGTCGCCCCGGTACGCCGTCAGCAGCATGTGGGTCCAGCGCTCCAGGCCCGCGCCGAAACACGCGGAGTAGGCGAACTCACCCTCCGGGCCGCGGATGTCGCAGCGCTCCCCGAAGAAGTTGCGGTGCAGATTGACCGAGGACACCGCCAGGTCGCCCCCGTAGACGAGTTCCTCCTTGACCTTCGACAGGCGCTGCATCATGGCCCGGGCCCCTTCGGCGTCGAAGAAGGGGTCGGAGGCGGGCTGCAGTTGGGCGTCCACGTCCAGCCGGCTCACCACCGCGGTCAGCCACTCCTTGCTGCGCCGCGCGAACTCCTCGGCGCTGTCCTGGGTCCCGATGTGGATGACCTCGCGCATCTGGAACGTCCGCATCCTGCGCAGCGACTCGTAGTACGACTCCGCCCGCGAGCACAGGGCGCGGGTGGTCAGCAGCACCGGCTCGTCGAGCCGGGTGCCGCTGTGGGCGAAGTACGCGCCGTAGCAGGCGGCGGACGGCAGCACCAGGGAGGTCGGCCGGAGGTGTTCCTGGCGGATGCCGCCGTCGGCGAACGTGTCGGCGGCCGTCGGGGCGAGCGTGGCGACGGCATGGGCGAGGTGCGGGAAGTTGGTGAAGTAGTCGATCTTCGCCAGATCCCGCGCCTCCACCATGGCGGGCAGCCCGACCGGTTCGGCGCCCATCGTCCGGGCCCAGTCCGACACGAGATCGTCGACCGCCGTCAGGACCGTGACCTCGGGCCCCCGGAGCAGGGGAAGCCCCGGGGAGGAGGGAGCGGAGGCAGCCGCGGCGCGGGTCGGGGAAGGGGAGGG
>NZ_SDIF01000052.1 GCF_004122735.1 Streptomyces sioyaensis | reverse complement strand
AGTGGCAGTGGGGGGCGGGGCGGCTTCGGTGGGGGACGGAGCGCCGGTCAGGCCCTGTTCGTGGGCCTTGACTCCGGACCGCACCGCCCAGAAGTAGAAGACCGGGGCGGTGACCGCGATCAGGACGGTGCCGAGCACGCCGGGAAGGACGTCCCGGCCGCCGAACTCCTTGCCGCCCAGCGCGGACACCGTGGCCGTCCACACCAGGAAGGCGATCATCCACCAGGCCGGGGCGAACTGCCGCAGAAGACCCGGCCGTCGCCCGCCATCACCCTTGCCGGACGCTTCATGGCGCCTTTCGATCTCGTCCCGGCGCCGCAGCACCAGCGCCGCGACCGGTGCGGCCACCAGCGTCAGCAGGGTGATCTTTCCGGTCTCCGGCCACTTCGACCAGTACAGCGCGCAGGCGGCGAAGGCGAAGGTGACCGGGCACAGCACCCCCGCGGCCGGCAGCCGGAAGGGACGGGGCAGCTCCGGGCGGGTCCGCCGCAGCACCCCCACCGCGATCGGGCCGATCAGATACGAGATGACCATGGCCGCCGACACCACGCCGGCCAGCGCCTGCCAGCTGCGGCCGACGGTGAGCAGCAGCACGACGGAGAAGCCGAGGTTGAGCCACATCGCGGGGCGGGCGGTGCCGTAGCGGGGATGCACGGACGCCAGCTTCCGGGGGAAGAACCCGGTCTCGGCGAGGTTGGTGACCATGTACGCGGCCGAGGCGACATTGGCGATGTTGGACCCGGCCGGCGAGATGAACGCACCGAACTGCAGCATGGTGACCACCCAGTGCAGCATCAGCAGCCCCGCCAGGTCGGCGAACGGCGAGTTGAGGTTCAGGCCCTGCCACCCGCCGGACCGTGCCAGCAACTCGGGCGGCACCGACCCCAGGTACGCGGCCTGCAGCGCCAGGTAGATCACCAGGCCCAGTGCGAGCGCACCGACCAGGGCGACGGGGATGGCTCGGCCCGGGTTCTTCGCGGCCCCGCCGAGGTTGACCACGGCCTGGAAGCCGTTGAAGGCGAAGACCACACCGCAGGTGGTGACGGCCGTGAGCACGGCCGACCAGCCGTACGGGGCGAAGCCGCCGTGGGCGGTGAAGTTCGAGGCGTGGAAGCCGGACCCGACCAGGGCGAGCACCGCCAGCACCGGGATGGCGAACTTGACCAGGGTCAGCACGGTGTTGGCGCGGGCCAGCAGCTGTACCGACCAGAAGCAGGTCAGCCAGAGCGCGAGGGTCAGGACCAGCGCCATCGCCGTGCCGGAGAGGGTCAGCTGGTGGGTGGCCGGATCGACCAGGTCCTTCGCCCAGCCGAAGCTCCAGGACGTCATGTACTGGGTGGCCGCGATCGACTCGATCGGGATCAGCGAGGCGGTCGCGATCCACACCGCCCAGCCGGTGAGGAACCCGAGGACGGGGCCGTGCGAGAGGTGCCCGTAGCGGGCCATGCCGCCGGGGATCGGGTAGGCCGAACCGACCTCCGCGTACGACATCGCGATCATGCCGATGAAGACGACGCCGATCACCCAGGCGACCAACGCCGCGGGGCCCGCCACCTGGGCGGCGGAGCCGGCCCCGAAGAGCCAGCCGGAGCCGAAGATCGAACCGATGCCGATCATGATGAGGGCGAAGAGGCTGAGCCCCTTGCGCTCGCCGGCGCTCATGTCCATGGAGAAGTGTCGTCCGTCCTGGTGTCGCGCATGCCCCGCGATGGGGGAGGGGCCGCTGTCGTCTGCCGCCGACCACCTTATTTCCGGCTACATGGCGGGAACGCCACTGCGCTGCCGGAACACCACGCGGACCGGCCCGGGCAGACCACGAGCCCGGGGCCAACTGCCCCGGCCTCAAGGCCCGTTCACTCCCCAGCGTCACACGTCGGCGGGGCTCCGGAGATCACTACATGAGACGCGTCACAGCGGCGGGTAAGCGGGCGCTTGTGCGCGAGCGATGTGACGCGGGCCTTGAGGACCTAGGAGGGTGGGGCCGACGAGAGGGGCAAGGCCCGGGCGGCCAGGATGTGGTCCCAGGAAGGGGGAGTCGACACTCGCCTCGGGCGGGCGCGTCCGAGGGACGTGGTCGGGGGGAGACGATGTCCTGCGCCAGGCGCGGTGGCAGGAGTGCCGGCTCAGGCCTCGCCGAAGAGGAGGCCGGAGACGAGGTCCTGCCACCGCGTTGCGGGGTAGCGGCTGCGAGGCGCAACGACGTGCGGCATGCGCGCTCTTGCCGTAGGCCCCGGTTCCGGTCACGACGACGTCCTCAGAAGGCTGCAGCCGCGGGCCTGTGGACCGATCGCGGAGATTCGTCGGGCACCACACCGGCCCCGGCGCGAGACGCGGTCATCCGGAAGCGGCATCGCCCCAGCTCTGGGTGATGAGGAGCTTGGCGTTGCTCTGCTGGGTCTCGGTCGGGAAGCTCGGCGTGCCGGAGACCTTCGGCAGCTTCGCCGCCGCGGTCTTGTTCAGCGTGCCGGCCTTCTTCATGGCGGTCATCAGAGCCGGGCGGGCGTATCCCTTGAGCCTGAGGTTCTGGCCCTCGGGGCTGTAGAGGTACTCCTGCCACAGGCGCGCGGCCGCGGGGTGCGGCGCATCCTTGTTGATGGCCTGCGAGTAGTACTGGGAGAACTTGCCGTCCGAGGGGACCGTGACCGTCCAGTCGAGGCCCTTGGACTTGAACTCGTCGGTGTATCCGGCGTTGAGGTAGTCCCAGTCGATGCTGATCGGCGTCTGGCCCTTCGCGATGGTGGCCGCGGTGGATTGGACGGGCGTGTAGTTGCCGCTCCTCTTCAGCCTGCCGAAGAAGTCGATGCCGGGCTGGATGTCGTCGAAGGAGCCGCCGTTGGCGAGGGCGGCTGCGTACACGGCGCCGAAGGCCGAACCCGACTTGGTGGGGACGCCGTTGAGCGCGACCTTTCCCTTGTACTGCGGCCGGAGCAGATCCTTGAAGCTGGTCGGGCAGGTGTGGACGCGCTTGGCATCACAGCCGAAGGAGATGTAGCCGCCGTAGTCGTTCGCCCAGCGGCCGATCGAGTCCCGTTGGACATCGGGGATATGGGCGAAACCGGTGACCATGTACGGCGCGAGCAGCCCGTCCTGGGCGGCGCTCTGCGCGAAGGAGCTGCCGAGGTCGAGGACGTCGGGCGCGTTGTCCTGCCCCTGGCGCGAGGTGACCGCGCTGATCTCGTCCTGGCTGGCGCCCTTCGGGTTCTCGACCTCGACCTTGATGCCGTACTTCTTTTTGAAGCCGTCGATCAGGGCACCGTAGTTGGCCCAGTCGCGGGGCAGCGCGATCGCATGCAGCGTGCCCTCCTTCTTGGCCGCCTTGGTCAGGGCGCCGATGCCGCCGAGGTCATCGGCCGTGGTCGCGTTGGCCGCGCTCCTTCCGCCGGAGGTGCCCGACGCGTCGGACTCCGCGTCACAGGCGCTGAGGGATAGGGCGGCGACGGCGAGGACGCCGGTGAGGACGGCGGTTCTCGGCAGGAACACGGTCACGGACTCTCCAGGGGTACGCACAGAGGATTGAGGGGATTCATGCGGGGCCACACAGGGGATGCACGTGGGGGGTGAGTACCTGTCTGAACAAGTTGGGGCCTCAGTAGGCCTAACTATGGTGTTCGCCAGGTAAACATTGGTAAAAGTAATGACTCCGATTCCCTCACAATCGCAGCTCGCAGGGGTTACGCGACCACCTGGTCCAAGCTGGTCGCGCTGCACACTTTGCGCACAACTCCGTGCGAGAGGGGAAGCGTGGCGACGCGACACGAGGGGATCGTCGAAGAGCTGAGGCGGGCGATCGACCGCGCGGATACAGTGCGGGCAGTCTGCTGCCCGCGGAGACCGAACTCGCGGCCCGGTACGGCGTCTGGCGCGGCATGGTCTGCCAGCCGTCGCGGCCCTGACCGTCGAGGGACTCATCGAGTCATGCCAGGGCGCGCCCGCCGTGTGCTCCTGGTCCTGGCCGGCTGCCGCAGTCAGGGCTTCACTGAGTTGTGCCGTTTCGTACGGGGTCGCACGCGATGGTCGCAAGACACTCAGACACGTCATTTGCCCGAATGTCGCCCCATGTCGCCGGAAGGCTCCGTACTCCGTACGACTCCAACTTCCATCCAGCACAGCGGTGTTGCACGTCCTGCTGGTACCCGTGCTCTGGACGTCAGGCGCATACTGCTGGAGCGGACCGCGTATGCGGACCGGATCGCTTCGGCCGTCGAGCGCATCGAGCCCGAGTGCCGTCCGTGACACGGCCGTCGACACCTGCTGCCCCGGACGCTTGGCGAGGACGGGAGCGAGCAGGCGGAGGGCGCGGCCGGCCAGGTAGTCAGGGACGGTGTCCACCCGCGCGGTACTGGGGCGGGCGGCCGCCCGCAGGCCGTGGTGGGTGGACACCTCCCGCAGCCGGTACGTGCCGGACTCGGCAGCGTCAGCCGTTCATGGCCGCCCAGAACTCCTCGAAGGACATCTGGCCATCGCCGTTGGTGTCGAGCGAGTCGATCAGCTCCTGGGCCTGCGACTCGGTGATCTCCGAGCCCTCCAACTCCGCCACGACCTTCCGGTATTCCTCTGCGGTGACCAGGCCGTCGCCGTCGATGTCGTAGCGCTCGAAGACCTTCCGCGCCGCCGTCTCCATGATGTCTGCCATGTGCTCCGCCCTTGAACGATCTTTGCTGACGTGCCCAGACTATCCGGCCGCTGGAAGGGCCACGGGACCCGTCCCCGCCGCCCTGCGACGCAAGGCGGAGTTCACCCTTCCGTGGGCCCGGGCCCCTCATGCCTGTTGAGTCCAACATCTCTGTCTGGCCATCTTGTTCAGGCGTTACCCGCGTGTAGGGGCGTCAGCGGCGAGGATGGGCTGTGGGTGGGTCCGCCGGCGATCTCGCAGTGCGGCTCACCGCTGTAGCGACGCGGTGCGGGGAGCGGACAGTGTCAGGGGGTCCGCGTCCGCCTCATGAGGGCCGCGGCATCCGCGGCGATGTCCGTCACGATGCGGCCCGCCGGGGCGACGTCATGGACGAGTCCGGCGCTCTGGCCCGCGTAAAGGGCGAGGGCCTCCACGTCGCCCGACATGCCGGGCACGGGGACCATGTCGTCGTAACGCGACCAGGACCGTCCGTCGGCGCTTCGGGCCACCACGGCGCCTTCGCCGGGGCGGTTCGGCGCGGCGGGACGGTCTGCCGCCTCCCAGGCGCGGAGCGTGGAGTTGCGCAAGGCACGATGCGGGGCGTTGGGCCAGCCGCCGTCGAAGCACCGCGTGTGCACCGCGTCCTGCGGCGCCGCCTGGATCACAGCTTGACGGTAGACCTCATGCGTGGCCGCCTCGGATGCCGTCAGGAATCGGGTGCCCAGCCATCCGGCCTGGGCCCCGAGGGTCAGTGCGGCGGCGAGGCCTCGCCCGTCGGCGATGCCGCCGGCCGCGATGACGGGCACCGGGTGCACCGCGTCCACGACCGCGGGCACCAGCGCCATCGTGGTGACCTCCCCGCGGACGTGGCCGCCTGCTTCACACCCCTGGGCCACGATCACGTCGACGCCTGCGGCAACGGCGCGCGGCCTCGGTGACGGAACCGACCGTGTGGAGGTGCAGGGCATCGGCCGAGTGTGTGCGTTCGGCGACGGGCGCGGGATCGCCCCAGAACGTCGAAATGACCGGCACGCTTTCCGCCAAGCAGGCGTCGAGAAGCTCGTCGACGGGGAAGTCCAGCACCAGGTTCGCCGCGAAGGGCCTCGGTGTCATCCGTCGAACCTGCCGGATCCGGCGCACCGCCTCCTCGGCGGTGACCCAGGTCAGAGCAAGGGTGCCGAGTCCTCCCGCGTTGGCCACCGCAGCCACCAGCTCTGTGGTGACCGAGGATCCGATGGGTGCCTGCACCACGGGGACCTCGATGCCCAGTTGCCGGCACAGAGGTGTGGTCAACGTCGTCATGCTGTCCTCTTCATGCGGGGCGTTTCGGTTTCCGAATTCCGCGGCGATGTTAGTGTTTCGAAATCCGAAACACCAGGGGTGTGGGTCCGCAGAAGCGAAGGAGGAGCGCGGTGGGCACACCGACACCAGGACGGCCGGTGCGTGGCTCGATCACCGGACGCCCTCTCATGGCCGCGCTCGATCTGTTCGGCCGGCGATGGAGTCTGCGCGTGGTGTGGGAACTACACGAGGGCGCCCTGGGGTTCGGTGCCCTGCGCCGACGCTGCGGCGACATGTCCTCCAGCGTGCTGCGTCAGCGCCTCGTCGAGCTGATGGAGGCGCGTCTGGTGCACCAGACCCCCGACAGCCACTACGACCTCACCGCGCTGGGGCGACAAGCCCACACAGCGCTCAGCCCCCTCGTCGACTGGTCCGCCACCTGGGCCGCCGAACTGGCCGAGCACTCCTCCGACCACGACACCGCCACCGCCGATGCCCCGGACATCCCCTGAGGACCGTCCGGCGGGTGACTGTGCGGCGGGTCACGAACGAGGTCAGAGGCGAATGGCTGCGATGGTCACGGTGCCATGAAAGATGTACGCCCTCTTGTCGAAGCGGGTGGCTACGGCGCGGAAGCCTTGAGCTCATTGATCGTTTGCTCGGCTTCGTTGCCGAAGAGGTCTTCCCTGGTCAGGCCCTCACCATCATGACCTCCCACATAGGGACAGCTGAGACGAGAAGCCCTGCCGGCGTTGCCGGTGGATGCCTTCGTGAGCAGGCGAAAATTCGGGTGAGATGGGCGCGACGATGCGGAAGACTCGGGCCGACCGATGAGTTCTGCCAGGCGTGCCGGTCTTCATCACCGGTATCACCACCCACGTTCGTGCCGACAGCTCTTGGCTGCGAGGCGACTGTGACCAGGAACCCCAGCGAGGAGCTGCCATGTCAACTGCGACCCAAGAACGACCGGCTGTGCAGAAGGGCCGCATACCAACCGTGGTGCGGCTGCTGGTGCTGGCCACATTCGTGGTGATCCTGAACGAAACGATCTTGATCAACGCTATCCCCCGGCTGATGGAGTCGTTGCGTATCACCGAGCAGTCGGCGCAGTGGGTGTCCACCGCGTTCATGCTGACCATGGCCGCCGTGATCCCCATCACCGGCTGGTTCCTGCAGCGGGTCACCACCCGCCAGGCTTACGCCATCGCGATGGGCGTGTTCCTGGCGGGTACCGCTCTGTCAGCCGTCGCGCCGTCCTTCGAGGTGCTGCTGCTCGGGCGGATCGTGCAGGCCGTGGGCACGGCCGTGATGATGCCCCTGCTGATGACCACGTTGATGATCGTGGTGCCTGAACATGACCGCGGCCGGGTGATGGGCAACGTCACCCTGGCGATCTCGGTGGCGCCCGCGCTCGGACCTGCCGTGTCCGGGCTGATCCTGCAGATCGGCTCCTGGCGAATGCTGTTCGTGGTCGTCCTGCCGATCACGGCCCTGGTGACCCTGCTCGGGCTGCGCAAGCTGGACAACATCGGCGAGCCGCAAGTGAGCTCCATCGACTGGCTCAGCGTCTCCGTGGCGGCGCTCGGCTTCGGCGGTCTGGTGTACGGCCTGAGCCTCTTCGGCGAAACCGACGGCAGGGTCGGGCTCGGCATCGGCATCGTCATCACCGGTATCGCGGCCATCGCGGTCTTCGTGATCCGCCAGCTCAAGCTGCAACGCACCGGTGTGCCTCTGATGGACCTGCGCACCCTGGGGCACCGCACCTACGGCCTTTCCCTGGCCCTGATATCCATCGGGTTCCTGGCGATGCTCGGGTCGATGATCCTGCTGCCGCTGTACCTGCAGAACATACGCGGGCTCAGCCCCCTGGAGACCGGCCTGCTGGTCATGCCGGGCGGTCTGGCCATGGGACTGCTCGGACCGACCGTGGGCAAGGTGTTCGACCGGGTCGGCAGTCGGCCGCTGGTACTGCCCGGCTCCATCGGGATGGTGCTCGCCCTCGGCGGATTCACCCAGGTGTCGATGACGATGCCGTACTGGCAGGTGCTGGGACTGCACGCGCTGCTGATGGTGAGCCTGGCGGCGACGTTCACTCCCGTCTTCACCCTTGGCATGGGCGCACTTCCCCCTCACCTGTACTCGCACGGCAGCTCGATGCTCGGGACGTTGCAGCAGGTCGCCGCAGCGTTCGGGACCGCGCTTGTGGTGACCGTGATGACCGCGCGCAGCGGTCACCTGGTCACCGACGGCGTCGCCGCCGTGCCCGCACAGCTGAGCGGGATGAAGCTGGCCTTTGGGGTTGCCGCCGCTCTCACCTTGGTGACGATCGTCGTCGCCGCGAAACTACCGCGCCGGACCGCTGCCGCTGGCGCCCAAGAGCACGGCAGCGCGGCGGACCAGCCCACCGGATCATGAGGGCTGGGCGGAGGGGGAAATGCTGATCAAGGCGCAAGCCGTGAGGTCAGCGACGTGCCTACGACTCGGGGAGCGAGGGGAGAGACCCACTGCGTAGTCCGTCGTGGGTGGTGGCACTCGGAGGTCAGCCACTCCACGGCGGCATCGGAGCGGGCTGGCCCGGAATCTCCAGCAAGGTGGACAGGCATACGGGGCGCTCTTCGACCACGAGGTGTCCGGCCTCCGAGATCACCCCCAGCTCAGCGCCGAGTGTGGCGCGCACTGCCGGACCGAGCCGCCGTGGAGGGGAGAAAGGCATCGTGCTCCCCGGTGACGACCAGACGGGGAAATGACCGCGCGGGCAGGGTGGCATCGCCCGGCGCCCCGCTGGAGCGCGCATGCCGGGCGACCAGTGTCATCCCACACCTGACTACTGCGAGCGTTGCATCAGGGAGGGCAAGACCCGGCGTGAGACCCTCCGATGCCTCAAACGCTATGTCGCTACGCCGTCCCGGCGGGGTGCCGCAGGCGGCATCCGGCGGAACCGGACTGGGGGCGGGCCCGTCTGACGGGTACCGCTCCGGGTGTTCACGAAGCGAAGGGGGAGACGGATGCCGCGAGGGAATCGGGTCGTGTCCGCGGTGGTGACGGCTTGCGCAGCGGTTGCAGTAGCCGTGGTGGTGGCGGTACTTACCATCCCCACGGGCGGCCCGGGCGTCGGCCGTCCGGCCGCCCCGGAGACGAGCTCACCGACGCATCGGTCGTCGCACCGGCCGGGGGATGCGGCGAGCGGGGCCACGCCGGACGAGAAGCCCGGGACGGGTTCCTCGTACTGGACCGACGAGCGCCGGCGCGAAGCATCCCCGGCAGAGATGCCGCAGCCGTGAACATCTGGCGGTGAATGCCTGTCCGCACGGGGCGATGCGACACCTGTGCAAGGAGCACGGTGTCGCATCGCCCGGGTCACGCATGCCGCTACGGTGCGCGCGGGTTCAACGGGCCTGTGTCAGTGGTTGGCTACGTCCTTGTAGACGTTGATTGCGCCGTCACCGTGGTTGGACGAGAAGCCGTGGGGGTCACTCCACGCATTGTCCGGGTCGTTGGGGTCAGGGTCGTAGACGTGGGACATGGCGCCGACGATGTAGCCCAAGCCGTCACCGTTCAGGTCGTCGATCCACGGGCCGCCGCTCGACCCCTGGCCCATGTCGCACACCATCTGCAGGCGCTCGTCCCACCACCAGCCGCTGGCGTCCTCCGTGTTGTCCCGGCAGTAGGTCAGCTGGTCACCGGGGAAAGAGCGGCCGTTGCCGGCAGCGGGGTAGCCGAGGAACGTCACGTTGCTGAAGTCCTGGCCGTAGCCGAAGTGATACCCCTGCGATCCAGCGAATTCCTGGATGTTGCCGCGATCGGACTGCGGACGGACCTCCACGGCCGCGACGTCCTGCGCGAAGTCCCCGTCGTCCGCCCAGCCCTTGGTGGTGTTGATGTACGCGGCCTCCCACAGGCCGTGCGGGGCCCGGCCGCCGTCGTCATCCGGGGCGAACGTCATGTAGTCAGGGTCGTAGAACTTCCCGTCCCCGCCGCCGCCCGGGTGGACGCAGTGCCCGGCGGTCCACAGGGTGTTCTTGTTGGACGCGTGGATCACACTGGCAGAGCAGGTGTGACCGGAGCCGTCCGGCAACCGGTAGAAGAGCCTGCCGGTGGTGAGCGCGGGCTGCTTTCCCGCCTTGCCCCATGGCCTGGCCTTGTTGACCGCGGCGCCGGCCTTGCTGTCACCGCGGGCGGCGGCTTTGTTCGCCGGCGCGGTGGGCGGTGCGGACAGCCGGCCGAGCCGCGACGATACGGTGCTCTTCTTGATGACGCGCTGGATCTCCCGGGCACTCAGGCCGGGCAGCGGGGTCGCCTTGGCTGCGGCGCGGCGCTCCGGCGTCCAGTACGACGTGGCGTCGGCGCCCGAGGACGCGGTGGCGCCGCCTGCGGCAGCCGACGGCAGGGCCGCGGCGCGTTCCGGCTCTGCGGCGCCGGCAGCGGACTGCGGCACCCAAAGTGCCAGCACGGCGATCAGCGAGCTGCCGAAGCCGACCCGGAATTTCGTGCGGTGACGCGATATCACCTGTGTCTCCCCCTAGTTGTATGCGATGCGCCCGGTTCGAGGACCCGGAGCAGGCAACGGGAGACGGCGACGTTCATCATGGGCATGCCACATGCGCTTCGAAGTCCCCCGTACCGCCAGCCAGGATGGGAGGACGCTGCGGCCTGTAGCAAGTCATGAAGCGAGGATTGGCTGAAACGGCAGCCCGCCACGGGGCGGTACACATGGGAGCGTAACGATCTCGGATTCGGTGGGCGGGCCCCTTCGCTAAGAGGTCGCGCGGATAGGCCCCTTGGGGCGGAATCGAACTGTCAGTAGCGACAGCGGTGAGATTGTGAGGGGTACGGTCGGAGTGCCAGAGTTCCTACAGGTCGGGAACGTGGCGGTCAGAGGCCACAATCGGGGGCTACGAGGCCACTCGCTGCAGCTCGGGAAGCACGGCCGTTTCCATAGGTTTCGATCACATCCCGTTGGAGGACGGGTGTCAATGCCCGAAGTCGCCTGCACGGATGTCCGAACTCCTCTGCATTCTGCATGGTGCAGTGAAGCCGGGGCGGTCGCATGGCATCGATACCAGCGACGCATGACCGCTTAAGATGCATTCCAGTCATAGGCGGAGGAATACAAGTCGAACAGGGGCATTCACGGCTGCTCGTTATCGAAGGCAGGCGGCCCTGCGGGTTGCGGCAAGTCCCGACGCCTGCGCCTGATTGCCAGGATGATCAGAAATATCGCTGTGATGCATGCCAGAGCGGCAGCGACAAGGGTGACAGGCGACAGCGACCCCTGCGCGTGCTGACCGCATGTCGGAACATCCTGTTCAGGTGCCTTGTAGGGCCACTGGGGGGTCCAGCCGATCGTCTGGCCCGGGTGGGCCGGATCAGCCACTAAGTACCACCCGTAACGGGACACCTTAGACGTGTCGATGACATCGTCGGCGTTTACCCAGCACAGCACCGAGATCCCGGCTGCGGGGTCAAACCGGGTGGACGGTTGCGGTTTTAGCGCCCGCCAACAGGGTTTCTGTCGAAGGATCGCGTACCCAGCCACGTCCGTGTTTGCCCGGACCTGCTGCGGCTCCGCCGTGCCAGGTCCGGGCCAGCCAACCGTCAGGCATTCCTCGGGGTCGACATACTTGCCAGTGCCCTGCCCGTCGGGCTGCTGCTGGGGGAAGAAGTACGGAACGAGCGCGATTATCGCCGCGACAATCGTTACAGCTGCTGGCACGAGCAAGACCGGATCCCGGTACCACCGGCGAGACGGCACGACCGTGCCGCCGTTGGCCGCCGCCTCGTTGGGTACCCGATCCGCGCCGTCTGGTAACCGATCCGCGTCGCCCACGGCACAAGGCTATCGGCCCCACGGTTCCCGGAGTTGGGATGCCCGTCAACTCGTCAGCAATGGCTTGAAGTCGTGAAGTGGTGTCTGATGCGGGTAAACCCCAACGCCACAGATGCCACGGACGCCGCTGGACGAGTTGCTGGCGCTTGTGCGCGACGGTGACACCGTGATAGCGCACTCGATGCACCGGCCTTCGCTGAGTTCGAGCGCACCCTGATCCTCGAAGCCAGCGAGAGGGCATCGTCGCGGCCAACACAGCGCGGCGCCTACGCCGGCCGCAAACCCGACCTCACCCCTGAACGAGTACGCGAGCTGTGTGAGCGCGCCGTCGTCGGTGAGCGCAAGTCCGTTCTGGCCGAGGAGTTCGGCATGGCTGAGCGGGCTCCGGCCGCTGGGCGGCTCCGCGCCGGGCCGCCGCGGCCCGGTGCCCGAGACAGGGCACCGGTTCACAGGACTGGCCTCGCGTGGCCTGGCATGGCACGCCGCTGAACTCGCTCGGGTGACGGTGTGGGCAGCCGATGGGGCGAATTGACGGTGATGTTCCTCGTGGCTTCCGATTGCCCGGACGGCCGAAACTATCGTGAGCGGCTCGGGCACGAGACAACTTGCCGGACACAGCCGACCGACGGGAATTTTCATGGGCACGCGACTGAGTAATGACTCCGCCAAGGAAATCGTCCGGAGACGGTTTGCTGAGCTTGATGCTGGGAACATCGGCGTCTTGGACGAGCTCTTCTCTCCGGACTACAAGCTCAACTTTCCCGGCCGTAAAGCATTCTCCTTGGAAGAAACCAGGCAGTTCTATCAGCGGATGTACGCAGCGTTCGCAAATCTGCGGCATGAGATCCACGACCAGATTGCGGAGGGAGACAAGGTGGTAACCCGTTGGACGGCAACGGGGAAACACACGGGCGAGTTCTTGGGCATCGAGCCGAGTGACCGGATGGTGTCGTTCGAGGGCATCAACATCTACACATTCGAGGATGACAAGCTCGTAGCGAGCCATGTGGTCTGGGATCTCAGCCAACTGGACAAATGAGTGCTCGCAGGCCCCACGTGCGCGGCAGCACCTGGCCGGTCGAGGTGCTCGTCGAGATCGGCAGCGGGAGCCATCGGACGGGAGTGCAGCCTCACGCTGCTGGTGAGGTTGGGAAGGCGGCTGCCGACGCGGGACTGGATGTCGTCGGCGTGTGCACGTTCCCAGGACACGACTACGGAAATGACGCGCGGGTGGCGAGCGCCGCACGGCCGAGGAGCGCACGCTGAGCGAGGCATGGGCGCTGCGGGACCTTGAGCAACGGCGTCCGTGTGGTCAGCGGCGGGTCGACTCCGACGGTGGGGTAGCGGCAGCACCTGTACAAGGGGGCGCTCCAGCCGGACCATGGGAACGACTACGGATTCGATCGGGGCATCGGCGCTGCTGACCCTGTATACGCCTCGCGCCTCCAGGCCTATGCCCAATTGATCCAGGTCGCGTCCCATGCCCCACAACCCCATCGCCAAGACGGTGGCGATCATGGCGGTCATCAGCCAGGCCAGGGCGCGGGCGGCGCGCAGGCCATAGCCTGACAGCGCCCAGTAGGCAGTCAGCAGCGCCCGCTCGCCGAACGGCCGGGTGGCGTCGTGGCGGCGCATCTCGCACTCGCCGTAGTAGAAGTCGGCGGCGTTTGGTTCGTTCTTGCTGTCCTCCAAGGACTTGCGCAGCTGCCGGTACAGTGCGGCCACCGCCGCGGGCTGAAGCTTGGGGGCGTCCTGGGCCGGAGCGGTCCAGCCTCGGGCGACGGCCCGGTCGGGGAAGCGGGCGGTGTGCACCCGCCCGTGGTGGTCTTCCGGCAGCGTGTTTCGGCGACACTGCCAGGGGAATCGCCTGTCCCAGCTGGTGGGGGTGGTGGCGAAGGTGCACCAGCCGTCCACCTTCATCTGCTCGAGGTGGACAGCTCCGGCGAACCGGCACACGCTCAGGTCGACCTCGTGCAGCGCCAGGTGCGCGGCATCCACCCCGCTCACCGACACCAGCCGCGTGCCGGGCTGCCGGTCGGACAGCGCCGCCTCCGGCATCGGGTCGCCCGATATACCGCGGAAGCGGACGGGGTGAGTGGCGACAACTACCGGGTACTCGAAGACTGCGTCACGCAGGTCCAGTTCGGCGTACCGAAGGTGGAACTGGACAGTCGACGCCCACCGCGTGAGCACGCCGGTCACCTGTTCGACTGCGAACTTCAGTGTCGCCGACTGCTGGAAGACCGCATCATTCATCGACACCCGCTTTCCACACACCACCGGCCTCAAGTGAGCCACTTTCTCGAACTGCGCCATGTCGAAGTCGACGTTGCCGGCGATTGTCACACCAGGGAACGCGGCGGAACCGAAGGTCGCCCAGTGGAACTCGGCGTCGCCGGCGAAGGTCGCCCTGCCAAATCCGGAGATGCCGGTAAAGGTCGCCAAGTCGAATAAGGCTTCGCTGGCAAAGGTCACGTCGTTAAAGATGGCGTGACAACATTAAATGTTGTCTCGAAGAACAGGGCAACGCCGGTGAAGGTCGCCTCGCGGAAATCGACTCTGCCGGTGAACCCCGCCCTGTAGAAGATGGCATTGCCAAGGTGAGGGCGTCCAGTGGTCGGATCGACCAGCGCGTCGAGCCACTGGTCCAACAGCTCTACGGTGAAAGAGGTGCCTCTGCAGTCGATGTCATCGCCGGGCGACAGAGTGGCCAGGTGGGCGGCGCGGTGCCTCCGTCCGATGAGCCAGGCACGCAGTATGTCCACCGACCTGGATGCCAGGGCAGCCGGCCGAGGCGAGGTCGGCACCGTGGCTACAGCGCGGCCAACCACTTTCCGGCAGGAACAAAGCTTGGGTCTACGGGCGTCACGTACCAAAGGACAACCGGAGCGGCCAGGCAGTTGCACGCCGCCATCGCTTGCACTGGACGATCGCCCCTTCTGGGAGCTCGCGCACCGGGCGGTGATGTGCCGGCGTGGGCGAGGACTGGGTGGGGCCCGGCCGGCGTGCCCGCTTGGTCAGGGGCCGGTGAGGGTGGTGTGGGTGTCGATCTGGCGCCACACGATGTGGCGGGTGCCTTCTCTGAACTACGGAGTGGACGAGCGCCGGGACGCTCTTGCATATGCTCGACAATGAGCGCATGGACGTCCCTGAGCTGCTCGAATCAGCCTCCCTGCTGGTCCCGGAAGAGACCGCCACCGAGAACGACATCACGGTGCAAGACATCTGGGACTACCTCGCCCACGACGAGTGGGAGGTCGCCCTGGGCCTGCTGGAGGAACTCGGGGACGGTCGCTCGATCCCTCTGGCGTTTTGGGAGAAGCTCGCCGAAGCGGCTGAACAGCTCCAGCTGGAGCGGAGCGCGGCCTGGTGCCATTGGCGGTGCGCCGAGATCCGCAACGGCGTAATCCGAGCAGATCTGACGCTCCGCCTTGCCGGCGAGGGCCGACGCACGACACCAATCTCCGGCGCCGGGGTTCTGCGACCCATGTGGGACATCGGACACCTCTCGCCCACCGGTGAACGTGCGGTCAGCATCGCCGCGCTCTGGGTTGAGAACATGCCCATGCTGGAGCCCGGCAGGCATGCCACGGTTCGCCTCGTGCCACTCACCCCCTCCCACTGGACGCACGTCCAGCCCGGCCAGCAGATCACTATGCACGAGGACCGAACCGTGGCCGGGACCGCAGTCGTTCTGGAGGTTCATCGCCCTGCAGCCATGCCCAGAGGGTGAGGTGGCCGGGCACTCACGGCAGTGTGCCGACAGACGGTCACTCAAAGCTCCAGAGGCGAATACGCAGTAGCTTCGCTGGTGCGGGCGGTGAGCTGGGCGCGACTCAGGGGTCGTGTGGGTTGGGCTGGTCGGCCATGGGGATCAGCTGGATGTCGAGGTCGTCGGCCTGGGCGTGGTGTACGGGTTGCCAGCCCCCGTCGCGTGGGGGTGATTGGCTGAGTGCTCGCCATCGGTTAGGAACGCCACCGCCGTGCCATGGCAACGGCTGTCCCGCCCGCCGACATCAGCAACCCGGTCCCACCAAAGGTCAACGGCAGCAGCCACAGTGAGGCGAACCCGTTGATCCGCGCATCCTTGGGGGAATCGGCGCGGTACAGCACCTCGACCCGTTCACCCTTCTCGTACGAGGGCGGATGGGAACCGTCGAGCTCTGGAATCGCCTCGGCATGCCGTCCGCCGACGTGAACTCGACCACCGGGTACGCCACGGGCGTGCGGCCCTCCCCGTGGTCGTCCTCGCGCCAATCCAGCGACACCACTGAGCCCCGGGTCCGCTTCGCGTCCGACAGGAATGAGGCCGACACCCTCGCCAGGACCAACCCGAAGACTAAGAAAATCGCCCCGAGTGCGATCAGCACGAACGCGATCCACCGGCGGGTAGCCCGCCCACGCGCCTGAACCTCAAACTCCATGTAGGAACTCCTTTGGACGGTTACTGGTCGGACATGGGCTGAGGGGGGGCCGTGGCCGGGGCTGCCGTGGCGGTGGCGCCAGCGGTTGTCGGCGGGCAGCAGGTCGTGGAGCGTGGCCAGGAGGTCTTCGTCGCTGCCTGCGCCGGTTTCCCGTACGGCGATGCCGGCTGTGGCGTGCGGCACGAAGATGTTCAGCAGGCCGTCGGGGGCGACTGCGGCCTCTTGGAGGAACTCGGGCAGTCGCCGATGAGGTCGGCGACGGTCTCGGAGGTGCTGGTGGTGACTTCCAGGGTGCGAGTGGTGAATGCGGTGCTCACGCGTTCATTTTCGTAAGGGCGGCTCGCTCTCGTCGCCAGCCCCGCGGGTATCTCTCGCCATCTGGCGACGCGGCGCATGTCCGATCCGGGAGGGCCCGGAGGGCCAGGGGCCGCTGTGTCCGGAAGTCTTCGCCCACCCGGGAAGACATCCGCCGCTTTCCTGGTTGGGTGAAGCACGAACCACTCCGGGGTGCGTGACGTAGAGGTCGTGGTGATCGGTGCCGGGTAGTGCGAAAACTGTTGGACACGTCCTGGACGCGCCACGACGATTCCCGCTGTGACAGACAAAGCCGAGCGCCGGACCCCAGTCTCCACGAGCGGGAAGTCCGTGCGATTTGTTGAGTTATCGAGCACGACCATGATCGCCTTGCTCAAGGACGACCTGGCTCAAGCCAGTGCCGAAGCAGGTGTCGCTCTCAGCGAGTACTTCGTCACCGACACGGCAAAGTGGGTGTGGCAGTACCGGGTCAATCAGCTGACCTCGGACCCGGGTTGCGCGGGGTGGCTCACGCAGATCGTGGTAGCCGAGCCGGAAGGTGCCGTCGTGGGGTATGCCGGGTTCCATGGGCCGCCGGATGAGGCGGGCATGGTGGAGCTCGGTTACTCGGTGGTCCCCGTCTACCGTCGTCAGGGCTACGCCAGAGCGATGCTGGCCGCATTGGTGCGTCGGGCCGTTGCAGAAGCCCGAATCAGGACCGTGCGGGTGACGATCAGTCCTGACAACACGGCATCCCTGGCCACGATTTCTGGATTTGGCTTCGTCGCGGTCGGAGAACAATGGGACGAGGAAGACGGCCTCGAACTCATATTTGAAGTTCCGGTCTGATCAAACTGCTGCTGGAAGCGAAGCGGTCGGCCTCCCCAACGGATGCCTTTCTCGCTGCGGATGCGGGCGCGTTCCTTGCGCTGGGGGCGAGCACGTCGGGGTGGCGGGCGTTGGTGTTGCGCCAGCGGAGGTAGGCGTGCAGGGCCCGGGGCTGCACGGGGCGGCTGTGGTGGTGGGAGTTGGCCAGGTGGAGCCCGTGCGGCTTGAAGCAGTGGCACGGTATCGCGACCGGCTATGACCAAATCGCTGAGTCCTACCGAGCAGCCATCACCGTCGCATCGCTTCTGATGTGGACGTGACACTTGGTTGACGACTCCTGGAGACCATCCCCGATTCGGTGGAGCCGCAGGTGGCTCTTGCCTTTCCTGGCTGGCTACTTGACGTTGACCGCGGACCATGCCTTCTGGACGGCCGCATACTCGCGGCTGGACGTTCCGTACAGCTTGGCGGCGGCTTTGAGGGTGCCGGTCCGGGCCTGCTTGAATCCGGTGGTCGAGTGGAACTGGGTGGTGAGCGCTTCGTACCAAATACGGGCCGCCTTGGTGCGGCCGATACCGGCGACTTTCCGGCCGTCGATGGTCGGGCTGTTGTAGGCGACGCCGTTGATGGTCTTCTTGCCGCTTCCCTCCGCCAGGAGGTAGAAGAAATGGTTGGCTATGCCGGCCTGGAAGTGGGTGTCGCCGTCCTTGCCGCTCGCCATCCCGGGCTTCCAGAAGTCCGGCGACTTGCCGTCGCGTGACGGCTTGTCCATGTAGCGCACGGGGGCGGACTTTCCGTAGACCTGCTCTTCGAAGAGGTAGTCCGGGGGGTCGCTGGGGAGGTTCGCCTGGAATTCCACCATGGCGGCGAAGATGTCGGAGGTTGCCTCGTTGAGGGCGTCCGACTCGGAGGAGTAGCCGAACTTTGCCGTGGCGTCGCTGACGAGGTGGGTGTATTCGTGAGCGACCGCGTCGAGCGACGTGACGGGCTTCTTGTTGTTCTTACCGTCGCCGAAGAGCGCCGCCATCGGGTCTTCGATGGCCTGAGCGTGGCTGAAGTTCTTCTTGAAGTGCACGTACAGGATGGGGCCCTTGTTGTCGCCACGCGGGCCGAGGCGGTGGAAGGTGTGCTTGAAGTAGTCCCAGGCCTGTTCGGCGGCGAAGTGGGCGTCAACGGCCGCCGATTCGCGGCTGCTGGTGGTGCCGTTACCCCAGACGTTGTCCTTGCCGGTGAAGGGCTTGCTGAGCTCCAGGTCACCGAAGTACTCGTTGTTGAGATAGTCCTTGATGGTCAGGCCACCCCGGGTGGGATCGGTGAGTTCGTAGCGGCCGTTGCGCAGGCGAGTGGTGATCTTGACCGTGCCGACGCGTATGCCATGGCCCGTCGCGATGGCACTGCCGGCGGGCTGAGCCGGCACCGGTGCCGTGCCTCCCGTGGCGGCAGTCGCCGGTTCGGCCATCGCCCCCGACGCAGCGAGCGCGGCGGTGGTCACGACGACGGCGCTCATCCGCAGTGCGGCGTGCTTCCGGCGGCGCTTGCGGGTGGACGGTGCACGATTCATGGGCTCCTCCACAGGGCCGAACGGCATGGGGTACCGGGGCAGAGACCCCGGTCCCTTCAGCCACAGAGATGGCCGTAGCGCCCGCGCCGTTCCCGTCAGACGCCGGCAAACCTCAGAAACCACTCGTCGTCTCGGAGATATCTTCGCTCTGCACCACACCAGGGACGCGATGGGGCGCCTGACCGAACGGGTCCTCGGCACGCACTACGCCAGCAACCCACAACTCCACCGCGCCTATGGCTACCGCGCCGACGGTCGGCTCACAGCCATTGCCGACCCTGCAGCAGGCGCTGCCACTCGTCGTCAATCTCGCGGACCCGTACTGCCTCTGCCACCCTCACAGCCTCTCGGGAAGAGGAGGTGTCCGGGTTCGGAACGGGCGAAGTGCCTCTCGATGTCGTGTCAGGTCAACACCGCCCGAAGGCGGGACTTTTCGGCGCGGCTGATGGCGCGGCTGATGACGCGGGCGATGGTGAGCATGCCGCGCCGAGAGGAGTCGGTGGTGTCGTCGGCACCCAGTGGGCGGTCACCGTCGTGGAAGAAGTTCGCGGGCCGTTCCAGGGAATTCCGCGTGGGTCAGGCTGTCGTGAGGTGGCGTCCGGGGAGGGCGGGGCCCGGCGCCGCGCACTGCGGCACCGACATGAGGGCGCGGGCGGAGTTCCGCGTCAGCCCCGGCCGGGGACGCAGAACTCGTTGCCCGCCGGGTCGGCCAACGCCGTCCACGGCGCGTCGCCCTGGCTTACGGGTGTTGCGGGTGCCATTCGAAGAGCAGGATGGTGGCGTCGTCGCGCAGGTTGTTGTGCTGGTAGTCGAGGATGGCGTGGATGAGCAGCCGCAGTACCTCGGCCGGGATCTGGCCGGCGGCGGAGGCGCGGATGATGAAGTCCGTGAACCGGTCGAGGCCGAACTCAGCGCCGTTCGCGTCGCGCGCGTCGATCACACCGTCGGTGTAGAGCAGGACGCGGTCGCCCGGTTCGAGTGTGGTCTTGTGGACCTGGCGGGCGGCCGGGGCGAGTTCGAGGTAGAGGCCGATCGGCGGCTGCGGGGGGCTGTCCAGCGCCCCGTCGAGCACCCGCTCGGCACGGATCAGCAGCGGTGGCGGGTGACCGCAGTTGATCCAGCGCAATTCCCCGGTGTCGGCGTCGAGCCGGCACACCACACCGGTGCAGAAGTGGTCGGGCAGCCACTGGGCGAGCGCGCGGTCGACGGAGCCGACGAGGTCGGGCAGGTCGGCGCCGCTGCGGCGGGCGTTCCGCGCGCCGGCCATGGCCACCGAGATGGCCAGACCGGAGGCCAGATCGTGGCCCATGCCGTCAAGGATCATGGTGTGCAGCACCTGCTTGACCACCGCGTGGTCGAAGGCGTCGCCGCCGACGTCGTACGCCGGCTCCAGCACCGCGGTCGAGACGCACTGCTTGCTGCCGATGGTGCGGGGCGGCAGGAAGGCCCGCAGCATCTCGGCGGGCAACTGCATGGTGGCGGTGCGGGTGCGAGCGGCGATCCAGTCGCTGTAGGCGCGCTTGGAGGTGACGACCATCGCGAGCAGATCGGCCAGCATCCGGCTGCGGCGCATCCGCGGCCCGTCCAGTGTGGCGGTCCGCACCGCCAGCACCCCCAGCCGCTCCGCACCGTCGATCAGCGGTACCCAGATGACCACGCCGTCGCCGTCGTCCGTCACCCGCGGGGAGACCGTGCGGTACGCCCAGCCGGCCTGCGAGGCGTCCACCGGCAGCGGTTCCAGGGACTCATCGAGTGGGACGAGCAGCCATTGCTGCAGGTCGACGAGGTGGATCAGCGCCGATTTCAGGCCGAGGGCCGAGGCGCACCGGTTCGCCAGTGCGGACAACTCCACCGGGAGGACGATCTGCGCCTCGGTGATCAGCTCTTCCAGCCGACTCTCGTCGACGGCGGCGCCGGGATCGGTGGGCGCCTGCGATGGGTCCGGCACGGGGATCACCCCTTCCCCGCCCAGTCTCACACCGATCCCGGCGCCTCTCACCTCAGCGTGTTGCTCGTCGAGTGGCCGCTCCCGGAGTGCCCCCATGAGCGGCGAAAGGGGCCCGCTCCCGGCGGGCCCCACGGGAGTGGCGCGCATGCACCGAGGATCGCGCTCGACATGCTCCAACCGGCGTGAAGGGGCAGGCTGTATGTAGAAGCCTTGGCGGCCCCTGCTTCGCTGACGTGGCATGCATTTCGTCAAGCGGGTGAACGAAGCCTATGACGGGAAATCAAATACTTTCGGCGGTCGTTGCGCTTTTGGCGCCGTTGCTGACGGGTGCAATGGGTGTCCTGGGTATTCTGCTCAAAGACCGTCGGAAGGAAAAGAATCGCGATCACCGGCTTCGACGCAAAATCGAAATCGGTCAGGCAGAGGTGCAATTCATTCAAGAGTGGCTGCAGGCCCGTCAGCAATTGGGCCCATTGGGGCAGGAATCCCGAGCTGCCCAAGAATGGCTGGACAGGTGCTACGCGGAGGTTGAATCCGTTCAAGAGGAGGTGTCTCAAGGGGAGGTGGCGCCCCAGAAGCAGATTCCTGTCCTGCGTCGACTGCTCCTGCTTCGGTCGCTCCAGGGGCTGTCCGCACAGATATGGCGGATCATTTACTATGTGGCGTTTCTGGGCTTCAATGTTTATGTGGTAACGGTGGTAGTAGGGTTTGTGCAATGGATTCGAGGGGTGCCGGGTGCGTCTGACTTGGTGGGCGGTTCCGCAATCCTCGCGATTCTTGTGATGCTGTGCGCATCAGCCGCGCGTGCTGCTGCTATCCGGAGTGATGGAGAAGCCCGAAAGCCGGCAATGCCGCTGGGCTGGCCTCCCCGAAACGTCGAGGACAGGTCTCCCCGTAAAACGGAACAGGCTCAGTCGTGGCGCACGCCGTACGGTGATTCGTAAGTGACGAGATGCTGACGCGGGGAAAAGGTGCAGGGAGAACGCGCAGGGAGAACGCGCCGCGATCAAGCGCCTGTTGGCCACTTCGGGAAGGCGGAAAGTGCCTCTGAGCTGCAACGATAGGACGTGCTGAGGGTCCTGTACGTGGTAGCGAAGAGGCACTTCCCAGGTGAAGAACAGTTACGGGTCGTGTCCGCGTGCGCGTGTGCGCGTTGCGGGCGGCGGTCGTGGGGTGGTCATCAACTGCTTGGCGTTGTTTGGTCGGAAGCTACGGATGGGGCTGCTCGGTGTGGTCGGTCAGGGCAGGATCTCGACGTACCCGTCGGTTCCGTGCACGCGGATCCGCTGCCCGTCCCGGATCAGCCGGGTGGCCCGCTCCACGCCCACGACGGCCGGCAAGCCGTACTCCCGGGCGATCACTGCGCCATGGGTCATCAGGCCGCCCACCTCGGTCACCAGGCCCGCGATTCCGACGAACAGCGGCGACCAGCTGGGGTCCGTGAAGGTCGTGACCAGGATGTCGCCCGCTTCGAGATCGGCCTCCGCCATGTCAAGGATGACGCGGGCCCGCCCCTCGATGGTCCCGGCGGAAACCGGTAGGCCGGTCAGGGCGCCGGCCGGCACGTCGTCGCGCCGGTACGCCCCGGTGAGGGCCTCACCATCCGAGGTGAGCACCCGGGGCGGCGTGAGCGCGTGGTACGACCGGAACGCGTCCTTGCGCTGCTGGATGAGCTGGTCGTCCACCTGGTTCGAGCGCACGACGTCGTGGAATTCCTGGAACGTGAGGTAGAAGACGTCCTCCTTCTCAGGAAGCACGTTGGCCTGCACGAGGCGCTCGGCTTCCTCCAGCAGGGCCTGCTTGTAGACGAAGGAGCGGTTGACGATGCCGTACTTCGGGTACTCCCGGTACCCGATGAAGGTGCGGACCCGGTCGATCATCCGCTTGGCCTCGTCGGCTTTCTGGTCCCCGTCCGGCAGGGCCCGCAAGCGTGACAGCACGTCCTGTTCCTTCTTCTGCGCCTTCCGCCGCCCTTGCTCGAAGCGTTGCTCGGCGGCGCCCGGCTCGAAGTTCCTGACGTTGTCCAGGATCACGGGCACGAGAGTGGTGGGGCGCTCGCGCCAACGCGGCCTCGTGATGTCGATCTCGCCGACGCAGCGCATGCCGTACCGGTCGAGGTAGGCCTGGATGGCGCCGCGCGCTTCGGTCCCGCCCGTGAGCTTCGCCAGCTCGTCCAGGAAGCCGTCGTCCTCGACGCCCTGCAGGAATGCCACCACCTCCGACTGCGGGCGGATCACGTCCGCGACGTCGAGCAGCGCCAGTCCCATCTCCGACGTGACGTTGTCGGGGGCGGAGAGCGTGAGGGTGTCAGCCGCGTTCTTCTCGCCCAGCCACTCCTGCAGCTTGTCGTTGAGCCACCACGTGGCCTCCATCCCCGCCATGATCGCCTGCATGCTCAGCGGATCACTGAGGACCCGCTTGTGCTCCTCGAAGGCCTCCAGCAGGAAGTCGAACAGCGCCGGTCCGGTCTTCGTCCGGATGTCGCGCTCCAGGGCGGCGATGGACGCCTGGCTGCGCTCGATCAGCTCGGTGACGATGGCCGGATCGGTCTCGATCGGGGCGGGCGCACCGCCGGCCGGCGGCCCGCCGGGACCCGTGTCCGGGAGCGACGGGACGAAGTCGTCGCGGTCGAGGACGGTCTCCAGAGCGTCCCTGATCAGCGGATCGCCTCTCCCCAGGACGTCCAGGAGGCCGGCGCGGCTCGCGGGCGAGGCCAGGCGCCGGGTGACGTCGACGAACAGCCTCCCGCCGGCCTCGTGCATCGGCACCATGGCTGTCAGTTGCCATACGGAGAGCCCCAGGGGCTTCATGGCGTCGGTCATCATCTGCCCATGACCAACGGAGACGTAGACGTGATTCTCCTGGTCGCCGTCGCCGGTCTCGGGGACGGGGAACAGCGTGGTGATCGGCCGGCTCTGAACGATCTGGAAGCCATCATCGACCAGGCACCATTCGATGTCCTGCGGGCGGCCGAAGTGCGCTTCGATCCGCCGCCCGAGCTGCACGAGCCGCACGACCTGAGCATCCGTCAGCGCCGGCTGCTCCTGCCGCTGCGAGTCGACCGCCACTTCCTGCGTACCGCCGGCCGGCAGGGCGTGAACGGCCCGCTGTTTGGCGGCGATCGCCTTGGCGACGACTTCGCTGTCCCGCACCTTGAAGACGTCCGGGTTCACCAGGCCGGAGACCAGGGCCTCGCCGAGGCCGAAGCCGGCGTCCACGGTGGCGACCTTCCGGTTGCCCGTGACGGGGTCGGCCGTGAACAGGACGCCGGCCGCATGGGGGAAGGCCATCTGCTGCACGACCACGGCCATGTGGACCGTACGGTGGTCGATGCCGTTCCGCTGGCGGTAGGTCACGGCCCGCTCGGTGAACAGCGAGGCCCAGCACCGGCTGACGTGCCGGAGGATCGCCGTCGGCCCCACGACGTTCAGATATGTGTCCTGCTGGCCGGCAAAGGAGGCCGTCGGCAGGTCCTCTGCCGTCGCGCTGGATCGGACGGCGTAGGCGGCCTGCTCGCCGTGCTGGGCGAGCGCGCGGGTGATCGCCGCCGCGAGATCGCCCGGGATGGCAACCCCTTCGATGGTCCGACGAATCTGCGCGCTGAGCGTGCCGATCGCCTCCCGGTCGTCCGGGTTCAAGCGCGACAACTGATCGAGCCGATCGTCGATCGACGGCGCTTCCGCCATGATCCGCCGGAAGGCCTCCGTCGTCACGCAAAAGCCCCCCGGCACGCGGATGCCTTCGATCCGCGACAGCCCGCCCAGGTGCGCACCCTTGCCGCCGACGACCGCGACCTGCAACTCGTCAACCTCTTGAAGATCCCACACGTACCGCTCAATCATTGCGACACCTCCGAGGCAGCCGTGCTCCGTTGTACTGCGGTGGCCGATCGAATCACCGGCGCCTCCCACCCTGTCGAGCCTCTTGTCGAGCACGTCCTCATCCCTGATTGCCGTCCCTCTGACGAGTCGGCCGGCCGCTCCGTCCAGGCGGGCGGCGCGCACCCCCGCACCTCCGCGCCGAGCACCCGCAACTGCACTTCCGGTCCCCTCACTGGTTCGACGTCACCGCGTCCCGCATACGTCGACAACAACACACGCACGTCGTGCCCCTAATTCCGCAGGTTGTGGCATCGGCCGACGATTCTGCGCCGGGCCCCGGGGCTTGTGGCAAGCCCCCCAGCGCGCTATAAGTTGAGAGTGGCAAGGAGAGAGTTCGTTCTCCTTGCCTTTGCCGTTTGCCGCCGAATGGAACTCACAAGTTCCTCGCGAAGCGGTGGCGAGCCGAGTACGGGTACGCGTCGTCGACCCAGGCGGATTTCCCATCGGCCTACGGATACGACCGCGGAACGAGAAGTTCCCTTGTCGGCAAGGCCCGAACGTCGAGCGCGCCGCCATCTCCCGGAGATCGTCGCGCCATGCCAGTGCTGGGCCAAGCTCGCCAAACGGACGCTTGACGGTCGCCGTAGCTCAAGTCGGCCGGCACCCAAGCGAACGCCCCCACGCCACCCCGCCTCGGGGGAGACCAGGTCGTACTTCGGCCCGGCCTCCGCCCGACGCTGCTGCCCGCCACCACGCCACTCATCGAGCGCTGACTCCTGCCGAGCCAGCCAGAAGTCTGCCAACTCTGCGATCGCATCGGCGAGATGTGCATGCGGGACGCCGCAGAAGACAGCGGGGTCAATGCCGCACTGGCCCACTTCTTGGTCACACTCGAAGAACCTGCGCGGTCGATGTCGCGTCACGGTCCTGGTCTAGCGGCATCGCGGACTGCGCCGGCAACCTCGTCGCCTACCAGGGCAGAGGGCCCGCCGCGTCGACGTAGCCGCCGGTCGGGCCGTCCGGCCCCAGCTGAGCCATCCGAACGATGATCTCGGCGCCCTGCTCGACGGTCTGCGTGCCCTCGTGCCGGTTCAGGTCCGTCGCGGTGTAGCCGGGCTCCACGGCGTTGATCCGCATCCGCGGGAACGCCTTGGCGAACTGCACGGTGAGCATGTTGACCGCGGTCTTGGAGGCTGGGTAGGCGACCCCCGGGTACCCCTCGCCGGCCTGGGCCAGTGAGGCCAGGCGGCTGCTGACATTGACCACGACCGGGGCGGCGGAGCGTTCCAGCAGTGGCAGGAAGGCGTGGGTCACCCGGACCAGGCCGAAGACGTTGGTCTCGAACACCTCCCGCATCACGTCGGCGGTCAGCTCCGCGGCGCCGATGATCTCGCCTCCCGGCGACCGCACCTCGATTCCGGCGTTGTTGACCAAGACGTCCAGGCCGCCGTCGGCCTCAAGGGTGGCCACCGCGGCGGCGACCGACGCATCGTCGGTGACATCGAGTTGCACGAACCGGGCGCCGAGCTCGGCCGCGGCTGCCGCGCCCCGCTCGATGCTGCGCGCTCCCAGGTAGACGGTGTGGCCCGCGGCGATCAGGCGGCGGGCGGTCTCGTGGCCCAGACCCTTGTTGGCCCCGGTGATCAAGGTTGTCGTCATGGGGCACAGCTTCCCTCCGGGACGATGCGATCGGCCAGCGGTTTACGGCGTGGTCCGCGAAGTTCCTCACCCAGGGCGCCGAGGCCCATCGTGCGATCGCTGCGTCAGTCTCGGACCGCTCCGCCCATCGGCCCACCAGCGCCAAGCCGAGCGCCGAACCGGTGCTCGCCTGGAGCGTGTCTCTGTGATGGGTCGAGGGAACCGGCATTGGAGGATGATGCGTCCATTGATGAGCAAGATCGCTAAGGGATGCAGAGGAGTTCGAGATGACCGGCACGGCCACCCGTTACCTCTACCTCGTCCGGCATGGCGAGGCATCGCCGGACGAAAGTGGGCTGACAGAGAGCGGCCGTCGGCAGGCCACGCTGCTCGGCCAACGCCTCCGGGGCATCCCCTTCGCAGCTGTTCACCACGGTCCGCTGCCCCGGGCAGGGCAGACCGCACGCCTGATCGGCGACCAACTGAAGAACGTTCCCCTGCACGTCTCGGAAGTTGCCGGTGACTACGTGCCCTACATGCCAGGAAGGGACGAGCTTCCGGCGGAATCAGCAGACTTCTCTCTCCGCTTTCTCGCTGGTTCCACTGCCGAAGAGCGGGAACACGGGCCTGCTCTGGCCCGCCAGGCGCTGGATCTGTTCACCGGGCCGGTGGACGGTGAGGAGGACCGGCACGAACTGGTCGTCACCCACAACTTCCTGGTCGCCTGGCTTGTCCGGGACGCCATGCATGCACCGAAGTGGCGTTGGCTCGGCCTCAACCACTGCAACGCTGCACTGACGGTCATCCGATACGCGCCCAGTCGGCCGGCTTCCGTCCTCATGTCCAACGACATGCGTCATCTGCCGACCGAGCTGCGCTGGACGGGCTTTCCTCCCGAGTTGCACATCTGAAGGCGCCGCCAGGCCGATGCCTTGGGTGATCGCGCCAGACGATGGCTGAGACAAGTGTCCCTTCAGAGCGTTGGCCAGTTGATCGGATGTGTAGCCTCGCAAGGTCTGGGGGGGCAAGCCGCGCAACCCGGCGACGTTCATCGGCTCCCCGGCCACCGTCGCCGAGACCATCAACGAGTTCGTCCAGGCCGACGCCTCCGACGGCTTCATCCTCGTCCCGCACATCACCCCCGGCGGCCTCGACGTCTTCGCCCACACCGTGGTACCGCTGCTCCAGGAGCGCGGAGTGTTCCGCAGCAGCTCCAGGAGGCCATCGGTGCCGACGAACTGCTCATCACCACCATCACGCACGGCCATGCCGACCGGGTGCGTTCCTACGAACTGCTGGCCGAGGAGTGGCGGCGCAGATGAGCGGGGCTCCCGTGCGCGGCGGGGACGCCGGCCGGAGGTCACCCGGAGGCCGCCCCACCACGCACGGAGCTGCCGGATTCCGGAACCGGGCCACCTGTGCCGACTGTGTCCACAGGGGCTTTCTGCGACTGCGATTGTGAACAAAATGCTGCGCGTGTGTGGCGGGAGAATCAGATGGTGAGACGAGGGCTATCGCGTCATTGACGTGGCTGATTTTCGCTGCCAGCCTCCGAGTGTGAGTCTTTTGGAGAACTTCACCGCACGCCTGCACGTCGATCTGCGACGCCAGGCCAGTGCCATCTGTGCCGCTGGCCGTTAAGGCGCGTCCCCTGGAGCTGCCGCTCGGCGTCAGCTCCTGAGCGACCCTTGATCCCGGTGCAACCGCTCGACCGGGATTTCTTCCCCCGTCGCCCGGTGATTCTCGCCGCGTCCCCACCCGGAATCCGCGGAATTCGGTGCGTGAGCCGCTTTGTTTCACCCCATCCTGCGCATTTCCCTTTTCGGTCTCGCCCGCGGGCCGGCTTTGCGCCCGCCGGAATCGGGACGGTGGCTCCTGCCGCCGCACGCCCTCTCCCCGCGTCCGCAACAGATCGCCGTACGCGTACCGCCGCGCTCCACCCACCCACTCGAACAGGACCCCTTCCATGAGCTCCATGAGCAAGCTGACGACCCCATCGAACCGACGACAGTTCCTCACCCTGCTGGGCCTCTCGGCGGTCGCGGTCAGCTGCGGCACCGGGGGCGCCGGATCGGCCAAGGAGCAGACCAAGACCCTGCGGTACCAGGGGTGGGCGGGGTCCGTCATCCTGCCCGAACTGGCTGCGGATCTCGGCTTCCTGCAGGACGTGAAGCTCAAGTGGGTCGGCAACACGATCAGCGGGCCGCAGGATATCCAGTCGGCGGCCACCGGACAGGTCGACTTCGGCGGCGCGTTCAACGGAGCCGTCGTCAAACTCGCTGCGAGAAAGGCTCCCATTACGGCGGTCATCAGCTACTACGGCGTGGACAAGGCTGCCTACAACGGCTTCTACGTCCTCAAGGACAGCCCGGTCCACTCGGCCCGTGACCTGATTGGCAAGAAGGTCGGGATGAACACTCTCGGCGCGCACTCCGAGGCGATGCTCGACATCTACCTGCAACGCCACGGCCTGTCGCAGGCGGACATCAAGAAGGTCGAGCCGTTGGTGGTGCCCCCGGTCAACACCGAGCAGTCGCTGCGGCAGAAACAGATCCAGGTGGGCGTGCTCGGCGACATCCTGCGCGACAAGGCCCTACAGACCGGCGGCATTAGGCCGCTGTTCACCGACTACCAGCTGCTCGGCAATTTTTCCGCCGGCACGTATGTGGTGAACGACCACTTCCTGAAGCAGAACCCCGACACCGCGCGCACATTCGTCACCGGCATCGCGCGCGCCATCGAGTGGGCCCGCGCCACTCCGCGTGAAGAGGTCATCGCCCGGCAGATCGAGATCGTCAAGAAGCGTGGCCGCAATGAGGACACCGCTCCGCTGAAGTACTGGAAGTCCTTCGGCGTCGCCGAGACCGCCGGGCGCATCTCCGACAAGGACCTCCAGCTGTGGATCGACTGGCTCGCCAAACGCGGTGACATCGGGAAGGGCCAGGTCAAGGCGTCGGATCTCTACACCAACGAGTTCAACGCGTACAGCCCGAAGGGCAGCCGGAAGGACAAGTCGCCCGCGTCCAAGCCGACCTCCGAGAGCGGGAGCTGATCCCATGTCAGGATCCACCACACCCAAGATCGAGTTCGAGCGGGTGCGCAAGACCTTTCCCGCCAAGAGGCGACGGGCCCAGGGGCGCGGCCCGGCGCACGGGGAGGGCGAATTCACCGCTCTGGACGGTGTCGACCTGCGCATCGAGGCGGGGGAGTTCGTCGTCGTGGTCGGCCCCAGCGGATGCGGCAAGTCCACGCTGCTGGACCTGCTGGGCGGGCTCGCCCGGTCGACCGGCGGACGGATCCTGCTGGACGGGGAACCGGTGACCGGGCCCGGCCTGGACCGCGGCATCGTCTTCCAGCAGTACGCCCTGCTGCCCTGGCGCACCGCCCTGGGCAACGTCGAGTTCGGCCTGGAGGCGACCGGCGTGCCACGACGCGAGCGCGCCGCGCGTGCCCGCGAATACCTGGACCTGGTCGGGCTCTCCGGATTCGAGAACCGTCACCCGCACGAGCTGTCGGGCGGCATGCGCCAGCGCGTGGCCATCGCCCGCTCTCTCGCCTACGACCCCGACGTCCTGCTGATGGACGAGCCGTTCGCCGCACTGGACGCCCAGACCAGGGAGTCGCTCCAGGACGAACTGCTACGCATCTGGCAGCGCACCGGAAAGACCGTCGTCTTCATCACCCACGGCATCGAGGAAGCCGTCTACCTGGGCCAGCGGGTGGCCGTCATGACCTCCAGGCCCGGCCGCATCAAACAGGTCGTGCCGATCGGCTTCGACTCCCGCACGGCGACGGACGACCTGCGGTCCAGCCCCGTGTTCGCACGGTACCGACACGAGATCTGGACGCTGCTGCACGACGAGGTGACCAGGACCCAACAGCTGGAGAAGGAAGAGGTCTCGGTATGAGCCTCGCAAGCGGTTCGAGCACTCGGCGCAAGACGCCGGAGGAACTCAAGCCCCCGGAACTCTCCGCGCCGACCACCACCGGCACATCGCCGGCGTTCACCGAGGAGCCCGCAGCCGTCCTGCCGGTCAGGCCGGGCAGGCCGCGACCCCAGCACGCTTCCGTGCTGCCCCGCGTCCTGCGCGCGGTATTGACCGGCGTCACCAAGTCGGTGGCGATCGTCGCCCTGCTGCTCGCGTGGGATCTGGCGCCCCGCTTCGGACTGGTGGACCGGACGTTCCTGCCGCCGTTCAGCGAGGTCGCCGATGCCTGGTGGGGACTGGTGGCCAACGGCCAGCTCGCCGACAACGCACAGGCGAGCCTCGTGCGTTCGTTCAGCGGATTCGGCATAGCCGTCGCCGTGTCCGTACCGCTGGGCCTGCTCATCGGCTGGTACCGGCCCGTCGCCGATCTCCTCAACCCCTTGCTGCAGGTCTTCCTCAACACCGCTGCCCTGGCCCTGCTGCCGGTGTTCGTGCTGCTCCTCGGCATCGGCGAGACGTCGAAGATCTCCATCGTGGTGTACGCATGCGCGTGGCCGATCCTGTTCAACACCATCAGCGCGGTACGCACCGTCGACCCCACCCTGCTGAGGCTGGCGAAGTCCATGGACCTGTCCGCCCCGCGGCTGTTCCAGAAGGTGATCCTGCCGGCCTCGGTGCCGACGATCTTCACCGGAATCCGGCTGGCCGGGGCGGTGTCCATCGTCGTCCTGGTCGCCGCCGAGATGATCGGCGCCAAGGCCGGTCTCGGCTATCTCATCAACGCGTCCCAGTACAACTTCGCCATTCCGCAGATGTACGCGGGCATCGTCACGATCTCCGTGATCGGCGTGGCCTTCAACCAGCTGTTGGTGGCCGTGGAGAAGCGGCTCAGCTCGTGGCGCGTCCCCGCCACGAGCTGACGCCCGAATCCGCCCCCGCGCAGGGAACCCAAGGAACCTGGAGGAACCTTCCATGCCCGCAGCCGGCCCCCGCCGCCTTCATCTCAACGCCTTCCTGATGAACGCCGGCCATCACGACGCCGCCTGGCGGCATCCGCGTACCCAGCCCGAACGCGTCACCGACGTGCGGTACTTTCAGCACCTCGCGCGGACCGCCGAACGCGGCAAGCTCGACTCGATCTTCTTCGCCGACGGTCTGGCGCTATGGGGCAAGGTCAAACACAACGCGCTCGGCGGTTTCGAACCGCTCACGCTGCTGTCCGCCCTGGCGACGGTGACCGAGCGCATCGGCCTGATCGCCACCGTCTCGACCACCTTCAACGAGCCCTTCCACACCGCCCGGAAGTTCGCCTCCCTCGACCACCTCAGCGGCGGGCGAGCCGGCTGGAACATCGTCACCTCCGGCACGGTCGACGAGGCTCGCAACTTCGGGCAGGACGAACACCTCGAACACAGCCTGCGCTACGAGCGGGCGCGGGAATTCGTCGAGGTCGCCACCAAGCTGTGGGACAGCTGGGAGGACGACGCGGTCCTGCTCGACCGCGTGCGCGGGGTCTACGCGGACACCGGCAAGGTGCAGCCCATCGACCACCGTGGGGAGCACTTCGCCGTACAGGGCCCGCTGAACGTGCAGCGCAGCCCGCAGGGTTACCCGCTACTGGTGCAGGCCGGTTCGTCCGAGGACGGCAAGGAGTTCGCCGCCCAGTACGCCGAGGCGGTGTTCACCGCACAGCAGACCCTCGCCGACGGGCAGGCTTTCTACAAGGACGTGAAGAACCGCCTCGCCCGCTACGGACGTTCCGAGGACGGCCTGAAGATTCTGCCCGGGATCTGCCCGGTCATCGGCTCGACGGAGGCGGAGGCCCGCGCCCTTGAGCAGGAGCTGACCGACCTCCAGGTGCCGGAGTACGGACTCGCCCAGTTGTCGGGGATGCTCGGCACCGACCTGACCGGGCTGCCGCTGGACGGCCCGCTGCCCGCGCTGCCCGAGGAGCGGGACATCAACGGCAACAAGAGCCGCTTCACCCTGGTCGCCGAACTGGCCCGGCGCGACGGCCTGACCCTGCGCGAGCTCATCGCGCGCCTCGGCGGCGGACGCGGCCACCGGGTCTTCGCCGGGACCCCGGAGCAGATCGCCGACCAGCTCGAAGAGTGGTTCACGCAGGGAGCCGCCGACGGTTTCAACGTCATGCCGGCGCATCTGCCGGGCGGCCTGGAGGACTTCGTCGACCACGTCGTGCCGCTCCTCCAGGCCCGGGGCCTGTTCCGCACCGAGTACACCGGACATACCCTGCGCGAGCATTACGGGCTCCCATGCCCCGCAGGCCGGCTCGCCCCGCTTGTTGCCCCCGCAGGACAGCCGTCATGACCTGCACGGCACAGGACCGGATGGGACCACCCCTCCACCCACCCGGTTCCCAAAGGACCCTCGCCGCCCATCACCTCCTGAGTTGACGGAACTCCTGAAAGGAAGATGCACATGAGCACCAGCACTGGCTTCGACATCCGCCGGATCGGCGGACGCATCGGCGCCGAGATCGTCGGCGTAGACCTCTCCGCCGACCTCGACCCGGCGATCGTCACCGAGATCAACACGGCGCTGCTGGAACACAAGGCACTGGTCTTCCGCGGCCAGCAGCTGGACGACGTCGGGCAGCTGCGCTTCGCCTCCCTCTTCGGCGAACTCACCACCGCCCACCCCACCGTCCCGTCCGTGGACGGGCAGCCCAACGTCCTTCCCGTCGACGGGGACGAGGGCATCCGCGCCAACCACTGGCACACCGACGTCACCTTCGTCCGCACACCCCCGAAGGCGTCGACCCTGCGCAGCATCGTCGTCCCGCCCTACGGCGGCAACACACTGATCGCCAACTCGGCGGCGGCCTACCAGGACCTGCCCGAACCGTTGAGTGAGCTGGCCGACAAGCTGTGGGCGGTGCACACCAACGACTATGACTACGCCGCCCCGAAGAACGACAAGGCGGCCGAGCACCGTAAGCAGTTCGTCGCGCGCAAGTACCGCACCGCCCACCCAGTAGTACGCGTGCACCCCGAGACGGGGGAGCGCGGCCTGTTCATCGGCGGCTTCGCGCAGACCATCGAGGGCCTTGGCCCCTCCGAGTCCCGGGACCTGCTGCGCATCTTCCAGTCGTACGTGACGCGGCCGGAGAACATCGTCCGGGTGGCCTGGACGCCAGGTGACCTCGTCCTCTTCGACAACCGCAGCACCCAGCACTACGCCCCCGACGACTACGGCGACCTGCCGCGCCTGCTGCACCGGGTGACCGTCGCAGGGGACGCCCCGGTAGGCATCGACGGCACCACCAGCCGCGCCCTCGAAGGCGGTGACGCCGGCCACTACACACCCGCCGCGGCCTGACGCCCACGGGGTCGTCGGCCGCCAAGGTCCATGTGGAGCACCTCCTGGGGGCGCACCCCCAGGAGGTGCTTGTGGGAGTGCGCCGGCGCTGCACGTCCTGCGCCGCCCCCTCCCTGTCGGGCTGGTAGTGCGGACGGCTCAGGTGCCGTGCTCCTCCGAGAGGATGTGCCGAACGGCCGAGAGGAGGCAGTTCCGAGGGCCTCTGGGTTCGAATTGTTCACGAGCTGCGGCAGCACCGATTGCCGGTGCTCAGCGGCGGTACGCGGCTGTCGCGATCTCGATGAAGGATCGGATCAACGGGTTGGTGTCACCCTCGTTCCACACCGCCACCACTCGGCTCGGCACCATGTCGGTCAGCGGTACCACGGCCAACTCCGCGGGCAGGTCGTGTCCGAGCGGGGCCAGGCCGACCGTGCCGTTCCACAGCACGGCCTGCAGGCATTCCTGGACGGCGCGCACCACTGGGCCCTCGCGCGGCGTGCCGCCGTTCCAGTACGACTGCCAGCTGGGGTCGGTGTCCTGCGGGAACTGGAACCAGCGGCGGTCGCTCAGCTCGGCCAGCCGCAGCCGGTCGCGGCGGGCCAGCGGATCGTCGGCGCGCAGGACCACGCCGACCGGATCGGTCCGCAGCGTCCGCACCGTCAGGGCGGTCTCGTCGAACGGCGCCCGGGTCAGGGCGACGTCGACCAGTCCGGCGCGCAGCCCGCACGTCGGGTCGGTCAGATCGGTGTCGCGGATGTGGATGTCGATGCCGGGATGGTTTCGACGATAGGCGGCGGCCAGCCTGGACACTCCCGGGTCGGTGCCGTCGCCCAGGATGCCGACGGTGATGGTCGCGGCGCCGGCTGCCGCGCTCACGCGTACACGGACGCGGTCGGCATGGTCGAGTAGGGCCCGCGCCTCGTCGAGCAGCACCGTGCCCACGGGAGTGAGCGTGACGCCGGCCGGCGAGCGGGCGAACAGGAGGGCCCCGACATCGGCCTCCAACTGCTTGATCGCCCGGCTCAGCGGCGGCTGACTCATGTGCAGTCGGGTGGCGGCCCGGCCGAAGTGGAGTTCCTCGGCGACGGCCACGAAGTAGCGCAGGGTCCGTAGCTCCACGCTGCAACGATACCTACGGCGTATCGGCGCTGCGGGACGGGTCTTGGACAGCCGTGGGTCGCCGGCGGTGAACTTGAGGCATGACCGAAGAAGCGAAGACCAGCGAGTCGCAGGCCGATCCCGCCGTATCGGTGATGGGTCCCGGCGACGGCGAGACGATCGTTCTGGGCACCACGCGTATGCGCGTTCTGGAGGACGGCAGCCACACCGGGCACCGCCTCGCGATCGCCGAGTCCGTCCTCGCCCCGCACACCCAGGGGCCGCCGCAGCACCGCCACGCCCAACACGACGAGGGCTTCTACATCCTCTCGGGCACCGTGCGGTTCACCGTCGGGGACGAGGACCACGACGCCACCGCGGGCACGCTCGTGATGGTTCCGCCCGGCACCCCGCACACCTTCGCCAACCCGTCCGACCAGCCTGCTGTCATGCTCAGCACATTCACCCCCGACTTGTACGTGCAGTACTTCCGAGACCTCCAGACGGTGCTCGCCGGCGGCCGGCCGTTGACGCCACAGGCCAATATCGACGCGATGAGCCGCTACGCGACCGAGCCTGCCACCGACCTGGCCTGAAGCAGTCACGGGTCCCATGAACCGGTGACTCATGAACGGGAACGATGAACATCGCCCACTGGATCGTTGCGGGACTGCTCGCCCTCTTCTACTTCTATGCGGGCACGCTGAAGGTAATCCGCAGCCGCGATCAGCTCCGACCGATGATGGCCTGGGTCGACCGCAAACCCTTGCCCGCCCTCAGTATGTGTTTTGATCCCTGGCCGTGAGGTGGATACGGCTGGATGATCTGTGGTGTGGGGGCTGGGCTCCTTGAACGGGGTCCAGTGCTCCCGAGGGAACGGGAAGTTCTGGCCCCACCCACCGAGCGGGCGGACGGCCGTTCACCCGGGGCCTCTGACGGCCTCTTCTCGCTGGCTGTGCTTGTGCTCGGGCCACCTACTGGGCCGCTGGTCGAACGCCTGGCAGAGCCACGCCTCACCGTTTTGGTGGGGCCAGAACTACCCGTCGGAGACAGGCGGGCGAACTCACCTCCTGCTGGGCCCAACCGAGGATGTTGCCCGAGAGGTTGCCCTGCTCGTAGCCGTAGCGGAGGCGGGCTCGTGCTCGTCCACGCGGGCGGTGACCATCCGAGCGGGGGGAGCTGCCTGTTACGTCATGCAGGATTCCTGCGAAGCCGAGCCCGAAGGTGAGGTTGGTGATGACCAGCCAGATCCCGTGTGGAGCGAGGGCGAGGAGGACCAGGGTCAGGGCGCGGGTGCCGTAGAGGACGGCGAGGATGTGTACGCAGCTGTAGCGGTCGCTCAGGGGGCCGCAGAGGACGGTGTCTGGTGGTGGCTATTTGGGGAGGGGGCGGTCGTCGACGACGTGTTTCATGACGAGGGTGGAGGTCAGGCGTTGGACGCCGGGGAGTCTGGCCAATTGTTGGTCGTAGAGCTGCTGGAAGGCAGCCAGGTCGGTGGTGGCGACGCGCAGGAGGTAGTCGGGTTCGCCGAAGAGGCGCTGGGCCTGGAGTACGTGGGGGACGGCGGCGACGGCTTCTTCGAAGGCGGTGACGGTGTCACGGTCTTCCCAGCGCAGGGTGGCGAAGACGAGGGCTTCGAAGTGCAGGCCCACTGCATCCGGGTCCACGACAGCGCGGTAGCCGCGGATCGCTCCCTGGCGTTCGAGGTCGCGCAGGCGGCGGTGGCAGGGCGAGACGCTGAGCTGCACGCGGGCGGCCAGTTCGGTGACGGTGAGACGGCCGTCGAGCTGCAGCTCGGCAAGAATTTTCCGGTCCATGGCGTCCATGGGGGAGATTCTCCCTCACACGGCGGGATCATGGGGTAAATGAAGGAACACTTTCGGGCAGATCCGGCCTAGCGTTCCTCTCGCAACGCGGAATGTGAGAGGGACAGATCATGGACACGACCACGCTGGCGGCCTTTTCGGCAGTGGACCTCCTGCTGGTGTGCACCCCGGGTGCGGACTGGGCCTATGCGATCTCGGCGGGCCTGCGGGAACGGTCGGTCCTTCCCGCGGTCGCCGGGCTGATAGCCGGATATGCGGGATACACACTGCTCGCCGTCGCGGGCCTGGTGGTGATCGTGGCGAGCTCACCGACCCTGCTGACCGCACTGACCCTCGCCGGGGCCGGCTACCTGGTATGGCTCGGCTGGGGCGTGCTGAGGCAGCCGGCCACCTTGACCGCCTCCGAACAGGCCCTGGCCCCCTCCCGTATGCAGATCATGCTCAAGGGGGCCGGGACCAGCGGCCTGAACCCTAAGGCGCTGCTGCTGTACTTCTCCCTGTTCCCGCAGTTCATCGACCCTTCGACGCACTGGCCGGTCGCCGCGCAGACCGGCCTGCTCGGCGCGCTCCACATGACCGCCTGTGCCGTCGTCTACCTCACCGTCGCAGCCTTGGCGCGCACCGTCTTGAAGACCCGGCCCCGCGCCGCCTGGGCGGTCACCCGCGCCTCCGGTGCCATGATGATCATCGTCGGCGGGTTCTTGCTGGTGGAGCGCCTGGCCGGCTGAAGCATCCGTCTCGCCGTACGCGCACAGTGGGGCCCGCGGCCCTCAAGCGAATCGGGTGGGTTACCTCGGGCTGATCGTGACCCTGTAGGTGGCTCCGGCCCTGCTGTGGGCGCGCACGGTGACGGTCTGGCCGTGGTCGTCCCAACTTGCCTTGCTGCCTTGGATTTCGACGCGGTAGCCGCCTGGGTATGTGTCCTTGGGCACGGTGATTAGGGTGGGCCCCTTTGCGTTGTCGCGGGTGCGGAAGGTGAGCGTGTAGGTGCGGGTAGCCGGGTCGTACGCGAACGTGAGCGGGTCGCCCGCGACGGCCCGCGCGTACGGCTGGACGAGCAGCTGGGCGTTGGGCTTCGCGGCGCCCGTCCGGTCGAGGAAGCAGTAGCCGCCGCCCCGGCACCACTGCCACCACGTCCAGCCACTGGAGAAGCGGTCCAGGGAGGCCGTCATGTCGGTGACGAACTGGCTTGCGTGCGGAACGTAGGGGTTGCCGCCCCACTCGCCCACGATCACCGGCATGCGGTGACGGGTCGGGTAATCGCTGATCGCGGCCTCGTAGGCGGGGATGAAGGTGCCGTTGGGGTCGTAGTCGCCGCCGGTTTCCATCGCGGTCTCGTAGAAGTGCGGCGCGTAGCCGGCGTGCGGGTCGTCGATGTGGCCCATCTGGGTGGGGACGCCGACACCGACGATGACGGTTGGTTCGACGAATACCCACGACCTGTGGTCGACCAGTCGGATCGCGTGGGCAAGGCGGTTCCACAGCTCGGTGAGCTCGGTGGCTTCGAAGCGGGCCGCGGCGGCGGGGAGGTCTTCGCCTTCGAGGAACTTCGCGAACGGCTCATTCATCAGGTCGTAGCCGAGCAGCGCCGGGTGCCTGCCCAGGGCGGAGGCGACCGTCATCCACATGCGAGCGTGCGCGGCGCGGAGATCGGCGTCCTTGTACAGGTGGTCGAAGGCGGTCTGTACGGATGGCTCGAAGTACTCGGAGAACCAGTCGTCGGGTATCGGCCAGAACGGCAACCCCTCGTCGCGGGTGGCCCAGTCGGGGACGCCGCGGGAGCCGAAGTGGGGGCCGTATACGTCCTGGTGGGCGTCGATGATGACCTTGATGTCGTAGCGGTTGGCCCAGTCGAGGATGCGGCGCATCTTGGTGAGGTAGCCGCGGTCGTAGTGCCCGGGGGTGGGTTCGAGGTCGTCCCAGAAGAACGCGAGGCGCGCGAGGTTGAAGCCCCGGGCGGCCATGTCTTTGAGATCGCTCTCGTGGATGTCGGCGAACGCGTGGGTGCCTCGGCTGCTCTTGTCGGCAAGGTTGAAGCCGCGCCACTGGAGCGCGCGGCCTTGGCCGTCGGTGAGGAAGGTGCGGTCACCGACCGTGATCCGGTCGGGCGCGCGGTCGGGGTGGGCCTGGGCCTGCGCGGGGAGGACGCCGAGCAGGAGGGCGGCCAGGGCAAGGGCGGCGGGGGCGACGCGGGAGGTCAGGCGCATGCAGGAGACCCTTTCGAGGGGGCTGCTCGGGCGGCGTGCTACCGGCCGGCCGGATGCTACTGGCGGGTGGGCCAAGTTCCCAGAGGTTCAGGGGAGTTGGCGGGTCTTCTCTTCTGCAAGGGCTTTCCTGGCGTCATCGCCGGGTGCTGGCTGCGACCGCCGCGAAGCGGCTGACGAGAGCGGCGGTCCGCAAGCTGATCGGCGCCCTGGTCGGTGACGCTCACTCCTGCCCGCCGTCGTCCTCATCACCGGCGTGCGGGTCACGCAGCTGCCGCAGGCCCGGCGAGGTTGGCGGGGTGCGTAGCAGAGGAAGTTGATGTGGTCGTACTGGAGCGGGGAGTGTCGGGCGAGCAGATCGTCGGTGACGGGGAGGCCGTCGGCGGCGAGCTGTTTGACGGCGGCGCGGTGAACTGGGCCTCGATGCGGTTCAGTCAGGAACTGTTGGCCGGTGTGTAGGCGAATTCGATGTTGTTGGCTGCGGCCCAGTCGTCGACCCGGGGTCAATCCCGTGGTCGAGACGGTCGGCAAGGCCGTTGGCGGCTTGGTCTTCCAGGCCGGCGGTGACGGGACGGCAGGCCCGCGTCACCACTTCGCGCGTGCAGACGTCATGCTCGTGAAGGCCACAGCCCTTGCTTTCGGGGCGTCGGGGAGTGCGGCCTGCTGAGTCCTGTCACGGGAGTCACTGTAATGGTTGTTATGTCTCGCGGTGTTACATCAGCCTGTGGGTATGCACTCTTCGACGCCCAGTGCCCAGGGTACTGACTCTTCCCACCCCCACCAGCGAGACGCAACGGCCACGGGTTCTACGGATGTTCCGTTCGCCCTGGGGAGGGCTGCCCGGTGACACCTTCCGGCTCACCCATCCTCGCCACGCTGGACGGGATCCCGGTGTGATCACCCTGACCGTCAAGGCGCTGATTCCGGTTGTTCTGCTGATCGCGCTGGGCTACGCGCTCAAGCGATCGCTGATCACGGCCGAGGGTTTCTGGTCCGAAGCCGAGCGCCTCAGCTATCACGTACTGCTCCCGGCTCTGTTCCTGCACAGCCTGGCGACGGCCGACACCGACGATCTGCCGGTGCGGGCTCTGGCAGGCACTCTGGTCGCCTCCACGGTGGCAGTCGCCGTGCTGGTCATCGCCTTCAGACCCATGATGCGACTGAAGGACGACGGATTTACCTCGGTCTTCCAGGGCAGTGTCAGGTTCAACAACTACATCGGCGTGACGATCGCTGCCGGTCTGTACGGCACCCAGGGCGTGGCCACCGCCGCGGTCTGCAATGCGGCGATCGTGCCCACGGTCAATGTCTTGTGCGTGCTGGTCTTCGCACGGTTCGGGAGCGCACGCCTGCGCCTCGCGGGCATCGTCAAACAGCTCGTGACCAACCCGCTCATCCTCGCCTGCGCGGGAGGCATCATCCTTCAGGCACTCGATCTGCGCCTGCCGCCGGGAATCGAGCCGGCGCTCCAGGCACTCGGAGCCGCCTCGATGCCACTGGGGCTGCTGTGCATCGGCGCCGCGCTGCGCTTCGGTGCGGCACGGTCGTGGGCAGCGCCGATCCTCACGTCGTCGTCCGTCAAGTTCGCCCTCATGCCCGCCGCGACCTTCCTGGCGGCTCACATGGTCGGCCTCGGCTCCCAGGCACTGATCATCGCCGTGCTCTTCCAGGCTCTGCCCACGGCATCGTCCGCGTACATCATGGCGAGACAACTCGGCGGCGACGCACTGCTGATGGCCGGCATCACCGCGACACAGACACTTCTGGGCATCGCCGCCGTCCCCTTCGTTCTGGCACTGGTCTCGGCGTAGCGCCTGCAACAGGGCGGAACGCTAGGGGGTGTCTCTCCGATCTCCGTGGATCAGCCTGCGGCTCCCCCAGCTAACGCTGGGAGGTGCCCCCAGGTGCCGTGCATCGCAAGGCGGAGCGTCTCCCGCGGACTGGGTGTCCGTGGGTGATGCGACAACGCGGCGTGGGGGTACCCCCAGCGTTAGCTGGGGGAGTGCGGTGCCAGGCGTCGCAGGCCCACGGAGATCGGAGAGACACCCCCTAGCGCCGCTTCATGCGGTGGCGGCGGACCGCATCGGTGTTGGCGCAGCGCGCGCAGCAGTAGGCGCGGCGACCGCTGCGGCTGGTGTCGACGAAGGCGGTCCGGCAGGAGTCCAGCGCGCAGACGCCCAGCCGTTCCCCCTCGGCCTCCATGGTGAAGATGGCCACAGCTCCCGCGGTCACGGCTTTCACACGGCTTTGGACGTCCTGGCCGTCCGGTGCGAAGTGCAGATGCGGCCGCAAGTCGTCGTGCGTGGTCAGGTACACGCTTCCAGCGCCGTCCGCGAGCAGAGCGTTGATCACCTCGCACCGTTCGCCCTGCGAGCCGGCCTCGAAAACGGGCCTCAAACGCCGCGACCACGCCCTGATCTCCGCACCGGCCGAGCCAGTGACACGCGAACGTCGGATCCCATGCTCTTGCAGTGCCCGTTCCAGTGCCTCCGCCCCCCAGGAACCACTCGACTCCAGATTCACCAGCGACACTGCCAGATGGACCCCGACCATGTTGTCATGCTCAAATTTCACTCAACCATTGCACCACAGCCGGGCCCGGGGCGACGGTCCCGCTGCGCCGCGTGCACCGTGTGCGACGCCATGAACGCGGGGCACCAGGGCGTGTCCGGGACGGGTCGGAGCCGATGGCTTCGGGTTCCCTCGCCCCTGCTCTCGCCAGCGCGGCGGGCACGCCGTCGGTGTGCACCAGAGCTTTCAGGCCCTTTTGGACGGTGTGCGGCCTGGCGGCGGGCCCGTGACAGCCGCACCCGCACCTACACCGCAGGGGTCGGCGACCTGGCCACCGGAGCGAAGGTGCCCCGGGACAGTCAGCTGCGGATCGGCAGCAACACCAAGACGTTCACGGCGGTGGTCGTGCTGCAACTGGTCGGTGAAGGCAGGATCGGCCTTGATGCCCCGGTCAACACCTATCTGCCCGGCCTGGTGCGCGGGGCCGGCATCGACGGACGCCACATCACCGTCCGCCAAATACTCCAGCACACCAGCGGACTTCCCAACTACAGCACGTACCTCAGCGACGACATCCGCTACTACGAGCCCCGCGAACTCCTCGACCTCGCTCTCCAGCACAAGGCAGACTTCGCCCCCGGTACGAACTGGACCTACAGCAACACGAACTACCTGTTGGCCGGCCTGATCGTGCAGAAGGTCACCGGCCGTCCCCTCGCCGTGGAGATCGACCAGCGCGTCATCAAACGCATCGGATTGCGCCACACCTACTTCCCCGTGCCAGGCGAGGAGAGGATCCGGGAGCGCCATCCCCGGGGCTACTACCAGGGTTCGGCAGCCGCGCCTCTGGGCGACGCCACGGAATGGGACCCTTCCTGGGCCTGGGCTGCGGTCAGATGGTGTCCACCAACTCCGACCTGAACCGGTTCTTCACCGCACTGTTGGCCGGCCGCCTTCTCCCGAAGGCGCAGCTCGACCAGATGCGCACCACCGTCCCCGCCAGTTACCCCTTTCCCTCCGGTGCCCGTTACGGCCTGGGACTCGTGAGCACGCCGCTGTCGTGCGGCGGTGTGCACTGGGGTCACGGCGGCAGCATGACGGGATACGAGACCCGAGGCGGCGCCACCGAGAACGGCCGCGCGGCCAACGTCGCCGTGACCATGCAGCTGAGCCAGGCAACCAAGAAGCGCATGGACGGTGTCGTGGACACGGCCCTGTGTCGCTGAACCGCGCCAACGATTCGGTCCCACGTGCCGTCCGCCGACCATCGCCGGTGGTGATCGTGAACGGTCTTCCACTTGCCGGATCGTCTACCCGGCGGTGCTGATCCAAGGGGGGTCCAACAAGGAGACGGGAAGGTGCGTCACAGATCAGTGAGAGCCCGTTTCAGAAAGGTGTCGAGTACGTCGTCGGCAACTTTGACGGTGCCTTGGGGCCGGGTGGCGCCCGGGATGGTGTGCAGTGCTGAGGCCTGGTCCGCCTTGGCTCGGGGGCGGGTCAGCAGCTCAGCACCGGATCGATGGCCCCGACGACGCCCCCGTACTCGTCCTGGGCGCTGCTCTGGGTACCACATGGCACAGGTTGTAGAGACCGTCCAAGTGTGTCCAGCTGGTCCAGGACGAGCGCGTAAATCCAGGTCAGAGCCCTGTGATGCGGAGGCGTCTACGGGGTCGGTGTGACCAGTGTGAGAGCTGGTGACACGTTGAAGCCCGCCGCCCCGGCGAGGAATCCCAGGAGGAGGCAACTGGCTGCCGTTCTCGGCCCGGCTGGCTGCCACCGGATCTTGCCCGTTCCCGCCTCTCCCTCGACGAGCATCAGCACCGGGGCGCCCGCTGCGGCCCACGCGAGCGGCTCCCGTATCGCCGTATCCCACTCGCGCTCGCGCATCTGGTCCCCCCTTCGCCGGCATGCCGTTGCGAACACAATCGGCCCGCATCGTGGAGCGGCCCCTCCCCGGTGCCGGCGAGGACTGGGGAGGGGCCTCGTGCATCAGCTCGTGACGAGCTTCCCCATGGCAGAGACCTCATCGACGTCACCGGTGTCGAAGAAGCTCCACGGCACGGTGAAGAAGCCGCCGTCTCCCCAGTTGCCGCCCCAGCTGTTCTCGATCTTCACGCCCTTGTCGTTGTAGCCGACTATGGTCACCTCGTGCCCGCCTTCGACCGGGTCGCTGTGGGAGTCCCCGGGGAGGTAGCTGTAGCTCGACGCGGTCGCGGCGTCCATGTCCATGAAGCTCTGGTGCACCGTGAACCCGATCGGCACCGGCATGCCCTGCGATATCGCGTCCTGTATGGCGGCCTTGGCCTTCGAACCGCTGGTAGGCAGCTGTTGCCACCCCGACAGCTTGTAATGTGCCGCGTTCGCACGCTCGTTGTCGTCGGGCTGGGTCGTGTAGTCGAAGTCGCCCTGCCAGTAGTCGTCCTTGGTGTCGATGCCCTGCTTCTGTTCCATGGGCAATGCGACGCTGGCCCAGGTGCCCTGGTCGTTGCCCTGAGCGATCTGCGAGTAGATGAACATCGGCGCCATCGGGGAGCCGCTGATGCCCTGCTCCTTCATCAATATGCCGTAGCCGGAGTAACCGGTGGCCCAAGTGACGCAGGAACCGACCCTTCCTTGGTCGCCGGGCGACAGCGCGTACGTGCTCAGGTCGAAGCTCGACGGTACGTCACCGGGTCGAGGGCGCGGTGCCTGCAACGCCCCGTGCTTCACCGGTGACTTGGGGGCTTTGTGCGCTCTGAGCGCGGCGAGGTCCAGGCCCATTCCGTGCTCGTGGTGCTGGGAATGGACGGGCGCGGGGTTGGCCGCGGTCGCGTTGGTGGCGACCACAGTCGCCAAGCAGGACACCGCGAGCGCGGTGCCGACGCTGAGGGTTCGCTTGATACGCACGTTTCGACTCCTTGATGTGAACCGCTGAGAGCGGCAGGGGTGGTGGGTTGGGTCGTGCGGGCGCCAAGCCATCGCGAGTGCAGCCCGCCGCTCGAATTGCCGCTTGCGCTCGGGGTTTTCACGAGCGGCGGATCGAGGTATGGCTGCATCACCGCAAGGCGGCTGGCTGTTGTCGGATCTGTGATCCGGTGAGCGCGAAAGCACCACGCCAATGGGTGGTCCGCGCGCGCGTGGGGGAGGTGGCACGGTGGGGGCTCCTGTGTCAGGAACATGCCAATACGAAGCTCGCGGTCATGCCTGGGAATTGGTCGCAGTCATGCCGAGTGAAGGGGGGTGGGAGACGCCAGGATCGCTTAACGGCACTGTGGGGGGATTGGTTGATGGTCCGGCCGTCGTCCCGCGCAGAAGTAAAGCAAGGCTCTGTATTCCCAGTCAACGCTCAGTACCAAGCAACTTATTCATCGCGTCATCCGGGCGTCAGTGCTGGATGGCCTTTCAGGCTTACCTGCAAGCACTTGCTGCTCCACGCATTCCCGCAGGTAATTCCGGTCAAGGGCGTCGCGAACCGGGTTGTCTGGTTACTGGTAACTACCCTACGAGCGCGTTGAGTTATGGAGCCGACGCGGCTTCCCGCGTTGTGGCCCCACCGAAGCGAGAGCGCCAAATGGATTTGTCCAGCCGGGTCCAATGCCCGCTTACCGAGTTGGTTTGCGGCAGGCTTTAGTGAACTTCCGTGAGGTGTACCAGGGCGTGTCTCTCCGATCTCCGTGGGCCTGCGACTCCTGGCACCGCACTCCCCCAGCTAACGCTGGGGGTGCCCCCACGCCGCGTTGTCGCATCACCCACGGACACCCGTCCGAGGGAGACGCTCCGCCTTGCGATGCACGGCACCTGGGGGCACCTCCCAGCGTTAGCTGGGGGAGCCGCAGGCTGATCCACGGAGATCGAAGGGACACGCCCTAGCCGATGCCGTGTCCCTCCAGGTCGGACCGTAGTTTCGGGTTCCGCCGTAGACCTCGTCACCGGCGACCCGGCCCACGTGGTGTCCGGCGTTCAGGAACCGTTCGATCATCGTGCGGGCCGGTTCCGGCTTGGTCGCGAAGACGGTCTCCTCGCCGAGCCCGGCTGCCCGGCAGCGATCCGGGTCGCACGTCCAAGAGCGCGGGATGTACAGCTCCAGATCGAGCGCTGCGTTTCCCTGCTCGCCGGCGTAGACGAGGTAGACCGCGACCTGGGAGTTCTCGATCCCCCGGCTGTGCCGGTGTACTGGCGCCGGACCCCGACCGTGTGGGTGCCCTTCTTCACGTCGCCGGTCTCGTCGACGACCAGCACCGCGGCATCGTCGTGGAGGTGCTCGACGACATACTCGCGCACGTCATCACGGACGGCGTCGGCATCCCAGGAGGCCCGGCACAGCAGATGCTGCATGCCGTGCGGGCTGGTATCCCCGGCCCACTCGGCGATCGTCCAGCAGTTCTTGCGCGGCAGGTCCGACAGCAGCCCGAGCACCAACCGCCCGGCCCGGCGCCGGGGTTCAACCTGAGTGAAGCGCCTGGCGATCCGCTCCATCAGGCCCTCGAACGCTACCCGGCACCGGCCGGGAACGGTGGCCGCACCCATTCCCACACCGCCTCCCGCCAGCAAGATCACGATCTACAGCTGGAGCACTAGTGACCTGAGTCGAAGATTCGTCGTTGGTTGGGTATGAGTCGTCCAGGTCCGAAGATTCCGCCGTTGTCGGTCA
>NZ_SDIF01000051.1 GCF_004122735.1 Streptomyces sioyaensis | reverse complement strand
CGCCCGCCTCTGGACCAACGGACACCCAGTCGACTGGACCACCCTCCACACCACAACAACCCCCACCCAACCCATCGCCCTCCCCACCTACCCCTTCCAACGCCGGCGCTACTGGCTCGAAGCCGCACCCGACACCGGCAATGTCGCCATCCTGGGCCAGGCTCCCGCGGACCATCCGCTGCTCGGCGCCGTACTTCACCGTGCCGGCTCGGGCGAAACCATCCTCACCGGTCGTGTCTCGCTCCAGACGCATCCCTGGCTCGCCGACCATGCGATCAGCGACAGCGTGCTCGTCCCGGGTACGGCGCTCGTCGAACTCGCCCTCCATGCCGGTGACCACACCGGCACCCCCCACCTCGAAGAACTCACCCTCCAAGCACCGGTCGTGCTGCCCTCGGAGCAGCAGGCTTTGCAGCTACAGGTCACGGTCGGCGCACCCGACGCAGCTGATCGACGCACCGTCACGATCCACTCGCGTCCCCATTCCAGCGACGCCCACACCGACCAGCCTCCCTGGACGGAGCACGCCCAAGGCGTCCTCTCCCCTCGACTCACCCTGCATGAGGCCGATTCCGAGCTTGCCATCTGGCCGCCCGCCGAAGCCCGGCCCGTGCCGGTGCACGACCTCTACGAGGAGCTCGCGGCGCAGGACTACCACTACGGCCCGGTCTTCCAGGGCCTCCAGGCCGCCTGGCAGCGCGGCAAGGACGTCTACGCCGAGGTCGTGCTGCCCGAGGAGGCTCATGGGGACGTCGGCGCGTTCGGGCTTCATCCCGCCCTTTTCGATGCCGCCCTGCACGCCGCTGATCTGAGCGGTGGGGACGCGGCGACCGCTCCGGGCGCCGGGAGCGGGGGGTCGGGCATGCTGCTGCCCTTCGCGTGGCAGGGCGTGGCGCTGTATGCGTCCGGTGCTACCCGACTGCGCGTGCGGATCACCCGTACGGCCGAGAACACGCTGTCCGTCGTCGCGGCCGATGCGCAGGGCGAGCCGGTGGCCTCGGTGCGGTCCCTGGTCCTGCGTCCGGTCGATGCGGAGCAGTTGAGCCTGCTCCGGGCCCCCGAAGGCGGCCACCAGCCGCTGTACGCCGTGGACTGGCTGCCCTGGGACCGGTCGATGACGGCTGACGGAAGTGCGGAGGTCCTTGCCGTCCGGCCGGCCAGCAGTAGTGCCGGAGCGGCCGAGTGGGTGGACAGTGCAGAGGCGCTGCTGCCGGACACGGTTCCGGCCGAGGTGGTGGTCCACTGCGACGATGGGGCGGCCACCCCGGGCGGTGCGTCCTTGGAGCTCGCCACGGCGGTACGGGCCGCTACCGGGCGGGTGCTGGCGCTGCTCCAGCGCTGGCTGGCGGACGAGCGGTTCGCCGCGTCGCGGATCGTCATCGTCACGCGGGGGGCCGTCGCGGTCGCCCGTCCCGGCGAGCTGCCGGAGGACGTGCGCGACCTGGCGGGCTCGGCGGTGTGGGGCTTGGTGCGCGCGGTGCGTGAGGAGCATCCGGGCCGGGTGGCGCTGGTGGACGTGGACGGGGCGCCGGAGTCGCAGGAGGCGCTGGCGGCTGTGGTGGCGAGCGGAGAGCCGGAGGTCGCCCTCCGTGGCGGCTCGGCGTTCGTTCCCCGGCTCGTACGGGCCGCGGCGGTCGGCGTCGGCGCTGACCCCGACCAGGGCGTACGTCAACTCGACGGCACGGGAACGGTGTTGGTCACCGGGGGCACCGGCGGACTCGGCAGCGTGCTCGCCCGGCATCTGGTGACGGCCCACGGAGTGCGCCATCTGCTGTTGCTCAGTCGCCGCGGTCCGGACGCCGAGGGCGCCGGCAAACTCGTCGCCCAGCTGGCCGAGTTGGGTGCGAGCGTCGATGTCGTGGCCTGCGACGCGTCGGATGAGGGCGAGCTGGCTGCGGCTCTCGCACGGATTCCGGTCGCGCATCCGCTGACCGGTGTCATCCACGCCGCCGGTGTGCTGGACGACGCGACGCTGGCCTCGCTGACTCCCGAGCGGTTCGAGTCGGTGCTGCGTCCCAAGGTGGACGCGGCGCTCAACCTGCACCGGCTGACGGCGGATGCCGAGCTGTCGGCGTTCGTGCTGTTCTCCTCCGCGGCGGGCACGCTCGGCGCGGCCGGTCAGGCCAACTATGCGGCGGCGAACGTCTTCCTTGACGCGCTGGCCCAGCACCGTCGGGCCCAGGGGCTCCCCGGATTGTCGCTGGCCTGGGGTCTGTGGCACGCGGAGTACGGAATGGGTGACCAGCTCGCCCGAGCCGATCTGCGGCGGATGACGCGCTCCGGTATGCGGGCGCTCTCGCCGGAAGAGGGCCTGGCCCTGTTCGACGCCGCCCTCGCTCGGCCGGAGCCCGGCGAGCCGGCCGGAACCACTGGGCCGGGCCGGCCGGCGGTACTGCTGCCGATGGCGCTGGACGCCGCCCGTATGCGGGCCGGGAGCGGCGCCGACGGCGTCCCGGCGATGGTGCGGGCTCTGGTGCGGACGCCGTCCCGCCGGGTGCTGGACAGCGGCTCGGGGTCGGCCGGTGCGGAATCACCGGCGGACCTGCTGGTGAGGCAATTGGCGGCGATGTCGGCGAAGGAGCAGGAACGCACGCTGCTGCACCTGGTGCGCCGTCACACGGCCGAGGTGCTCGGGCATGCCCGGGGGGAGACCGTCGATCCGCTGCGTGGCTTCGTCGAGCTGGGTTTCGACTCGCTGACGGCGCTGGAGCTGCGCAACCGGCTGGGGCGTGCCAGCGGGCTTCGGCTGCCGTCCACGCTGATCTACGACCATCCGACTCCGCTGGCCGCGGCCCGCCATCTGCGCGCCGAACTCGTCGACGAGGACGTCACCGCGGGTCCGTCGCTGGAGGCGGAGCTCGCCGGCCTGGAGGCCGCGATGAGCGGTGCCACGCCGGACGCGGCCGAGCACGCTCGGGTCTCGGCACGGCTGCGGGCGCTGGCGGCGCAGTGGGGCGAGGCGTTCCGCCCGGACAGCGCGCACACGCTGGAGGACGACCGGGCGGAGCTGGAGTCGGTGTCCGCCGATGAGCTGATGGACATCCTCGACGGCGAGCTGGACGCCGACTGAGAGGGAGCGGGAGAGGGAGAGAGAGGGAGAGGAGTACGGCGAGGGCCGGCCACCGGGTGTCAGCGGTGGCCGGCCCTCGTCGGCTGTGGGGCCGGCCCTCGTCGGCTGTGGCTGCCGGCGCCGTCCCCAAGGGGCCCGGCAGCAGGGCTGTCGGTTCAGTCCGACGGATGCGGGGCGCCCGGTCCGGACGACGCGGACGACGCTGGCGATGCGGGCGAAGCCGGCCCAGGGACCGTCGCGGGCGTCCCGTTCTCGCCCGTGGCGGCCGCCTCGTCGGGCAGCGGGGTCCGGGTGTGGCGCAGCAGGATCAAGGAGAGCGTGGCCATCGCGAGGAGCAGGCCGGCGGTGGTCCAGGAGGCGACGCGTAGTCCGTGCGCGAAGGCGTCCCGCGCGACGGTGAGCAGCTCTTCGCCGGCGCCGGAGGACAGCTGGTGGGCGGCCTGCACCGCGCCGCCCAGCGTGTCTTGTGCCGCGCTCACCGCGCTGTGCGGAAGGTTGCCCGGCACCTGTTGTGCCACGTCGTGGCGGTACACGGCGGTGCCGATGCTGCCGAGGACGGCGATGCCGAAGGCGCCGCCGAACTCCGTGGCGGTCTGGGACAGTCCGGAGACCGAGCCGGCCCGGTCCGCCGGGGCGGTGGCGATGACCAGGTCGGAGGTGGTGGTCATGACCAGGGTGATGCCACCGGCCATGATCACGGTGCCGGTGACGAGCACCGCGACGCCCGAGCCCGGGTGGAGCTGGGAGAGCACGGCGTATCCGGCGGCGGCGACGACCAGACCCCCGGTCACCACCACCGCGGGACGTACCAGCCGCACCAGCAGCGGGACCAGTGCCGAGCTGATCAGGGCGGCGCCCGCGGCGGGCAGTGCCCACAGACCGGCGCGTAACGGGCCGAAGCCCAGCACCATTTGCAGGTACTGGGTGGTGAAGAGGCCCGATCCGACGAGCGAGAAGATCGCCAGGACGCTGGTGGCAATGGATGCGCTGAACGCCCGGTCGTGGAAGAGCGTGACGTCGAGCATGGGTGCGGCCAGCCGGCGCTGGCGGCGCAGGAAATACCAGCCGATGGCGAGCCCCGCGACGAAGGCGGCGCCCGGTGCGGCGCGCAATCCGTCCTCGGCGGTCTTCTGGATGCCGTATACGGCCGGCAGTACCGCGGCCAGCGACAGCGCGGCGCTGAACAGGTCGAATCTGCCCGGCTGTTCGGCTCTGGACTCCGGCAGCAGGGCCGGCGCGAGAAACAGCAGGAGCACCATGACCGGCAGGTTGACCAGGAAGACCGAGCCCCACCAGAAGTGTTCCAGCAAGACGCCGCCGAGGAGGGGGCCGAGCACGGCTCCGCCGGCGAACGCGCCGGTCCACACGGCGATGGCGGTCCGGCGTTGTCCGTCGTCGCTGAACATGTTGCGGATCAGGGACAGGGTGGACGGCATCAGGGTAGCGCCGCCAAGGCCCAGCAGGGCCCTGGTGAAGATGAGGAGGGCGGGGTCGGTGGCCAGCGAGGCCGCCACCGAGGCCAGGCCGAAGACGACGGCGCCGGCCATCAGCAGACGTCTGCGGCCGATCCGGTCCCCCAGGGACCCCATCGTCAGCAGCAGCCCGGCCAGGACGAACGGGTAGATGTCGACGATCCAGAGGAGCTGGGCGCTGCTCGGGCCCAGCTCGCCGCTGATGAAGGGCAGTGCGTAGGACAGCACCTGCATGTCGAGGGAGACCAGCAGGACGGGAAGGACGAGAACGGCGAGTCCGGTCCACTGCTTCCGCCCGGCCTTCCGGGTCGGCGGTATCGGCGCTGTGCCGGTGTGGCGCATGGTGTGAACGCTCCTGTCCGTCGTGCTCCGCCTACGAGTTGAGGTAGGCGAGTACTGCCAGTACGCGCCGGTTGTCGTCGCCGGAGGCCGCGAGCCCCAGCTTGGTGAAGATGCTGTTGGTGTGTTTACTGACCGCCTTCTCGGAGACGAACAGCTTGGCCGCGACGGCCGCGTTGGACCGTCCTTCGGCCATCAGTCCGAGTACCTCGCGTTCCCGCGCGGTCAGGGCGTGCAGCGGGCCGGGCCCGGTCTCGTGCTTGATCATCAGTTCCGACACCACCTTGGGGTCCATGACGGTTCCGCCGGCGGCCACCTGCCGGACCATGTCGACGAAGCGGCGTACGTCGAAGACCCGGTCCTTGAGCAGATAGCCCACGCCGCCGTTCTGGTCGGACAGCAGCTCGCGCGCGTACATCTGCTCGACGTGCTGGGACAGCACCAGAATGGGCAGCCCCGGTACCTCGGTGCGGGCCTTGACCGCGGCCTGGAGTCCCTCGTCGGTGAACGTCGGGGGCAACCGCACGTCGACGATGGCCACGTCCGGCCGGTGGGTGAGCAGGGCCCGCAGCATCGCCGGCCCGTTGTCCACCGCTTCGATCACCTCGAAGTCGTGTGCCGTCAGCAGTTGTACGAGGCCCTCTCTCAGCAGGGCCAGGTCCTCGGCGATCACTACTCGCACGGCAGCTCCATCGTCACCAGGGTCGGTCCGCCGGGCGGACTGCTGATGTCCAGTGTTCCGTCGAAGGCCGCGAGCCGGCGTTGCAGGCCGCGCAGACCGCTGCCGCCCTCCGGGTCCGCGCCGCCGCGGCCGTTGTCACCGACCTGCGCCCGGAGCGCGCCGTCCGCGTGCCACAGGCGCAGGCTCGCCCGGTTGGCGCCGCTGTGCTTGGTGACGTTGGCGAGGGTCTCGGCGATCACGAAGTACGCGGCCGACTCGACCGGCGGCTGGGGCCGGGAGGGCAGTTCGATGCTCACTTCGACGGGCATCGCCAGGCCCATCGCCAGCGCCCGTACCGCGCCGTCCAGTCCGCGCTCGGCGAGCACCGGCGGATGGATGCCGCGTACCAGGTCCCGTAGTTCGGTCAGGGCCTGGCTGCTGGACTCCATGGCGTCGGCCAGGAGTTTGCGCACCATGACGGGGTCCTGCTCCACGAGGGTGTCGGCGAGCCCGAGGCTCATGCCGAGGGAGACCAGGCGGGCCTGCGCACCGTCGTGCAGGTCCCGTTCGATCCGGCGGAGTTCGGCGGCCTGGGACTGCACCGTCTCCGAGCGGGTCTCGGTCAGCCGCTCCACCCGCAGGGCGAGCCGGGCGCTGCGGGTGGGTGCCAGCAGCAGCCGGTTGAAGCGGGTGTGCAGCCGGAGCAGCGGGCGGGCGCAGAGCAGTCCCAGGGCCACCAGCAGCACCCCCTGGGGGATGGCGAGGTAGGCGTCGGTCTGGTCCGTGATGGGCCAGATCGCTCCGAAGCCCCAGTGCGGGCCCATGCTTTCCCAGAGGAACGGGGTGACGAGCATGCCGTTCAGGCCGTAGGCGACCAGCGAGGCGGGCAGCAGGCCCAGGACCAGGCCGACCGGCGCGTCGAGCAGCATCCACAGGACGTCCCGCCAGGTGGCCGGGTCGGACAGCAGCTGCCTGCACTGTCCGAAGGAGCGGGCGCCGTCGTGGGGGGCGGCCGCGGCGGTGTGCCGGTAGGGGATGTCGATGGGGTCGCCGGTCCATTCGCCGGCCGTCCGGCGGTGGAAGGTGGCCAGTCCGCGGACCGCGACCATGACCACCGGCAGGAGGAAGACGCCCACGCCGACGATCAGTGCGGCCAGTGCGATGACCGTGGCGGTGAACAGGGCGACGCTGCCGACCTGGGAGAGTACGGCGACCAGCACGCCCCGTGCGCACCAGCGCAGCCGGTTGACCGCGCCGCTGTCGCCGGAACCGTGTTTCCTCACCACTGGGCCGCCACCGCCCGCCGTCCGACCGGGCCGGCCGTGTCCGTTCCGCGGAACGGTGCCGGTAACCCTGCGGTCCTCGCCTTGTCCACCTGGTCCAACCTCCTGTGGCCCGGAAGCGCACCGCCCCCGCGAGCCTCATCATGCAGCACGTGCGGGCGGGCGACCGGGCGTTCGCGCGCCGCCGTGCCCGGTGTCACGGTCCTTCAAGGATCGCGGGTGGGCCGGGGCGGGAGCAGTGGGGCAGGACCCCGGGGAGGGGTGGAGTTTTCTCCACCCCCCTTGGGGTCGTAGACCCATCGGCCGCGGCGCCCGCCGTCCGTAGCGTTGAGGACGTGATCGCGTCTCCCACGCGACAGGTACAGGGAGCTTTGAATGGACACCATCGCAGTCGCCGACACAGTCCGGTTGAACGCGGTTCGCAAGGTCTACGGCGAGGGCGCCAACTCCGTGACCGCACTCGACGGCGTCACTCTGACCTTCGAGCGCGGCAGCTTCACCGCCGTGATGGGGCCCTCGGGTTCGGGCAAGAGCACCTTTCTGCACTGCGCTGCGGGGCTCGACCGGCCGACCTCCGGCACGGTTCTGCTGGACGGCGAGGACCTCAGCGGCTACGACGAGACCACGCTGACCAAGATGCGGCGCGAGCGCATCGGCTTCATCTTCCAGTCGTTCAATCTGCTGCCCGCCCTGACGGTGCTGCAGAACATCACGCTTCCGCTGAAGCTCGCCGGCCGCCGGCCGAACCGCGCGCGGGTCACCGAGGTGATCCAGCGGGTCGGGCTCGGCGAACGGACCGGACACCGCCCCGCCGAGCTGTCCGGCGGCCAGCAGCAGCGGGTGGCAATCGCCCGTGCCCTGGTCACCGGGCCCGCGGTGGTGTTCGCCGACGAGCCCACCGGCGCGCTGGACACCCGTACCGCCCGTGAGGTCCTGCGGCTGATGCAGGAGTCCGTGCAGTCGCTGGGACAGACCATCGTGATGGTCACCCACGATCCGGTGGCGGCCTCGTACGCGGACCGGGTGGTGTTCCTCGCCGACGGCCGGTTCGTGGGCGACATCTACCACCCGACCGCCGAGGTGGTCGCCGAGCGGATGACCCACCTGGGCGCCTGGGCGGACGAGCAGCCGGCCGCCGGCGGCCGGCAGATGCGGACCTCGACGGGGGGCACGTACTGATGCTGTCCCTCGCTCTGCGCACCCTGCGTTTCCGCAAGGGCGGATTCGTGGCCACCTTCATCGCCATGTTCTTCGGCGCGGCACTCATCATGGCGTGCGGCGGGCTGATGGAGAGCGGCGTCCGCGACGCGGTGCCGCCCCAGCGGCTGGCCGCGGCTCCGCTGGTGGTGACCGGCGACCAGACCTACGAGTCCTCGCAACTGGCCGAGCGGGTCCGGCTCGACGCCGGCCGGGTGGCCACCGTCGCCGCCGTCCCAGGAGTCGCGAAGGCCGTGCCCGACGTGTCCTTCCCGGTTTCCGTCGTACGGGACGGCCGTCCGGTGACCGACCTGTCGGACACCGCCACCCGCACCGAACACCGTCCGCTCGGCCACGGCTGGGGCTCGGCGCAGCTGGCCCCGTACACCCTCACCTCGGGCACCGCACCGGGGGCTGCCGGAGACGTGGTGCTGGACACGGAGCTGGCCCGGCAGGCCGGCGCCACCGTCGGTACCGACGTCCGTCTGGTGGCTCACGGCCGACTGACGACGTTCCGGCTGACCGGTCTGGTCCAGCAGGCCGGTGGCCGTACGGCCGCGCAGCCCGCGGTGTTCTTCACCGACGCCCGGGCCGCCGCGCTGAGTGGCCGGTCCGGCACCGTGGACGCGATCGGTGTGCTGCCGAAGCCCGGCACCGACGCCGGTGAGCTGGGCAGCCGGATCGAGCAGGCGCTGGACGGCCGGGCGGCAGTGACCCTGGCCGGCGACAACCGCGGGCTCGCCGAGTTCCCACAGGCCGCGACCAGCCAGAAGAACCTCATCATGCTGTCCGCCATCTTCGGCGGCTGGGCCATCCTGGTGGCCATGTTCGGAGCGTCGTCGACGCTGGGGCTGACCATTTCGCAGCGGCACCGCGAGATGGCTCTGATGAAGGCGATCGGCACCACCCCGCGACAGCTGCGCCGCATGATCCTGGGCGAGACGCTGACCGTCTCGATCGTGGCGTCGGTCCTGGGCTGCCTGCCCGGAGCGCTGCTCAGCCGGTTCCTCTTCGACAAGCTGGTCTCCGCCGGGATGGTCTCCCAAGCGGTCGAGTTCCGGCTGGGCATCGTGCCGGCCGTGGTGGCGGTGGCTGCCTCGCTGCTGGCCGGCGTGGGCGCCGCGTACCTCACCGCCCGGAAGATCGCCAAGACCCGGGCCACCGAGGCGCTGGCGGACAGCGCGATCGAGGGGAACTGGCTGACCCGGACCCGGATCTGGCTGTCCGTCCTCTTCCTGGTCGGCGGCGCCGCGATGGCCGTGATGACCATGACGACGATGACCGGCGATCTGACGGCCAGCACCGCGGGACCGGCCTGCATCCTGTGGGCGATCGGCCTGGCCCTGCTCGCCCCCGGCTTCACCAGGGCCATCGTCGCCCTGCTCAAGGGACCGCTCGGTGCCGTGTCGGGACTGGCGGGCCGGATCGCGGTGCTCAACTCCCGGGCGCACACGGTCCGGATGGCCGCCACCATCACGCCGATCATCCTGCTGACCGGCATCGCCACCGGCACGCTGTACATGCAGCAGATCGAGGACGCCTCGAACCGCACGGCGCACACCGGGATCCTGCGGGCGGACGACGTCCTGACGGCCACGGCCGGCGGGCTCGCCCCCGGCACGCTCGACCGGGTCCGGCACACCCCGGGCGTCGCCGCGGCCTCGGACTACGTGACGAGCACCGGTTTCGTGCAGAGCCCCGAGGACACCACGCAGACCGGCGACGGCTGGACCCTGCAGGGCGTCACCGGGGACCGGAACCTCTCGGTGCGGGCCGCCGAGGGCTCACTCGCCGGGCTCCGTGGGAACAGCGTCGCACTGCCCGTCGACCACGCCGCGGCGCTGGGGCGCGGCATCGGGGACAGCCTCACGCTGCGACTCGGCGACGGCACGTCGGCCACGGTGAAGGTGGTCGCCACCTACCGGCCGGAGGGTGTGGCGGCGTCGCTGCTGCTGCCCGCCGAGCTGCTGGCCGCCCACACCACCGACGGAGCGGCCGGGCAGATCGTGGTGCGCCGCGCTCCGGGAGCCGATCCCGGCAAGCTGACCCAGGCGCTGTCCGCGCTGGTCAAGGACCAGCCGGGGGTCGAGGTGTCCGGCAGCGCCGCGCTCACCGCCGACCGCACGGCGGGCCAGCAGCAACTGGCCACCATCAACTACCTGGTGGTCGGGATGATCGTCGGATACACCGCGATCTCCGTGGTGAACACCCTGATCGCGGCCACCGGCCGGCGCCGCCGGGAATTCGGTCTCCAGCAGCTGACCGGATTCACCCGACGGCAGATCATGACCATGATGAGCATGGAGAGCGTGCTGACCCTGGTCGTCGGCGTCGTCCTGGGATCGGTCGCCTCCGCGGTCACCCTGTTTCCCTACAGCGTCGCCAAGCTGGGCCGGGTCGTGCCGACCGTACCGGTGTGGATCTACCTCGCGGTCGTGGCCGGCGCGGTGATCATCACCTTCGCGGCGACACTCGTACCGACCTGGCGGGCCACCAGGTTCCGCCCGGTGGAGGCGGCCACCGCGGCCGCCTGAGGGCAGGTGCCGTGACCGGCGGCCGGCGCAGGACGGGCCGCCGCCGGACGAGCACGGCACACAAGCCACTGTGAAGAGTCGGGAGCCCACCCCCCGTTGGGCTCCGGACCAGGGGTCCCACCGCTCTCCGGAGCGGTGGGACCCCTTTGTCGTCCGATAGGGGGCGGGCGGCCCTCGACCCCTATGCCGGACCGCCACCACGCCGTCCGCCGGCCCGGTGCGGGTGGGGGTGGCTAGGGGTCAGCCGGGGTTGGCCGGGTCCGGGCCCCGGTGGGAGCCTTCACGGGCAGACCACAATCGTCACAGGGGGCACCCGAGTTGAGTGAGTTGAGCAGCGGCGATCAGGAGAAGAGCAGGTGGATCCAGCGGTTCCACCCGGCTCCGGACGCCAAGACCCGGCTCGCCTGCTTTCCGTACGCGGGCGGTTCGGCGAGCTACTTCCACGGTGTCTCCGCCGCGCTCTCGCCCGCGGTCGAGGTGCTCGCGATCCAGTACCCGGGCCGTCAGGAGCGCCGGACCGAGCCGTTGCTGCACTCGATCGAGGCGCTGGCGCAGCGGGCCACGGAGGCGTTGCGGCCGTGGGCCGACCGCCCGTTGACCCTGTTCGGGCACAGCATGGGCGCCATGGTCGCCTTCGAGGTGGCCCGGCGGCTCACGGACGACGGGGCCGCACCGCTCTCCGTCGTCGTCTCCGGCCGTCGCGCACCGACCAGGGTCCGGGAGGAGAACGTCCATCTGCGGGACGACCAGGGGGTCGTGGCCGAGATGGAGCTGCTCGGCGGCAGCGATCTGCGGGTGTTCCAGGACCCCGAACTCCGGGACCTGTTCCTGCCGGTCATCCGTGCCGACTACCAGGCCGTGGAGACCTACCGCCACCGGCCGGGACCGCCCCTGCCCTGCCCGGTCCTCGCGCTGCTGGGGGACCGCGACCCGATGGCCACGGTCGAGGAGACCCACGACTGGGCCGCACACACCACAGCCGCGTTCGCGTTGCGGACCTTCCCGGGCGGCCACTTCTACCTCAACTCGCAGGCTCCGGCCGTCATTTCGGCGATCCGGGACCACATCGGATCCCTGGTCGGCTGACGCCGCCGTCCGGACGAGCCCGTACCGCCTGGACCCCTCGCGGGGGTGCCGAGGGGGGGTGGCCTGAGAGGTGTCATGTCGCGCCATGACATGACGCGACATGTTGACGGCGCGCCATCAGGAATCCGGGCCGGAGCGTGCCATGAGCCAACCCACCGTCCGCGTCGGAAGGATGCGAAATGACCGAGCGTCTCGCCGAACTGTCCGCCCTTCGTGAGCAGGCGGCGCGTGGGCCGAGTGCGCGTGCGACCGAGGCGCAGCACGCCAAGGGCAAGCTGACGGCGCGGGAGCGGATCGAACTGCTGCTGGACCCGGGCTCGTTCACCGAGGTGGAACAGCTGCGGCGGCACCGGGCGACCGGTTTCGGGCTGGAGGCCAACCGGCCGTACACGGACGGGGTGGTCACCGGCTGGGGCACGGTGGACGGCCGCACCGTCTTCGTCTACGCACACGACTTCCGGATCTTCGGCGGCGCGCTGGGCGAGGCCCACGCCACCAAGATCCACAAAATCATGGACCTGGCCCTCGCGGCCGGAGCCCCGCTGGTGTCGCTGAACGACGGCGCGGGCGCCCGTATCCAGGAGGGCGTCTCCGCGCTGGCCGGCTACGGCGGCATCTTCCAGCGCAACACCCGTGCCTCGGGGGTGATCCCGCAGATCAGCGTGATGCTCGGCCCGTGTGCGGGCGGCGCCGCGTACTCCCCCGCGCTCACCGATTTCGTCTTCATGGTCCGTGACACCTCGCAGATGTTCATCACCGGCCCCGACGTGGTGCGCGCGGTGACCGGCGAGGAGATCACCCAGAACGGCCTCGGCGGCGCCGATGTGCACGCCGGGACCTCGGGCGTGGCGCACTTCGCCTACGACGACGAGGAGACCTGTCTCTCCGAGGTCCGTTACCTGCTCTCGATGCTCCCCTCCAACAACCGCGAGAATCCACCGTCGCTGCCCTGCGCGGACCCCGCCGACCGCTCCGGTGCCGCACTGCTCGGCCTGGTCCCGGCCGACGGCAACCGCCCGTACGACATGCGCAAGGTCATCGAGGAACTCGTCGACGACGGCGACCACATGGAGGTGCACGAGCGCTGGGCCCGCAACATCATGTGCACCTTGGCGCGGCTGGACGGCCAGGTCGTCGGCATCGTCGCCAACCAACCGCAGTTTCTGGCCGGAGTGCTGGACATCGAGGCGTCCGAGAAGGCCGCCCGCTTCGTCCAGCTCTGCGACGCCTTCAACATCCCGATCGTCACCCTCCTGGACGTGCCCGGGTTCCTGCCCGGCGTCGACCAGGAGCACGGCGGCATCATCCGGCACGGCGCCAAGCTGCTGTACGCCTACTGCAACGCCACCGTCCCGCGCATCTCGATCGTGCTGCGCAAGGCCTACGGCGGCGCCTACATCGTCATGGACTCGCAGTCCATCGGCGCCGACCTGACCTACGCCTGGCCCACCAACGAGATCGCGGTGATGGGCGCCGAGGGCGCCGCCAACGTCATCTTCCGCAAGCAGATCGCCGCGGCCGGCGACCCGGAGGCGATGCGGGCGCGGATGGTCAAGGAGTACAAGTCCGAGCTGATGCACCCCTATTACGCGGCCGAGCGCGGCCTGATCGACGACGTCATCGACCCGGCCGGGACCCGCGCGGTGCTGATCAGCTCGCTCGCGATGCTCCGCACCAAGCACGCGGACCTGCCGGCCCGTAAGCACGGCAATCCCCCGCAGTGATCCTGCGCCGACGGACGGAGAACACCCCCATGAGCGCTCCCGCCGAATCCTCTGTGCTGCGGGTCGAGAAGGGCCGGGCCGGCCCCGAGGAACTCGCCGCGCTCACCGCGCTCCTGATGGCCCGCGCCGTGGTCCGACCCGAGCCGGCCCCGTCCCGCCGCCGCTCCACGGCCGGCTGGCGCCGCCTGGAGCGCACCCCCGGCTTCCGCGCGCCGCACAGCTGGCAGGGCTGACACCCGGGCGCTGACACCCGGTCACCCGCACCGGCGCGAAGGCGCGGGGACTCGACCTCACGGGCAGTTCAAGCCCACCGGCAGTGCAGCCCACGGCCCCGCTCCGGCCCGTCAGACCTCCCCGTCAGACCTCCCCGTCAGACCTCTCCGTACGCCTCGCCGCCGAGTTCCAGCCGTGCCGTGCCGGCGGTGCTGTCCGCGAGCCAGGCGCGGAAGGCCTCCAGATCCGCCTCCGGCAGCCCGACCTCGATGCGTACCTCAGCGCCGTACGTCACCTCGCGCACCGCCCGGCCGGTCGTGCGCAGATCGTTCTCCACCCGGCCCGCCCGCTGGTGGTCGACGGTGACCGTCACCAGCCGGAAGCGCTGCCGGGTGACCGTCCCCAGCGCGTCCAGCGCCTCGCCGACGACGCCTCCGTAGGCGCGGATCAGGCCGCCGGCCCCGAGCTTGACGCCGCCGAACCAGCGGGTGACGACGGCGACCACATAGCGGACCTCGCGGCGCACCAGCATCTGCAGCATCGGTACGCCCGCGGTGCCGCCCGGCTCCCCGTCGTCGCTGGCCTTCTGGACGTTGCCGTCGGCGCCCATGACGTAGGCGAAGCAGTGGTGGCGGGCGGTGGGGTGTTCCTTGCGGATGCGCGCGATGAAGTCCTGGGCCTCGGCCTCGGTCGCCACGGGCGCGAGCGCGCAGCGGAAGCGGGACTTGTTGATCTCGATCTCATGGACGCCCTCGCGCGCGAGCGTGCGGTACTGCTCCTGCATCGGACCAGCCTATGCGGCCGCTGTGACCTGCGGACACCGGCCGGTCCGCGGCCCGCGCCGCGCTGGGGTGTCCGCCGTAAGGGCGCGCGGGTCCGCCGGACGGGCGCAGAGCGCACGGCCAGGCGGCGTACCCGCCCCGTCCGCACGGTGCGTCGGGGAGACGTCCGCGCCGCACCGTGGGCACTGTGAGGCCAGTGCGAGAGCCTCGTGTTTCCGGGGCCCCGCTCGTACACGTAGGAACGGCGGGTTTGCGGAGGGCGGCATGGAAGAAAGCACACAGTCGGCGATGACGGCGGGCGTTCCCGTGACGGGCGAGGAGATGCCCGAGCCCCCGCCGGAGGTCATCGAGGCGGCACGCAATGCTCCCGATCACTGGTTGGCCATGGTGGACCTGACCTGGCAGGGAGAGGGACCACCGCCCCTGTGGGCACTGATCGGGCAGTGGCGTTCGGGCCCGACGGGGGAGATCGAGGAGTGGCGGGACAACCCGGAGTACCGGCCGTCGCCGCAGATGCTGGACTGGCCGGAGCCGGCCGACGCGGTCGACAGCGCCGTGCAGCTGGCCGCGACCGGCTACGGGCCGGGGCAGGACGTCTCCGAGGCGCTGGCGCGCGCGGAGGTCTCCGTGCTGGTCACCGCGACCGGTTCGCCGCTGGCCGCCGCCTCGCCCGACGGCACCCCGGTGATCCCGGTCTACACCTCGCAGAGCTATCTCGAATCGGTGGGCCGGCTGCTCTACGACCGCCGGCCGGTGGCCGCACTCGTCGAGCAGCTGCCGCCGGGGCATGCGCTGTACCTCAACCCGACCGGCCCGGTGAGCATGCTGGTGGACACCGAGGAGCTGCGCACGGCGCTGGCCGGGGCGTCCGGCACGGCGGACGAGGCGCGAAAGCCGGCCGCGGCCTCCCGCCCGGGAACGGGGGCCGGCGGGGCCGAGCCGGTGAGCGGAGGCCGGGCGATCGGCAAGCCGGCCCGTGCGGCGAACGGCAGCACCGTGGTGGGGGCCGGGATGGCCAGTACTGGAGTGGCCCGCGGCGCGAACTGAACCGCCGACCCACAGGACCCGCCCCGCCCGTCTTCCCCTTCGGGCGGGGCGTCTGCCGTACGGCGGGCGGGGACGCCCGTGCGGTTCCGCGGCCCGGCGGCCCTCGCGACGGGAATCTCCGGGCGGCGCCGTCCGTTGAGCGCACAGGACCCTTCCATCCGCAGGAGGCAGTGCGCGTGTACGGCGACCCCACCACGATCCGCAGGATCCTCACCGAGCTCGGCGACACCTGGGCCGTCGTGGGCCTGTCCACCAACGAACAGCGCGCGGCGCACGGCGTCGCACGGGTGCTGCAGCGCTACGGCAAGCGGATCGTGCCGGTGCACCCGAAGGCCGAGACGGTCCATGGCGAGCAGGGATACCCCTCGCTGGCCGCGATCCCCTTCCCGGTCGATGTGGTCGACGTCTTCGTCAACAGCGAGCTGGCGGGTGGCATAGCCGACGAGGCGGTGGCGCTGGGCGCCAAGGCCGTCTGGTTCCAGCTCGGGGTGGTCGACGAGGCGGCCTGGAACCGCGTGCACGACTCCGGGCTCGACATGGTGATGGACCGCTGTCCGGCGATCGAGCTGCCCCGGTTGGGGTGAGGGGCCGCCCTCCGCAGCAGCGTTGTGCCGCTCGATACGCGGCGCGATCACGCTCGCTGACGAGCTGTTCGGCCGGATGCCCCGCCGGCATCCCCACCTTGAGCGCCGCGAGCAGCGGGGCCCGGCGGACACCCGTCAGGCCGCGCCCAGCCCCTCCAGGAGCGTGGCGCCGGGAAGTTCGGCCAGGGCCTTGCCGGGCACGATGAGCTTGCCGCGGCGACCGCCGCTGCCGATCAGGGCGTACGGGGCATCGGCGACGGCGGTGTCCACCAGCAGCGGCCAGTCGGCGGGCAGGCCGATGGGGGTGATCCCGCCGTACTCCATCCCGCTGTCGCCGACCGCCTGGTTCATCGGTGCGAACGACGCCTTGCGGGCGCCCAGTTGACGGCGCACCACACCGTTGACGTCGACGCGGGTGTGCGAGAGGACGACGCACGCGGCCAGGGTGGTCTCCCCGCCGCGCTTGCCGGCCACCACCACGCAGTTCGCCGACTGCTCCAGCAGCCAGGGGCCGTAGCGCTCGACGAGCAGGGCGGTGTCCGCGATGGCCGGGTCGGTGTCGACGTAGCGCAGCTCCTCGACCGGCACGGATCCGTGCCAGTCCCGCAGCGCGGCGGCCACCGGCCCGACCAGCAGGTCGAGGCACTCGACGGCGGGTCGGACCTCGTCAAAAGCATCCATCGGCACGGGCATGGGCGCCAAGCTAACAGTCGCGGCCGCCCGGCGGCGGACCGTCTCAGCGGGCAAGCGGGATGATCACCGACATGGTCATCTCGATCGGTTCCTCGCCGTCGTTGCGGTACGCGTGCGGGACCTTGGCCTCGAACGTCGCGGCGGAACCGGCGGGCACCCGGTGCTCCACACCGTCCACGACCAGCGTCAGGGTGCCGGTGCGGACCTGCAGCAGTTCGACGGTGCCGGGCGGGTGCGGATCGGAGGCGCTGCGGTCGCCGGGCATCAGCCGCCAGTCCCACAGTTCGAACGGGCCGGGCGCCTCGGCACCCACCAGGAGCGTGGTGTGGCTGCCGGCCTCGGTGGACCAGAGCCGGACCGCCTCGCCCGCGGCCACGATGCGCACCTGCGGGCCCTGCTCGTAGTCGAGGAGCGTGGTGATGCTGACGCCGAGCGCGTCGGCGATCTTGACGGTGGTTCCCACGCTCGGGTTCGTACGCGCCTGCTCGATCTGGATGATCATGCCGCGGCTGACGCCGGCACGGGCCGCCAGCGCATCGAGGGTGAAACCGCGCTCGGCGCGCCAGTGCTTGAGGTTGCGGGCGAGCGACTGCGTGAGCTGGTCGAGATCCGTCACGGGTCCGTCCAAGTCGGGGGCGAATATATTCGATGCCGCAGTTCAATTTTTTGCACTACGGTGTGGTGTACTTCAGCGTCCGGTTCACTGTACTGCGAGGTTTCACCATGACAGCGGTCTTCGCCCTGGCCACCAGCCTTCTGTGGGGGCTCGCCGACTTCGGCGGCGGACTGCTCACCCGACGGCTGCAGGCGCTGACCGTCGTGGTGGTCTCGCAGACCCTGGCCGCCCTCGTCCTGGGTGCCATCGTGGTGGCCACCGGCGGCTGGCGGGAGGCCGGACCGCAGCTGTGGTTCGCGGTCGGGGCGGGCGTCGTGGGCCCCGCCGCCATGCTCTGCTTCTACCGTGCCCTCGCGCTCGGCCCGATGGGTGTGGTCTCCCCGCTCGCCTCGATCGGCACCGTGCTGGTACCGCTCGGCGTCGGGATCGTGGCGGGCGAGCGGCCGGGCCTGCTCCAGGCCACCGGCATGGTGGTGGCGGTGGTCGGGGTGCTGCTGGCCGGCGGCCCGCGGATCAGCGGCGCGTCGGTGGCCCGCCAGACGATCGTGCTGACGCTGGTCTCGGCGCTCGGCTTCGGCGCGGTGATGGCGCTGATCTCCGAGGCGTCCACGACCGTGACCGGGCTCTTCCTGGCCCTGTTCGTCCAGCGGTTGTGCAGTGTCGCCGTCGGCGGCGCCGCCCTGTACGCCTCGGTGCGGCGCGGCACCCCGGCGCTGCCCGACGGCGGACCGGCCGCCCTGCGTGGCGCGCTGCCCGCCCTCGCCTTCATCGGCATCGCCGATGTCGCCGCCAACGGCACCTACGCGATCGCCGCCCAGAACGGACCGGTCACGATGGCGGCGGTGCTGGCCTCCCTCTACCCCGTCGTCACCGCGCTCGCCGCACTCGGCGTCCTCAAGGAGCGGCTGCAGGCCATCCAGACCGCCGGCGCCTCCCTCGCGCTGGTCGGCACGGTGCTGCTCGCCTCCGGCAGCTGACCGGGGCGGGGACGGCGGCGGCACCAGCGCGCCTGACGAACGGTCAGAACGCCTCGTACGCCTCCCCGGCTCCCTCCGCCTGCCAGGCGCCCAGCGCGCGCAGCTGCTCGGGGGTGACGCCCTCGGGAATCGGCACCGGCGCCGGCGTGCGCAGCGGCGGCTGCCAGCCCTCCTGGGGGTCCCAGCGGCGGACGATCTTGGCGGGTGCGCCGGCGACCACCGCATGGTCGGGGACCTCACCGCGGACCACGGCACCGGCCGCGACCACCACGTTCCGGCCCAGCCGCGCGCCGGGCAGGATCACCGCCCCGGTACCGATCCAGCTGCCGGAGCCGATGGTGACCGGGTCGCTGCGCGGCCACTGCTTGCCGATCGGCACCTCGGGGTCGTCATAGCTGTGGTTGGTGGTGGTGACGTACACACCGGGGCCGAAGAAGCAGTCGTCGCCGATCGTGAGCCGGACATCGGCGATCACATGGCTTCCCCTCCCGAGCACCACGCCGTTGCCCAGCGTGAGGATCGGGTCCGGGCCGAGATCCAGGTCCGGCATCATGCCTGCCGTCAGCGTCACGTCCTGGGCGATGATGCAGTGGTCGCCGAGCTCGATCCACGGGTCACCGAAGACCGTGCCCTGCGGGAAGGCGAGCCGGGTGCCGGTGCCGATCCGGCGGAAGCGGTACGGACCGGGGCGCCCGGCGGTCACGGCCGCGGCCTCCCTCACCCAGCGCGCGCCGCGGTGCACGGCACGCGACACGGCCCGGCGCCGCCAGGCCGCGACGGATGAGAACACGTTCTGGTTTATCGGCACCCGCACACCGTACTCAGCCCGTCGGGATACCGGCCGCGCGACGGGCTGTGATCTTCGCCCCACCCGTGGCCGTCCCCGCCGGGCACCGCCGCGGTCGTCTACGGTGCTGGAGGCGCGGCGCGGCACGGCAAGGAGAGCGAAGAATGACGGGACAAGCCTTGATTTCAGCGGTGGGCGGCAAGGAGCCGAAGGTCGATCAGGCGGCGTTCACCGCCCCGACGTCCGTCGTGCTCGGCGAGGTCTCCATGGCGGCCGGCTCCAGCGTCTGGTACCACGCGGTGCTGCGGGCCGACTGCGGCCCGATCGTGCTCGGCGCCGACAGCAACATCCAGGACAACTGCACGGTCCATGTCGATCCCGGCTTCCCGGTGACCGTCGGCGCCCGGGTCTCGGTCGGCCACAACGCGGTGCTGCACGGCTGCACCGTCGAGGACGACGTCCTGATCGGCATGGGCGCGACGGTCCTCAACGGCGCGCACATCGGGGCGGGCTCCCTGGTCGCCGCGCAGGCGCTGGTGCCCCAGGGCATGCGGGTGCCGCCCGGCTCCCTGGTCGCCGGGGTGCCGGCGAAGGTCAAGCGGGAGCTGACCGCCGAGGAGCGCGAACTCATCACGGTCAACGCCACGATGTACGGGGAGCTGGCGGACCGGCACCGGGAGTCGGTGCCGGACACCGACGGCTGATACGGGCGGGCGACCGAGGCCGGGGTGCGGCCGGTTCTGGGCAGTGTCCCGGCCGGAAGTTCAGCGGTCTCGGCCGGCCTCGGCGGCCGTCAGGACGGACGCCATCAGTTCCGCGTCGAACAGGGTGGCATCCGCGAGGCGGTGGGCTCCGGCGTACGCGTTCAACATGACCTTGGCCGTCCGGAGCGCCACGGGTGACCTGCGGACCATCGGCTTGGTCCACTGCCGGATGACCTCGTCCAGCTCGTCCTCCGCGACGACCTTGTGGAGGATGGACAGCTCGGCCGCCTTCGCCGCGTCGAAGCTGTCACCGGTCAGGATCAGCTCGCGGATCCGCGCGGCGCCCGTCTCGTGCAGCAGCCGCGGCAGCGCACCGCCCCAGGCGGGCGGCATGCCGAGTGCGAGTTCCGGCATCCGGAAGCGGCAGGTGTCCGCCCCGGCCCGCAGATCGCAGAAGAGCGCCAGCGCCAGCCCCGCTCCGATCACCCCACCGTGCAGCCTGGCAATGGTGACGGCCTGGACATTGGCCAGGGCATCGCAGACCCGGCGCGCCTTACCCGCCACCGCCCGGAGCCCCGCTCCCCCGGCGTCGGCGGCAAGGAGTTCGGCGAACTCACGGCGGTCACCGCCCAGACAGAAGTCGGCTCCCTGGCCGGAGAGAATCAGCACGCGGACGTCGGACGCGTCCTGCAAAGCGCCCAATACGGTGAGGAGTTCATCGAGGAGCGTTCCGCAGACGGCGTTGCCGGTTTCCGGGCTGTCCAACTGGACCTTGAGGACGGTCCCCTCCGATATGACACGGAGCGCCTTGAAATCATCCATCACAACGCCTTTACTCTTCGCTTCTGTGTCTACTGTCGACCGAACTGCGTCAAGACTGGACCACACGCAGTTCGGTGATGCGGCGGAACCCCACCCGCGGCGCCCACGTGGGGGGCCCGCTGACCCGCAGACCGGGCAGCCGCCCGAGGAGCGCGGTCAGCAGCGTCGCTGCCTCCAGACGCGCCAGCGGCGCGCCCAGGCAGTAGTGGATGCCGGAGCTGAAGCTGAGGTGCGCGGCCTTGCGGCGGATGTCGAACACACCGGGATCGAGATGGTGCTGCGGGTCGTGGTTGGCGGCACCGATCATGAGGTGCACCATCTCGTCCTTCTCGATGCGCACGCCGGCGAGCGCGGTGTTCTCGGGGGCGACACGGCTGATGATGTGGTTCGGGGAGTCGTAGCGCAGCACTTCCTCGACCGCGTCCGGTACGTGGTCGGGATGGGCGCGCAGCCACCCGAACTGGCGGGGGTGCTCCAGGAGGAGCCACACCATGGTGGACAGCATGGTGGAGGTGGTCTCCGGTGCGGCCAGGAAGACCAGCAATGCGAGGAGGTAGACCGCCTCGTCGGCCGCCTCCCGGTCGGATTCGAGACCGTCCCAGGTACGCAGCCAGCCCGAGACCGGATCGTTCCCGGGCTCCCTGCGGCGCTCCTGCACCAATTCCCTGAAGTACGCCTGTAGTTGGCCCGTGGCGGCGTCGGACAGCGCGAGCTGACTCGTGGAGGGCAGCAACTCCTGGGTGAATACCTGGTCGTGGGCGAGCGCGCGCAAATACGCGTAGTCGGCGGAGGGCAATTGCAGCCAGCCGCCTATGGCATTCATGGGGAGCTCTTCGCTGACCAGCGCACTGAAATCTGCTTCGCCATCGGCGCGCAATTTCTCGGCGAGCCGGTCAAGAAGCCGATCGACGGATTCCTCGATCGCCTCCTTGATATCGGCCATGCAGGTCCGGTCGAACATATTCCCCAAGGAGCGCCGCACGCGGGTGTGATGCGGAGCATTGAGCGCAGGCAAGGTCCTGCTCATTTCCCGCGAAGAAGGTGCGCTCCAACGCGTCGCCGCCCCCTGCCTGGCCCGCCACTCACTGTCCGGCACCTGCCACGTCCGATCCCGGAGCACCTGGTCACACAGGCCGTACGAGGTGATCAGGTACCCGCCCCACGGCGCTGGGACCACATCCCCCATCGATCTGAGTTCGGCGTAGAAAGGCAATGGATTCGCTTGTCCGCTTGAGGTGCGCAAACGAGAAAAAAGCGAAACCAAGGCCCGTCGATCAACCGCGGGGGAAGTCAGGACGGACTCCACAGCTACTCCTTGTTCAGGCGCTCACATAAAACGGGACACCCCTGCCTACCCCAGCGCCTGAACACTTATTCGACAATTACCGCCCGAATATGTTGCAGATGTCACACCCTCCACCAGTTGAGGAATCCACTCCACCAGCTACCCTTCCGGGATTTGCCCTGGTTATCCTGCGGCGAGGGATTTCCGGTGGTAACACCGGAGGGCTGGCGACCGGACGGCCGACGCTCGTCCCGCACCGGTGTGAAGCGGGCCGGAAGCCCGTTGAGCGCCCGGTGGAACGGGCCCGGCCGATACGTCAAGCTCTCCTCGGCCACCGCCAGTTCGATGTCCGGCAGGACGTTGAGGAGCTTCTCGATGGCCAGGACCGAGATCAGCATGGCCGGGTCCTTCGCCGGGCAGGCGTGCGGGCCGGCCCCCCACGCCAGGTGCGCCCGCTTGCTGAGCGTCTGACGGCCCAGCGAGACGTTCGGATCGGTGTTGGCCGCGGCGAAGCTGACGAGCACGGGGTCACCGGCGGGCAGCGTGCGGCCGGAGAGCTCGGCGTCGTGCACCGGGTAGTGCACCGCGTAGTTGGCTATCGGCGGGGAGTTCCACAGCACGTCATTGATGGCGTCCTCGACGAGCATGCCGGCTGAATGCTGGCCACCTGAGTACTTCTCGTCGGACAGCAGCAGGCACAGGGCACTGGCGATGATGTTCTGCATCGGCTCCGCGCCGGCGCCTATGAGAAGCACCAGCTGATGGATCATCTCCTCGTCACTGAGCCCCGCCTGGTGCTGCATCAGCCAGGAGGTGACGTCATCCCCGGGGTGGGTCCGCTTCAGCGCCACCAGCTCGAACAGCGACTCGGTGAGGACCTCGTTCGCCTTCTCCGCATCGACGCCGTCGAAGATGCCGGAGAAGCCGAAGACCAACCGGTCACCGATCTCGGCCGGGCAGCCGAAGAGGTCGTTGAAGACGAGCAGCGGCAGCCACTGCGCGTAGTCGGTGACCAGATCGGCCTTGCCGCGGCTGCTGAACTGCTCGATGAGATAGGCCGCCACACGATTGACATGCCGGTTCATCCGGTGCATATCAATCCTGGCCAGGCTGTCCGTCACGGCCTGGCGGAGCCTCAGATGGGTGGCACCGTCCGAGAACATGGGGTTCGGCCGGTACATCATCATCGGCAGCACCGGACTGTCCAGGGGAACCCGCCCCTCGTTCAGCGCGCGCCAACGGCGCGGATCCCGCGCGAAGCTGTCCGGATTCTGCAGGACATGGAGCGCTGTGGCGTAGTCCGTGACGAGTTCGGCCTCCACACCGGGAGCCAGCTCGACGGGCGCGCTGGGGCCGTACTGCCGCAGCGTCTCGTAGAAAGCGTTCGGCGCGGCGGCGAATTCCGGCCCGTGCAGGGGCACCCTTTCGCCGCCGGCGTGCGCGGGGCAGCCGGGTGGCGGAGTCTGGAATTCCGAGTGAGATTGCATGCCTGAGCTCCTAGTTGACGCGGGACTGTAGATACCGGACGAGCGTGATCAGGGAATCCGCCGAGGAACGCTGGTCCCGTGCGTCACAGTGGACGACGGGTGTCTCAGGGAGAAGGTCCAGCGCCTCCCGGATCTCGTCGAGCGAATGGGAGGGAGTCCCGTCGAACCGGTTCACGGCGATGGCGTACGGGATTCCGTAGTGTTCCACCAGGTCCATGACAGGAAAGGACTCGTCGAGTCGCTGTGGGTCGACCAGGACCAGCGCACCCAGCGCCCCCCGCGTCATGTCTTCCCACACCTGAACGAACCGCTGCTGTCCGGGCGTTCCGAACAGATAAAGGACCAGCTTCTCGCTGAGCGTGAGCCGGCCGAAGTCCATGGCGACCGTGGTCGTGGTCTTGTCCGGTGCGCCCTTCGGGTCGTCAATTCCGGCGCCCGCCTGAGTCATTACCTCTTCGGTCCGCAGCGGAGGAATCTCGGACATGGTGCCGATGAATGTCGTCTTCCCCACGGCGAAGTGTCCGACCACGAGGATCTTCGCCGCGGTCTGCACTGAATTGCGCAGGTACACGCCGTCATCCAAAGCGAGCCTGGAGCCCATTCAGCACCTCCTCAAGGATTTTCCGGTCGACAAGCTGAGCGCTAGGTATGGGCGCGCGGGAGTAGAGATGACCCTCCCGCGCGAGATCGGCCACCAGAATCTTGACAACGCCCACCGGCAGCCGGGTGTGCCCGGCTATCTCGGCGACCGAGAGAAAACCTCCCGAACACAACTCCAGCAGGCGGAGCTTCTCCGGATCGAGAGGTTTCGTCCGGGGCGGCTCCGCATGCACGGTGACCAGGGTGATCAGCGAGAACTCACTGCCGTCAAGAAGATCGCGGCCGTTGGTGATGACGTACGGCCGTACTAATTCTGCTGCTTCGTGTTCCAGCTCCGGCTCGTCGTCAGGTGTCATGACTGGATATCAGCCCTATCGCGAGGCGGGCTGGTCAGTGCCTTGCCGAGCTGCCCGACAAGCTGTTGCATGCGGAACGTGATCTCCGCCATGTCGACATCAGGTGAGGCCGAAACGGCGAGATAGGCACCTTCACCGGCGGATATGAGGAAGACCCAGCCATGGTCGAATTCCACCAGCGTCTGCCGCCATTGCGGACGATTGGCGGGCACCCCGCCGTAGCAGAAGTCCGCGACCGTACGGCTCAGCGACTGCATTCCGCTCATCGCCGCGGCGACGGTGTCGGCGTGGTCCCGGCCGACGTCCTTCGAGCGGGCCATGAGCAGGCCGTCGGCGGAAACGAGAATGGCATGCTGCGCTTCGGGCAATTCCAGAGCACTGTCAAGCATCCACGACAGATCGTAGTTCACTGAACCTCATGCCCTTCATTGCTTGCATTCGTGGAACGACGCCCGGACTGTGTGCCGCGCTGAAATGCGCCCATGACGGACGCGGTCGTTGCGCTGTCGCGGGCCGGGGTTTCCGTACTCTCGGTCTGGGTCGGCACGATGGAAATCGCGCCGCGGCGGCGACGCTTCGGCAGCCCGCCGGCGGTCGTCTCGGCGATCGGTTGAACGGGAGCCGGCTGCTCCATGGGCTGCCGCCCCGGAGCCGGGTACGCGGGGGCCCGGGGAGCCGGAGCAGCGCCGCCGGGGGCCGGTTGACCAGGAGGATGCTCGGGCGGCAACGGGGCGGACGCGGCCACGGCAGGACTCTCCTCGGGCTCGTGCAGGGACGTCAGTAGATCGTCGGGGAGCAGGACGACCGCGCGCACGCCACCGTAGGGAGAGGTGGAATCCACCGATACCGTGAATCCGTATCGGGCGGCGAGCACACCCATGACCGTGAAACCGAACTGTGGCGGATTGCCAAGGCTGGAGACACTGGCGGAATTCTCGCTCGACAGCAGCTGAGCGGCGCGCGCCTTCTCCTCCTCGTTCATGCCGACACCGGCGTCGTCGACGACGATGCATACACCCTTGGGCACCGGACGGATATTGATCTCGATCATCGTTTCCGGTGCCGAATAGCTGGTGGCGTTGTCCAGCAATTCTGCAAGAACCAGCGCGACCGGTTCCACCGCGCGGCTCACGATGGCGAAGTTGCTCTGCGAGCGGATTTCGACGCGCGTGAAGTGGCGGATGCGCCCCTTCGCGCTGCGGACCACATCGTAGAGCGAAGCATTGTGCCGTCGCCGGCCGAGCCAGCCGTCGCAGAGGACGGCGATGGACTGGGCGCGCCGCGCAAACTGCGAGTTCATGTGGTCGATGTCGAGCAGATCCTGAAGGATCTTGTGCTCGCCATAGGTTTCCTGCAACTTTGAGATCGCCAGCTGCTGCTCGCTCGCCAGCCCCTGCAGGGTCCGCATGGCGGACTTCAAGGTGGTCTTGGTGGCCTCTTCCGCCCGGTCCTTGGCCTCCTCCACCGCCTCCGTGTAATGGTGCTCCAGATTGGCGTAGTGCTGCTTGAGTTCAGCCTTTTCTGCTCGAAGCTCCGATATCTTCTTTCTGCCGCGAATAATCGCGGTTGCGGCGACAGGTGTGCCAGCGATCAGTCCCCAGAGCGCTGGATCCTGGAAGTATTGCGTCATAAGACTCTCTTCGGACGACGGAGCCACCAGGTGTCGTGTGCCTGGCTGCGGCGGATCTGATCATTCGCGGTTCCAGACATACGGGAACGCCCGCGCACAGTCGCCTGCCAGAAAGCCATCAAAGGGCCGGCTAATGGCATATTTCTCCCGGGGTGGCAGTTTTCATAGGCCAATGCACGGAATTTCTTTCCTGCCATAGCAGGTGGTCACCTCGTTGGCAAGTGCGATGATCTTAGCATCACGGCAACGACCGTCGTCCAACTGCTATCTGAACAGTTCCTCATCTGAAGGAGATTCAACAAAGGCTGGGTTTCGGGACATTGGACCCTACCGCCGGGTCCGGTGCTGTGCGATCGGCTGCTTCCTGACGCTCCCCTGGCGCGCTGTCCTGCGACGTCGCGAACGCAACGTCGGGAACGATCAGCAGGACTCAGCGGTGCGGGGCGTCGTGGACATAGGTGATCTCGCCGCCACGGACCCGGACGACGCGGACGGTCATCTCGCGGTCGGTCCCGCGCAGATAGTGGGCCGTGCACCGGGTCCGCGCGCCCTTGACGGCACGCAGATCCCGCACGCAGTCGACTGAGCGCGGCCCCTTGGGGATCACCGGAAGCGACAGATGGCCCGAGATCGAGCGGGCGACCTCGTCGCGCGGGACGGCATCGGTCGTCCCCTTCACCTCGCTGGTCGCGTCCCGGTCCCGCAGCCACTGGCTGCCGGCCGTGAGGCTCCCCGCCAGCAGGGCCGTACCGACCAGCGCCAGGCCGGCCGCTCGCAGTGTGCGCACGACTCTCCTTCCCGCGGATACACACCGTGATCCGGCCGCGGCACGGCCGGATCAGGGACAATTCTGGCCGGTTGCCGGGAGTCGGCAACATGAGTCGCCCGCGGTGCGGCCAGCCAGGCGACAGGGGTCAGGCGGACGGCACCGGGCCCTGCATCCGCTCGCTGATCCAGTGCAGCGACTCGGGCATCCGCTGGATGTAGGTGTGGCCGCTGTGCACACCGTTCGGTATCTCGAAGAGGGTGGAGTGGATCGGGCCGCCGGTGTGGTCCGCGATGAAGCGCTTCACGTCCGGCACCGCCGCCTCCTTGCTGCCGAGCTCGAACGCCAGATAGACGTCCGGGCCCTTCCGTGCGGCCAGTTGCCGGGCCAGGTGGTGTGGGTCGTTGTCCCGCATCTCGGCCGGATGCCCCCGCCACATCGGCGAATCCGGTGCCGTGTCGGGGCCGTTGACGATGGCCGCCTTGAACTTCTGCGGCTCCTTGAGGACGGCCTTCAGCGCGGCGAAGCCACCGGACGAGGAGCCCATGAAGGCCCAGCCGTCACGGCTGTCGTACGTACGGAAGTTGGCCCGGGCGAAGTCCGGCACGTCCCGGGTGAGCCAGCTGCCCATCTTCGGCTGCCCCGGGATGTCGCTGCCGTCGTAGTACTTCGTGCCCGGATTGAGCACCGGCATCACCAGGATGAACGGCAGCGTCTTGCCCTGCCGCGACCACTCCGCGATCCGCTCCTCCAGCGAAAAGGGCTCCCCCGCCCAGTAGTTGAACGGATAGCCGTAGGACCCGGGCAGCGCGATCAGCACGGGGAAGCCGCTCCTGGCGTACCGGGGCCGGTGGTACTCGGGCGGCACCCAGGCCCAGATGTCGCCGGTGAAGCCGGACGTACGGCCGTGCCACCTCGTCCGCACGACCTGGGTGCCGTCGTTCCCGGTCGTCCGGAACGGGGTGAAGGAGGAGCGCGGTCCGCGCGGCGGCACCATCCGCGGCCGGCCGTTGTTGTCGTCCGCGGGACGGGCCCGTAACCGCGGCACGTGGGAGGCGTCGACGAGGTCCCGGTCGGTGCCGCAGCCGGCCAGCAGCACCAGAGCCACCACGCTCACCGCCGCACGGACACGCAGGCGCTTCATCGGGACGTTCTCCTTGGATGCTCGGTCCGGCCACGGGCACCACGCTGCCAGCACGGCACCGCTCGAAGGGCACCACTCCAAGATCGCCCGGAGCCCGTCCGGCGCCGCCCACAGCCGCCGTGACCTGGCAGTCCGCGGTTCTGAGACCTCAAGAGGGCGCCGCGGTACGTCAATTGGGCCGTCCGGCTTTCCCCCGTTCGATAGGCCTTTGGCTTGTTTACCGGACGGTCGGTTCTGGCATCGTGGGTTCCCAGTTCGCAAGGGTGCGGCGCTGTGCCGATGTGGGGGATGACCGATGACCACGTGGGCCGACCGGCGGCCACTGCCCGGCGTCGTGGGACGCGCGGTGGAGCACGAGCAGCTGTCCGGACTGCTGGACAGCGCCCGGCTGGTGACGCTCACCGGCGCCGCGGGGGTCGGCAAGAGCGTGCTGGCCCGCGCCGTCCTGGAGGAACACACCGCCCGCCATGACGGCACGGTCCTCCGGGTCGGCTGCTGGGACGGCCCGGCCAGGGGCGGGCCGGCCGAGGCCCTGCTCCGAGTGGCAGGACCGGCCCACGCCACCGGCAAGGACGGCCAGGACACCGCACGGCCTCCCGCTGTGCCCCTCGCCCACCCCGGCGCCGGCGCACCGCCCGGCGCGGCCCACCGGGCGGATGCCACGGCGGACCCCCTCGCGGCGCTCACCGCGTACTGCCGGCAACGCCGGGCGATCGTGCTGCTGGACGACTGCGACCCACAGCGCGATGCGTGCGCACGGCTCGTCCGGCGACTGTGGCGGTCCGACCCGGCGCTGCGGATCGTGGCGACCGCGCGGGGCCCGCTGGGGCTGGCCGAGGAGCGGGTCGTCGAGATCGCGCCGCTCCCGGTGACGCTGGGCGAGGGGATCGCCGGACCGGCCGTCGAGCTGCTGGCCGCACGGACCGGAACCGCCGCGCCGGAGCTGCTGGTCGCGGTGTGCCAGGCCCTGGAGGGCTCGCCGCTGGCGATCGCGCTGGCCGCGCGGCAACTGGACCGGATGTCGCTGTCGCAGCTCGCGGCGCAGGTGGGCACGGACGGTCCGCTGTTCTACGCGGGGCCGGCGGCGACCGTGCGGCACACCTCGCTCTACGCCGCGCAGGCAGCGGGCTACGCCCTCTGTTCGCCCGTGGACCGGCAGGTGTGGGCGCGGCTCTCGGTGCTTCCCGGCGATTTCGATCCCTGGCTCGCCTCATGCGTCTGTGCCAGCAGTGACGTTCCTGCGGCCGCGGTCGAGGGCGCCCTGGAACGGCTTCGTACGGCCTCGGTCGTCGAGCGCGTACGGGATGCGGGAGGCGTCCACGAGGACGCCGGGGCCGCGCTGCCGCCGCGCTACCGACTCCCCCGCGCCGCCCGCGACTTCGGGCGGACACAGCTGCGCGAGGCGGGCGAGGAGGCCGGGGCGCTCAGGCGGTTCCGGCAGGCCTGTGCGGCGCTCGCGGCCGAGGCCCAGATCGCCTGGCAGGGCCCGGACCAGCAGCTCGCCGTGGGGCTGGTGGAGGACGAACAGGCCAACTTCGACGCGGCGCTGACCCGGCCGCCGCAGGACGCGGAGGATGCGCTCGGCGCGCTGGAGATCGCGGTGTCACTGTGGTTCCACTGGGCGGCCTGCGGCTTCCGCCGTGAGGGGCGGGCGCATCTGGACCGGCTGCTGCTGCTCTCCCCCGACGACACCGCGCTGCGGGCCCGGGCCCTATGGCTAGCGGGGTATCTGGCGGCGCAGGAAGACTCGCCCGCCGCCGGGGCACTGCTCGACCAGGCATGGACGGCGGCCGTGATGCATGCGGACAGCGACGGGCTGGCCCGGATCGCGCATGCGCACGGGGTGCTGGCGCTGTACCGCGGGGACCTCGCGGCGGCCGTGGCCTGTCTGGAGGACGCCTCCCGGCACCGTTCCCTGGATCCGTGGTTCGGCCCGGGGCCCGCCCACAGCAGGGCACTGCTCGCCATCGCCCTGTCGTCGCTCGATGCCCGGCGGGCGCGGACTGCGGCCCACCGGGCCTGGGAGGCCCGGCACTCCGACGGCGATTTCTGGCTCTACTCGACGGTCCTGTACGCACTGGCCATGACCGAACGCGCCCATGGGGAACCGGAGGCGGCCCTGCGGGCCTGCCGTAAGGCCCTGGCGGCCAAACGGCTCGTCGGTGACCCGCTGTCCATCGCGGGGGCCCGTACGCTGCTGGCCGGACTGCGGCACCAACTGCGCGCCGGGGCCCCGCCGCCGGACCGGGACGCGCAGGAACCGTGGTGGCAGCGCGGCGGCTCCGGCGCACGGTCCCGGCCGTTCTTCTCACGGCTGCGGGCGCGGTCCTGAGCGGCAGGGACGTACGGCGTACGCCCGGCCCGCTGCGGGCACGCTGGGTGACGCGCCGGACACGTTCGGGATGCGGGGGCGGCGGCCCGGTCGCATGCTGAGGGCATGAAGCGTGCCCCCGTGATCGTGCATCCGCCCTGTACGGGCGGGCGCCGTGTGACGCTCTACGGACAGGATCTGGGCCGCGCACTGCGCCCCGGCGATGTGGCCGCGATACTGCGCCGGGCCGGTTTCGGCACCGCGAAGTTCGTCTGGGACGACACCGGCGTCTTCGAATGGCGCGACGGCGGACCGGACGTCTGGCTGATGCCCTGATCCGCCACCGTTGCGGCACCGGCCCGACGGATCAATCGAGTTGTGCCACCGCAGCGTCCGGCCGCGCCGGCGGGCAGGAGAGCCGCACCGGCCGGTGCGGCGGTCAGTCGGCCGGTGCGGCGACCGGGGTCTCCTTCGCCTCGCGAGCGGCGGCCATCTTCTTCGCCCGGCGCTTCATGACGAGGAACGAGCCGATGCCGAACAGCACCGCGGCACCCAGGCCCCAATACGAGAAGCGCTTGAGCCACGGCTCGGCGACGATCCCCACGCTGTAGATCAGCGCGGTCGTACCGCCGGCCCAGACGATGCCGCCGAGGACGTTGGCGATCAGGAACTTCCAGTACGGCATCCGCAGGACGCCGGCGAGCGGGCCGGCGAAGATGCGCAGCAGCGCGATGAAGCGGCCGAAGAAGACCGCCCACATCCCCCACTTGTCGAACTTCGCCTCGGCCATGGCGACATGGTCGGGGCCGAAGTGCTTGGGGAACTTCCGGCCGGCCCAATGCAACAGCGGCTGGCCGCCCTTGCGCCCGATCAGATAGCCGGCGGAGTCACCGAGGATCGCGCCGATCGACGCGCAGGCGCCCAGCACGAACGGGTTGATGTGATCCTGGGTGGCCGCGAGGATCGACGCGCTGACGAGGACGATCTCACCGGGCAGCGGAATACCGAGGCTCTCCAGTCCGATGACCACCCCCACCAGGAGGTAGACGCTCACGGCCGGTACGGTCTCGAGCCACTCCTGGATGTGCAAAACCGGTTCCTCCGCTGGTGTAGGGCCCCCGTGGGCCGTGGCCCGATGCCCCTGACACCGCGACCGCTCGATCCCCTGACACGCCTGGGCGCGCCCCGGGAAGCGTACTCGATCGGCTCACCCTGGGGCCGATACCTCCTGCGGTGGGCGACATCCTCCGCCCGGCCCGATCCGAGCGGGATGCCCGCCCCGGTACGACGACGGCCCGCCGTGCGGTGACACGGCGGGCCGGGGGAGAACTCGGCTGTGAAGCGATTCACCCGGTGAGGCGGCTCACTTGTTGGGGCGCAGGGTCCACACGATGCTCATCTCGCCGGTCACGGCGCCGTCCTCGCGGGTAATGGCGATGTTCACCGGGAATTCCGGGCGGCCGCCGGCGTCGAGCTCGGCGACCACCTCGGCGACCGGCCGGCCCAGCTCCGCGGTGGCGGTGACCGGTCCCATGGCGAGCTTCTTGTAGCCGATCTCGGCGCGCACCGCCAGCGGCACCGCGCGGCCGAGCTGGTCACCGAAGGCGGTCATCACGATGGCGCCGCTCGCGGACTCGGCGAGGGTGAACATCGCGCCGGCGTGCGGGCCGCCGACGTGGTTGTGGAAGTCGGACTGGTCGGGCATGCGGACCACGGCACGCTCGGCGGTGGTCTCGGTGAACTCAAGGTTCAGCGTGCGGACCATCGGCACGGATGCCGCCATCATTTCGCCGATCGACGGCAGGGTCTCGGAGGACATGGCCGACATGTTACCTAGCAGTAGCTTAGGTGTGAAGGGCCGGCGCGGTCCGGGCGTCCCGTCCGGCGACAATTCCGGTGCGGCCGGCTCCCCGCCCGGCCTATCGTGAGCGCCCATGGGGACAGGACAACAACCGCGCGGACGCACGACGGTGAGGTATCCGGCACTCCGCGGGCACCGGACGCCCGCCTTCCCGCGCCGCATGCCGTCCGCCGCCGAATCCGCCCCGGACATCCGGTCTTGGTGAGAGCCCGTCCCGCGTGGGCGGGACGCAACTATCTGCTGCTCACCGGCGCCACGGTGATCGCGAACCTCGGCAGCTCCGGCGCACTGATCGCGACCGCCTTCGCGGTACTCGCCGCCGGCGGCAGCGCCACCGATGTCGGCCTGGTCGCTGCCGCCCGTACGGTCCCGCTGGTCGTCTTCCTGCTGATCGGCGGCGCGGTCTCCGACCGGCTCCCCCGGCATCGTGTGATGGTCGCCGCGAACGCCCTCAACTGTGTCTCCCAGGGCCTGTTCGCGCTGCTCGTGCTGACCGGGGAGCCGCGGCTGTGGCAGATGGCGCTGCTGGCCGCCCTCGGCGGCACCGGGCAGGCGTTCTTCGCGCCGGCCTCCGAGGGCATGGTGCTCGCCAGCGTCTCCGGCGAACAGGCCGGGCGCGCCTTCGCGGTGTTCCGGATGGGCGTGAACGGCGCGAACATCGGTGGCGCGGCGCTCGGCGGCGCCCTGGTCGCCGCGGTCGGCCCCGGCTGGGTGCTGGCCGTCGACTCCGCCTCGTTCGCGCTCGCGGCGGCGCTGCGGGCCTTCCTCGACGTCAGCGGAGTTCCCCGGCGGGCGGCCGGCGGCGGCATGCTGCACGACCTGCGGGAGGGCTGGCAGGAGGTCGTCTCCCGGCCCTGGCTGTGGGCCGTGGTCCTGCAGTTCTCCCTCGTCAACGCGGTGGTGGCGGCCGCCGAGGCGGTCTACGGGCCGCTGGTCGCCGCAGAGCACCTGGGCGGCCCCGGCCCATGGGGACTGGCGTTGGCCGCCTTCGGTGTGGGTACCGCGGGCGGCGCCCTGATGATGACCCGGCTCCGACCGCACCGCCTCCTGCTGACCGGTGCGCTGTGTGTCTTCCCCCTCGCCCTCCCGTCCGCCGCGCTCGCCGTGCCGCTCCCCACGGCCGGGCTCACCGTGATCATGTTCGGTACCGGGGTCGCGATCGAGGTCTTCTCGGTGACCTGGATGATGGCGCTGCACCAGGAGATTCCCGAGGACAAGTTCTCCCGGGTCTCGTCCTACGACTGGCTGGGGTCCGTGGCCCTGGTCCCGGTGGCCACCGCGTTGGCCGGCCCCGTCCAGGACCTCATCGGCAGGCGGGCCGCGCTGTGGGGCGCTTCGGCGCTGATCGTGCTGCTGACGGCGGCGGTGCTGTGCGTTCCCGGCGTACGGCAGCTGACCCGGCGCCCGAAACCGGAGCCCGTGGCCGGGGGGACGGAGTCCCGTGCGGCCGGTGCGACGGACCCGCAGACGTCGGGGACGCCGTGAGTCCCGGCTCCGGCCGGGCGCTCAGCCGACGCTGAACGCGCCGCCCGGGGGCACCGGGGACGCCACCGCCTCGGCATCGCGTACGGGTACCGCGTCCGCGATCAGCCGCCGCACCGCCGCGCCGTGCTCGACCCGGGCCGGGAAGGCATCACCGGCCGCCCGCCGTGCCAGCGCGGCGACGGGGAGCGGCCTGCGCGAGGCCAGCAGCACGGCGTTCCCGAAGCGGCGGCCGCGCAGCACCGAGGGCTCCGCGATCAGCGCCAGATGCTCGAAGACCGTGGCGAAATTGGCGAGTTGGCCACGGAGAAAGCCGAACGGCGCGCTGTCCGCCAGGTTCGCGGCGTAGCAGCCGTCCTCGCGCAGCACCCGGGCGGCGGCCCGCGCGCAGTCGACCGAGGTGAGCTGCGCCGGCACCCGCGAGCCGCCGAAGACGTCCGCCACGATCACATCGGCGCTGCTCTCCGGTGCCGCTTCCAGCGCCGTACGGGCGTCGTCGGCATGCAGCGTGATGCCGCAGTTGTCGGGCAGCGGCAGATGCTCGTCCACCAGGGCGAGCAGTGCACGGTCGGCCTCGACGACGTCCTGCCGGGAGTGCGGCCGGGTGGCGGCGAGATAGCGGGGCAGGGTCAGCGCCCCGCCCCCCAGGTGCAGCACATCCAGCGGCTGCCCCGGGGCGGCCACCTCGTCCAGGACGAAGGCCAGCCGGCGCACGTACTCGAATTCCAGATGCAGCGGGGTATCGAGGTCCACGTACGACTGCGGTGCGCCGTCCACCGTGAGCAGCCAGGCCCGGGGACGGTCGACGTCCGGCAGCAGCTTGGCGGTGCCGCAGTCCACGGTCCGGGTGACGGGTATCGGCTCTGGTGCTTCGTCCACGGTCCCATTGTGCCGGTGCGGACACGGCGCTCGGGCCGGGCGGTCAGTCCGGCCAGACCTGCCGGATCTCCGCCACATGGGAGACGGCCTGCCGGCGCCCGGCGCGGGCCGCGTCCGCGCGCCTGGTGGGGTCCAGGACATTGCGGCCGAACGACGACCTGGACGCGCGGTCAGGAGTGATCACGCACACCCGGGCCCCCTGGCGCGCCAGTTGCGCGCCCTGTGCCCGCGGTCCGGCGATCGGCCCGCCGGAGGCCGCCATCGGCGCGACGACGACCACCCGGTCGCAGCCGGCGGCCAGATCCGCGTTGGCGCTGGAGTGCACCCCGCCGTCGATCCAGCGCGTGCCGTCGATGGTGACCGGCGGATAGACACCGGGGACCGCGCAGCTCGCGCCCACCGCGTCGAGCAGCCGCACACCGCTGGTGTGGTCGAAGGCGGTCCGCTCCCCCGTGGCCGCGTTCACCGCCGTGATCACCAGCCGGCGGGCCGGCCAGTCGGCCACGTCCAGGGTCCGGGCGATCACCGTCCGCTGGGCCTCCTCCGGAACGGTACGGGCCGCGAGGGCCAGCTTCCCCATCCGTACGCCGAAGGACTCGGCGTCCCGGGAGCGCAGCGCGATGGTCGCGAACCGGGCCAGGGCGGCCGGGCCCATCCGCTCCGCCGAGCGGGACGCGGGCACGGCGAGCTGGCGCTCGTACATCTCCTCCATGGGCAGCTGCCGGGAGGTGAGGTGGGCCCCGACGATCGATCCGGCGGAGGTGCCGATGACGACGTCGGCGTCGCCGAGACCGATGCCCGCCTCGGCGAGACCGGCCAGCACACCGATCTCCCAGCCGATTCCGGTGAGCCCTCCACCGCCCAGGACCAGCGCCGTTCCCGCCATCAGGTCACCCTCGTCATCCGTGTGTGCGCAGCCGTTCCTCCGGGCGTGCAGTGTCGCACTCCACGTGCCCCCGGGACAGGGGCGGCTGTGCCCGGCACCCGTGACGGTGCCGGACACAGCCGCTGACCTGCGCTTCCTCACTCCTCGACGGTGCGCACCGTCCCCGCGCCGATGGTCCGGCCGCCCTCCCGGACGGCGAAACCCAGGCCCGTCTCCAGCGGCACCTCACGGCCCAACTCGACCGAGACCGTCACCGTCTCGCCGGGGCGGGCGATGCCCCGCTCGCCGAGGTCGAGGTCGCCGACCACGTCCGCGGTGCGGAGGTAGAACTGCGGCCGGTAGCCGGTGGACAGCGGCGTACGGCGGCCGCCCTCCTCGGTGGAGAGCACATAGAGGTCGGCGGTGAAACGGCGCCGCGGGGTGACGCTGCCGGGCGCGGCGACCACGTGCCCGCGGCGCACCTGGTCGCGATGGAGTCCGCGCAGCAGCAGGGCGACGTTGTCCCCGGCCTCGGCGGACGCCATGGGCTTGCCGAACGTCTCCAGCCCGGTGACGGTCGTCTCGGTCCCCGCGCCCAGCACCGCCACCCGGTCGCCGACCCGCACCGTGCCGCGCTCGACGGCTCCGGTGACGACCGTGCCGCGCCCGGTGATGGACAGGACGTTCTCCACCGGCAGCAGGAAGGGCGCGTCCACATACCGCTCGGGCATCGGGACACAGGCGTCCACGGCGTCCAGCAGCGCGTCGATCGCCGCCGTCCAGCGCGGGTCGCCCTCCAGGGCACGCAGCCCCGAGACCCGTACGACGGGTACGTGCTCCCCGTCGTAGCCGTGCGCGCTCAGCAGTTCGCGCACCTCCAGCTCCACCAGGTCGGTGAGCTCCGGGTCGCCGGCGTCGGCCTTGTTGAGGGCCACGACGAGGTGCCGGACGCCCACTTGCTTGGCGAGCAGCACATGTTCGGCGGTCTGCGGCATGATCCCGTCGAGCGCGGAGACGACGAGGATCGCCCCGTCGAGCTGCGCCGCGCCGGTCACCATGTTCTTGATGAAGTCGGCGTGACCGGGCATGTCGACATGGGCGTAGTGCCGGGTGCCGGTCTCGTACTCGACGTGCGAGATGTTGATGGTGATCCCGCGGGCGGCCTCCTCCGGGGCCCGGTCGATGCGGTCGAACGGCACGAACGTGCCGCTCCCCCGGTCGCTGAGGACCTTGGTGATGGCCGCGGTCAGCGTGGTCTTGCCGTGGTCGACATGGCCCATGGTGCCGATGTTCAGGTGCGGCTTGGTGCGCACGTATGCCGTCTTGGGCATGGTGTTCTTCCTCGCAACAATGCGGTGAGGACGGCGACTTGACGCCGTGGGGACCCCTGAGACCGGCCGACCCTCCCCCTGCGGGGTCCGCCGGACGATCCGGAGAGGGTCAGCTTCGTGCGCCGTCGGCCGGCACGGCCGCTGCGACGGCGGCGGTGGCGGATGCGTCATCCGCTGCGGCGACGGCCGCGAGGAGTGCGACGGCAGCCTTCGGCTCGTCCGCGACTGCGGACGGGAGCGTGAGGAAGGCGTGCCGGATCATGCGTCCTATCGTGCCGGGCGCCCGCACCGGCGTCGAACGATTTAACCGTCAAAGCCACGGCCGGGCCCGGGCGTTGCTCATGGCCGGGCCCGGGCATTGCTCAACACCCCGAGCCGTTTCCGTCCTGTCCCGAAACGCGCAGGCCACGGGGCGGCATGCCCGCTCCGTCGCACCCGGTCGGTTACGCTCCCGAGGTGCTCCCACCCGCCGCCATGCCCGACGGCCTCGCCGCGCGCTGCACACGTGTGCTGCTCTCCCCCTGGTCCCGGCTGGTATTGCTGCTCGCCCTCCTGGCGGGAGCCGCGGCCGCCGTGCTGTTCTGGCGGCCGCAGCAGTTGTTGACCGGCGACTGGGCCGCGCACCTCTCCGGCCCGACCGCCCTGGTGGACTTCGCGCTGGCATACGGCGTGTGCACCGCCGCTTTCGTCCCGCGCCCGGTACTCAACCTCGCCGCGGGTGCCCTCTTCGGCTGCCGGGCCGGCTTCGCCGCCGCGCTCGTCGGTACGGTGCTGGGCGCCGGCCTGTCCTTCGGGCTCGGCCGGCTGCTCGGGCAGGACGCCCTGCGCCCGTTGTTGCGCACCCGGTGGCTGACGGCTGCCGACCGGCAGCTGAGCGAGCACGGCTTCCGCTCGATGCTGGCGATCCGGCTGTTCCCCGGCCTGCCGTTCTGTGCCACGAACTACTGCGCCGCGGTCTCCCGTACGGGCTGGCCCCCGTATCTCCTCGCGACGGCGCTCGGCAGCATCCCGAACACCGCGGCCTACACCCTCGCCGGCGCCCGCGCCTCGACGCCCACCTCACCGGCGTTCCTCCTCGCCATGGGCTTCCTCGCCGTCACCGCGCTGGGGGCGCTGGCGGTGGCGTGGTGCAAGCGCAAGGCGCTGCGCCGCAGCTGACCGCGGACCGGGCCGACGGCGCACACCGCGGGAGCCGCCATCCGGCAGGTGTGCCAGGTCCAGCACCCTTTGGCCATCCGGACATCTTCGGACGTTACGCTGCCCCCGATCGGCGATGATCCACATCCGCCGCCACTGTCCGCTTTTTCACATCTCGCGCAGGTCAGCGCCTGATCACCCTTGGATAGCGTATTTTCCATGACTTGGTTTGAATCATTCGTGCTCGGACTCGTCCAAGGGTTGACCGAGTTTCTTCCCATCTCCTCCAGTGCCCATCTCCGGCTGACCGCGGCGTTCGCCGGCTGGCACGACCCCGGCGCCGCGTTCACCGCCATCACCCAGATCGGCACCGAAGCGGCCGTCATCATCTACTTCCGCAAGGACATCGGGCGGATCATCTCGACCTGGGCCCGCTCCCTGTTCCAGCGCGAGCTGCGGCACGAGCACGACGCCCAGATGGGCTGGCTGGTCATCGTCGGCTCCATACCGATCGGCGTCCTGGGCATCACTCTCAAGGACGCCGTCGAGGGTCCGTTCCGCGATCTGCGGCTGATCGCCACCACCCTCATCGTGATGGGTGTGGTCCTGGGCATCGCCGACCGGCTGGCCGCCCGCGACGAGACCGGCGGCCGGCACCGCGCCGCCAAGCAGCGCAAGACCCTCACCGACCTCAGCGTCAAGGACGGCCTGCTGTACGGCGCCTGCCAGGCCATGGCCCTCGTCCCCGGCGTCTCCCGCTCCGGCGCGACGATCAGCGGCGGCCTGCTGATGGGCTACACCCGCGAATCCGCGGCCCGTTATTCCTTCCTGCTCGCCATTCCGGCAGTACTGGCCTCCGGCGTCTTCGAGCTCAAGGATGCCGGCGAGGGACATGTCGCCTGGGGCCCCACCGTCTTCGCCACGGTCATCGCCTTCGTCGTCGGCTACGCCGTGATCGCGTGGTTCATGAAGTTCATCTCCCACAAGAGCTTCATGCCGTTCGTGATCTACCGCATCCTGCTGGGCACAGCCCTGTTCGCCCTGGTCGCGGCCGGGGTGCTGACGCCGCATGCGGGGGAAACGGCGGGGTGAGGCCATCGGGTTCCGGAGCCGGACAGGGGGCGCGCCCCCACTGCGAACCCGAGCCGCGTGGCGCCTGTCGGGCGGCTACTTGATCCCCTGGACACGGGCGTTGGCCAGAAGCGCCTTGAGTCCGTTGACGTCGAAGCCGGTCAGCTTGCCGGCGTCGGCGGCAGTCCGGTACCCGCCGTTGGGCTCGCACATGATCGGCTTGTTGCCGTAGGACGTGGCCACGCACTCGAACTTCTCCACGACGCCGTCCTTGTCCATGTCGTAGTTCGGGTGGTCGAGGCCGAGCGCGTGCAGCGTCTCGTGGACGACGGTGTTGCGCACGATGGTCGCGTCGATCCGGTACGAGCCGTCGAAGTACTCGCTGTCGATCGCCGCGATGCCGCCGACACCGGCCCCCTTCGCCGGATGGGGGCAGGGCATGCCCTGGGAATAGCCGGGCTTGTTGAGGGGCCGGTACATCTCGGTGATCTGGACGTGGCCGACGGGCCCGCACTTCGCGGGGTCGACGGTCTCGACGCCACCAATGGCGAGCCGCACCCCGGCGGCCTTGGCCTGGGCGACGGCGGCCGTCAGGTAGGGCGTGTAGCGGGCCTTCATGGCAGCCGTGGCGAACGTCACCGTGTACGGGCGGGACGGACTGAGGCTGGTGACGCCGAGCCGGGTGGTCAGATTCCACCCGGTGCCCTTCGTGGTGACCGTCGCCACCCGGCCGGACGCCATGGTGAGCGTGCACACCGTGCACACAGCGGCCACAACAAGAGTCTTACGCATGAGGATCCTCCCTCTGCACGTGTCGGGGGAAGTGACGCCCTTTCACGCATCAGACTCATGAGCCACATAAATGGTTACATTGCTAACCAGGTTGTTGATGCCAGGCGTTGAGTGCCCACGCGGCTGCCCTCATCGGTACGGGCCGCCCGGCCAGGTCAGCGGCCGTCAGCGAGAGCCGGTGTCGTCGGCTGTCAGGCCGGCCTCGCGTGGCGCCGGCCACCAGTCCCGCCACCTTCCCCCGCCCCCGCCTCGTCCGTCGCCGGCTCCGGACCACTCCCTTCTCCTCGTCCCCGCCCCGGGGTGGCCGGGCGGGGACCCGCCGCCCCTGGCACGGCCGGTGACGGCCTTCGAGGCGGCGTACGTACGCATCGCAAACTCGTCGGGCGGTCAGGAACTGAGGTGGTATTGGGCCCAGGGCTGATGGGACGCCACGGAATCCTCGTGCGAGGGCGCGAGGGTTCCCCACGGGGCGAGGGTGCTGTCCCATTCGGAGGCGAGGGCGGCCATGTTGTCCGGGACGGACTCCCCGGTCGGCATCGTGCCCGTGTGCCAGGCGGATGCCATCGGGTGCGCCGAGGGCGCGGAATTCCAGGAGGCGGCCGTCTGCTGTGCGGGAATGGTGTATTCGGCTTCATGGACATCGCCGGGGCCGCGCCGATGGCGTCCCGCATGGGTCTCGACCGGCCCCGGATAAAACCGCCCCTGTGCGGAGAGCTGTTGGGCCCGGGTCACCAGGCGGGTGAGATCGAGCCCGAATTCGGCGGCGAGTTCGCGCAAATCCACCCCGGTCTGCCAACTCCCGATGAGCACCGCGTCCATCGCCGGCGACCAGCTCTGTTCCGCTGCCCCCGGGCCGCCGCTCTCGCGGGCCGGACCGGTGGGGCGCGTTCCGGCAGAGGAGTTCTGGTGGGGATATTCCGCAGCTGCCTCGGGCGCCGGCGGGGTCTCCTCGGACTCCCGCGGTGCTGCGGCAGGGGTCGAGGCCGCCAGCAGTTCTTCGGCGACGGCGCGGGCGTCGTCCTTGCCCACCGTGCGCCGGGCGATGCGCACTTCCCGCTCGTTCAAACCGAACAGGCCGGCCACCGCGCCAGTACTGCCCACCGTCACGGCAAACGCCGCCAGCACCCGTGACCGGTCGGCCTGCGCCTCGTCAAGTCTGGCCTGCGCCTCACGCACACGCTCGTCGCCAAGACAAAACGCCTCTGCCAGCACGGCGTTGCGGTCCCACAACTCTCTAGGATCCATACTTATTCAACGCCTCGCGCGCGCTGGTGTCCCGATCTGACTAAATAAAACACCCCAAAGCACCCATCGAACCACCAGATGAAAATCACCCCGGGCGCGCGGCTCCGGGCCACTCCCCGCTTCTCTTGATCTCATATGCCCTGGCCACACGGCTGCGCTGAGACACCAAGTGGATTGTCAGTGCCGTGCGCTACTGTCTCGATCAGTCGCATTTCCATATGTCCGTGTGTTCATGGGGGGGCCATGACTCGTATTTCCCGTACTTCGTTCCGCGTCGTGGGGGCGTTGCTGACCGGCGCCGTGTTGTGTGGCACGGCGGCATGCACGGCGTCCCCGGGCCCGTCCGCGCACGGCTCCGCGCCGGAGGGCTTCCACGCCGCACCGGTCGCCGCCGTGCAGAAGGCCGTCAACAAGGGCGCCCGGCTCAACTCCGCGTCGTATCGCCTCTCCGGCAGCATCCCGGGCCAGGGAACCGTCGAGGGCAAGGTGTCGTTCAGCCTCCGCCCGCGGGCCGTCGATATGCGGATGCAGGCCGCCAAGGGCGAGCAGAAGCACGAGTTCTCGGTGCGGCTCGTCGGGGACTCGGTCTATCTCGGCGGGGGCTCGGCCGCGGCCGCCGAGATGGACGGCAAACACTGGATCAGGTTCGCCATGAAGGGCAAGGGGGCCGGTGGATTCGGGGGGATGCAGCGGCAGGCCGACCAGGACCCGGCGGCGCAGGCGTCGTTGCTTCCGCAGTCCGATGACGTCAAGAAGGTCGGCGAGGAGACCGTCGACGGCGTGCGGACAACGCACTACGCGGGCGCGGTGGAGGTGGCGGATCTGCTCACGAAGCGGGCGCCCAAGAGCGCCCTGGACGCCGCGCGACGCAAGAAGGTGGTGGAGCAGTACAGGCAGCTCGGGGTGCGGAAGCTGCAGCTCGACATGTGGATCGGTCCCGATGACCGGACCGTGAAGTTCCGGGAGCGTGCGCAGACGGCCCAGGGGCCGCTGGACCTGACCATCCGGTTCTCCGACGTCAACAAGCCGGTCACGGTCCAGGCGCCGCCGGCTTCGGACACGGTGGATCTGGAGCAGAAGCTGAAGGAGGGCGGCATACTGCCGCACTCCTCCTGACGGACACCTCAGTGCGGCACGGGCTCATCGAGGTGTGGCAGGCCGATCGGGTTGGGGAAGGGAAGCACCTCCGCGGCCAGGATGCGGCGGACCACGGGTTCCAGCGAGTGCAGCATCGCCGCGGTCTGCGCCTCGGGCAGCGAGCGCAGCAGCCGGCCGGCCAGCCGGTCGGTGGCTGCCTCGATGCGCTCCCGTTCCCTCCTGCCGTGTTCGGTCGCGTCGCCGCGTGCGTCCACGAGGTCACGGGCACGCAGCCGGTCCGCCGCGGCGGCCCACTCCTCCTCGCTCCAGCCGCGGTCCTGCCGCATGGTGTCCCTGGGGACGCGGCCGGACGCGGCGGCCAGGACCAGCGCCTCGCATCCGTCGAGCCCCTCGTCGGCGAGTACGGCGAGGTGCGCATCGCCTCGGAACTCTCTTACGGCGGTGACCAGTTGCCACAGGCGCTCGACGGGATCGGCGTGGTCGCACAGCGCGCGGTTGGCGGCGAACAGCGGACGTGCGGTGCCCGGTGCGTCGTCGACGATCGCCTGGAGCGGGGGCAGCAGCTCGGCGGCGCGGCCCTCCAGTTCGGGGTCGATCCCGCGCAGCGCCCGGGCCGCACGGCTGCCGCGCTCGTCGAGGACGTGAGCCGGGCTGACGACGCTCCAGGCCGCGGGCAGCGCCCGGGCGACCATCCCCGGTGCGAAGACCCCGAGGACGGCGGTGGCCGCGGCGGGTTCCAGGGCTCCCATGGGAGCCGTGCGGGCCGCGAAATACCCCATCCAGAAGCCCTTGAGGCCCAGGTCCTTGCCCATACCGCGGCAGTGGTCGTCGAAGTAGCAGACCGCATGCAGCGGCTCGGTCAGCAGCCAAAGCGATCGTGCGTGCAGCTCCATGCCCGGCACGCTACCGCTGCCGGAGGCCCGGCGCACCGCATGCACCGCCGTTACCCCCGTCGGACGAGCCCGGCCCGGGAGTGGCGGCCGGGCGGGATGACGCACCCGCCCCGTAGAGAGGATCAGCAGCCATGACCACCCACGCACAGATCATCGACCTCGCCCTGGACCGGATAGTGACGGGCTATGTCTTCCCCCAGCGCGCCGTGGAGGTCGATCAGGCGATCCGCGCCCGGCTGGCATCCGGTGCGTATGACGCGCTGAGCGGTGCCGCGTTCTGCGCGGCGGTGACCGCGCATCTGCAGGAGGTCTGCCCGGACAAGCACCTCAGGCTGCTGTGGCAGGACGAGCCCCGGGCCACCGAGTCCGCGGGGGAGGACGCGGGCCGGGCGGCCTTCCTCGCGCTGATGCGGGCCGAGAACCAGGGCATCCGCCGCTGCGAGCAGCTCGACGGCAATATCGGCTATCTGGACGTCCGGTGGATGGCCGACGCCGGTGAGGGTGCCCGCGCGATCGGTGCGGCCATGGAGCTGGTCGCGCACAGCCGGGCCCTTCTCCTCGATCTGCGGGAGTGCCGGGGCGGCTCGCCCGCGGGAGCCGCGATGTGGTGCAGCTACTTCTTCCCCGACGATCAGGTGCACCTCAATGACTTCTACGAGCGCGCCACCGACTCCACCCGGCAGTACTGGACCCTCTCGCACCTGCCCGCGCCGCGTTATCTCTACCGTCCGGTGTACGTCCTCACCAGCGCGACCACCTTCTCGGGCGGGGAGGACGTGGCGTACACCCTGCAGGCGTACGAGCGCGCGGAGGTGATCGGGGAGACGACCCGCGGCGGGGCGCACCCCACCGACCGGTATCCGGTGACGGAGCACATCACGGTCACCGTGCCCACGGCCCGGACCACCAATGCCGTCACGGGCACCAACTGGGAGGGCGTCGGCGTGCGGCCGGATCACGACGTACCGGCCGACACGGCATTCGAGGTGGCGTACAAGGAAGCACTGGAACGGCGGGCGTAGCGGCCGGTGGGGGGCGATGCGGGGGCGGCCGGTGGCGTTCTGCCGTCAGCCGTCGGTGCGGCCGCCCGCTCCGAATCCGGACTGCCAGGCCCACAGATGGGTGCAGTTGGGGCACTGCAGATGCAGCACACTGCCCTTGTTCGACAGGAGGTAGCGCCAGTGGTCCGCACAGGTGCGGCCGTCGAGGCAGGCGCCGCAGTCCTGGTGGTCCTGGCAGCCGGGGCACGGCACCCAGGCCCGGCGGCCGATGTCGGCGGTGGGGTCGAGCGGCAGCATGCTCAGGCCCGTCCGGGGTCCGGCAGCACCCCGGCGGAGACCAGCATGTCGTAGGTGGCCTGCTGCTCCGCGTCCAGGTCCGAGTAGAGGAGCCGGTAGGCGTCGGCCTCGCCCTCCATCACCGCGAGGGGGTCCCAGCCGTCACCCAGCGCCGCGACGACTTCAGTGCGCCGCCGGGCCTCGTGTGCGGTGAGGTCGAACTCGACTATGTGCTGATCCGAGGTGTTGCGGTCGATCATGGTGCGCGTCCCATGCCACTTGCGGATGATTCGGACGTGTTTATCAAGCGAGGCGGCACTGAGGAAGCGTCAGCCTGGGAGCACCCGGAAAACGTCCGGAATGCGGAATGTCCGGTGGCGCAGTGTGCGGAATTGAATACACAGAGAAAAGCGGGAGGTGCGGCAGAGGGGAGGGAAGGGAGAGGAGGGACGCGGCGGAATTCCCGCGCGAGATGGTGGCTGCGTCATGACGGGGACGTTCGGTGATTCGAGGCTTGCGGGAATTCATCGCGGTCGTGGCGGTCGCCGTATCGGCCGGCCCGCCGCGGAGTGGCCTCAGGGCCCGTCCGGCCGCCCGGCGGGCGGCAACCCGGTGGGGAGGCGTCGGACCGCGACCGCTGCGGCGTCGTCGCCCAGCCGGCCGTTGGTGTGCGCCAGCAGGTCCGCGCGCAGCAGCCGCAGGGCTTGCCGTGGGCTGCAGCCGCTCCAGGCGCCCGCGCGCTCGGCCAGCGGGTAGAATTCCCCCGTGCCGTCGCGGGCCTCGGTCACCCCGTCCGTGTAGAGCAGCAGCAGATCCCCGGCCTCGAAGGGGAACGTCTCGACTTCGTAGCCGGGGGCGCCGGTCAGGCCGCCGAGCCCGATCGGCAACGCGGTCCGCTCCGAGTGCAGGGTGAGGGCCCGTCCGTCGCGCAGCAGCAGCGCGGGCGGGTGGCCGCAATTGATGGTGCGCAGCACGGGCCAGTGGTCGGGGGCATCCAGCAGCAGAACGGTCGCGAAGGTCTCGTCGGTGTCGAGGTCCGGGCCGCCGTCGGGCTCGGGAAGGGGGTCCGCGGCGCCGGGGACGGGGCGGTCCTGCGGGTCGGGAGCGGCACCGGTCGCCGGCGCGGCGTCCGGCGCGTGGTCCCACTGGCTGCTGTCCCAGCGCACGGCGCCGTCGAGGTGAATGGCCAGCTTGGGCAGGGTGGCCTGACGGTGGGCGGCGGCCCGGAAGGCGCCGAGGAGAAGGGCAGCGTGGCTGTAGGCGGGCGCTCCCTTGCCCCGGACGTCGCCGATGATCAGCCGGGTACTGGTGGTGGTACGTGCCGCCGCGAACAGATCGCCGCCCATCTCCGCCTCCTCCTCGGCCGCCAGGTAGAAGGAAGCGATCTCCAAGGGGCCACTGCGGGCGGGCAGCGGTCTGAGCAGAACCTGCTGGGCGACGGCGGCCACCGAGCGGCTCTGCGTCAGGCGCCGTTCGCCGCGGTCCCGCGCGATGGTGAAGACCACGACCAGTGCGGAGACGACGATCAGCGCGGCGATCTGGGTTTCGAGATTCGCGGTGAACAGCGCGTGGCGCGCGATACCGATGAACACCTGGGCGGCCACCGCCAGCGCACCGATCGCCGCCGTCAGCCCGGGCCCGGCGAAGGCCGCGGTGAGCGTGGGCGCCGCCACCAGCAGCGGTCCCAGATGGATGGCGGGCGGCGAGAGGACATCGATCGTGCAGACCGCCACGATGAGCCCGATCGGGATCAGCACCAGGACGTGGCTGAGTTCCCGTCGTCCCTGTAGCTGCGGCAGCCGTTGGAAGGGCATGCTTCATGTTTGCACCCGGGAGGGCTGAATGCCCGGATCGCCCCATCGGGGCGCCACCTCCTGGGGCGGCCCTTCGCCCCTCCCCTTCGCTCTACTCCCCCGGGTGCAAACATGAAGCATGCCCTTCCAACGGCTGCCGCAGCTACAGG
>NZ_SDIF01000050.1 GCF_004122735.1 Streptomyces sioyaensis | reverse complement strand
GTTGGCGGCAGTATTTGTCGCGCGGAGTCGGGTTTGTCGTGTGGTGCGGGCGGACCGCACCCACCGGCCCGCCCGCACCACACGACAAACCCGACTCCGCGCGACAAATACTGCCGCCAACCCCGCACGAGGCGTTGCTCACGCCGCGGCGGCCCGCAGCTCCAGCCGTGCGCTGAACTCCCTGACGACGGGTTCGTCGCGGTACGGCTCCAACCGCAGCTGGAAGTCCTCCAGATACTCCGCGCCCCGGTCCGAGCGCAGCGCGCCGAGCAGCTCCACCGCCTGCGTTCCCGTGTGGCAGGCCTGCTCCACCTCGCGCTGTTGCGCCTGGGCGCCGGCCAGCAGCAGCAGACCGATGGCCCGGCGCCGCGCCCGGCCCTCCGGATGCCCGTCCAGCGCCTCCTGCGCACGCTGTCCGGCGGGCCCCGGCTGCCCCAGGTCCCGGTGGCAGTGGGCGAGTTCATCGGCCAGATAGGCCTGGTCGAAATGGGCGATCCACACCGGATCGTCGCCCGCGTCGGCGGCCGCCTCGGCCCGCTCCATCGCGGCGACCGCCCGGCCGGCCACCGCCTGGAAGGCCCGGCCGTCGCCCATCAGCGCATGTCCGCGCGCCTCCGCCGCGCAGAACATCGCCTCCGCACGCGGGGTCACATGGCCGCGGGCGCCTTCCTGGGCGGCGCGGGCAAGCTGGGCGATCTCGCGCGGATTGCCGAGCGAGGCGGCGAGATGGCTCATGCTCGCGGCCAGGACGTAGCCGCCGTAGCCGCGGTCGCCGGCCGCCTGGGCCAGCCGCAGAGCCTGGATGTAGTAGCGCTGGGCGAGGCCCGGCTGGCCGGTGTCGACAGCCATGTAGCCGCCCAGCTCCGTCAACCGCGCGACGGCGGCGAAGAGTTCACGCCCCACCGACTCGCGGTAGGAGCCGGCGAGCAGCCCCGAGACGACGCTGTTGAGGTAGTGCACGACGACCGGCCGGACATGCCCGGCGCCGAAGCGGTGGTCGAGTTCGCTGAGCGCCGAGGTCATCGCGCGGACCGCCTCGACGTCCGAGATCCCGACGCGGGCCCCGGCGTTCCGGGCGACCTGGACATCGGCGCCGGTGATCAGCCAGTCGCGGCTGGGCTCCACCAGCGCCGAGGCCGCGACCGTGGAGCCGCTGAGGAAGTCGCGCCGCCCGACGTCGCTGCGCCACAGCTCGCAGACCTGCTCGATCGCCCCGAGGACGGTCGGCGAGAACTGCAGTCCCACCCCGGAGGCGAGGTTCTTGCCGTCGGCCATCCCGATCTCGTCGATGGTGACCGTGCGCCCCAGCTTGCGGCCCAGCGCCTCGGCGATGACGGCCGGAGCCCGGCCCCGCGGCTGCTGCCCGCGCAGCCACCGGGCCACGGAGGTCTTGTCGTAGCGGAGGTCGAGACCGTGCTCCGCACCGCACATGTTGACGCGGCGGGCGAGGCCCGCGTTGGAGCAGGCGGCTTCCTGGATCAGCGACTGGAGCCGTTCGTTGGGCTGCCGTGCGACGAGTGGCCTGGCGGCCATGCTGGTACCCCCTGAGTACTGCTGCGCGCGTTCACCGACGAACGCCGTTCCCCGTGATCGATTCCCCAGGCATATACCGGATATCCGAGAGTTCCGGGATATGCGCGATAAGTGGGATCAGAGCGGTACGCACCGTTCCGAGGATGCGCGGTTGTGCGCGGTTGGTGAGCGGTGGTGGATCCGGTCCGTGCGTCCTCGGTGCGTGGCGCTCGTTCACGAGTGGGCTGGTGCGCGATGTCCGTACGCAGCTCGCGGCGCCGCCGTGCCGGGCTCCCCCGGGATCCACGCCGGCCTGCCGCCGGGCGGCCTCTCCGCCCGTCACGCAGGTGGCTACCCGCTCGCCGGTCCCCGCCCGCACACGCGCCCCCACCGGTGCTCCCATGCGCCCCACATGCGGGAACGATGCGCCCCGGACGTCAGCCATTTGGGCGTAACCCTTGGTCACAACGGGAGTTGTCCTGGGCGTGGAAAAGACCATCGGAGTCACAGGAGCCCCGCAGCTCCCCGCGCAGCGCGGCGAGCAGCTGCTGGACACTGCGGTGCGTTATGCGGAGGAGCGGCACTGGGACGTGTTCCCCGGCGCATGGCTGGAGCACGACGGCAGGACGCCGCGCTGCTCGTGCCGCGCCCACGACTGCGCTGCGCCCGGCGCGCATCCCACCGCGCCCGGCTGGGCCGGCGAGGCCACCGGCAGCGCGAGCGCCGTCCGCCGGCTGTGGAGCAGCCGGCCGCGGGCCTCGATCCTGCTGCCGACCGGCCGGACCTTCGAGGCGCTGGAGGTGCCCGAGACCGCGGGCTGTCTGGCGCTGGCCCGCATGGAGCGGATGGGGCTGCCGGCCGGCCCCGTGCTGCGCACCCCCGACCGCCGGATGCTCTTCCTCGTCCTCCCCGGCGCCTCGGCGAAGGTGCCCGCTCTCGTCCGGGCCCTGGGCTGGGTGCCGGCCGCGCTCGATCTGATCTGCCGCGGCGAGGGCGAGTACATCGCGGCGCCACCGACCCGGGTGGGCACGCACGGCGTGGTGCAGTGGGCCCGCCGCCCCACCGCCGCGAACCGCTGGCTGCCGGACGCGGAGGAGCTGATCAGCCCGCTCGGCTACGCCTGTGCCCGGGAGGCGGTCGCGGCCCGGGCACGCTGACCCGCGGCCCGTTCCGTCCGCCGCGCCCCGACGCCCTCGCGGAACGGCTCCGTCCGGCACCCCGGCCGTATCGTGGGACGCCGGACGGGGGTCGGACCGGCCCCTGCGGGGACGTCGAAGGGCGGGACCGGTGGCGAACGAGCCGGAACACATCGAGGGGCGGGCCGAGACGGCACCGCCGCAGCACAGCACCGTCGCTCCGGGCGGGCCGGCCACGGCCCCCGGGGACGTCATGGCCGGTCCGCCCGCCGTCCGCATCCAGGGCCTGTGGAAGAAGTTCGGCGAGCAGACCGCCGTCCACGGCATCGATCTGACCCTGCCGGCCGGCCGCTTCATCGGACTCGTCGGCCCCAACGGCGCCGGCAAGACCACCACCCTGTCCATGGTGACCGGCCTGCTGCGGCCGGACGCGGGGACGGTCGAGATCGGCGGGCACGACGTCTGGCAGGACCCGGTGTCGGTCAAGTCCCGGATCGGAGTGCTGCCCGAGGGGCTGCGGCTCTTCGAGCGGCTGTCGGGACGCGAACTCCTCAGCTACATAGGCCGGTTGCGCGGTCTGCCGGGTGACGAGGTCGACAAGCGTGCCGGGCAGCTGCTGGACGTGCTCGGCCTGTCCGGCGCCCAGCACAAGCTGGTGGTGGACTACTCCACCGGTATGCGCAAGAAGATCGGGCTGGCGGCCGCTCTGCTGCACAACCCCGAAATACTCTTCCTCGACGAGCCCTTCGAGGGCGTCGACCCGGTGTCGGCGCAGACCATCCGCGGCGTCCTGGAGCGCTACACCGCCTCCGGCGCCACCGTGATCTTCTCCAGCCATGTGATGGAGCTGGTCGAGTCGCTGTGCGACTGGGTCGCGGTGCTGGCCGCCGGGCGGATCCGGGCCGACGGGCCGCTCGCCGAGGTACGCGGTGCGGCGCCCTCGCTGCAGGACGCCTTCCTCGAACTCGTCGGTGCACAGGACCGCGGCGCGGGCGCGGACCTCGACTGGCTGGGCGGAGGCCGCGCCCGATGAGCACCGCATCCGCCGCGGCCGCCCGCCCCGCCACCGCACCGTCCCTGACCGGCGTCTTCGTCCGGCTGAAGCTGTCGCTGCTGCGCAACGGGCTGCGCCAGTCGACCGGGCGCACCCTGGCATACGTCGCCTCCATCGTCGTCGGCCTGCTGTTCGCCGGCGCTGTCGTGCTGGGGCTGACCGCGCTGCGCGGCAATGCGCACGCCGGTGCGCTGGCCGTCCTGCTCACCGGGATGCTCACCGTGGGCTGGGCGGTGATGCCGCTGTTCTTCCCCGGGAGCGACGAGACGCTCGATCCGACCCGGCTGGTCATGCTGCCGCTGCGGCCGCGGCCGCTGATCGTCTCGCTCCTGATGGCCTCGCTCGTCGGCATCGGCCCGGTGGTCACCCTCATGCTGGTGGCCGGCGCGGTGATCGCGGTCGCCGACGGCGCCCTCGCCGCGGTCGTGGGTGTCGTGGCCGCCGTCCTGGTGCTGCTGGTGTGCGTGGCGCTGGCGCGGGCCATCGCCACCGCCTCGGTCCGGCTGCTGACCAGCCGCCGCGGCCGCGATCTCGCCGTGCTGGGCGGGCTGTTCATCGCGCTCGGCGGGCAGGGCGTCAACATCGCCGCCCAGCGGCTGGGGCGGCCGGACGGCCTGTCCGTACTGGAACCGCTGGGCGAGGTGCTGCGCTGGGTGCCGCCGGCCTCCGCGCTCGGCGCCGTCGACGACGCCGGGCACGGGGCGTACGGGCGGGCGCTGGCCGGTCTGGCGCTGACCGCGCTGGCGCTCGCGCTGCTGCTGTGGTGGTGGCAGCGCACGCTGACCGCCCTGATGACCTCCCCGGACTCCTCCACCCTCCAGGCGCTGGAGAAGGACGGCGCCCGCCGGTCCGGCACCGGGGAACGCGGGCTCGCACGGCTGCTGCCGGACGGCCGTACCGGCACCGTCATGCGCCGCTCGCTGCGCTACGCCTGGCGCGACCCCAAGTCGAAGATGGCCTGGGCCACCGCGCTCGGCGTCGGCCTGCTGGTCCCGATCGCCACCTCCGCGCAGGGCAACGGCAGCATGTACACCGCGTTTTCGGCCTCCGCGCTGCTCGGCGCGCAGATGTACAACCAGTTCGGGCAGGACACCTCGGCGTTCTGGATGGTCGCCTCGACGATCGCCACCCCGCGCGACGCCTATCAGGAGCTGCGAGCCCGCGCGTTGACGCTGGCGCTGGTGGCCGTCCCCTACGTCACGCTGGTCGTCGTCGGCGCCGCCGCACTCATCGGGCCGTGGTCGGACTTCGTGGAGGTCTACGGCCTCTCGCTGGCCGTACTGGGCGCGCTGCTGGCCACCGGGGCGATGTCGTCGGCGCTGTTCCCGTACTCGATCCCCTCGGAGGGCAACAAGAACGTCGCACCGGGACAGGGCGCGATCGCGTGGTTCAGCCTCTTCGGCGGGGTCCTGGTCGCCGCGGTGCTGTGCAGCCCGCTGGTGGCGCTGACCGTCTGGCTGCATGTGGCGGGTCTGCACCAGCTGTTGTGGCTGCTGCTGCCGGCCGGGGCGGTCTACGGCGTGGGGCTCGCCGAGGCGGGCCTGCGGGTGGCGGCGCCCCGGGTGGCGACCCGGCTGCCGGAGATCCTGGGAGCGGTCAGCAAGGGCTGAGAGCCACGGCCGGCGAACCGGCCGGAGCCCCCGGCGGACCGCCGCCGGGGGCGCTCAGCCCGGCATCGTGGCCGCGTGGAGAAACGGTTCGATGGCGGCGCACCAGGCGTCGGGTTGCTCCCAGGGGAGCAGATGCCCGGCGTCGGGGATTTCGGCGTAGGCGCCGCGCGGCAGCACCCGGACCATCTCCTGGGCCTCGGCGCGGCCCAGTTCGGCGTCGAGGCCGCGGACGACGAGGGCCGGGCAGGACACCTGGGCGAGCTCTTCCCAATGGGCGTCGTGGACCCAGGTCTCCCGGGCGGTGAGCATCTGCCGGCGGGAGAAGACGGGGCGCCAGCCGTCGGCGCGCTCGGCCATCACCTCGGCGAAGTACTCACCACGGGCCGGCCGCGGCCGCTCCAGGGTCGGATCGTCCTCACCGAACCACTTGCGGACATCGGCGAGGGTCGCGAACGGCACCGGCCAGGACCGGAACCACTCGGTCCATTCGCGCTGCGAGGCCGCCCCCAGCGCCGACGCCCGCATGTCGCAGATCACCAGCGCGCTGACCAGATCCGGTCGCCGGGACGCTAACTGCCACGCCGTCAGGGCACCCATGGCATGCCCCACCAGGGCGACGGGGGCGAGGCCGAGCTGCTCGACGGCGGCGATGGCGTCATCGACATAGGCCTCACGGTCATACGGCCCCACGGCGGGCTTCTCGCTGCGGCCGTGGCCCCGCTGGTCCAGGGCGACCGGGCGGTGGCGTGCGCTCAGCCGGCGGGCGGTGCCCGCCCAGTGCGAGGCGCGCCCCATCAGGCCATGGAGCAGCAGCACGCCCGGACGCTGCTCGGGCTCCTCCAGACCGCCGCCGGTCTTGGGCGGGTCGGTGAATTCCCAGGCGGCGAGACGCACGCCGCCTGCCCCTGCTACATCGATGCGTCGCACCATGTGCCCTGGCACCCCCAATCGTCCCGTGAGCACTTCCACACTATCGAACCCCTATTCGAACGCACCGCGTTGGCGCGGAATACCCCTCGTTCGAGTGACCTCACTCGGGGATTGGCCGCGCCCGCCACGGGGAGACATCTGCCGGGAGGCGGGCCCTTCCGGGAAGGGGGCCCGTGGGGAAAGACCCTGAGAGCTCGGGGCTCCGGGTCTTGGGTGGGGGACATGGGGAGGCAGGGCCCCGGCTGCTCGCAGCGCCGGGGCCCTGACTGTTCCCACCACGAGTGGATGCATCCGACCCCCTCCCGGCCAGGACAAGCCGCTGCACGGCCATGCGTCAGCGTGACACGAGACCGGCCGTATCGCACGGATTCGCACAAGTCCGTTCAAGAGGCAAGAACTTGCCGAGCCCGCCGAACGGCGCGTCAGCGCAGCTCAGCGGGCTCGTCAGGGAAAAGCGGGCGGCGGTGCGAAAAGGAAAGAGTCTGAAACTGCTTTCAACGCTTGGCGACAAAGACATGCGAGGCGATCTCGGAGCCAAGCTCGGCGGCCTCACCGCTGCTGCCGACCAGCACCCCGGCCGGCGACTCCGTCACGCTCACCACCGCGCCCGGCTGCACACCGGCCCGGCGCAGGGTGTACATCAGCTGGGCGTCGGCCTGGATCGGCTCGCCGATCCGGCGCACCACGGCCGTCTTGCCGTCGGCCCCGGCGTCCAGGTCCATCAGGCTCACCATGCCGGCGTCGAGGAACGGGTCGACCTCGGACTTCTCGCCCAGCTCCGCCAGCCCGGGGATGGGGTTGCCGTACGGGGACTCCGTCGGGTGCCGCAGGAGCTCCAGGACGCGGCGCTCGACCGCCTCGCTCATGACGTGCTCCCAGCGGCAGGCCTCGGCGTGCACCTGCTCCCATTCGAGGCCGATGACGTCGACGAGCAGGCACTCGGCGAGGCGGTGCTTGCGCATCACCCGGGTCGCCAGCTGCCGGCCCTCTTCCGTGAGCTCCAGATGACGGTCGCCCGCGACCGTCAGCAGCCCGTCCCGCTCCATGCGCGCCACGGTCTGGCTCACCGTCGGGCCGCTCTGTTCGAGGCGCTCCGCGATGCGTGCGCGCATGGGGACCACACCTTCCTCTTCCAGCTCAAGGACGGTGCGGAGATACATCTCCGTGGTGTCGATCAGTCCTGACATGCGTGCCCCTTGATGTGTGGTGCGGTGGCCCTGCTCCCAATTCTGACGCATCCCGCTGACATCGGTGCCGCCTCGTGCGCGCCCGCGGGCCCTCGTCGCCGTGTTGACAGGGCACTGGTCCAGACCGCAACGTGATCCGCGCCACTGATCACAGACGCCGAGATTCCGACGAGATCCGACGAGAGGGGCCCGCGGCAATGGCTGAGAGCGACCGGAGCGACCGGCTGGCCGGGAACTACTTCGACGCCGCGATCGACCTGCTGCGACAGGTCCGCGACGCGGAGGGCGACCGGATCACCGCGGCCGGGACGCTGCTCGCGGACGCCGTCGCGGCGGGCGGCCGGATCTTCTCCTTCGGCGCCGGCCACTCCTCGCTCCCCGCGCAGGACACGGTCTACCGCGCGGGCGGCCTGGCGGTCATGAATCTGCTGTCCGTCCCGGGTGTGGTGGGCGTGGACGTACGGCCGGCGACGCTCGGCAGCGCGCTGGAGCGGGTCGACGGGCTGGCCGCGGCGGTCCTGGACACCAGCCCCCTGGAGGCGGGCGATGTGCTGGTGATCATCTCGCTGTCCGGCCGCAACGCGCTGCCCGTGGAGATGGCGCTGCACGCCCGCGCCCTGGGGATCAAGGTCATCGGCGTGACGTCGGTGGCGTATGCGGAAGCCACCACGTCCCGGCACGCCTCCGGCGGCTTCCTCAAGGACCACTGCGACCTCGTCCTGGACAGCCGGATCCCGGTCGGCGACGCGGAGCTGACGCTGCCCGGCATCGACGCGCCGTTCGCCCCCGCCTCCACGGTCGTCACCAGCGCGATCATGCAGGCCATGGTGGCGACGGCCGCGGGCACCCTCGCCGAGCGGGGCATCGACCCGCCGCTGCTGCGCTCCGGGAACGTCGACGGCGGCCACGACTGGAACGCCCGGGTGATGGGGGCCTACGCGGACCGGATCTTCTACCGGCAGTGAGCGGACGGCGCGCCGCCGAGCGCCGCGGCGCCCGCGAGGTCGAGGGCCGCGGCGATCCGCGCCGCCACCTCCTCCGCGTAGTCCGCGTCCGCGCGGTCGAAGGGGCGGCGCGCGGGGGTCCGCAGAAAGGTCGCGACGCCGAGGGTGCGGCCGCGGCTGCGCAGCGCCACACACAGGCCGTGCACGGTGCCGTCCGGCCAATGACGGGCGGCCGCCCAGCCCTCGGGTGAGGCGGGTCCGGCGCCGGTACGCACCGAGCCGCGCCGCTCGTACGCCTGGAACACCGGATGGCGCGGCGCGTACGGCACCGGGACGCCGGTCGCCGGAAGCCGCTCGGCGGGGCCGGGCGCACCGGCCGGGGAGGCCAGCGTCCGTACCAGCCGGGGCCTGCCGTGGCGCGCACCGTACCCGGCGGCCGCGCCGGGTGCGCCGCCCGGTGGCAGGCCGGTGCCGCCCGCCGCGCCCAGCCCGTCGCAGGCGTCGTACGCGTCGTCCTCGGCGACCGCCCCGTACGGCGCGGGCAGGGGCGTCGTGGCGAGGTCGACCAGGCCGTGGTCGGCGAAGCCCGCCAGGGCGAAGTCGAGGTGGACGGCGGCGGCCTCGGCCGGGTCCGGGCACTCCGCGGCCGCCCGTCCCGCCCGGTGGAGCTGACGAGCGCGGAACCGCAGCAGAGAACTCTCCTGCTCGGCGCGCTTGGTGTCCGTGACGTCCTGGAAGAGCCAGGCCACGCCCAGCGGCACCGGCTCCTCGGCCAGCGGGGAGGCCAGCCGGACGAAGCCGCTGCGCCAGCACCGGCGCGGGGATCCGGCCCCCTCGGAGCGCAGCGTCACCCACAGTTCGGCGGTGGCCGGCGGGGCGCCCTCGGCGAGGACGTGCTGCAGCGCGGACTCCAGCTCCTCGACGCCCTGCGCCAGCAGCTCGCCCAGGGGGCGCCCCAGCAGGGCGGTGCGCCCCACGCCCAGGATGCGGCCGGCGTGGGCGTTGACGACGGCGGGCCGCAGATCGGCGTCGATCAGCACCACGCCCCACGACGCGTCCTCGAACAGCGCCTCGGCCAGCGCGACGGACCGCTCCAGGTCCAGTTGGGTGTGCACCTCGCTGAAGGCGCAGTACACGCCGACGACCCGGCCTCCGGGGCCGCGGACCGCGGAGGACTGGGTGCGGACGAGCACGCGGCGGCCGTCCTTGGTCAGCAGGGCGAATTCCTGCACCTGACGGCCCGGGGAGCGCATCGCGGCGGCGAGGGCGGCCTCGATCCCGTCGGCGTCCTCCTTACGGACCGCCCAGCCGGTCAGCCCCGTACGGCCGACGGCCTCGGCGGTGGTCCAGCCCAGGATGCGTTCCGCTTCGTGGTTCCAGTGGGTGACCGTGCCGTCCGCGGCGAAGGCGGCGAGGGCGGCGTCCATGCCGTCCAGGAGCGCGGCGAGCAGACCGGAGTCACGGGAGACACCGGAGTCGTCGGTCTGCTCGGTGGCGCGGCGCGTCGGGGCCACCGGACCGGAGACACCGGGAGGGCCGGTCGGGCCGGAGGCCCCGGAAAGGTCGGAAGAAGCTGACGAAGCAGTCACTGGCACCCCTCATGAACGCGGCCACACATGCTCCACCTGGGAACATTCAACTGGAACGTGACACAGCGCACCCGCGATTCAGGGAAATCGTTGCTTCCGGAAAATGTGGTTGTGTCGGGCGGACCGGCTTCCTAATGTGTGGAGCACACGAGAAGGGAGGTGGTTCGGCCAATGATTTCGCACCGGACGCGTGAGGTGGCTGCGGGCTAGCGGCCCGTCGCTTCACCGAAGTGCAGCGCCGGACCAGCGCATACTGCAGATGCGCAGCCGGCCAATCCCAAGCAGTCACCCGACCCGCGGGCTGCCGGTTCGTCCGACCGGCCCTTCGCGCCATCGAGCGCGGAGGAGGCAGCCCGCGGGTCGTCTGCGTGTGCGGCCACGGCCGCGGAGAGCCGGTACGGCCGGAAGACCGGGAGACCGGGAGGGCCGGTACGGCCCGAGAACCGGCAGCGCCGGAGAGCCGGTCGGCCCGAGGCTTGTGCGCAGCCGCCCGCCGCCCCGGGCACCCGTTTCAGGGCGCCAGCCGCTCCACTCGCCAGCCCCCGGCCTCGCGGACGTACCGCAGCCGGTCGTGCAGCCGGTTGAGCCGGCCCTGCCAGAATTCGACCGTCTCGGCGGCGATCCGGTAGCCGCCCCAGTGCGGCGGCGCCGGCACCTGCTCGCCCTCCGGGTAGCGGGCCGCCAACTCCTCGTAGGCGTCCTCCAGTTCCGCGCGCGAGGCGATCGGGGCGGACTGGTCGCTGGCCCAGGCGCCCAGCTGGGAGCCGTGCGGGCGGGTGCGGAAGTAGGCGGCCGTCTCGTCCCGGCCGATGCGTTGTGCGGTGCCGGACACCACGACCTGGCGGGCGAGCGGGTGCCAGGGGAACAGCAGCGAAATGGCCGGATTTTCGGCGAGTTCACGCCCCTTGCGGCTGTTGTAATTGGTGAAGAACACAAAGCCGCGGTCGTCGAACCCCTTGAGGAGCACGGTCCGCGAGCTCGGCCGGCCGGCGGCGTCCGCGGTCGAGACGACCATCGCGTTCGGCTCGTGCAGCCCGGCCACGGTCGCATCCTTGAACCAGCGGGCGAACTGGTCGTAAGGGCCGGCGGCGAGATCGGACTCGGCGAGTCCCTCGGCGCGGTAGTGCGCACGCATGGAGGAAGGGTCGGGGTTCTCGGCGTGAGGCGCGTCGGCTGGGTGCACGGCCTCATCTTGCAACATCACGCTCGGCCCGGTCAGCCGGGAGGGGCGGAAGTCTGCCCCTGGCCGACCAGCCGTAACCCTCCCGCCGGCGAATCGACCACTGTGCCGGATCTCACGCTTCCCCGCAGGTGAGGGACCCGCCAAAATCATGGCCCGGCCCACTGTGGGCTCCGGACAGGGAGAGCTATCGTGTCCGTCCGGCTGTATCGACGCACCACACCGCCGCACCGCACCGCCGGCCCGTGGCCGACCACCGCGGGCAGGACCCTCGCGTGACCCGTGCCCTGACAGGGCATCACCGGGGGGTGACCGGTTCGGACCGCGAGCTGCCAGCAGCCGCGTAACCGCACCGGCGCCGCACACCACGACCGCACGGCAGCCGCTCAGGAGCGCCTGCCGGCCCAGCTTGAGGAGCCGCCTGATGCCCGACTTCGTACCCGGACTCGAGGGAATCGTCGCGTTCGAGACGGAGATCGCCGAACCGGACAAGGAAGGCGGTGCCCTCCGCTATCGCGGGGTCGACATCGAAGAGCTCGTCGGTCAGGTGTCCTTCGGGAACGTCTGGGGGCTGCTGGTCGACGGGGCGTTCAACCCCGGTCTCCCGCCCGCCGAGCCCTTCCCGATCCCGGTGCACTCCGGGGACATCCGGGTCGATGTACAGTCCGCGCTCGCCATGCTCGCGCCCGTGTGGGGCCTCAAACCGCTGCTGGACATCGACGAGGCGACGGCTCGTGACAACCTCGCCCGCGCCGCGGTGATGGCGCTGTCGTACGTCGCCCAGTCGGCGCGCGGGCAGGGCCTGCCGATGGTGCCGCAGAAGGAGATCGACAAGGCGGAGACCGTCGTGGAGCGCTTCATGAAGCGCTGGCGCGGCGAGCCGGACCCCAAGCACGTCAAGGCCGTCGACGCCTACTGGACCTCGGCCGCCGAGCACGGCATGAACGCCTCCACCTTCACCGCCCGGGTCATCGCCTCCACCGGCGCGGACGTGGCGGCGGCGCTCTCCGGGGCGGTCGGCGCGATGTCCGGCCCGCTGCACGGCGGTGCGCCCTCCCGCGTCCTCGGCATGATCGAGGAGATCGAGCGGACCGGCGACGCCGGCGCGTACGTCCGCAAGGCGCTGGACCAGGGCGAGCGGCTGATGGGCTTCGGCCACCGCGTCTACCGCGCCGAGGACCCGCGGGCGCGGGTGCTGCGGCGCACCGCGAAGGAGCTGGCCGCCCCGCGCTTCGAGGTCGCCGAGGCGCTGGAGAAGGCCGCGCTGGAGGAGCTGCACAACCGCCGCCCCGACCGGGTGCTGGCCACCAACGTCGAGTTCTGGGCAGCCATCGTCCTGGACTTCGCCGAGGTCCCGGCGCACATGTTCACCTCGATGTTCACCTGCGCCCGGACGGCGGGGTGGAGCGCGCACATCCTGGAGCAGAAGCGGACGGGCCGACTGGTCCGGCCGTCGGCCCGGTATGTGGGGCCCGGGGCGCGCGGGCCGCGGGAGATCGACGGGTTCGAGGACATCGCCCCCCGCTGAGGCGGCCTTCGGCCGCCGGGCCTTCCCACGTTTTTGTCTTTTCCGCCGTGGTGGTTTCTCGCCGTTGCGCTTTGCGGCGCGCCGCACGTTTTTGGCTTTCCCGCCGTGGTGGTTTCTCGCCGTTGCGCTTTGCGGCGCGCCGCACGTTGTCGGCTGGCCCGCCGTGGGTGTTGTTCGCCGTTGCGCCTGCGGCGGGCTTGTTGCCGCTGCGCTGGCTGTTCGGCTGCGGGACCGGCCCTCCGGACTCCGTCCTGCGGTCCGCTCCCTCCCGTTGGGTGTGGATGAAGACCGGTGGGGGCGGGCCTCGTCCCTCGACTGCACGCAGACGACGGCCGGGGCCCGCCCCCACCGGCCTCTTCCCACCCACTCACGGGAGGGGCCGCGCCGCAGGACGGAGTCCGGAGGAGCGGCACCGCACCCGACCACCCACGCCCGCCGCCAGGCGCAACGGCGGGACGCCACCGCGGCGGGAAAGCCGACAACGTGGGATGTTCACCGGCGGTCCGCCGGGTTCAGGACGCTGTCGATGATCTTCGCCCACTGCTCGACGACCCGGTCGCGGCGGGCCGAGTCGTCGGTCAGGAGGTTGGCGAGACCGAGGCCGCGGGCCATGTCGAGCAGGCCCTGGACGGTCTCCCGTACACCGGGCACCGCTTCGTCGGCGTCCAGCAGGGCCACCGCCGTGCGGTGTGCCTCCCGTCCCACCCGGGCTTCCAGGGCGGTGACCCGGTCGCGCAGCTGCTCCTCGTCGGAGGCGGCCACCCACAGGTGCAACGCGGCGCGGAACAGCGGCCCCGTGTAGAGGCCGACGAGTTCCTCGACGATGACCCAGGTGCGGGCGATGGAGCCGGCCGGCGGGAGGTTGTGGGCGACGGCCTTGACGGCGCCGCGGCGCTTCTCCGCGACGTGTTCGACGGCCGCGGTGAAGAGGTCCTCGCGGGTGCGGAAGTGGTGCTGGGCGGCGCCCCGGGAGACGCCCGCGCGCTCGGCGACCACCGAGACCGTGCTGCCGCTCCAGCCGCGCTCGGCGAGGCAGGCGATGGCGGCCTCCAGCAGTTTGAGGCGGGTGGCGCGACTGCGTTCCTGCTGGGGCTGCTTGGGGCCGCGGGCGGGGGTCAGCGCGCCCATGCCGGGGCCCGTCGCTCCAGGAAGGCGGTCATGCCCTCGCGGGCCTCGGCGGAGCCGAAGAGCCGCACGGACTGTTCGGCGAGCGCCTCGGTGTCGCGGTCGAAGGTGCCCAGCACCTGGGCGGTGACCAGCTTCTTCGACTCGGCCAGGCCCTGGGGGGACCCCTTGCGCAGGCCGTCCAGTACGGGCGCGAGGCCGGTGTCGACGTCGGCGGCGGCGAGGGTGACCAGGCCGATCCGGGCCGCCTCGGCCGCGTCGAACTTCTCGCCGGTGAGGTAGTAGCGGCCGGCTGCCCGGGGGTCCAGGCGCGGCAGCAGCGGGAGGGAGATGACGGCGGGGGCGAGGCCCAGGCGGGCCTCGGTGAAGGCGAAGGTGGCGTCGGGTCCGGCCGCGGAGATGTCGCAGGCGCCGAGCAGGCCCAGGCCGCCGGCCCGGACGTGTCCGGTGACCCGGGCGACGACCGGCTTGGGCAGGGCCACGATCGCGCGCAGCAGCCGGGCCAGGCCCAGCGGGCCGTCCTTCGCGGTGCCCGAGGTGGCCTCGGAGAGGTCCGCGCCGGCGCAGAACGTGCCGCCGGTGTGGGTGAGGACGACGGCACGGGTCTCCTGGTCGGCCGCGGCGTCCGCGAGTGCCTGGTGGAGTTCGCCCACCAGGCGGGTGGAGAGGGCGTTGCGGTTGTGCGGGGAGTCCAGCGTGAGCGTGGTGATGCCGCGCTCGTGGGAGCGCAGCACCAGGGGTGTCGCGGAGGCGTCGGTCATCGGGGCGTCGAACTCCTTTCCCTGGCGCGCAGTTCGCGCCGCAGGATCTTTCCGGTGGCGGCGCGCGGCACGGTGTCCAGGAACTCCACGCGGCGCACTTTTTTGTACGGGGCCACCTGCCCGGCAACGTACGCGATGACCTCGTCCTCGCTGAGCTGGGCCCCCCGCTGGCGGACCACGAACGCCTTGGGCACCTCGTTGCCGTCCGGGTCCGTGACGCCGATGACCGCGGCGTCGGCGATCGCCTCGTGCCCGAGCAGCAGCGCTTCGAGGTCGGCAGGGGCGACCTGATAGCCCTTGTACTTGATCAACTCCTTGACGCGGTCGACGACATGGAGCCAGCCATCGGCGTCCGCCCGCCCGATGTCGCCGGTGTGCAGCCAGCCCTCGGGGTCGATCATCGCGGCGGTATCGGCGGGGCGCCCCAGATAGCCCCGCATGACCTGCGGGCCGCGGATGAGGATCTCGCCGCTCTCCCCCGGCGGCAGGTCCGCGCCGGTCGCCAGGGACACCAGACGCATCTCCGTGTTGGGGATCAGCTTGCCGACGGCGCCCGGGGGCGGGTTCGGTGCGTCGAGGGGCACGGCGTGCGTACCCGGGGACAACTCGGTCATCCCGTAGGCCTGGCGGACCGGGGGCAGGCCGAGGCGCCGGGAGCAGGCCGCGGCCAGTTCGGCGTCCAGCGGCGCCGCGGCGCTGACGAGGTAGCGCAAGGAGGACAGGTCGTAGTCGGCGACCAGGGGGTGTTTGGCCAGGGCCAGCACGATGGGGGGCGCCACGTAGACGGCCGTGATGCGGTGTTGCTCGATCGCGGCGAGGAACTGGCGCAGGTCGAAGCGGGGCAGCACGACGACGGTGGCGCCCTGCCGCAGCGGGGCGTTCATCAGCGCGGTCAGCCCGTAGATGTGGAAGAACGGCAGCACGGCCAGCACCCGGTCGTCGGGGCCGCTGCAGATGAGCGGGGTGAGCTGGGCGAGGTTGGTGGCGATGCTGCGGTGGGTGAGCATCACGCCCTTGGGGGCGCCGGTGGTGCCGGAGGAGTAGGGCAGGACGGCGAGGTCGGCGGCCGGGTCGAGGGCGACGGAGGGTTCCGGGCCGGTGCAGGCGGCCAGGTCCAGGACGCCGCGGTGGCCCGGGGCCCGGTCGCAGACGAGGATCTCGGCGATGCCGCCGGCCCGCCGGGCCGCGCCGCGGGCGGTGTCCAGCAGCGCCGAGGTGGTGACGATCCAGCGGGCCCCGGAGTCCCCCAGCTGCTTGGCGAACTCGTCCTCGGTCGCCAGCGGATGGACGGGGGTGACCGCCGCCCCGCAGCGGGTGGCGGCGTAGAACACGGCCGGGAAGAGCACGCTGTTGGGGCTGTGCAGGGCCAGCACCTCGCCCTTGCGGAGTCCGGAGGCGGCGAGCGCGGCGGCGGTCCGGCGGCTGAGGTGGTCGAGCCGGGCGTAGCTGAGGGTGCTGCCGTCGAGGCCGTCGACGAGGGCGGGCCGGTCGCCGTACTCCGCCGCCCGCCCGAGGACCGCCTCGTGGATCGGCAGCTCCACGGGCGCGATGTCGGCGTACTCGCTGCGGAACACGTGGGATACGTGGGACACCTGGGGTACCTGGGACACCATGCCTGGGACTTCCCTTCGGCGGTGGGCGGACGGCGGGCGGGGACGGAGCCCCCTGGCCGGCCGGGGCGGGCCCGGCCGGCTCGCGCAGCATCCCTCCCTCAGTACGACTTGGGCAGCCCGAGCGACTGGTGTGAGACAAAGTTGAGGATCATCTCGCGGCTGACCGGGGCGACCCGCGCCACCCGGGCCGCCGTGATCATCGAGGCGAGGCCGTACTCCCGGGTGAGGCCGTTGCCGCCGAGGGTGTGCACGGCCTGGTCGACGGCGTGCACCGCGGCCTCGGCCGCCGCGTACTTGGCCATGTTGGCGGCCTCGCCGGCGCCCATGTCGTCACCGGCGTCGTAGAGGTGGGCGGCCTTCTGCGTCATCAGCCGGGCGAGTTCCAGCTCGATGTGGGCCTGGGCGAGGGGGTGGGCGATGGCCTGGTGGGCGCCGATGGGCTCCTTCCACACCTGCCGGGTGCGGGCGTAGTCGAGGGCCCGGTCCAGCGCGTAGCGGCCCATCCCCAGGGCGAACGCGGCGGTCATGATGCGCTCCGGGTTGAGCCCGGCGAACAGTTGCAGCAGCCCGGCGTCCTCGTCGCCGACCAGCGCGTCGGCGGGCAGCCGCACCTCGTCCAGGGTCAGCTCGAACTGCTTCTCCGCGGCGGCCAGTTCCATGTCGATCGGGCTGCGGCCGAAGCCGGGGGCGTCGCGCGGGACGATGAACAGGCAGGGCTTGAGCCGCCCGGTCCTGGCGTCCTCGGTGCGGCCGACGATCAGGGTCGCGTCGGCGATGTCGACGCCCGAGATGAAGACCTTCCGGCCGTTGAGGACCCACCCTCCCCCTTCCCGGCGGGCCGTGGTCGTGATGCGGTGGGAGTTGGACCCGGCGTCCGGCTCGGTGATGCCGAAGGCCATGGTGCGGGTGCCGTCGGCGAGGCCCGGGAGCCAGGTCCGCTTCTGTTCCTCGGTGCCGAACCGGGCGATGACCGTGCCGCAGATCGCGGGCGAGACCACCAGCATCAGCAGCGGGCACCCGGCCGCCCCCAACTCCTCCAGGACGAGGGAGAGTTCGGCGATGCCGCCGCCTCCGCCGCCGTACTCCTCGGGGAGGTTGACGCCGAGGTAGCCGAGCTTGCCGGCCTCCGCCCAGAGCGCGTCGGCGTGCCCGCCCTCGGCCACGGTCCGCGCGATGTACTCCCGGCCGTAGCGTTTGCCGAGGGCGGCGACGGAGCTGCGGAGGGCGCGGTGTTCCTCGGTCTCGATCACAGGGTTGCTCATGGCGGCTCCATGTGTGCGGTGGGTGAGGTGGTGCGCGTACGAGGTGGGGGCAGAGGGCGGGGTCAGACCGTTTCCTGCGCGGCCGTGGTGTCCACGACGGCCAGCAGGGCCCCGACTTCGACCTGTCGTCCGGTGTGGACGGGCAGCGAGGTGAGGGTGCCGGCGGCGGGGGCGGTGATCTTGTGTTCCATCTTCATGGCCTCCAGCCACAGCAGCGGCTGGCCGGCCGCGACCCGGTCGCCCTCGGCAAGGCCGGGCGCGATCCGGACGACCGTGCCGGGCATCGGCGCCAGCAGCGAGCCGGGCTCGGTGCGGGCGGCGGGGTCGGCGAAGCGGGGCAGTGCGGTGAACGACCAGGAGCACGGTGCGGCGGCCGCGCCGGCCAGCGGGGGCGCGTCGACATGGACCCGGTCCCCGTAGCGGGCGACCGCGAACCGCCGCCGTACGCCGTCGACGTCGAGCACCACCTCGTGGGCGCCGAGGGTCAGCAGCCGTACGCCGGGGAACTCCTCGGCCGACAGCCCGTCCCGGCCGAGCCGGTAGCGGATCGGGTATGCGATGTCCCCGCAGGCGTAGGTCTTGACCTGCGGCCCCGAGGGGACGTTGCGAAAGCCCCCGAAGCGGGAGCGGCCGGCCGCGTCGGCGAGGGCGGCGGCGAGCGCGAAGACGCCCCCGCCGTCCGCGCCGGTCCCGGTCAGCGCGGCGAGGTTGCGGTCGTAGAAGCCGGTGTCCAGCGCGCCGGGGTCGGTGAACTCCGGGTGGCGCAGGGACCGTACGAGCAGGTCGCGGTTGGTGGCGGGGCCGTGGATCTCGGCCCGTTCCAGGGCGCCCGCGAGCTTGCGTACCGCCTCGTCCCGGCTCGGCGCCCAGGCGATGACCTTGGCGAGCATCGGGTCGTAGTGGACGCCGATGGTGTCGCCGTCGCCCACCCCGGAGTCCAGCCGGACGCCCTCGGGCAGTGCCAGCCGGTGCAGGGTGCCGGTCTGCGGCTGCCAGCCGGCGGCGGGGTCCTCGGCGTACAGCCGGGCCTCCACGGCGTGCCCGTGCGGCGGCGGCGGATCGCCGTCCAGGGGGCGGCCCTCGGCGACCCGCAGCTGCAGGGCGACCAGGTCGAGGCCGTGGACCGCCTCGGTGACCGGGTGTTCGACCTGGAGGCGGGTGTTCATCTCCAGGAAGTACGCCCGGCCGTCCGCGGAGACCAGGAACTCCACGGTGCCCGCGCCCCGGTAGTCGATGGCGCGGGCGGCCCGGTCCGCGGCCCGGTGCAGGGTGTCCCGCAGCTCGTGCGGCAGTGCGGGGGCCGGGGCCTCCTCGATGACCTTCTGGTGGCGGCGCTGGAGGGAGCAGTCGCGGGTGCCGAGCGTCCAGACCGTGCCGTGCGCGTCGGCGAGGATCTGCACCTCGACATGGCGCCCGCCGACGACGTACGGCTCGACGAACACCTCCCCGTCGCCGAAGGCGGCCGCCGCCTCAGCCTTGGCGGCCGTCAACTCCTCGTCGAGGTCGGCCAGTTCGGTGACCACGCGCATGCCGCGGCCGCCGCCCCCGGCCGCCGCCTTCACCAGCAGCGGCAGCTGGGCGTCGGTGGCCGAGCCGGGGTCGACGGGCGCCAGCAGCGGCACCCCGGCCGCCGCCATCAGCTCCTTGGCCCGCGTCTTGGAGGCCATGGACTCGATGGCGGCGGGCGGCGGCCCGATCCAGGTCAGGCCCGCGTCGGCCACCGCCGCGGCGAATCCGGCGTTCTCGGAGAGGAAGCCGTAGCCGGGGTGGACGGCGTCCGCGCCGGCGGCCCGTGCGGCGGCCACGATCAGATCGCCGCGCAGATAGGTGTCGGCCGGGGCCTCGCCCGGGAGCCGTACGGCGGTGTCGGCCTCCTGGACGAAACGTGCGCCCACATCCGCGTCCGAGTACACGGCGACGGTGGAGATGCCCAGCTCGCGGCAGGTACGGAAGACCCGCCGGGCTATTTCGCCGCGATTGGCGACGAGGACGGAACGGATCACTTCTGCCTCACATCCGGAAGACGCCGAAGCCGCCCCGCGCACCCTCGACCGGGGCGGTGTGCAGGGCGGACAGGCACAGGCCGAGAACGGTTCGGGTGTCGCGCGGGTCGATGACGCCGTCGTCGTAGAGCCGCCCGGACAGGAACATCGGCAGCGACTCCGACTCGATCTGCTGCTCGACCATGGCGCGCAGCCCGGCGTCCGCCTCCTCGTCGTACGGCTGCCCCTTGGCCGCGGCCGAGGCGCGGGCGACGAGGGAGAGCACGCCGGCCAGCTGCTGCGGCCCCATGACGGCGGACTTGGCGCTCGGCCAGGCGAACAGGAAGCGGGGGTCGTAGGCGCGGCCGCACATGCCGTAGTGGCCGGCGCCGTAGGAGGCGCCCATGAGGACGGACAGGTGCGGGACCTTCGAGTTCGACACCGCGTTGATCATCATCGCGCCGTGTTTGATGATGCCGCCCTGCTCGTACTCCTTGCCGACCATGTAGCCGGTGGTGTTGTGGAGGAAGAGCAGCGGGATGTCACGCTGGTTGGCCAGCTGGATGAACTGTGCGGCCTTCTGGGACTCCGCGCTGAAGAGCACGCCCTGGGCGTTGGCGAGGATGCCGACCGGATAGCCGTGCAGCCGCGCCCAGCCGGTGGTCAGACTCGGCCCGTAGAGCGGCTTGAACTCGTCGAAGTCCGAGCCGTCCACGATCCGGGCGATGACCTCACGGGGGTCGAACGGCGCCTTGAGGTCGCCGGGGACGATGCCGAGCAGCTCGTCCTCGTCGTACTTCGGCGGTGCCGCGGGGCCCGGATCCGGGTGCGCCTTGCGCCAGTTGAGGCGGGCGACGACCCGCCGGGCCTGGCGCAGCGCGTCCGGCTCGTCCAGCGCGAAGTAGTCCGCGAGGCCGGAGGTGCGGGCGTGCATCTCGGCGCCGCCCAGCGACTCGTCGTCGCTCTCCTCGCCGGTCGCCATCTTCACCAGCGGCGGTCCGCCCAGGAACACCTTGGCGCGTTCCTTGACCATGATGACGTGGTCGGACATGCCGGGGACGTAGGCACCGCCCGCGGTCGAGTTGCCGAACACCACGGCGATGGTCGGGATGCCGGCCGCCGACAGCCGGGTGAGGTCCCGGAACAGCGCGCCGCCCGGGATGAAGATCTCCTTCTGGCTGGGCAGATCGGCGCCGCCGGACTCGACGAGCGAGATCAGCGGCAGCCGGTTGGCGAAGGCGATCTCGTCGGCCCGCAGCGCCTTCTTCAGCGACCAGGGGTTGCTGGCGCCGCCGCGCACCGTCGGGTCGTTGGCGGTGATGAGGCACTCCACGCCCTCGACGGTGCCGATGCCGGTGACCACCGAGGCGCCGACGGGGTAGTCGCTGCCCCAGGCCGCGAGCGGTGACAGCTCCAGGAACGGGGTGTCGGGGTCGAGCAGCAGCTCGATCCGCTCCCGGGCGAGCAGCTTGCCGCGTCCCCGGTGCCGGGCGACGTACTTCTCCCCGCCGCCCGCGGTCGCCTCGGCGTGTGCGGCCTCGACCTCCGCGAGCTTGGCGAGCATCGCCGTACGACGCTCGGCGTATTCGGCGCCCGCCGTATCGAGCCCGGTCGCGAGCACGGTCACAACAACACCTCCGGTATGTCCATGTGCCGCGCGCGCAGCCACTCCCCCACGGCCTTGGCCTGCGGGTCGAACCGGGCCTGGGCGGCGACGCCCTCGCCGAGCAGCCCGTCGACGACGAAGTTGAGCGCGCGCAGATTCGGCAGTACGTGCCGGTCGACCGGCAGGCCGGCGGTCTCCGGCAGCAGCTGCCGGAACCGTTCGACGGTCAGCTCGTGGGCCAGCCAGCGCCAGCCCTGCTCGGTGCGGGCCCACACCCCGACGTTCGCCGAGCCGCCCTTGTCCCCACTACGGGCACCGGCGACCAGGCCGAGCGGCGCCCGCCGGGTGCCCGCGGCGGGCAGCGGCTCGGGCAGGTCCGGATCCGGCAGGCGCACCAACTCCCGTGTATCGGGCGCTGGTTGACTGCTGACGCGGGTTCCGTCCGGCAGTACGGCGCGATGCGGCACCTCCGCCGCGTCCACCGCCACCGCCTCGAAGACCCCGTACGGGGTGCCCTTGCCGGGCGGCGCGGTGACGTGGAAGCCGGGGTAACTGGCCAGCGCCAGCTCGACGGCGGCGCCGCTGACCACCCGCCCCACCGCGTCCTGGTCGGCGTCCCGCACCACCAGCCGCAGCAGTGCGCTCGCCTCCTCCTGGACGTCCGCGTCGTCCCGGTCGGTGCGGGCCAGCGTCCAGCGCACCTCGGCCGGACGGTGTTCCGCGGCGTCGAGCGCGGCCTCCATCTGCCGCCGGACCAGCGCGGCCTTGGCCGGGACGTCCAGCCCGGTCAGCACGAAGGTGACCTCGTTGCGCCAGCCGCCGAGGCGGGTCAGCCCGGCCTTCAGGGTCGGCGGCGGCGCCTCGCCGCGCACCGGGGCGATCCGGACCCGGTCCGGCGCCTCCTCGGTCAGCCGTACGGTGTCCAGCCGCGCCGTCACGTCCGGTCCGGCGTAACGGGCGCCGGAGGTCTCGTACAGCAGTTGGGCGGTGACCGTGCCGAGGGTGACCGCGCCGCCGGTGCCGGGGTGCTTGGTGATCACCGAGCTGCCGTCGGCGGCGATCTCGGCGAGCGGGAAGCCGGGCCGACGCAGGTCATGGGCCCCGAAGAAGGAGTAATTGCCGCCGGTGGCCTGGGTGCCGCACTCCAGCACGTGCCCGGCGGCCACCGCCCCGGCCAGCTGGTCCAGGTCCTGCGGCCGCCAGCCGAAGTGCGCCTGCGCCGCGCCGCTGACCAGCGCGGCGTCGGTGACCCGCCCGGTCACCACCACATCGGCACCGGCCCGCAGACACGCGGCGATCCCGCCGCCGCCCAGGTAGGCATTGGCGGTCAGCACCCCCTCGCCCCACCCCCCGCGGCCCAGCAGGTCGTCACCCTCCACGTGCGCCACCCGGACGGACACCCCGGCCTTCTCCGCCACCTCCCGTACGGCGTCGGCCAGTCCGGCCGGGTTCAGCCCGCCCGCGTTGGTGACGATCCGCACCCCGCGCTCGACGGCCAGCCCGAGCCCGTCCTCCAGCTGCCGCAGAAAGGACTTGGCGTAGCCGCGCGTGGGGTCCTTCAGCCGGTCCCGGCCGAGGATCAGCATGGTCAGCTCGGCGAGATAGTCACCGGTCAGCACGTCCAGGGGGCCGCCGGTGAGCATCTCCCGGAGGGCGTCGAAGCGGTCGCCGTAGAAGCCGGAGGCGTTGCCGATCCGGAGCAGGGCGGGGTCCGCGCCTATGGGGCGCACGGGTCCGCTGCCGTGCGCGGGGGCACCGTTCACGCCGTGGTTCCGGTCCGCGGGGGCGCCGCTCGCGCCATGGCTCCCGTCCACGGGGGCGCCGCTCACGCCGTGGTTCCCTTCCCCGTTCCTTTCCCCGACGGCGCGCGCCCCTTGCCCGGCGGTCCCGCGAAGGCCTGCGCGATCCCCAGCCACCGTTCCGCGTCGGCTCCTTCGGCCCGCAGGGACGGCAGATCGCGGCGGTGCGCCCGCTGGGTCACCAGCAGACAGAACTCCAGCGCCTCCCCGGTCACCCGCTGCGCCGCCTCCGCCGGCCCGTACTCCCACACACTGCCGTCCGGCGCCCGCAGCTCGATCCGGAACTCCTCGGCGGGCGGGGTGAGTTGATGCGTCACGTAGGCGAAATCCCGGGTCCGCACCCCGATCCGGGCGATATGCCGGAGCCGCGCGGTGGGGGCCCGGGTGACACCCAGCGCGTCGGCCACGTCCTGGCCGTGCGCCCAGGTCTCCATCAGCCGCGCGGTGGCCATCGACGCCACGCTCATCGGCGGCCCGTACCACGGCAGCCTCTCGCCCGTCGGCCGCTCGGCGAGCGCCCTCAGCAACTGCCCGCGGCCGTCCCGCCACTCGTCGAGCAGCTGGGCCGGCGGCGTCCGGGCCCCGGCCTCGGCGGCCTCGTCGACGAAGGTCAGCGGCGAGGCGAGCGCCTCCTGCGCGGCGCGCGCGAAGCCCTCCGGGTCGGTGGCCGAGAGCAGCGCCTGCCGGTCGGTCCAGGCCAGATGGGCGATCTGGTGGGTGATGGTCCACCCCTCGGCGGGCGTCGGGGCCGCCCAGCGCTCGGCCGGCAGCCCGGCGACCAGCGCGTCCAACTCCTCGCTCTCCGCCCTGAGATCGGCCAGTACGGCGCCGGGATCGGACACGCGACACTCCCCTCGTCGTCCCAACTGCCGTGACAGCGGGGCAGGTTGGCAGGCAGCGACGGCCGCTGCTGCGGCCGTGCGGGTGCGGTGTGGTGCGAATGCGCTCCGAGCCTGGCAGCGTCGCCGGAAACAATCAAGCACGCCTGCATGATTTTTGGCCGCACCGGTGCCTTTGCGGCACAGCGGGTGGACGAGGAGGCCGGCCGGGGGGGCGGCCACGCTCAGTGCGAGCCCGCCCCCGCGCTCCGTACCGCCCCCACACTCGCGACCACGACCAGCCCGATCGCCAGCACCTCGGCCCAGCCCAGCGCCTGGTGCAGCACGAGGAACCCGGCGGTGGCCGCGGCGGCCGGCTCCAGGCTCATCATCACGGCGAATCCGGAGGCCGGGAGCTTGCGCAGGGCCAGCAGCTCCAGGGTGTACGGCAGCACCGACGACATCAGGGCGACCGCGGCGCCCAGCCCCAGGGTGACCGGGTCCAGCAGCGCCGTCCCCGCACTGGCGACACCGAGCGGCAGGCTGAGCAGCGCCGCGACGGTCATCGCCAACGCAAGCCCGTCCGCCTGCGGGAAGCGCTGCCCCGTACGGGCGGAGAGCAGGATGTAAGCGGCCCACAGCCCGCCGGCCGCCAGCGCGAACGCGGCTCCGGCGAGGTTGAGCCCGTCGAACCCCTCGCGCCCCAGCAGCACCACCCCGCCCAGCGCCAGCGCCGCCCACACCAGGCTCAGCATCCGCCGCGAGGTGGCCACCGAGAGAATCAGCGGCCCGAGGAACTCCAGGGTGACCGCGGCGCCCAGCGGAATACGGTCGATCGCCTGGTAGAAGAGCGAGTTCATGCCGGCCAGTGCGAAGCCGAAGGCGAGCACCGTCGCCCAGTCGCCCCGGGTGTAACCGCGCACCTTCGGGCGGCAGAAGACCAGCAGCACCAGCGCGGCGACCACCAGCCGCAGCGTGACCACCCCCAGCGCACCGGCCCGCGGGAAGAGCAGCACCGCCACCGACGAGCCGAACTGCAGCGAGACGATCCCACCGATGACCAGCGCCACCGACCCGATGCGCCCGCCTGCGCCCGCCGCCCCGGCGGTCCCGGCCTGCGCCTCCGCCGTCAGCACCTCGGGCGAGGGCGGCACGGGGTAGGGAATGCCCTCACCGGCGGCAGGCGCGGTGGGGGCATCGGTGGCGGGCACACGGCCCTCGGGGCTCTCGGGCGAAGCATTCACGCCACCACGCTACGGCCCACCCTTCCGGTCCGTGAAATGCCTCTTTTCCTGTTGTTATGCTCCGCACGCATGACCATCGAGCTGCGTCATTTCCGCTGCTTTCTCGCCATCGCGGAAACCCTGAGCATCACCCGCGCCGCCGAGCGCCTGCATCTGACCCAGCCGGCCGTCTCCCGCACCCTGCACCGGCTGGAGCAGGAGCTGGGGATCCGGCTCGTCGACCGCTCCACGCACCATCTCGCGCTCACCCCGGACGGCCGGGCGTTCCGCGACCGGGCCCGGATCGCGGTCACCGCCTTCGACCGGGCGCTCGCCACCGCCCACCACACCGACTGGCCGCTGCGCCTGGGTCACGCCTGGTCGGCCGCCGGGACCGACACCACCGCGCTGCTGCGCCGCTGGCGCGAGGAGCACCCCGGGACCCCGCTCGAACTCCTCCGCATCGACGACCGCACCGCCGGCCTGGCCCGCGGTGACGTGGACGCCGCCCTGCTGCGCGGCGAGGTCCGCGCCCCCGGCCTGGTCACCGAGCAGCTCACCACCGAACCCCGGGTCGCCGGCGTTCCCGCCGACGACCCCCTCGCCGGGCGCGCCAGCCTCTCCCTCGCCGAGCTGACCGACCGCACCATCGCCCTCAACACCGTCTCCGGCATCACCACCCTCGACCTGTGGCCCGCCGGGGCCCGCCCCGCTTCGTCGATCACCACCGGGAACGCCGACGACTGGATCGCCGCCATCACCGGCCGCCGCGCCGTGGGCGTCACCACCTCCGCCACCGCCGAGATGCACCCGCACCCCGCCATGGCGTACGTCCCGCTGACCGACGCGCCACCGGTCCCGGTCGTCCTCGCCTGGCGCGACGAGCCGGGCCATCCCCGCATCCCGGACCTGATCGCACTGGCCCGCGACGTCATCGGGAGGGCGACGGGCGGAGAGCCGCGGCGCGCCCGCTGAGGAGACGCCAACCGCTGCGACCCGAAGCCCTGGCGTGCGCGGCGGTCGCTCCCCCCGGCGGGACGGGCCCGGTGTGGGATGGCAGTCGCCGTCCTCGCTCCATAAGCTCGTAGGAGGGAGCGCTCACCGGCGGGCCGAGAAGCCCGTCCGGTGCCGCCGGCGGTGCGCCGGATGCCGGGTCAGTTGCTCAGCGACGCATCGCTCCCGATGCCCCTGACGTGGAGCCCTTCATGACCACACCGCGGGACCTGTTGTTCGTTGCCATGGACATGGAGTCCAGTCCCACTCGGGAGCGCGGCGAGGTGTCGCTCGCGCTCGCGGGAGCCGAGCTGATCGACCTGCTGGAAGCCCGGGCCATCAGCCTGGACGGCGACCGCATCGTGCCGGGCTACCGGCCCGCCGTAGCGGATCGCCTCATGGACGAAGCCGCGTCGTCGCTCACCCAGCAACCGCCGTACGAGTCGGTCGACGACTGGCTGTGGCGCAGGGGCCGCGGCCTCGCCACGGCCTATCTGACCGCCCTTGAGGCGGAGGGGCAGCTCACCCAACCCCGCCGCCGTTGGCTGCGCGTCCGGACCGGTCGGCTGACGCTGGCCGATTCGCCCGCGCGCCGCGCGGCGGCGAACCGCCTGGCTTCGGAGGAGCCCGTCCTCGCCGCCCTTGCGGCGGCCCTCGGGATCCGCGGCGGGCGGACAGAAGACCCGCCGGAGGTGACCGACGACGCGGTGGCGACAGTGCTCGCCGCCGTCAATGACGCGGTGCGGGAGCTGGAATTCGAACGCCAGCGGCGAGCCATCGACGAGGAGGCCTTCAGCAATATCTGGCGGGCCCCCGGCGACGGCTGACGACCGCCCGCTCGGTACCGACAGCCGCTCGGCACCCCGACCGGCCGTGGCCGGTCTGCGGGCTACCGCAGCGGGCACCCATGGTCCGGACGGACATGGTGCGGACGGACATGGTGCGGACTGCGCCGGCCTTACCGGGCCGCGGGTGTGCGGCGCAGTACGGCGGCGGCCGCCTGCCGGATGGCGGCGACCGTGGGCAGGGCACGGTTCCTGGCGGCCCATGCCAGGGCGGCGGTGCCCGGCGGCAGATCCGGCACCGCCACGTAACCGACGCCGGGCCGGGGGAAGAACTGCCGGGCGACGGCCGGCAGAAAGGCCATGGCCTCGCCCCGGGAGACGGCGAGCAGCAGCGCTTCCATGTCCGGCACCATCGGCCCGTACCGCACGACCGAGCCGTCCGGCCGCGGGTCGGCCGCCCAGAACCGCCACCACACCCGGGGGCACGGCGGCGGAATGTCCACCACGGTGCGTCCGGCCAGCTCCGCCAGCCGCACCTCGTCCCGCCCGGCCAGCGGGTCGTCGGCCGGCAGACACGCCACCCGCGGCTCACTGGCCAGGACCAGCGTCTCGATACCGGGCGGCACCGGCGGACGCAGGAACACCACATCAACCTCGCCCCGCTCCAACGCGTCGAAGTGGGTGGCGAGATCGAGGCCCCGGACGCTGGTCCGCAGCCGCGGATGGCGGGTGTGCAGCTCGTCGAGAATGGCCCGGGTGTACGGCATCGCGGCCTCGGCGCCGATGGACCCGATCACCAGCCGTCCGTCGACCTGCCGGGCATGGGCGCCGGCCGCCCGGCACAGACCGGCCATCGCCTCCACCACGGCACGCGCCTTCGGCAGCAGCGCCTCACCTGCCGCGGTGATCTCGACATGACGACGCGAGCGCTGCACCAACAACACGTCCAACCGCTCTTCGAGCGCCCGCAGTTGACGGCTGAGCGCGGGCTGCGTCAGGAACAGCCGCGCGGCCGCCCGGCCGAAGTGCAGCTCCTCCGCCAGCGCCAGGAACGATTCCAGCTGCTGAACGCTCGGCGCATGCCGGGAAACCATCCCCAACTCGCCCAAGTCGCCCGCGCTCCGCCCCTCTTCCGTCATGCACGGAGGTTATCAATCGGTCACACATCGTCATGAGGCTCCGGGTTCCCCTCACCCGCCCGAACACCGAAGATCAAGAGGTTGCGGACCGGCAGCGGCAGCGGCAGCACCACCGACCGGCCCGACGGAGGAGATCAGCGGAGCGACTGCACAGGGGAGAGCCGCTCCGCTCCTCTCCCTCACCGGTCAGGCCCTGCCCACCACGCCCTGCCTGCGACACCGGGCCGGCGGCCCGCGCGCCGCCGACTTCCTCGCGGACCCGGCGGTGCGGGGTCAGTTCGAGCGGAACCGCTTGACGAGGCTCCAGATGACGACGATCGCGGAGAGGGCGAGGAGGGGCCACACCCACCAGTCGACGGCACCGTCACCGGTGCCGCCGCTGTAGTGGTGGTAGTGGTGATGCGAGCGGGCCAGCACCCTGTACGTCAGGTCCCCCGAGTGGAATGTCATGGGGCCGGAGTGTACTGGGACGGCTGGGATCGGGGCGCCGGGCGGCGGGCGCGGGGCAGAGGGGCGCTTCCACCGTCAGCGGGAGCCGAACTTCCGCTTGGCGAAGACCCAGACGAAGGCGATGGCGGCGCCGACCACGATCATCCACCAGCCGCCGAAGGTGACGCCTGAGGTGTGGTGGTGGCCGGTCGAGTAGTGGCTGACATGGCTGGAGTGGTGGTGCGAGCGCGCCAGCAGTTCGTACGCGCGGCCCCCCGGATGGAATGTCATGTACGCGGACTCTAGGGGTGGCGGGGCGGGCGCCGGCATGCGGGGGTGGTGACCGTGACCGGGCCGAGACGGCGGGCGGGACCGCGGCGGCCGCCGGGCGTACCGGCCGGGAATCGTGGCCCCGCGTGCAGCAAGGCCAACACCCCGCCCCCGGACCGGAAATCGCCGCCCCCTCAGGCCGGGAACCGTCGGCCCACCCACCGCCAGGTGATCTCCAGCAGGGCCGCCGCCACCAGCGCGATGGCGACGGCTGCCCAGGGCATCGTCGTGCCGACCAGGCGCAGCGCGAAGAAGTGTTGCAGCCAGGGGGTGGCCAGGACGAGGACGAAGGCCAGGCCCATCGCCAGGACCAGGGCGATCCGCCACCAGGTGTACGGGCGGGCGATGATCGCCAGGACCCAGAGGGCGGCGAGGAAGAGGGTCAGGGTCGCGGCGCTGGTCTCGGCGGAGAGGGCGCCGGCGCCGGTGTAGTAGCTGCGGGCCAGGAGGTAGGTGGTGAAGGCGGCGAGGCCCGTGATCAGGCCGGAGGGGATCGCGTACCGCATCACCCGTCGGACGAAGTGCGGGCGGGCGCGCTCCTTGTTGGGGGCCAGCGCCAGGAAGAACGCGGGGATCCCGATGGTCAGGGTGGAGAGCAGCGTCAGGTGCCGCGGCAGGTAGGGGTAGGGGATCTGGCAGCAGGCCACCAGGATCGCCAGCAGGACCGAGTAGACGGTCTTGGTGAGGAAGAGGGTGGCGACCCGGGTGATGTTGCCGATCACCCGGCGGCCCTCGGCGACGACCGAAGGCAGCGTGGCGAAGCTGTTGTTGAGCAGGACGATCTGGGCGACCGCGCGGGTCGCCTCGGAGCCGGAGCCCATGGCGACGCCGATGTCGGCGTCCTTGAGGGCGAGGACGTCGTTGACGCCGTCACCGGTCATCGCGACGGTGTGGCCGCGCAACTGGAGACCGGCGACCATGTCCCGCTTCTGCTGCGGAGTGACGCGGCCGAAGACCGCGGCCCGGTCGAGTGCGGGCGCCAACGCGGCCTTGTCGGAGGGCAGTTCGCGGGCGTCCACCGGGGCATCGGCGCCCGGCAGCCCCAGGTGGGCGGCCACCGCGCCGACCGATACGGCGTTGTCGCCGGAGATGACCTTCGCCTGGACGCCCTGCTCCGCGAAGTAGCGCAGGGTGTCGGGGGCGTCGGGGCGCAGCCGCTGCTCCAGGACGACCAGCGCGACGGGCCGCACGCCCCGGGCGACCTCGGGGTCGTCCAGCTCCCGCGCGGACCGGGCCAGCAGCAGTACCCGGAGGCCCTGTGCGTTGAGGTCGTCGACGTCGGTGAGGCGCTGGTCGCCGGGCGGCAGCAGCACATCGGGGGCGCCGAGCAGCCAACCGGTGCGCTCGCCGTCCGTGCCGCTGAGGATCGCGCCGCTGTATTTGCGGGCGGAGGAGAACGGCAGCGACCGGGTGCAGCGCCAGGTGCCGTCCGCCGGATAGGCGTCGATGACCGCCTGGAGGGAAGCGTTGGGGCGCGGATCGGCGGCGCCCAGCGCGCCCAGGACCTGGGCGGCGTACGCCTGGTCGCCGTCGAGGACCCGTAGCGCCTTGACGTCCATCCCGCCCTCGGTCAGCGTGCCGGTCTTGTCCAGGCAGACCACATCGACCCGGGCCAGCCCCTCGATCGCGGGCAGCTCCTGGACCAGGCACTTCTTACGGCCGAGTCGGATCACGCCGATGGCGAAGGCGACGGAGGTGAGCAGCACCAGGCCCTCGGGGATCATCGGCACGATGCCGGCGACCATGCGGCGGATGGCCGCGTCGCCGGGCAGCCCGAGGGTGAGCAGGTGGCTGAGGATGAGGCCGATCGCGGTCGGGATCATCATCCAGGTCACGTACTTGAGGATCTGGCTGATGCCGGTGCGCAGTTCGGAGTGGACCAGGGTGAACCGGCTGGCCTCCTCGGCGAGCTGGGCCGCGTACGCCTGCCGGCCGACCTTGGTCGCGGTGAAGGCACCGGCGCCCGCCACCACGAAGCTGCCCGACATCACCGGCTCCCCCGGCTTCTTGAGGACCGGGTCGGCCTCGCCGGTCAGCAGCGATTCGTCGATCTCCAGGCCGTCGGACTCCAGGGCCTCGCCGTCGACGATGACCTTGTCGCCCGGCCCGAGTTCGATGAGGTCGCCGAGGACGACCTCGGCGGTGGGGATCTGCCGGGTGGTGCCGTCGCGCCGCACGGTCGGTCGGGCCTCGCTGATGACCGCCAGGTTGTCCAGCGTCCTCTTGGCGCGCAGCTCCTGGACGATGCCGATGCCGGTGTTGGCGACGATGACGAAGCCGAACAGGCCGTCCTGGAGCGGCCCGACGATCAGGATGATCACGAAGAGCACGCCGATGATCGCGTTGAAGCGGGTGAAGACGTTGGCGCGGACGATCTCGACGGTCGAGCGGGAGGACCGTACGGGGACGTCGTTGACCTCGCCCCGGGCGACCCGCTCCGCGACCTCGGCGGCGGTCAGCCCGGGGTTGACCGGTTCCTGGACCGGCCGGCCGGCCGGCTCACCGCCGGGGCCGGGGTGCCCGGTGTCGGACCTCGCCCGCTCCGTCATGCCCTCGACGTTACGGGCGGAAGGTGCACTTCACCCGCTGGATGGGTGGAGGCCCGAGCGGCGAGGAGGCGCTGCGCTCAGGATTCGGCGTCGGCCGCCGCCGCGGCGGCCCGCTTGATCGCGGCGTCGCGCTTGCGGACGTACCAGATGCCGACCAGTCCCAGGCCGCCGCCGGCCAGACAGCTCCACACCCACCAGGCGTGGCCATGGTCGGCGTACCAGCCGTAGAAGGGGAGCTGGCCGAGGAAGAGCACGAACCAGATGATGGTGCCGCCGATGACCGTGCCGACGACGGGGCCCTCCAGAGGCGCCGGGGCCTCGCGCAGTTCGGACTTCTTCCACATGGTGCTCAGCTTACGGGGAGGGGACGCGGCGGCCGCGGGCGGAGTAAGGGGAGGGTGCGGGGCGTACGAGAGCGGGCGCGAAGGCTTGCCCCCCAAGGGTCTACGCGCGGAGATAGCGATCAACGAATTGTTTATTCATACTGAACCTTTCTGGATCTGACTGGAATGGATCGTCGATTCATCCAAGCTGATCCGTCAGCTTCTGCATCCGTACGTGTTCCGGGCCCTCGGGCCCCCGCGCCTGCCCAGGCCCGTCCTACTGAGGTCCCCGCATGCCCTCCTCGGCCACCACGCCGGTCGACACCCCCGAGAGCCCTGGTCCGAAGCCGCCCAAGAGCGCCCTCGACCGCTTCTTCAAGATCTCCGAGCGGGGGTCGACGGTCGGCCGCGAACTGCGCGGCGGGCTGGCGACGTTCTTCGCGATGGCCTACATCATCGTGCTGAACCCGATCATTCTCGGCTCCGGTGTCGACAAGTTCGGCCATCACCTCGACAACGCCCAGCTGGTCACCGCCACCGCGCTGATGGCCGGTCTGAGCACGGTCCTGATGGGCGTCATCGGCAATGTCCCGATCGCCATCGCGGCGGGCCTGGGCATCAACGCCGTGGTCGCGCTGCAGCTCGCGCCCAAGATGAGCTGGCCGGACGCGATGGGCATGGTCGTGCTCGCCGGTCTGGTGCTGATGATCCTGGTCGCCTCGGGTCTGCGGCAGCGGGTGATGGATGCGATCCCCAACGGCCTGCGGCGCGCCATCGCCATCGGTATCGGCCTGTTCATCTCGCTGATCGGCCTGGTCGACGCGGGCTTCGTGACCCGTAACCCGGACGCCGCGCACACCACCGTCCCGATGGGTCTCGGTCAGGGCGGACAGCTCCAGGGCTGGCCGGTGCTGGTCTTCGTGATCGGTCTGGTGCTGATGTTCGTGCTGGTCGTCCGCAAGACCAGGGGCGCGATCCTGATCGGCATGGTCAGCATGGCCGTCCTCGCGATCGTCATCAACGCCGTCGCGACGATCCCGGACGCGGCCTGGGGCCTGGCGGTCCCGAACGTCCCGAGCAAGATCATCGACACCCCGGACTTCGGGCTGATCGGGCAGATCAGCCTGTTCGGCGGCTTCAAGGAAGTCGGTGTGCTGACCGGCTGCCTGTTCGTCTTCACCGTGCTGCTGTCCGGCTTCTTCGACGCGATGGGCACCATCATCGGCGTCGGCGAGGAGGCCGAGCTGCTGGACAACGAGACCGGTCAGCTGCCGAACATGGGCCGGATTCTCATGGTCGACGGCCTCGCGGTCGCCGGCGGCGGCTTCGGCTCCGCCTCCGCCAACACCTGCTTCGTGGAGTCCACCGCCGGTGTCGGCGAGGGCGCCCGCACGGGTCTGGCGAACCTGATGACCGGCGGCCTCTTCCTGCTCGCGCTGATCTTCACGCCGCTGGCGACCGTCGTCCCCTCGCAGGCCGCGACGCCCGCCCTGGTGGTCGTCGGCTTCCTCATCATGGCCTCGAATGTAAAAGCCATCGACTGGGGCGACTTCACCATCGGCATCCCGGCGTTCCTGACGATGATCTCGATGCCGTTCTCGTACAGCATCACCAACGGCATCGGCATGGGCGTCCTGGCCTTCATCCTGCTGCGCGCGGCGACCGGGCGAGTCAAGGAGATCCCCTGGCTGCTGAACGTCGTCGGGTTCTTCTTCCTGGTCTACTTCCTGCTCCACCCGATCGAGCAGGCCCTCGGGGTCAAGTAGCCGGCTACTGGAACCCCAGCTTCTCCGACTTGTCGAGCGAAGAGTGGAACCGCTCGTCGAAGTCCTCGCGGATGAGCGTCCGGACGACATAGTCCTGGACGCTCATTCCGCGTTTTGCGGCGTGCTGCCGTATGCGCTCCAGCAGTTCCCCGTCCACCCGCACGCTGAGCACTTGCGATCCCATGCGGACACGGTCCCGTCCTCCTGCCGTCAGGCGCGTCACTTTCCCCCGCGCCCTCACTCGTTCGGGTGATTGCACGGGGACTCCGGGTTTCCTTAGCGAAGGTAATAAGTTACGCTAAGGAACATGCCGGAACTGTCCCGCCCCGAGCCTGACGGCCGCGAGGTGCCCCCAGACGACGCAGCCGCGGTGAACGCGCTGCGGTCCGCCGTGATGCGCCTGTCGCGCCGGCTCAAGCATCAGCGGGTCGATGAATCGCTGAGCCCCACCGAGATGTCGGTGCTCGGCACCCTGTTCCGCTGCGGCCACGCCACCCCCGGGGAGCTGGCCCGCAAGGAGCATGTGCAGCCCCCGTCGATGACCCGCATCGTGGCCATGTTGGAGGCCAAGGGGCTGGTCCGGCTCGAACCGCACCCCGACGACCGCCGTCAGAAGGTCGTCACCCAGACCGAACAGGCCGAGGCGATGCTCGAAGAGAGCCGCCGCAAGCGCAATGCCTGGCTCGCCGAGCTGGCCTCCGGGCTGGACGAGGACGAGTGGGCGAAGGTGCGCGCCGCCGCGCCGGTACTGGAGAAGCTCGCCCAGTTGTAGAACACCAAGCCCGAGGAGGCGAACCCACTTTGAGTACGGGATCCGGAGCACACTCCGCCCCCGCACCGCACTCCCACGACGACACGGATTCCGGCGACATAGTCCCCGACGACACGGTTTCCGACGACACGGATTCCGACGACGCGGATTCCGACGACGCGACCGCGACCGCCCCGGGCACAGCCCCGGCGCTCACCGCAGGCCCCGCCGCCACGCCGCGCAAGGGCACGTTCAGCTCGCTCCGCATACGCAATTACCGCCTTTTCGCCACCGGCCAGATGGTGTCCAACACGGGCACCTGGATGCAGCGCATCGCCCAGGACTGGCTGGTGCTCAGCCTCACCGGCTCCTCCGCCGCGGTCGGTATCACCACCGCGCTGCAGTTCCTGCCGATGCTGCTCTTCGGCCTCTACGGCGGCGTCATCGCCGACCGCTTCGCCAAGCGCACGCTGCTGTTCCTGACCCAGTCCGCCATGGGCCTGACCGGCCTGGTCCTCGCCGTGCTCACGCTCAGCGGAGAGGTGCAGGTCTGGCACGTCTACCTGGTCGCCTTCGCTCTTGGTCTGGTCACCGTCGTCGACAATCCCTGCCGGCAGGCGTTCGTCTCCGAGATGGTCGGCCGGGACGAGCTGAGCAACGCCGTCAGCCTCAACTCCGCCAACTTCCAGTCCGCGCGGCTGATCGGGCCCGCCGTCGCCGGTGTGCTGATCACCGCGTTCGGCAGCGGCTGGGCCTTCCTGTTCAACGGCCTGTCGTTCCTCGCCCCGATCGCCGGACTGCTGATGATGCGGACGTCCGAGCTCCACGAGGTCGAGCGGGCCCCGCGCGGCAAGGGGCAGCTGCGGGAGGGCCTGCGGTATGTCTCCGGGCGCCCCGACCTGATCTGGCCCATCGTGCTGGTCGGCTTCATCGGGACCTTCGGCTTCAACTTCCCGATCTGGCTGACCGCGTTCGCCCACCACGTCTACCACCAGGGCGCCGGCACGTACTCCCTGTTCAACGGCCTGATGGCGGCCGGTTCGCTGATCGGCGCGCTGCTCGCCGCCCGCCGGGCCGGCTCCCGGCTGCGGCTGTTGGTCGGTGCCGCGCTGCTCTTCGGCGCCCTGGAGATCGCCGCCGCGCTCGCCCCGTCGTTCTGGGTCTTCGCGGCGCTCCTCGCCCCGATCGGCATGGTCGGCCTGACGATCAATGTCACCGCCAATTCGAGCATCCAGATGGCCACCGATCCGCTGATGCGGGGCCGGGTGATGAGCCTGTTCATGATGGTCTTCGTCGGCGGCACCCCGCTCGGCGCCCCGATCGTCGGCTGGGTCACCGACACCTTCGGCCCCCGGACCGGCTTCGTGGCGGGCGGTGCGATCTCCATGGGCGCCGCGGTCGTCATCGGTCTGATCCTCGCGCGGGTGGGCGGCCTGCGCCTCAAGATCGACCTGCGCAGGGGCCGACAGCACGTCGCCGTCGTCCCCCGGAGCTGCAAGAGCACCTCGTCCGCGGAGAAGGAAAAGGAATTGGCACCGGCTGCCTAGGGCCTGACGCATCGGACAGGCCCTCGCAGGCCCACGGAGATCGGAGAGACACCCCCTAGGCGAACGGCCCCTCGGTGACGAAGCGCTGGAGGTGGCGCGCGAAGGTTTTGGCCTCGTCGGCGGGCCAGGAGGCGAGGCTGGCCTCGATGTGGGCGGACAGGCGTTGGCGCAGGATGTCCACCGTGCGCTCGCCCTCGCTCGTGAGGGCGAGCAGCGTCGCGCGCCGGTCCGCGGGGTCCGGTTCGCGGCGTACGAGCCCGGCCTCCTCCAGCCTGGAGGCGCGGCGGGTGACGCCGGAGCGGTCGAGTCCCACGTCGGGGGCCAGGTGGGCGGCGCTGCGCGGCCCGGTCCTGGCCAGCCCGCTCAGGACCGGGTAGGTCAGCTCGTCCAGGGCTTCCCCCATGCCGTCGGTCAGCGTTCGGTACAGCTCCGTGCGGGTGCTGCGCCTGAGCAGCACGCCCAGGGCAGCGGCGATCTCGTCTCCTACCTCGGTCTTCTTCATCACCCCAGAATAGCGTGCGCGACGCACGCATGTGCGTTACAGTGAAGGCGAAGCGTGCGCAGCGCACGCATTCTCAGGTCTCGCCACGCATTCCCAGGGGCTCGACACGCAGTCCCGGGGTCTCGAAAGGATCGCGCCATGAACCGCACCGGTATCGCCGCCGCACTCACCGACCTGCTCTTCACTCCCGCACTCGACCTCGACGAAGCCGCCGACCGGCACTTCGCCCCCGACTACCGCCAGCGCACGGACGGTCAGTGGGCCGACCGCAACGAGTTCCTCCAGCACATCGCCCACCTCCGCACGGTCGTGGCCGACGGCTCCATCGAGGTCCACGACGAGCTGTCCGACGGCCTCCGCTACGCCGACCGGCACACGGTCCACGTCACGAAGAAGGACGGCTCCGCCGTGCGCACGGAGGTCTACGTGTTCGCCGAATTCGCCGCCGACGGCCGCTTCCGCCGTATCGAGGAGGTCACCCTCATGCTCGAAGGGGCCGACGCGGACCGGAACCTGGGCAGCGCCCGGGGATGACGAGCCGCAGGAGGGCGCGGACGGCCGTGCTGCCCACCACGGCCGTCCGTGGCGCCGGGCCGGGCCGGCGTCCGCGGCCGCTCCGGCCTCCGCCGGACGGCAGGTGTGCTGCGCCACACTGGCCGCATGAGACTCTTCGCCGCCGTCCTGCCCTCCGCTCGCGCGCTGGAAGAACTGGCCGCCGAGGTCGCGCAGTTGAAGGCGCTCCCGGCCGCCGACCGGCTGCGGTGGACCGGCCGCGACGGCTGGCACTTCACCCTGGCCTTCTACGGCGAGGTGCCCGAGGACCTGGTCCCCGGGCTCCGGGAGCGCCTGGCCCGCGCCGCGCATCGTCGTGACCCCTACGAGCTGCGCATCGCCGGCGGGGGCCGCTTCTCGGACCGGGTGGTGTGGGCCGGGGCCGACGGCGACCGCCCCGCCATGCGCCGGCTCGCCGACTCGGCGTCGGCGGCGGGCCGCCGGGCCGGCCTCCCCATGGACGACGAGCACCGCCCGTACACGCCCCACCTCACGCTGGCCCGGAACCGGGTCCCCCACCTGGACCTGCGTCCGTACGCGCACGCGCTCAAGGAGTTCGCCGGCACCTCCTGGACCGTCGACACCCTCTCGCTGATGCACAGCCGTCTGCCCGCGCCCGGCGAGGCGGGCCGCCAGCCCCACTACGAGGAGGTGGGGTCCTGGCCGCTCGGCCACTGAGCCGCCGGGCCCGGCCGGCCGCTCGTCCACGGCGGTGCCCGCCCACAGCAGTGCTCGTCCGCGGCCGGGACCCGTCCGGTTGCTCGTCCCGGCCGCGATCGGCCCGGGCCGCTGAATCGCCCGGAACTGCCCCGGTTACGCTCAGGGGGTGGATCCCAAGACCCGTAACCGGATCATGTCCGGACTTCTCGCCGTGCTGCTCGTCGTCGTGATCGTGGCGGCGGCGCTGCGCTGAGCACCGCCGCGGCCGCCGACGGGCGCCCGGCGTCCGCCCGGAGCCGGCTCCGGGCGCCCACCCCGCCTCACCAGGCGAAGGCCTCCGGGCTCGGCCCGGGGCCGGGGAAGATCTCGTCGAGCGAGGCGAGGAGCTCGTCCGTGAGGGTCAGCTCGACGGCGCGCAGCGCGGAGGCGAGCTGGTCCGCGGTGCGCGGGCCGACGATCGGGCCGGTGACGCCGGGACGGGTGAGCAGCCAGGCCAGCGCGACCTCACCGGGCTCCATACCGTGCTTGTCGAGCAGGTCCTCGTAGGACTGGATCCGGGCGCGGATCGCGGAGTTGGCGAGGGAATCGGCCGAGCGTCCGACGGCCGAGCGGCCCCCGCCACCCTCGCGCTCCTTGCGCAGCGCGCCGCCCAGCAGCCCGCCGTACAGCGGCGACCAGGGGATGACGCCCAGGCCGTAGCCCTCGGCGGCCGGGATGACCTCCATCTCGGCCCGCCGCTCGGCGAGGTTGTACAGGCACTGCTCGCTGACCAGGCCGTACGAACCGCGGCGGGCGGCGGTCTCGTTGGCGCGGGCGAGGTGCCAGCCGGCGTGGTTGGAGGAACCGACGTAGAGGATCTTGCCCTGCTGGACGAGGACGTCCATGGCCTGCCAGATCTCGTCCCAGGGCGTGTCCCGGTCGACGTGGTGGAACTGGTAGAGGTCGATGTAGTCGGTGCCCAGCCGCTTGAGGCTGGCGTCCACCGAGCGCCGGATGTTGAGCGCGGAGAGCTTGTCGTGGTTGGGCCAGACCTTGTCGCCCTCCGGCGCCATGTTGGCGTAGCCCTTGGTGGCCAGCACGGTCTTGTCGCGCCGGCCGCCGCCCTTGGCGAACCAGGAACCGACGATCTCCTCGGTGCGGCCCTTGTCGGCGCCGAAACCGTAGACATTGGCGGTGTCGAAGAAGTTGATGCCCGCGGTCTGCGCCGCGTCCATGATCGTGTGGCTGTCGGCCTCGTCCGTCTGGGGTCCGAAGTTCATCGTGCCGAGGACGAGTCGGCTGACCTTGAGTCCGGTGCGTCCGAGCTGCGTGTACTTCATGGTTGTTCAGCCAACGCCTTGAAGCGCGCTCGAAGCAAGGACCGTTCGGGGGTGGCGGTCGGCGTGTGTCCGGCGGCCGTGGCGAGACCGCGGCGGGGTCCCGCACCGGGGCGCGGCGGCGGGCCCGGCCGCCCGGCGTAGGGCGGCGGTCCGCCCCCGCCGAACGGCCCCGGAGTGCGGGGGGCCACAGTTAGGGGCCAGAGATCCCCGCAGCACAAGGAGTCCGACCGATGGCCAGGCCCCGCGACCCGCACCGCCGTACCGAGATCCTCGATGCGGTCATCGGTCACCTCGCCGAGACCGGGATCGCCCAACTCTCCCTGCGCCCGCTGGCCCAGGCGCTCGGGCACAGCACACGGGTGCTCACCCACCACTTCACGGACAAGGACGCGCTGCTGACGGCCGTGCTCCAGCGGCTGGACGAGATACAGCACGGGCAGCTGCGGGCCACCGAGGGCTGGGAGGACACCACCCGCGGCGTCGGGGCGATCGTGCGGGACTCCTGGCGGCGCCATCTGGAGCCGGAGAACATCGGCGCGACCCGGCTCCTCCACGAGATCGAGGGCCTGGCGGCGGCCGGCCGGCTCGGCGGCCGGGTCCCCGCATTCCTCGCGGACCGCGCCGAGTTCGTGGCCGGCGCCCTCCAGGCCCGCGGCCTCGCCCCCGCCGCGGCGCGCGTCCGTGCCACCTTCCTGAACAGCGCCTACGCGGGCCTGCGGACCGACTTCCTGGTCACCGGCGACCGCGAGCGCACCGAGGCGGCGCTGGCGGAACTGTGCGCGCTGGCCGACTCGTGGACGGCGGCGGTGCCCTCCTGAGCGGCACCGGCCCGCCCGCGGGCCGCGCACCTCACCGCGCCGGCACGGCCGCGCCGGCCACCGCGTCGGCGCGGTACGGCCCGCCGACGCCCCACGCCTGATGCATCGCCTGGGCGAACGCCGCCGCCAGCAAGTGCTCGCCGCACTCCGAGGGATGAGTGCCGTCGTAGGTGGCGCGCTCGATGTCCCATCCGCCCGGTTCGGAGGCCAGCAGCAACGGCGAGCCGGGGAGGGAGAACTCGGCGACGGCCTTGGCCAGCAGCTCGTTGAAGCGCGCGCACTGCGCACCGAACGCGGCGTCCGTCGCGGCCCGCACATTGGGTATCACCGGCATCAGCACGGCCCGGACGTGCGGCGCGGCCTGTCGGGCGCCGGCCACGAAGCGCCGGACGTTCTCCGCGGTCTGCTCGGCGTTCGTGTAGAAGCCGAGGTCTATCAGGCCGAGCGAGACGAGCAGGGTGTCGGCCTCGTACCGGCGCACCGCGTCGCCGATCAGCGGGGCCATGTGCAGCCAGCCCTCACCCCAGCCGGCGAGATGGCACCGGGCCTCCTCGGGGAAGCCCGGGTCGGCGTAGGCGGACGAGGAGGCGTCGCCGGTGACGGGGTCATGGAGCGCGCGGCGCGGGCCGACGATGCGGTACGGGTCGCCGGACGTCGCGTTCAGGTGCTGCCACATCCGGTAGCGCCAGGTGAAATCGCCGGTGCTCCCTATCGTCATCGAGTCACCGACGAACATGATCCTCATCCGGTCATGATGGCCGAGAACCCCTACTCCCCGGTACGTGACGCTGGCCACGCCCCGCCCGTCCGGCCCCGCGACGGCCGCACTCGGCTCCCCTGCCGCGTCCGGGATGGCAGTCTGTGCCCATGCGTTCGCTTCTGTGCGCGGCCGGTGCCGCGGGAATCCTGTGGTCGGCGTCCATGGTGCCCGCCGCCGCCGACGAGCCCGACGCCTTCACCATCGGCGACCCCCGGATCACCGAGTCCAGCGGCCTGGCCGCCAGCCGTGCGCACCCCGGGATCTACTGGACCCACAACGACAGCGACGACGGCCCGTACCTCTACGCCGTCGACGGGCGATCGGGCCGCACGGTCGCCAGGATCACGCTGCGCGGCATCGGCTCGCCCCGCGACGTCGAGGCGATCTCGATCGGCCCGGACGGCAACCTCTACGTCGGCGACATCGGCGACAACCTCGGCGGCTCGTGGGACCACGTATGGATCTACCGCCTTCCCGAGCCGAAGACGCTGCGCGATGCCACCGTCACCGCCACCCAGTTCAGCGTGAAGTACGCGGACGGCCCGCGGGACGCGGAGGCGCTGATGGTGCACCCCAAGACGGGCCGGGTCTACATCGCCAGCAAGAAGCAGGACGGCGGCGGCGCGCTCTACGAGGGCCCGCGGCGGCTGACCGCCGGCGCCACCAACACCTTCCGCAAGGTCGCCCCGATCGATCTGTGGGTGACCGACGGAGCGTTCTCCCCGGACGGCAGCCGGCTGGCGCTGCGCAGTTACTTCGGCGCCCGGATGTACCGCTGGCAGGACGGCCGCCCCAAGGACCTCGGCAGCGTGGGCGTACCGGTCCAGCAGCAGGGCGAGTCGGTCACCTTCACCCCCGACGGCCGCACCCTGATGTACGGCTCCGAGGGCGCGGACAGCGAGGTCAAGCCGGTCGGCCTGAGCGACGGCCAGCTTCCGGACTCGGCGAAGGACGACCCCGCGAACGGGGACGGGGGCGGCACCAACGGCCGGGACGGGAAGGGGAGTCCGGGCAAGGACCTGGACCCGTCCTTCATCAAGGGCGCCATGGTCCTCGCCCTGGCGACGGCCCTGGTCGTCGGGGTACGCAGGCTGCTGCGCCGCCGGTAGCGGCGGGGCTCGCGCTCCTGGCCGTCGGCGCTCTGCAGACGCCGGCTTCCGCCACCGGCCACTCCTCCAGCCGGGGCGAGACCATCACCGTCCACGGCAGCGGCACCTATGTGTCGTCGGTGACGACGACGCGCAAGCCGCACGCGTTCAAGGACACGGCGCACCTGATCCTGAGGGACAGCGGCAACCACTACAGCCGGGAACTGCGCGGCTGGGGGGACACCAACAACCAAGGTGACACGGACTACCGCACCTGGTCGATCAAGCAGCACATCCCGAACGGCTGGCGGGTGTGCGCCGAGTGGTGGGGCTACGGCTACAAGCACCCCTTCAAGGGCATGCCCTGCGTGATCGTCCACAGTGAGTGAGCCGGGCCCGGCGGAGCACGAAGCCGCGGGCCCGGTGTAGCCCACGGGGCCGGGCCGGGGTTGCCGTCATGGTGGACAACGTCCTCCATGACGGCAACCCGCCTACCCCTCCCCCGTTCCCTTCGCCCCCTCGGCCAGCCGCAGCTCGTAATGGAGCGTCGGCTCCTTCTTCAGCCGGTGGGCCAGGGGCACCAGCAGCCCGTGGATCAGCGGGTACTTCCGGGTCAGCGAGCGCTCCGCGCGCCGGTACTCCCGGGTCTGCGGATCCAGCAGCCGCACCCGCGCCCGGACGGCGGGCCCGGTGGGCCGCCCCCGCCAGGTGGACGCGCAGATCTCCACGTCCGGGAAGTTCCGCATCCGCTTGGCCTTCCACGCGCTGCCGTACGTCCGCAGATAGGCGTGATCGCCGTCGACGGCGATATTGACCGGTGTGCCGACGCCGGTGCCGTCCCGCTTGTACGTGGTCAGCAAGATCGTGCCTTGCCGTGCGAAGGACGCGAGGCCGGGCACCGGGGGATTCGTCATGGCACCCATACAGGCACATCCGGCCCGTTCGGTCACAATGCGGCGCGTCCGTTCGGGGGAGTCCGGCGGTGCGGCCCGCCCGACGGCACAGGCCCCGGCGGGAAGCCCGCCGGGGCCTGTGGTGCGGGTCCGGCCGGGCCGGACCCGTTGCTACAGCTTGCCGATCACGTAGTCGACGCAGGCCGTCAGGGCCTCGACGTCCGCCGGGTCGATCGCCGGGAACATCGCGATCCGCAGCTGGTTGCGGCCGAGCTTGCGGTAGGGCTCGGTGTCGACGATGCCGTTGGCGCGCAGGGCCTTGGCGACGGCGGCGGCGTCGATGCCCTCGTCGAAGTCGATGGTGCCGATGACCTGCGAGCGCTTGGCCGGGTCGACGACGAACGGGGTGGCGTACTTGGAGTCCTCGGCCCAGCCGTAGAGGGTGCGCGAGGAGGTGGCGGTGCGGCGCACCGCCCAGTCCAGACCGCCCTGGCCGTTGATCCACTCCAGCTGCTCGTTGAGCAGGAAGAGGGTGGACAGCGCCGGGGTGTTGTACGTCTGGTTCTTCAGGGAGTTGTCGATCGCCGTGGGCAGCGAGAAGAACTCCGGGATGTGGCGGCCGGACGCGTGGACGGCGCGGGCGCGCTCCAGAGCGGCGGGAGAGAAGGCCGCCAGCCACAGTCCGCCGTCGGAGGCGAAGGACTTCTGCGGGGCGAAGTAGTAGACATCGGTCTCGGTGATGTCCACGGGCAGACCGCCGGCGCCCGAGGTGGCGTCGACCAGGACCAGGGAGCCGGCGTCGGCGCCCTGGACGCGCTTGATCGGCGCGGCGACACCGGTCGAGGTCTCGTTGTGGGTGAAGCCGTAGACGTCCACGCCCGCCTCCGCCTCCGGGTCCGGGTGGCTGCCCGGCTCGGCGGAGATGACGGTGGGCTCGTCCAGCCACGGGGCCAGCTTGGCGGCCTTGGCGAACTTCGAGGAGAACTCGCCGAAGGAGAGGTGCTGGGACTTGTGCTCGATCAGGCCGTGCGTCGCGATGTCCCAGAACGCGGTGGAGCCGCCGTTGCCGAGGACGACCTCGTAACCCTCGGGGAGCTGGAAGAGCTCGCGTACGCCGTCGCGCACCTTGCCGACCAGGTTCTTGACCGGGGCCTGGCGGTGGGAGGTGCCGAGAAGGGAGCTACCGGTGGCGGCCAGGGCGCCGAGCGCCTCCGTACGCACCTTGGAGGGGCCCGCGCCGAAGCGTCCGTCGGCGGGCTTGATGTCAGCGGGGATCTGGATATCAGCCACGGGGGAAGCCTAATCCGTCGCGCTGCGGGGTTCGGCGGCGCGTCCAGCGGGTGAGATGCCGGCCGCCCGTACGGTGGACGGGCCGGTCGGCGCCGCACGGAGCGGGGCGCCGGCGGCGTGGCTGCTCCTCCCCCGCCCTCCGCGCCGTCCCCGCCGTCACCCGTACGGGGCGCCCCGGCCGGCGGGACCGTCCGCCGCCCCCGGCCGAAAATGACCGTCGCCGTTCGCAAGGAACGGCCCCGTCGACGGGCCATGACCCCGCCCCAGTGGGCAGGCTGGGGACATGGCTGATCGCACGGAGACGGAGAAGCGGAATCTGGCGGAGGAGTTGGCGGCCGCGGTGCGGGGGGAGGTCTCGTTCGCCGCGGCCGACCGGGCGCTGATGACCATGGACGCCTCGAACTACCGGCGGGTGCCCATGGCGGTCGTCGCGCCCCGGGACGCCGAGGACGTCGCGGCGGCGCTGCGGGTGTGCCGGGAGCATGCGGTGCCGGTGGTGCCGCGCGGCGGCGGCACCAGCATCGCCGGGCAGGCGACCGGGGTGGGCGTGGTGCTGGACTTCACCCGGCACCTGAACCGCATCGTGTCGCTGGACCCCGCCGCCCGCACCGCCGTCGTCCAGCCCGGCGTCATCCTCGACGACCTGCGGACGGCGGCCGGCGCCCACCGCCTGACCTTCGGCCCCGACCCCTCCACCCACAGCCGCTGCACCCTCGGCGGCATGATCGGCAACAATTCCTGCGGCTCGCACTCGGTGGCCTGGGGCACCACCGCCGACAGCGTCCGCGAGCTGGAGCTGCTCACCTACGGCGGCGAGCAGGTACGGGCCGGCCGCGGCACGGACCCCACCGGCGCCCCCACCGGCCTCCCACCGCGGCTGCGGGACGGGGTGAAAGCGCTGGTGGACGCGGAGTTGGCGCTGCTGCGCACCGGCTACCCCGACCTCCCCCGACGGATCTCCGGATACGCCCTGGACGCGCTGCTCCCGGAAGCGGGCACCGACCTCGCCCGCGCCCTCACCGGCAGCGAGGGCACCCTCGGGGTGCTGACCGAGGCGACCGTACGCCTCGTGGAGACCCCCGCCGCCCGGGTCCTCGCCGTCCTCGGCTACCCCGACGAGAGCGCCGCCGCCGAGGCCGCGCACACCCTCCTCCCGCACCGCCCGATGACCGTCGAGGGGATGGCCGCCGACCTGGTGGGCAGCGCGGCCGGGCTGCCCAGGGGCGGCGCCTGGCTGTTCGTGGAGATGGGCGGCGCGAGCCCCGGCGAGGCGGCGGCCCGGGCCGAGGCGCTGTGCCGGGCGGCGGCCGCGGACGGCACCACCGACCATGCCCTCGTCACCGACCCGGCCGGTCAGCGCGCGCTCTGGCGGATCCGCGAGGACGCCTCCGGCACCGCCACCCGGTTGTCGGACGGCAGCGAAGCGTGGCCCGGCTGGGAGGACTGTGCCGTCCCGCCGGCCCGACTCGGCCCGTATCTGCGGGACTTCCGTGCCCTGCTGGCCCAGCACGGCCTGCGCGGCACCCCCTACGGCCACTTCGGCGACGGCTGCATCCACATCCGTATCGACTTCGACCTGCTGACCGCACCCGGCATCCGCCGCTTCCGGGAGTTCTCCTACGACCTGGGCGAGCTGGTCGTCGCGCACGGCGGCTCGCTGTCCGGCGAACACGGCGACGGCCAGGCCCGCGCCGAGCTCCTCCCGAAGATGTACGGCCCGGAGCTGGTCGGCGTCTTCGAGCGCTTCAAGTCGCTCTGGGACCCGGCCGCCGGCCTCAACCCCGGCATGCTGGTCCGTCCCGCCCGGCTCGACGAGAACCTCCGGTTCGCGCCGCTGCCCAAGCGCCCGGTCCCGGTCGAGTTCGGCTACCCGCACGACGGCGGCGACTTCTCCGCGGCCGTACGGCGCTGCGTCGGCGTCGCCAAATGCCGCAACACCACCACCGGTCCGGGCTCGACGGACGTCATGTGCCCGTCCTACCGCGCCACTGGCGAGGAGCAGCACTCCACCAGGGGCCGGGCCCGGCTGCTGCACGAGATGCTCTCCGGCGAGGTGATCACGGACGGCTGGCAGTCGCCGGAGGTACGCGACGCCCTCGACCTCTGCCTCTCCTGCAAGGGCTGCCGCAGCGACTGCCCCGTGGGCGTCGACATGGCCACCTACAAGGCGGAGTTCCTCCACCACCACTACGAGGGCCGGCTGCGCCCCGCCGCCCACTACTCCATGGGCCGCCTCCCCCAGTGGCTGCACGCCGCCGCCCCCCTGGCCCCCGCCCTCAACGCCCTGGCCCGTACTCCCCTGGCCGCCCTCGGCAAGCGCCTCGGCGGGATCGCCCCCGAGCGCCCGATCCCCGCCCTGGCCACCGAGACCTTCACCCACTGGTGGTGGCACCGGCGCCGGACCACCGGAGCCCCGCACCCCGCCACCGGCCGTACGGTCGTCCTCTGGCCCGACACCTTCACCAACCACCTCTCCCCCGAGGTCGGCCGCTCCGCCGTCCGCGTCCTGGAAGCGGCCGGCCTGCGCCCCCTCCTCCCGCCGACCGCACCCCCGCGCACGGGCCCCGCCGCGCTCCTCCCGCGCCGCCACCGCCCGCTGTGCTGCGGCCTGACCTACGTCTCCACCGGCCAGCTCGACCAGGCCCGCGCCGTCATGCGCCGCACGGTGGACGTGCTCGGCCCCCTCCTCCGGGACGGCCGCCCCCTGGTCGTCCTCGAACCCAGCTGCGCCGCCGCCCTCCGCACGGACCTGCCCGAACTGCTCCCCGACGACCCCCGGGCGGCCCGACTGGCCACCTCCGTACGGACCTTCGCCCAGGCCCTGGAGGAACTGGCCCCCGACTGGCAGCCCCCGCGCCTCGACCGCCCCGTCGCCGGCCAGACCCACTGCCACCAGCACGCGGTCCTGGGCGACGCCGCCGACCGCCGGCTGCGCGAACGCGCCGGCCTCACCGGCTCGTTGACCGGCGGCTGCTGCGGCCTGGCCGGCAACTTCGGCTTCGAGCGCGGCCACTACGAGGTGTCGGTGGCCTGCGCCGAGGACCAGTTGCTGCCCGCCGTAAGGGAAGCCCCCGAGGGGACGGAGGTCCTCGCGGACGGGTTCTCCTGCCGCACCCAGCTGGAGCAGCTGAGCGCCCGCCCCGGCCGACACCTGGCGGAGGTCCTGGCGGAGGCGCTGGGGGAGGACGACTCAGCCGGGGCGGGCGCTCAGCTGCTCCAGCTGGGTGCGGCAGGAGAACCCGTCCGCGAGGACCTCCGTC
>NZ_SDIF01000005.1 GCF_004122735.1 Streptomyces sioyaensis | reverse complement strand
GGGCGCCGGTGGGCGGGGCGGGGAGGGTGGCGGAGTCGCTCGGGCCGGTGGAGGGCGAGTCCGACGCGCCGGGCGACGCGGACTCGCTGGTGGACGGCTCCGGAGACGGCGACTCGGCGCCCTCCTCCAGCTGGAGATCGAAGTCGTGGACCGGCTGTCCGTTCAGCGCGGCCGCGGTGTAGTCGGCCCAGATCTGGGCGGGGTAGTCGCCGCCGTTGACCCGCGACAGGCCGCCCGCCCCGTACAGCGGTTCCTGTGCGGCGCTCTCCGGGTTCTGGCCCAGGACGGCGACGACGGTGGCGAGATCGGGGGTGTAGCCCGCGAACCAGGCGGCCTTGTCGTCCTCCGCGGTGCCGGTCTTGCCGGCCGCGGGCCGCCCGGCGCCCTGGGCGGCGGTGCCGGTGCCGCCGTCGACGACGCTGCGCAGGATCGAGGTGGTGGTGTCGGCGGCCGCGCGCGGGACGGCGGCGGTCTCCTCGCGCTCGGGCAGTTCGAGGTCCTCCTCGTCCTTGGTGACCTTGTCGACCAGGGTGTACGGCCGGTGGCGGCCGTGGTGGGCGAGGGTGGCGTAGACCTGGGTCATGTCCAGCACGCTGGGGGTGGCGGTGCCCAGCGAGATGGCGCCCTGGGACGCGGCGAGGCTGGGGGTACCGGCGGGGATGCCCAGATCGACGGCGGTGGCCTTGACCTTGCCGGGGCCGACGTCGATGCCCATCTGGGCGTAGACGGCGTTGACGGACTTGTCGGTGGCCTCGGTGACGGTGATCGGGCCGTACGAGCGGTCGTCCTCGTTGGCGGGGGCGAAGCCGGTGGGGTGGCCATGACGGAGCGTCATCCGCTTGTTGGTGCCGTCGTAAACGGTCTGGGGGGTGATCCGTTCGCCGTCCTGGGTGGTGGAGCGGTGCTGGACGGCGGCGGCGAAGACGATCGGCTTGAAGGTGGAGCCGACCTGGTAGTCGCTGCGGGTGGCGCCGTTGACGTACTGCTTGGCGTAGTCGATGCCGCCGTAGAGGGCCACCACCCGGCCGCTCGCGGGGTCGATGGAGGCGCCGCCGGCCCGGACGTAGCGGTCGACCGTCCGGGAGTCGTCGAGCCGGTCCATCACACGGGTGTTGACCGCCTTGACGAAGGCGTTCTGGCGCTTCTTGCTGATGGTGGTGGTGATGCGGTAGCCGCCGGCCCGCAGGGTCTCCTCTTCGAGGACCTTGTGGTCGGTGAGGTAGTCCTTGACCGCCTCGACGAGGTAGCCGCGCTGGCCGGTGAGTCCGGCGGAGGCCTTGGCGGGTTTCGGTTCGGGGAAGCGCAGCGCGGCCCGCTCGGCGGGGGTGAGCCACTTCTTGGTGACCATGCCGTTCAGGACGTAGTTCCAGCGCGCCAGCACCCGCGGGCGGTTGCCGGGGTGGGCGGTGAGGTCGTAGGCGCTGGGGGCGTTGAGGAGGGTGGCGAGGTAGGCGCCCTGGGCGGTGGTCAGCGCCTCGGCGTTGCGGCCGTAGTAGGACTGGGCGGCGGCCTGGATGCCGTAGGCGTTGCGGCCGTAGTAGCTGGAGTTGAGGTAGCCCTCCAGGATCTTGTCCTTGCTCACCTCGCGGTCCAGCTTGATGGCGATGAAGAACTCCTTGGCCTTGCGGGTGACGGTCTGTTCCTGGCCGAGGTAGTAGTTCTTCACGTACTGCTGGGTGATGGTGGAGCCGGACTGTTTGCCCTTGCCGGTCACGGTGTTCCAGGCGGCCCGGAGCATCGCGGCGGGGTCGACCGCCGACTCGGCGTAGAAGTCGCGGTCCTCGGCGGCGAGGACGGCCTGCTGGACGGACTTGGGGATCCGGCTGAGCGTCACGTTCTGCCGGTTGACCTCGCCGTCGCGGGCCAGCTCCGAACCGTCGGAGTAGAGGTAGACGTTGCTCTGGGCCTTGGCGGCGCTGTTGGCCGGCGGGATGCCGACGAGCAGATAGCCGGCGATCATTCCGCCGACGATGAGCAGCAGGAACAGCAGCACGCTGCCCAGCACCGTGCGCCAGGTGGGGAGGGCACGGCGCCAGCCCGTGCGTTGTCCGCTCATGTCGGTTGGACTCCTCGGACGCCGCCGGAGGTTGTACCGCGGCGGGTCGGTGTCATGTCGGGGATATGTGCGGTACGCCGGGAGCAACTGCCGCACATGGGGCAACTCTCGCATCATCCGGGCCGGTCAGGAGGGGTGGCGCGCACCCTCGGCCGCCTCCTGACCGGCTGAATGGCGCCCACGGCTCACCCGAAGCGGTGATAATTCGATGGTGCCCGCCCGACCCGCGGCTTAAGGTCTGTCGTTTGGATCAGGCCGGATCAGGGAGCGGGAGGGGTACGCGGCGTGTGGTACGCGGCGGTGGCGGCCGGCAGCTTCCGGCGGTACGCCACGTATCAAATCGCCACCGTGGCGGGCGTGTTCACCAACACCGTCTTCGGCTTCATCGTCGCCTCCACCTATATCGCGCTGTGGCACGAGCGGCCGCATCTGGGCGGCTACGACCAGGCGCAGGCGCTGACCTTCGTATGGACGGCGCAGGCGCTGCTGGCGACCGCGGCGCTGATGGGCAGTGGCGGCCTGGACGAGTTGCAGGAGCGGATCCGCAGCGGGGACATCGCGGTGGACCTCTACCGGCCCGCGGATCTCCAGCTGTGGTGGCTCTCCGCGGACCTGGGGCGGGCCGCCCTGCAGCTGCTCGGCCGCGGGGTGGCGCCGATGGCGGTGGGCGCCCTGGCCTTCCCGCTCGCGCTGCCCGGCGATCCGCTGACCTGGGCCTGCTTTCTGCTGTCGGTGCTGCTCGGGGTGCTGGTCAGCTTCGCGCTGCGGTATCTGGTGGCGCTGGCCTCGTTCTGGCTGCTCGACGGCACGGGCCTGTCCCTGATCAGCGGCCTGGCCTGCATGTTCTTCTCGGGGATGCTGCTGCCGCTGCGGGTCTTCCCCGGTGGTCTGGGGGAGGTGGCCGCACTGCTGCCGTGGGCGGCGGTGCTGCAGACGCCGGCCGATGTGCTGGTGGGGGTGCTGAGCGGGGGCGCGCTGGTGCGCGGGCTGGTGTTCCAGGCGGCGTGGGCGGTGGCGCTGCTGGCGTTGGGGCGGCTGGTGCAGTCGGCGGCGACCCGCAAGGTGGTGGTGCACGGTGGCTAGCGAGCGGCCGGCGGCCCGGCCGGGGGTGGCCCGCGGCCGGGTGGCGGCGGTGGCGCAGGGGCTGTCGGCGTACGGGCTGATCGTGCGGATGTGGGTGCGCTCCAGCCTCGCCTACCGGACCTCGTTCGTGCTGATGGCGTGCGGCAACTTCGCGGCGAACGCCCTGGACTTCGTCGCGATCATGCTGATGTTCTCCCGGATCGATGCGCTCGGCGGCTTCTCGCTGCCGGAGGTGGCGTTTCTGTACGGCACCTCCGGTGCCGCGCTGGGCCTGGCGGATCTGGCGCTGGGCAGCATCGAGGGGCTGGGCCGGCGGGTGCGCGACGGCACCCTCGACACCCTGCTGCTGCGCCCCGCACCGGTCTTCGCGCAGATGGCGGCGGACCGTTTCGCGCTGCGCAGGCTGGGTCGGATCACCCAGGCGCTGCTGGTGCTCGGCTGGTCGCTGCCCCGGATCGAGGTGGACTGGACGGTGGGCCGGGTGCTGCTGGTGCCGCTGATGGTGGTGTGCGGCACGGCCATCTTCGCGGCGGTGTACACGGCCGGTGCCGCCTTCCAGTTCTGGGCGCAGGACGCGGCCGAGGTGCAGAACTCCTTCACCTACGGCGGCAATGCGATGTTGCAGTACCCGCCGACGGTGTTCGCCAAGGAACTGGTGCGCGGGGTCACCTTCCTCGTCCCGCTGGCGTTCGTGAACTGGCTGCCCGCGCTGCGGCTGCTGGGCCACCCCGATCCGCTGGGGCTGCCGGGCTGGGTGGATTTCCTGGGGCCCGTGGTGGCGGCGCTGATGTGTACGGGGGCGGGGCTGGTCTGGCGGCTGGGGCTCCGGGCGTACCGCAGCACCGGAAGCTGAGGGAGGGGCATATGGCGCCCCGTGCACGGGCCGACGAGGACGACAAGGGGGCGGGTGTGGTGGGTGATGATGCCGCGGCGGAGCCGCTGATCGAGGTGGACGGCGTCGAGAAGGTCTTCTCGGTGCGGCGCAAGGCGGGCCGGCTGCGCAGGGTGCGCGAGGAGGTCCGAGCCGTGGACGGGATCTCCTTCCGGGTGCCGCGCGGCGAGATGGTCGGCTACATCGGGCCGAACGGCGCGGGGAAGTCCACCACCATCAAGATGCTGACCGGCATCCTGGTGCCCAGCGGCGGCCGGCTGCGGGTCGCCGGCATCGATCCGGCGCGCGAACGCACCCGGCTCGCCCGCCGGATCGGCGTGGTCTTCGGGCAGCGCACCACGCTGTGGTGGGACCTGCCGCTGAAGGACTCCTACGAGCTGGTGCGGCGGATGTACCGGATCCCGGACGCCGTCTACCGCGCCAACCTGGAGCGCTGCGTCGAACTCCTCGACCTGGCCCCGCTGCTGGCCGTACCGGTGCGGCAGCTGTCGCTGGGGCAGCGGATGCGGGGCGACATCGCGGCGGCGCTGCTGCCGGACCCCGAGGTGCTGTATCTGGACGAGCCGACCATCGGCCTCGATGTGCTCAGCAAGGCGAAGGTGCGCGGCTTCCTGCACGAGGTGAACGCCGAGCGCGGCACCACCGTCCTGCTGACCACCCATGACCTCACCGACATCGAGCAGCTGTGCCGCCGGGTCATGGTCATCGACCACGGCCGGCTGGTCTACGACGGCGGCCTCGACGGGCTGCGGACGGCCGGCGGCGGGGAGCGGATGCTGGTGGTGGAGCTGGAGCGCGAACTCCCGCCGATCGAGGGCGTCCCGGGTGCCCGCACGGTCAAGGTGGCCGGCCCCCGGCAGTGGCTGGCCTTCCCGGCGTCGCAGAGCGCGGCGCCGCTGGTCGCGGCGGTCGCCGCGCGCTATCCGCTGGTGGATCTGTCGGTACGGGAGCCGGACATCGAGTCCCTGATCGCCGAGCTGTACGCGGGTGGCGGGAAGCGCGCGGATACCGCTGGAGACGGGGGAAAAATCGGCCGTGCGCTCTAACCTGTCGCTATGACTGAAGACCTCCCAGAATTGCGCGCCTCCGACGCCGACCGTGAGCGGGTCGCCGAGATCCTGCGGGACGCCGTCGCCGAAGGGCGGCTGGCAATGGAGGAGTTCGACGAGCGGCTGGAGGCGACGTACCGGGCGCGTACCTACGGGGAGCTGGAGCCGCTCACCGCCGATCTGCCGGCGGCCGCGACGGCTCCCGCGCCGCTGTCGCTGCGCAAGGACACCGGGGCGGTGACCGGGTGGTCGGAGCGGATCGTGACCCACACGGACGGATCCGGGGCGGGCATCGGCGTCCTGGGCGGCTTCCAGCGCAAGGGGCGGTGGACCATCGGGCGCCGCTTCACGGCGGTGTGCCTGATGGGCGGCGGCGAGCTCGACCTGCGCGAGGCGAACTTCGCCGGGCCCGAAGTCGTCATCACCTGCTGGGCGTTGATGGGCGGGGTCAGCATCGTGGTGCCGCCGGGCGTCGAGGTCGATGTGCGGGGCCTGGGCATCATGGGCGGCTTCGACTCGCCGGACGGGGTGCCGGGCGAGCCCGGTGCGCCCCGGGTGATCGTCAAGGGGCTGGCGCTGATGGGTGGCGTCGGCGTCGAGCGCAAGCTGCTCAAGGAGGAGCGGCGCCGCCTCAAGGAAGAGAAGCGGCGCCTGAAGGACGAGCGGGGCAAGGAGCTGGACTGAGCGGCTGCGCCTGCCCGCCGGTGTCACAGCGAGGCGGGCGCGGACTGCTTGAGGTGCTCCAGGTTCACGGCGTTGGCCATCGCCCGGAAGCCCTCGTCGCTCGGGTGGAGATGGTCACCGGAGTCGTAGGACGGCCGCAGCCGCACCGGCATCGACGGGTCGCGCAGCGCCTTGTCGAAGTCCACGACCTCGTCGTAGACGGAGCCGGAGCGGATGATCCGGTTGACCTGCTCGCGGACCGAATTCAGCAGATCGGAGTAGCCGCGGTGGCCCCCGAACGGCGTAAGGGTGCTGCCGGTGACGCGCAGCCCGCGGGCATGCGCCTGGCGGACGAGCTGCCGCATCCCCGCCACGATCTTCTGCGGGTCGAGCTGACGCGGTGACTTGAACAGGTCGTTCAGCCCGATCTCGACGATCACCGCCTTCACCCCGGTACGCGACAGCGCGTCACGGTCCAGGCGGGACAGCACGCTGGGCCCGTTGTTCGGCGAGAACCTGCTGCCGTTGACCAGCAGGCGGTTGCCGCTGATGCCCTGGTTGAGGACGCCGTAGCGGGGCGCGCCGGGCTCGTTGCGCAGCCGCGCCGCGAGGAAGTCCGTCCAGCGGTGGTTGGCGCCCGCGGTGGAGGTGATGCCGTCGGTGATGGAGTCGCCGATGGCGACGACCGCGCCGTGGGCCTGGGTGCTCCACACGTCCACACCGGTCAGATAGCGCCAGTACGGGCTCTGCTCGGTGTAGGCCGCGCCGGTGGCGTCCTCCGCCCGGTCACCGCGCGCCAGGTAGGAGGTCTGCCGGGCGTACGGGTGATATGTGGCGGGGCCCGAGGACGACGGGGAGTACGTGGTGACCAGCAGGTCCGCGTCGCCCGGCACCTTCAGCCGGGTCGGGTCGCTGGTGACCGCGCCGCCCGCCGGGATGGTCACCGCGGGCTTGCCGCCGAAGGACAGCCGCCGCATGGTGCCGGTCGCGGCGGTGGGGTTGCTGGGGGCCGCGGCCAGCGCCAGCGAGGCATGGCTGACCACCAGCGGGCGGGTGCCGTAGAGGTTGGAGAGCTGGATGCGCACGCCGGAGCCGCCGACGCTGGTGTGCACGACATTGCGTATCGACATGCCCGCGTAGCCGTTCAGGGTGCCCGGCTCGGCCGCCGCGGCGGCCGCCGACCAGGTGCCGACCCACTGCCCGGACACCGCGGGGGCGGCCGGGTCGCGGGGCTTGTGCGGGGAGCTGCCCAGGCCGCCGCCCTCGCCGCCGAAGCCGACGAATATCGCGGTCGAGATCAGCACACACACCGCCGCCAGGCCGGCGAACAGGGCGTAACCCACACTTTTGCTCATGCGGGAGGGGTCTCCAGAGGAAAGCGGAGCAGCACGCTCCGGGCGGGCAAGGGCAGCGGATGATCAGCGGCACCGTTGCGGTCCGATCGGTCCTTCATGATCCCACGGACCTCCGGGAAGCCGCCCGGCGCCCCGGACCGTGCCGCCGTGGCATGGACGCGGGGAACTCGTGGTTCGTTCCAGGAGTAGGTCACAGTGGGACACGGGGCCGGACCGGCGGCCGGTCCGGAGCAGCATAGGCCGTAGGGACGACGGGGGAACGCGGTGGGAGCGGTGGAGCGGATGGAACGCACGGATTCGGACACGGCGGCGGACGCGGCGCGGGACCCGGTGACGGACGCCACGCCCACGGGCCGGCTCGCGGCGGCCGGCTTCGCCTACGGCGCCGCCGACGAGGAGCGCCGGCGCGCGGTGCGCCGGATGAAGACCCTGGCCACCGGCCTGCTGCTGGCCGTCGCGCTCGTCTACGTGCTGGCGAAATGGGCCGGATCCGCCGGGGCGGGTGGCTGGACCGGGTTTGTCGCGGCGGCCGCGGAGGCCGGGATGGTCGGTGCGCTGGCCGACTGGTTCGCGGTCACCGCGCTGTTCAAGCGGCCGATGGGGCTGCCGATCCCGCACACCGCGATCATCCCCACCAAAAAGGACCAACTGGGTCAGAGTCTGGGTGATTTCGTCGGGGAGAACTTCCTCTCCGGCGACGTCGTCCGCCGCCGGCTGCACTCCGTCGCCGTCGGCCGGCGGCTCGGCGGCTGGCTCGCCGAACCCCGCAACGCCGACCGGGTCACCGCCGAGGTGTCCACCGCGCTGCGCGGCGCGCTGGCCGTGCTGCGCGACTCCGATGTGCAGGCGGTGGTCGGCGAGGCGATCACCCGTCGGGCCGACGCCCAGGAGATCGCGCCCCCGCTCGGCGGGCTGCTGGAGCGGATCGTCGCCGAGGGCGGCCACAAGCGGGTGGTGGATCTGGTCGTCGCCCGGGCCCATGACTGGCTGGTCGAGCACGGCGATTCCGTGATGACCGCGGTCTCCGGCGGCGCCCCCGGATGGACCCCGCGGTTCGTCGACCGCAAGGTGGGCGACCGGGTCTACAAGGAGTTGCTGCGCTTCGTCACCGAAATGCGGGACATGCCCGAGCATCCGGCGCGTGGCGCGATCGACCGCTTCTTGCGGGACTTCGCGGACGATCTGCAGTCCGACCCCGACACCCGGGCCCGCGTCGAGCGGCTGAAGGCCGAGGTGCTGGGGCGCAGCGAGGTGCAGGACCTGATCGCCTCGGCCTGGGGCGCGGTCCGCGGGATGATCGTCGCCGCCGCCGAGGACGAGCGCAGCGAACTGCGGCTGCGGGTACGGGCGGCGCTGCTGTCCCTGGGGCGGCGGCTGGCCGCCGAGGAGCGGCTGCAGGGCAAGGTGGACGGCTGGCTGGAGAACGCGGCGGTCTATGTGGTGACGACCTATCAGAGCGAGATCACCGCGCTGATCACCGACACCGTGGCCGGCTGGGACGCGGAGCACACCTCGAAGAAGATCGAGGCGCACATCGGCCGTGATCTGCAGTTCATCCGCATCAACGGCACCGTCGTCGGCGCCCTGGCGGGCCTGGCGATCTACGCCGTCTCGCAGGCCTTCGGCGGCTGACGCCCCGGACACGCCCTGGTACTGCCTCTGGTGGCCTGTGCCCGCAGGGCTTACGGTGCCCGCGTGCGCGAGCGGATACCGGTGGTCGTACAGGGGCGGCGGGCCCGTCGCCCTGCCGTCGTGCGGGTGCTGTGGACGGGGGCGGAGCTGGCCGTGACGCTCGGCGTCGTCCTGCTGCTGCTCGTCGTCCACCAGCTGTGGTGGACGAACCGTCAGGCGCAGGAGGCGGCCCGGGACCAGGTGGACCGGCTGGAGCGGCAGTGGGCCGCCGGCCCGCCGTCGCCCGGCGCGTCCCCGGCGCCCGGGGGCGAGGCGGCCGACGGGGCGCGGACCGCCGGGCGCTCCCCGTCACCCGGCGCCCCCGGACACCGCGCCGCCGCCCCGTACCCGCCGCCCCGCGCGGACCTGGCGTACGCCGTGCTGCGCATCCCCCGGCTCGGCCTGACGGTCCCCGTCGCCGAGGGCGTCGGCAAGGCCGCGGTCCTCAACCGGGGCTATGTGGGCCACTATCCGCACAGCGCGCAGCCCGGCGAGCCGGGCAACGTCGCCCTGGCCGGGCACCGCAACACCCACGGCGAGCCGTTCCGCCACCTCGACCGGCTGCGCACCGGCGACACCGTCGTCCTCGACACCGCCCGGGCCCGCTCGACCTACACCGTCCGGCGCATCCTGCCGCGCACCACACCCGGCGACGGCACGGTGCTCGCCGCGGTGCCGTACAGCGGGGTGCACCCCTCCTACCGGTTCACCGCGCCCGGCTCCTATCTGACGCTGACGACCTGTACGCCTGCCTACACCTCCGCCTACCGGCTGGTGGTGTGGGGGGTGTTGCGGTCGACACAGGCCCGGTAGCGCGGCCGGGCGTCGCCTAGGCTCTCGCCTTGTGCCTAACCAGACCTACCCGGGGCGATCCACGGGCTCCCGCAAACGTCCCGCGCTGCTGTGGCTGTTGCTGCCGTACGTGCTGTTCCTGGCGGTGCTGCCGCTGGTGAACCGGGTGACCCCGACGGTGCTGGGGCTGCCGTTCCTGTTCTTCTGGATGCTGCTGGCGACGCTGGCGACCCCGGTGTCGGTCTGGCTGGCGCGGCGCGGTGACCGGGCGCGGGGGCGGGGATGAACGCCACGGTGTCCACCGCCGTGTTCGGCGGATTCATGGTGCTCACCGTCGTCCTCGGGCTGCTGGCGGTGCGGGGGCGAGACAACGGCGGTGGCGGGCGACGGGCGGGCGGACTCACCGAGTGGTCGGTGGGCGGCCGGAGCCTGGGCACCGTCTTCATCTGGGTGCTGATGGCCGGCGAGAGCTATACGAGCTTCAGCTACCTCGGCGCGGCCGGCTGGGGTTACCAGTTCGGCGCCCCCGTGCTCTATGTGCTGGCCTACATGTCCTGCGGCTATGCGCTCGGGTACGTCGTCGGTCCGATGCTGTGGGCCTACGCCCGCCGGCACGGCCTGGTCGGCATCACCGACATCGTGGCGCACCGCTACCGCCGGCCCTGGCTCGGCGCCGCCGTCGCGCTGCTCGCCACCGTCTGTCTGCTGCCGTACATCCAGCTCCAGATCACCGGCATGGGCGTGGTCGTCTCCACGATCTCCTACGGGGCGATCAGCCTGAACTGGGGCTACTTCCTCAGCTTCGCGGTCACCACCGCCTTCGTCACGGTCAGCGGGCTGCGGGGCAGCGCCTGGGTCTCCGTGCTCAAGGACGTCCTGGTCATCGCCACCCTCGGGTTCCTCGCGGTCTACGTGCCGTGGCACTACTTCGACGGCTACGGACCCCTGCTGCACCGGATCGTCGCCGAGAAGCCGCAGTGGCTGACCTTTCCCGGACACGAGTCGGGCGGTCTGGGCCAGGTCTGGTTCCTCACCACCACCCTCGTCAACTCCCTGACGGTGGTGATCTTTCCGACGACCGTGGCCGGCTATCTCGGCGCCCGCAATGCCGAGGCGCTGCGCCGCAATGCCATGTATCTGCCGTTCTACACCGTCCTGTTGTTCGTGCCGGTGCTGCTGGGGATGGCCGCGCTGTTCGTGGTGCCGCACCTGAGCGGTGCGGGCTCCAATCTCGCGCTGTTCAAGTTGGTGGTGGACTCCCTTCCGGCCTGGGCCGTGGGGCTGATCGGGGTGGCCGCCGCGCTCTCCTCCATCGTGCCGATGGCCGTGTTCATGCTGGTCATCGGCACGATGTGGGGGAGGAGCGTGCTGGGGGCGATACCGCGCCTGCGTGCCGGGGCGACGGGAGCGGCCGAGGGGGAGGAGCGGGGAGCGGCGCCGGAGGGCCGGCAGAAGCTGTTCTCGCAGCTGGTCGTGGTGGTGGCCGGAGCCCTGGCGCTGCTGCTGACCTACACCGCCCCCGACACCCTCGTCCGGCTGTCGCTGATCTCGTACGAGGGCATGGCGCAGCTCGTACCGATGCTGCTGCTGGGGCTGGTGTGGCGGCGGCTGACGGTGCACGCCGCGGTGAGCGGCCTGGTCGTGGGCGTTGTGCTCGTCTGTGTCCTGGTCTTCGGGGGACACGACCCGGTCCGGGGGGTGAATGCCGGGCTCGTCGGGCTCGCCGTGAATCTGGCGGTGGCGCTCGCGGTCACCTGGCTGGGGCCGCGGGGGACGGACGAGCGGCCGGACGCCGAAGTGCTGGCGCTGGACGAGGAGTTCCCCCGGCAGCGGACTCGGCCACAGGGCGCCGCGGTCAGCCCTCCGGCGTCGTCGTGATCTTCTTGCCCTCCTTGGAGACCGCGAACCACAGGCCCATCTTGCCCTGGCCGTTGATGTCGCCGGGCTGCTTGTCACCGGTGAAGGTGTAGACCGGCCAGCAGTCGACGGCCAGCTGGCGGAGGCCGTCGGGGCGGGTGACGGTGGAGATGAGCTTGGACGGGATGCCCTTGAGCTTGGAGCGGTCGGCGGGCTTGGCGGGCTTCCAGGTGTCCAGGCAGGCGTCGTTGCAGCCGAACTTCATCGGCCAGGCGCTGTCCTTGTTGAAGCGGTAGAGGGTCATGCCCTTGCCGTCGACGAGGATGTCGCCGAGCTCGGGCTGGTTCATCACCGAGACGTCGCCGGGCGGCTGCGCGCCGGCCTTCTTGCCGTCGGCGGCCAGTGCGTTCCACGTGCCGCCCACGCCCTGGCCCTTGGTGTCGCCGGGCTTGGTGTCCTTGGCGTAGCGGTAGGCGGGCCAGCCGCCGATGGTGAGCTGCCTGGTGCCGTCGGCGCGGGTGACCGAGCCCAGCGCGCTCTTGGCGATGCCGGCGGGGGCCTGGGCGCCGTCGGCGGGGACCACGGGCCAGGTGGTGGCGCAGGAGCCGGAGCAGTTGGACTTCGGCGGCTTCGCGGTGTCCTTGTCGAAGCGGTAGAGGGTCATGCCCTTGGAGTCGGTGACGACCGGGCCGAGCTTGTCGTCCTGGTGCAGTGCCAGCGTTCCGGCGCGGGGCGCGGACTGGGGGGCCGCGCCGCTGTCGCCGCCGGCCTGGCCGCCGTAACCGTCGCCCTGGCCGGAGCCGGAGGAGCCGTACTTGTAGTCACTGCCCGCTCCGGCCGGCTGCACCTGGTCCTGGGTGGGGGTGGTGCCGGCGCTCTGGTTGTCGCTGCTGCCACAGGCGGCGGTCAGCGCCAAGGTGGCGACCGCCATGGCCGCGAGGCCCGCTCGACGTCGAGTGATCATGATGTCTCCTCTGCCGGTTGGTCATTCCGTCGCTTGCTGAGGTGGAGCTGAAGTGCCTGTCCCGGGGCCCGTGCCGCTGCGGGCCGGGGCCGGCGGGGTGCCGTCGCCGGGGATTACGCGCTACGGGGGGCCGGGCGTTCAACGGCGGCGAAGAATTTTCCCCGCGCGCAAAAACCGTGTGCGGTCGGTCAGTTGCCGCCCTGCACGCGCAGTGCCAGCGCCGGGCAGCGGCGCACCGCGAGCTGCGCACGGCGCCGCATCCGGGCGGGCAGCGCCATGCTGGCCTTCTCCGGGTAGCCGTCCGGGCCGAGCTTCACGATGCCGGGCACCACGTCCGCACACAGGCCGTGGCCGCGGCACAGCGTCCAGTCGACCAGCAGCCGTTCCTGCGGCGGCGCGGCGGGCACCGACGGGGCGGTCGGTGCGGGGGACGGCAGGAGCGGCAGGTGCCCGGTGACCGGCAGGGCCCCGGTCACCGGGCGGCCGCACCCGAACCCCCGCGCATGGCGCTCGAACTCCTCGGGGAAGGCGGCGAGGGCCGAGGCCACGAAGCGGGCGGTGCCGTCCGGGTGGCTACAGGCGCCGCGCTTCTCCACGGCCCGCATCCGGGCCTGCACGGCGTCCAGCGCGGCGTCTCCGCCGCCGCGGACCGCGAGGTCGAGCTGGTCGGCGAGCGCGGGCAGGCCCAGCACACAGGGGCCGCACTGACCGGCCGACTCGGCGCCCATCCACTTCGCGACGCGGACGGTCTCGCCCGCCGGGCAGGTGTCGTACGGCAGCGGCAGGACCGCACCGGCGCCGAGCACCGCGTTGTAGGTCTTCAGGTCGTCCCGGGACAGCGTCGCGGTCCGGGCGTCGACGGGCGAGATGAACGTGCCGTGGTAACCCCCGATCAGCACCCCCTGCCCCGCGTCCATTCCGCACAGCGCGAGCACCCGGTTGAGCGGGACGCCGTAGGGGACCTCGACCACGCGGCTGCCGGCCACGGTCAGCAGCAGGGTGCCGGGCTCCGTGGGCAGGCCGGCGGTGCGGTAGCCGAGCGCCCCGAGGCGGGCGGCCACGGCGAGCTGGGCGTAGGTCTCGGTGTTCGACAGCAGGGTCGGCACACCGTTCAGCCCGCGCTCGCTGGAGCGGATCTTGCGGCCCGAGGGCAGGCCGGGCCCGCCGCCCAGGCCGTTCGTCATCGCGGAGCCCTCGCCGGTGACGAACCGCTCGGTCAGCAGGGTGACCCGTAACGTCGGCCGCACCGGTCCGCGTTCGTCGATGGCCCGCTGTACGGAGTGCAGGACGTCCGTACGCGTCACGCCGATGGCGACCTCCTGGGCGCCGAGGGAGTCGGCGGCCAGCAGGGCGCCGTCGATCACCAGATGCGGGGCGTGCAGCAGCATCGCGGTGTCCTTGAGGCAACTGGGCTCGCCCTCGCTGCCGTTGACGACGATCGCGCCCTTGCCGTCCGCCCGCTGCATGCCGTCCAGGACCGCGCTCACCTTGCGGGCGAACGGGAAGCCCGCACCGCCGCGGCCGCGCAGATCGATGTTCTCGGCCAGCGCCACCAGCTCCTGGGAGGTCAGCTGGGGCAGGCTGCCGTGCCGGGCCAGATGCGCCACCCGGTCCATGCGGGGCATCTCGTCCAGCCCGGCCAGCAGCCGGGGCGGGCCCAGCGACGCCAGCGTGGGGACGGGCTCCGGGCCCGTGACGGCCGGCAGCATGCGGGTGGGGGCGGGGGCGGTCATGGGAGTTCTCCTGAGTTCCTGCGGGTGTCGCGCAGCCGCAGCGCGAGTCGTACGGCCACCGCGGTGAGGCAGATGGCGTAGCCGACGAGGGCATAGCCGGTCGCGGGGCGGCCCGCCCTGAGGCCGTGCACCAGGGCCAGCCCCCAGGCGACGTACGCGCTCATGTGCAGCGCCCGCCACCACCGGGAAGCGGTGATGCCGGTGAAGGCGCCGCGCACCGCGCCGGTCACCGCCACGGCGATGAACACGTAGGCGGCGAGGCTGCCGAGGCCGATGAGTCCGGGGCGGGCGCCATCGGTGAACGGCACCGCGGCGGCCGTCGCATCGGTGTGGCCCTCGGTGACTTTGACCCAGATGTGCAGGCCCAGGAAGCCGAGGCCGGCGACGCCGGTGCCGCGGTGCACGGCCTGGGCGAGCAGCCGGTGGCCGGAGTGCAGCACCATGCGGTCGGTGGCGGCCAGGCCCCACAACACCGTGACCGAGAGCGAGACCAGCGCGAGCACCCCGGCGCCGTAGTCAAGGAAGTTGAGCAAGCCGTCCATCGCGCCGGAGCGCATGAGGACGGCGAGGAAGAGCAGCAGTGCGGCCGGAAGCGCCGGGCGGAGTACGGCGGTTCCGGCGAAGCCGCCGGCCGGTCGGCGGGCCGGCGGCCCGGGTTCGTTCGGAGGGCGCCGGGGACGAGGCACGAGTGGCGAGGACCGGGCACGGTGTGCGCGGCGGCCCTGACGGGTCTGCAGACGCGGAGTCGACATCGATCCTCCCGGTGTTCGGGCACGGGTACGGGATGCGAATTTCCATGAAATCTCCCAGCGGCGGTATTTGCCCCGGGGCTTTTGTTCGGGTGACCCCCGGTAACACTAAACATTCTGTAACCGGGTGGATACGCAGGGCCGTAATCCGGATGTCAAAAGCATCTACGAACGTGTTCAGGATTTCGTAAGGTTTATCGCGCTGTGACAAATTCCTGCAGTGGCATCGCGGGCGCGCGGCACGACTCCGGATGATGCCCAATCAGGCGCACGGGGTGCGCCACCCCCCGTAACAGCCGCATCCCCGCCAGGATCGAGGTAGCGATGTGTGATCTCCTGAACCGCATCTGGTCGCGTCCCCGAGGCGAGTGGACCCGGGTAGTCAGAAATGAACTCCCGGATCTCGCCGAGAAGTTGGTCGCGGAGTTGCAACGCGGATTTCCCGCATTGTCCGCACTTCTCGGGGATACTCCCGTAGAAGAGGCACATTGGGCGCTTGAACAGGCCTTGCTGACAGTTCTTGGGTACCAAAAAGAGTCGGAGAGTAAACCTCCGGCAGGACCTTCTGTGGTGACCCCGATGCCCGTGGCCCGGGCTCGCCAGGACCTGTTCGACGTGCTCGCCGGACAACGCGAGGTACCGGAGGAGGGGTTGACCGAGCTGTCCCGCGCGGCCGGCTGGCCCATCCCCGACACCCTCCAGGCCGTTGTGCTTGCCACCCCCGCCGAGGCCCCGCAGTTGGCCGCGGCACTGGGGCACGCCCTCATCGGCAGTGTCGACGGCTACACCTGTCTGTTCGTCCCCGACCCGGCCACCCAGACCAGGGGCCGCCTGGAGGCGGCGCTCAAGGGACGGCCGGCGGCGGTCGGACACGTGGTGCCCGCCACCGACACCGCCTCGTCGCTGCGTTGGGCCCGCTATCTGCTCACGCTGGCTCCCGGCCGGGTCGGCCCGGAGACGCGGCCGGCGTTCGTCGACGACCACCTCTCGGCGCTGCTGCTGCTCCAGGACGAGTCGCTGGCGGACGCGCTGACGTCCCGCTGGCTCGGCCCGCTGGAGGAGCTGACGCCCCGGCAGAGCGAACGCCTCGAAGTCACGCTGCTGGCCTGGCTGGAGGGCGGCGGCGCCCCCGAGGCCGCCAAGCTGCTGCATGTGCACCCGCAGACGGTCCGCTACCGCCTGCGTCAGATAGAGAAGCTCTTCGGCCCGGTGCTGCGCGATCCGCGGACCCGCTTCGAGCTGGAGATGGCGCTGCGCAGCCGTCGCCTGATGGCGCACGTCCGCAGTTACCGCGCACGGGCCGGCCGCCGTGCCAGGGCGGTCGCGTCCTCCATCCGCCCGCTGGGCATGGCCCGCGAGGCCCGCGTCAACGGCCTTTGACATACCGGCTGACGACGCACCACGTCCCTTGAGCTGACAGCCGTCCGGCCCGGCGAGAGCCCACCGGCCCACCGCCCGCCACCCGGCGCAACGCAGCGGTCCCGCATCCCGGAACACCGGGGTCGGGGCCGCTGCTTCGTCGTGTGCGTCATACACGTCACGTGCGCCATCTGCGCCATCTGCGTCATGTGCGTCATGTGCGTCATGGCTGTGGCTTCTTCCGGGGGGCTGCTCCGTCATGCCGTGCGGACCGCCGCTCTCTGTCGTTGCTTCCCGGACGGACGACCGTCGCTCCGGCGTGGGGCTTGCGGGCCACCGCTCCGGTCCTGGCTTCCCGGCCGCCGCGGCGCCGGAGTTCCCGGGCCGCCGCGCCAGTGGATCCCGGCCCCCACGCCGGCGGAACCAGGCCCCGCCGCCGGGCCCGGAACCCGACTCCCCCTGCCGCCGTTGCACCCCCGGAGCGCAGAAGGCGCCACCAGGAGGCGCCACGCAGAAGGCGCCCCCCAGGGAAGCTCTCCCTGAGGGGCACCTCCTGCCTGCCTCACTCAGGTGCAGTTACGGCCACCGTTGATGCAGTCGACGGCCTTGCTCATCAGGTCGTCCGGCATCACGTTGATGAAGTCACCGTGGTCGGTGACGGGTTTGTGCAGCTGCTCGGGGAAGCTGTCCACCGCGAAGCTGTCGCCCTGCGGGACGTCGTAGGTGATCCGCTGGGTGAGCTGCGGGATCGCCTTGAAGCCGTTGGGGCAGGTGCCGTTCTGGTCGGAGAACGCCACGTGGTCGCGGTGGTTGCCGCTGTCGATGTCCCGGCCGTCCCAGCAGTTCTGGAACGCGAAGGTGCGCACGACCTGCGAGCCCTGGGGGCACAGCGGGTACTTGTCCTTCAGCTGCCGGTCCTCGAACCCGGTGCAGCTCCACGAGGCGTTGGCGTTCTTCGTGCCGTTGGTGAACGCCTTGGCGTCACCGGTGATGATCCGCAGGAAGCGCGGCATCGCGGTCACCTGGCCGGCCTGGCTGCCCCGGAACTTCAGGGTCACCGTGGCCGGCGTCAGCGTCGTGCCGACGTTGGCGTCCTGCGCCGCTCCCGGCTTCTGCTCCGCGGCCCCGTCCAGCTTGCGCAGCACCGGCCAGTAGTGGGTGGACTGGTCGCCGTTGGTGCAGGTGGTGTCGGAAGCCGCGAGCTTGTTGTCGTCGGCGAAGGCGTCGGTGGCCTTGTTGCCGACGTAGTCGTGGGTGTGGTGGGCGCCGTTGCTCACGCCCGGCGTCACGATGACGTTGTCGGAGTTGAAGTGGCCGTCCTCATTGCGGCCGCACTCGGTGGTGAAGCTGCCCGTGGTGGCGTTGCCTCCCTTGGGGGCGGCGAACGGCGGGGCGTCCGCGTTCGGCTGGACCGTGGTGATGTCGACGAAGTCGTCGGGGGAGGGACCGCCCTGCTGGCCCTGCTGCTGGCCGCCGTTCTGGTTCGGGTCCTGGCTCTGCTGCTGGCCGCTCTGGTTCGGGTCCTGCCCCTGGGTCTGGTCCTGGGTCTGGCCCTGGGTCTGGTTCTGCGTCTGCCCCTGGTACCAGCCGTCCTTCACGGACTTCGTGGAGTCGTTGCCGCCCGCGCCCGCGCCCTCACTGATGGGCTTCATGGTGCAGCCGCTCATCTTGAGCAGGTAGCTCGGCCGCTTGGTGTTCTTGGCGATCGCCGTGACCATCATGTTGATGGTCTTCTGGCGCTGCGCCTTGAGCCCGCTGAGGACGTTGCTGCCGCTGCCGCCCATCATCTTGTGGTAGGCGTCGTGCACCTGCCGGTCGAGCGAGGAGAGCCCCTTGGAGACCGGGAGCTGGGCGCTGTGCGGCACCTTGCGCAGCCGCTCGCCCACATCGGGGCAGGAGATGGTGTAGGAGGCGGAAACCGTGTGCTGGTGGCCGGAGCCCGCTTCCGGGTGGGAGTTGCCGGCCAGCGCGGTCGTGGCGACCACGGCCAGACCGCCGCCGCCGAGCAGGAGCGCGCTGGCCCCCACGAGCATTCTGTTCGTCAAACGCGAGCGTTTATGGGCTTGTTGCCGTTGCCTCATGAGATCACTTCGCTTCGTCCGATGTGAGGGGTGTCGTCGTCCTGTTTCGTTTCACAGAGGGGCGTGACGGGCGCCTCCCGGTGCGGGTGCCTGCGCAAGGTCAGCTGTGGTGCAGGGTGTTGAAGTCGACCCGACCGGTCTTCTCCAGGACCGTGATGTGGTCCAGCACGACGTCGTTGGCGCGGTCCGCCAGAGCACGCACCATCGTGTTCTTGGTCTGGTCACGCACCAGGGCCACCAGCCCGAAGACCTTGCCGTGGGCCCGGCGCAGCAACTCGGCCAGCGTCGCGTCGAACTCCTTGCCCTGGGCGGCCTTGAGCTGCCCGAGCCAGCCCTGCTGGGCGACGTTGGGCTCGGTGGGCAGGTCGATGCCCAGTGCCCGCCCGGCCTCGTTCGACCGCTGGTCCAGCTCGGTGTGTCCCGCCACGAGGTGGTTGCCGGCCGTGCGGACGGCGGCGGTCGTCCCGCGCTGCTGCGCCATCCGGCCGGAGGGCAGCTCCCACAGCCCGGCCAGCTTGACCTTGCGTACGAAGTCCCGGTCCATCGCGGTGAGCGGACCGTAGCGGGTGGTGACCGTGCCCCCGCCGTCGTCGTCGTACGTGAGCGTGGTGGTCGCCGCGGCTGCGGTCTCGCCGAAGAGCTGGACGGGCAGCAGCAGTGCCGCCAGTGTCGCCACGAGCGCGGCTACCACCAGTCCGGTGGCGATGGCCCGCCCGGATGTTGCGGAGTTGCTGAGGATCCGCACACGGCCTCCCGGTTCGTCTTACTGGAATGCCACCGGACGCTAAATGCCGCGCGGGCCCCACGGTCGTGGGTCCTCACCCCTGGACAAATAACGGCCGGGCCCGCCGCGGCACTGCTACGGTGCCGCGTGCGGGCCCGACCGGGTGAACGGGTGACGTGCGCCGGATGCCGTATGCCCGGTTCGGGCCCGCACCAGCGCTCCGCCCTGCGCGCTCAGCGTGCGTACAGGCTCGCCGCCGCCCAGCGGCGGCGCTCCCGCCGCGACTCGGGCTCCTCGCTGCGGCCCTGGGCGTACAGCGCCTCGATCTCCGCCGCGTACGCCCCGACGATGGCCGCCCGCCGCAGCTTCAGCGACGGCGTCACCAGCCCGGACTCCTGGCTGAACTCGCCCGGCAGCACCCGGAAGGCGCGGATCGACTCGGCCCGCGACACCGAGGCGTTCGCCCGCGACACCGCCCGCCGCACCTCCGCCTGCAACTGCTCCTCCGGCGAGGGCGCCGTGCTGCCCGGGCTCGGCTCGTCCCGCAGCTTGCGCCAGTGCGCCAGCGCGTCCGGGTCCAGGGTGATCAGCGCGGTCACATAGGGCCGGTTGTCGCCGACGACCACGCACTGCGAGATCAGCGGATGGGCGGACAGCCGCTGCTCCAGCCCCTGCGGCGCCACGCTCTTGCCGTTGCTGGTGATGATGACGTCCTTCTTGCGGCCGGTGATGACGAGATAGCCCTGCTCGTCCAGGTGCCCGAGGTCACCGGTCGCCAGCCAGCCGTCGTACAGCCCGCCGCCCGGGCCGCCGCTCTCGTCGAGGTAGCCGGCGAACACCACCGCACCCCGCACCCACACCTCGCCGTCCAGCGCCAGATGCACCGCACTGCCCGGCAGCGGCAGGCCCACCGTCCCGAACCGCACCCTGCCGGGCGGCTGTACGGTGATCGCGCCGCAGGTCTCGGTCAGGCCGTACCCGTCGTAGACGGTGATCCCCATACCGGCGAAGAGCAGCCCCAGCTCCCGCAGCAGCGGTGAGCCGCCGGAGACGGCCGTGCGCACCCGGCCGCCCAGCATCTCGCGGATGCGCGAGTACACCAGCCGGTCGTAGAGCGCGTGGCGGGCGCGCAGGAACGGGTCGGGGCCGCGCCCGGTGCCCGCTTCCTGCTCCGCGAGCGCCTCCGCGTAGCGCACCGCCACCGTCATCGCCGCGTCGAACGTCCGCTGCCGGCCCGCCCGTTCCGCGGCCTGCCGGGCGCGGGTGCAGATCTTCTCGAAGACGTACGGCACCGCGAACAGGAACGTCGGACGGAACGAGGCCAGGGCCGGCAGCAGTTCGCTCGACGACACATCGGGCTGATGGGCCAGCTTGACCCCGCCGCGCAGGCACGCCACCTGCACCATCAGCCCGTAGACGTGCGCGAACGGCAAGAAGGCCAGCAGCGACGGACGCTCGCCGGGCGCGGCCAGCAGCCCGCCCCAGCCCGCGTACAGGGTGTCGCACTCGGCGGCGAGGTTGGCATGGGTGATCACACAGCCGCGCGGGCGGCCGGTGGTCCCCGAGGTGTAGACGATCGCCGCGATGTCCTCCGGGTCGACCGCATGACGCAGCCGGTGGACATCCGCCTCGGGCAGCCGGGTGCCCTCCTCCCGTAGTCGCTCCACACAGTCCAGGTCCAGCTGCCACAGCCGGCGCAGCACCCGTTCGTCGCAGGCCTCGGCCACGGTCATGGCCTGTGCCTCGTTCTCCACGATGATCGCGGTGACCTTCGCCCCGGTCAGGATGGCGCGCAGCTGCTCGGCCGAGGCGGTCGGATAGACCGGCACCAGCTGCCCGCCGATCGCCCACAGCGCATAGCTGAACAGCGTCCACTCGTACCGGGTCCGGGCCATCAGGGCGACCCGGGTGCCGGGCCGGACGCCGTCCGCCAGCAGCCCCCTGGCCAGCGCCAGGACCTCGTCCCGGAATTCCGCCGCCGACACCTCCTGCCAGCCGCCGCCGGCCATGGGATCGCGACGGGCGAGCTGCGCGAAGTCCGGCTGGTGGGTGGCGGTGTCGAAAACGGAATCGGCCAGACCGCCGGTCCGCAGTGGAGCCGCCAGGGCCGGAACGCTGATGTCGCGCACAGCACCTCCTTGGTGTTCCCCCTTGTAATTCCCCCTGGTCCTGCCGACGTCCCGACGGCAGGCAGGGCAAGTTACCGGCAGGTGTCCCGGCTGCCCAGATCTATGGCTACTCTTGAGCGGAAGACGACAAGTCTTGAGCAGCGGACCACCTGAGGAGGACGCCGGATGCCCCGCATCGTCGATGCTTGGCGCCTGTACACCTCGGCCCTGTTCTTCCTCCTGGCCGGTCTCCTGCTCTCGCAGACCGGCCTCACCACGGCCCTGACCGCCGCCGCGACCACCGCCGCGATGCTGCTGCTGTGCAGCGCCTTCCTGGTCGCGGCCGCCGCCCGGCCGCTGCCCCCGGGCCGGATCCGAACCGCCCTGCGCGACCGCGAGCGGCGTACGGCCTTCCTGCCCCAGCGCGATCCCGACGCGGCCGGCCGCCCGCGCCCCCGAGCACCGGGCCGTCCCCTCCCGACGGCCGCGTAGGCGCACCGGTCCGGTCACCGCACCGCACTCCGCGTCCGCGCGGCTCGTCACGCCGATTCCTCATCCCGGCACGACGAGACCCGTGGAGGGCTCACCCATGTCCATGTTCGGCTTCCTCGGCGACGCGCTGGCGCACGGCGCCGAGGCGCTCACCCCGCTCTTCGGCACCGCGGCCATGGCCGTCACCATCGTCCTGTGCACCCTGGCCGTCCGCGCCGCGCTGCACCCGCTCGCCCGGGCCGCGGCCCGCGGCGAGAAGGCCCGCTCGGCGCTCGCCCCGGAGCTGGCCGCACTCCAGCGCACGCACAAGGGCGACCCGGAGCGGCTGCAGAAGGAGATCTCCGGCCTGTACGCGAAGACCGGCTCCACGCCGCTGGCCGGCTGTCTGCCGACGCTGCTCCAACTGCCCGTCTTCTTCGTGATGTACCACCTGTTCTCCACCGGCGGGGGCGGTCTCCTGGACCACACCCTGCTGGGCGCTCCGCTCGGCGGCCACTGGAGTCAGGCGCTCGCCGACGGCGGTGTCCTCGGCCCGCAGGGCCTGGTCTACCTCGCGCTGTTCGCCCTGATCGCGGCGGTCGCCACCTGGAACTTCCGGCGGGCCCGCGCCACGATGGCGAAGGCCCCCGCCCCGGCCGCGGGCGCCAGCGGGACGAACGCCGCACTGCCCGGCATGGCCTCCATGGCCAAGGTGATGCCGCTGCTGTCCTTCGGCACGCTGATCACGGTCGCCGTGGTGCCGCTGGCCGCCGGGCTCTACATGGTCACGACGACCGCCTGGACGGCGTGCGAGCGGGCGCTGCTGCATCGCGACCGCGGGGACAGTGACGCGGGGGCGGCGCGGCAGCCGGGGGCTGCGGCGGCTCCCGTGACGGGCCGGACGGCCGCGGCCGAGGGGAACTCCGCCACCCCGGACGCGCACACCCCGGCCCGCCGCACGGCGCCGCAGCGCGCGCCGAAGAGCCGCGCGGCCCGGCAGCGGGCGGCCCGGGCCAGGGCCAACTCCCGGGCCAACTCCAAGGCCGACGCCCCGGCCGACTCCCGGGTCGGCGCCCGCCCGGCAGCCGACGGTGCGCCGCGCGCGGGCGGCGCCGGCGAGGCCACCGTTCCCACCGCGGGATAGCGGCCACCGCGTGACAGCGGCCCAGCGGTCCAGTCCGTGAACGGGGTCTTGCGGACCGGACCCCGTTCTTGGACGATCGGCCGAATCGCTCGATGGCCGTCCCCCATCGGCCGGCCGGGAAGGCCCTTCCCGGCCGACCTACGACCACGGGAGTGGGGAACCGATGAAGCTGCTGCGTGTCGGCACGGTGGGGGCGGAACGCCCGGCGCTGCTCGACGGGTCCGGGGTCCTGCGGGACCTGTCGGGCCTGGTCCCGGACATCGACGGGACGTTGCTCGCGGACGAGCGGAAGCTGGCGGCCCTGCGTGCCGCCGCCGCGTCCGGTGAGCTGCCGCGGCTCGACGCGGCCGGGCTGCGCACCGGTCCGCCGCTGGCCCGGATCGGCAAGATCGTCTGCATCGGGCTGAACTACCACGATCACGCCCGGGAGACCGGGGCCACGCCCCCCGAGGAGCCGATCCTCTTCCTGAAGGCCCCGGACACGGTCGTCGGCCCCGACGACACCGTGCTGGTGCCGCGGGGCAGCGTGAAGACCGACTGGGAGGTGGAGCTGGCGGTCGTCATCGGCCGCACGGCCCGCTACCTGGAGACCGACGAGCAGGCGCTGGCGGCGGTCGCCGGCTATGCCGTGGCGAACGACGTCTCCGAGCGCGCGTTCCAGATCGAGCGCGGCGGCCAGTGGGACAAGGGCAAGAACTGCGAGACGTTCAACCCGCTGGGCCCGTGGCTGGTCACCGCCGACGAGGTGCCCGATCCGCAGGATCTCGGCCTGCGACTGTGGGTCAACGGCGAGCTGAAGCAGGACGGGACGACCGCCGAGCAGATCTTCCCGGTGGCCGAAGTGGTCCGCTACGTCAGCCGGTTCATGACCCTGTACCCCGGCGACGTCCTCAACACCGGCACCCCGGCCGGCGTCGCCATGGGCCGCCCGGACCCCAAGCCGTATCTGCGGGCCGGCGACGTCGTGGAGCTGGAGATCGACGGGTTGGGGCGCCAACGACAGGCGCTGCGCGCGGCGTGACTTCCCACGTTGTCGGCTTTCCCGCCGTGGTTGTTTCTCGCCGTTGCGCTTTGCGGCGCGCCGTACGTTGTCGGCTGTCCCGCCGTGGTTGTTTCTCGCCGTTGCGCCTGCGGCGGGCTGGTTGCCGCTGCGCTGGCTGTTCGGCTGCGGGACCGGCCCTCCGGACTTCGTCCTGCGGTCCGGCCCCTCCCGTTGGGGGTGGGAGAAGACCGGTGGGGGCGAGCCTCTTCCCTCGACTGCACGCAGACGACGGCCGGGGCTCGCCCCCACCGGCCTGTTCCCACCCACTCACGGGAGGGGCCGCGCCGCAGGACGGAGTCCGGAGGAGCGGCACCGCACCCGACCACCCACGCCCGCCGCCAGGCGCAACGGCGAAAAACCACCACGGCGGGAAAGCCGACAACGTGGGAATCAGCCCCGCGCAGCGGAGTGCCGCAGCGGAGGGGCAGTCTCAAGCTGGACGGGCTCCTGCAGGCGGCGCAGAAGGAGCCACCCCAGCGCGGGCAGGACGATGAGCGGGGCGAGGCCGGTCTGCAGGGTGGTGGCGTCGGCGAGTGTGCCGACGAGGGGACTGGCGATCCCTCCGACGCTGACGGCGAGGCCGAGGGTGACGCCGCTGGCGGTGCCCACGCGCCGGGGCAGGTAGTCCTGGCCGAGGGTGACGTGCAGGGAGAAGGGGACGTACAGGCCGGCCGAGGTGAGCGCGACGCACAGGTAGAGCAGTGGGCCGGGTACGTACACGACCCCCGCGACGGCCGGGACGCTCAGCGCGTAGGACCACCGCGCGACCGCGACCCGGCCGAAGCGGCGGGCGAGTCTGCCGCCGGCCACGGTGCCCACCGCGCCGCCGAGGTAGAGCACGAACAGGGCGGCCGTCCCGGAGACCTGGTCGCCCCCGGTCCGCTGGCGCACGTACAGCGAGATGAACGTGCTCAGGCCGACGAAGACGACGGACCGGCAGACGATGGCCCCGGTCAGGCGGAGGAACGACGGCCAGTCGTCCGTGCCGGCCCGGCCGGCGCTCCCTGCCGTATTCGCCGGCGGAGAAGAGAGCGTGGCCGACCGCAAGGCGGCGAGGCACAGGGCGGCTCCGGCCAGGGCGGGGACGACCAGTAGGGGAGAGGCGTGCAGGCCGCCCGTGGCGACGACGGCGGAGACCATCAGGGGCGCGGCGGCGAAGCCGAGGTTGCCGCCCAGGGAGAACCAGCCCATCGCGGTGTGGCTGCCCCGGCTCGCGCGGCGGGCCACCCGTGCCGCCTCCGGGTGGTAGGCGGCGACGCCGATGCCGGACAGGGCCACCACCAGCAGGGTGAGGGGGTAGGAATGCATGATTCCGGCCAGCGCGACGCCGGTCCCGCCCAGCACCGTGCTCACGGGCAGCAGCCACGGCATGGTCCAGCGGTCGGTGAGTGCTCCGAACAGCGGCTGCACGACGGAGGACAGCAGGGCGGCGGCCAGCACGATCCCGGAGGCCGCGGCGTAGGTGTAGGCCCGCTCCGCGACGAAGAACGGCACCAGGGCGGCCACCGCTCCCTGATAGATGTCCACGCAGGCGTGTCCCAGGGACAGCAGGGTGAGCGGCCCGGTGCGCGGAGCCCGGGGTGGGGCGGATGAGGCGAGGTGGTTCGTTGGCATGTCTCGATCGTCGGCTCGGGTCACGGCGTCGCGCTTCCGATAAACTGCCGACATATGCCGGATATCCGCCACACCCCGCAGGCGGCGACCAGCGCACGGACGCTGGCCCCGGGGGACCGCATTGACGCGCACCGGCACGACGACCACCAGATCCTCTACGCGGGAACGGGCGTCCTGGCGGTCACCACCGACGCGGGCACCTGGTTCGCGCCCGGCACCCGCGCCCTGTGGGTGCCGGCCGGATGCGTCCATTCCCACCGCGCGCACGGCCGCCTCGACCTGCACCTGCTGGGCCTGCCCGCCACCGTCAACCCCCTCGGCCTCGACGCCCCCACCGCGTTGACCGTCAGCCCCCTGCTCCGCGAACTGATCCTCGCCTGCACCCGTGACCCCGACGACGACAGCGCCGAGCGGCGACGTCTGCGCGCCGTCCTCCTCGACCAGCTACGGGCCTCCCCGCAGCAGCCCGTTCAGCTGCCGACCCCCGCCGACCCGCGGCTGCGCGCGGTTTGCGACCTCCTGTACCGCAACCCGGCCGACCCCCGCACCCTGGCCGCACTGGGGACCGAGGCGGGAGCCGGGGAACGCACCCTCAGCCGCCTCTTCCGCCGCGAACTGGGCATCACCTTCCCGCAGTGGCGCACTCAACTCCGCCTGTACCACGCCCTGCGGATGCTGGCCGACGGCGAGCAGGTCACCACCGTCGCCCACCACTGCGGCTGGGCTTCGACCAGCGCCTTCATCGACGTCTTCCGCAGGAATTTCGGCTACACGCCCGGCACCCACCACCGCCGTCCCTGACCCGGCTCATCCCTCCGCCCCGATCCGGACCGTACGGCCCTCGGCGGCGGAGAGCTTCGCGGCCTCCAGTACGCGCAGCGCGGCCGCGGCCTCCCGGGCCGTCACCGGCGGCTGCCCGCCCTCGCGCAGGGCCCGCTCGATCGCGGCGTAGTACGCGGGGTAGTCGCCCGGCAGCGTCGGTACCGGCTCGCCGCCGCCCATGCGCGGGGACGCCCCGGCGCCGAGCCGGCCCCAGCCGGACCTCGGCTCCACGCCCCACTCCACGCCCTCGTCGCCGGGGCGCCGGCCCTCGCGCAGCGCGGCCTCCTGCGGATCCAGGCCGTGCTTGGTGTAGCCGGCGCGGTTTCCCAACACCCGGAAGCGGGGGCCCAGGAGGGCGGCGGTGGCGCTCACCCACAGATGGGAGCGGACCCCGTTGGCGTGGGTGAGGGCGAGGAAGGTGTCGTCGTCGGCCTCCGCGCCCGGGCGGCGGACATCGGACTCGGCGTAGACCGAGACGACCGGGCCGAACAGGGTCAGCGCCTGGTCGGCGAGGTGGCTGCCGAGGTCGTAGAGCAGTCCGCCGATCTCCGCCGGGTCGCCGGACTCCCGCCAGCCGCCCTTGGGGGTGGGCCGCCAGCGCTCGAAGCGGGACTCGAAGCGCCAGACGTCGCCGAGCGCGCCGTCCTCGATGAGCTTGCGGACCGTGCGGAAGTCGTTGTCCCAGCGGCGGTTCTGGAAGACGGACAGCAGCAGTCCGCGGTCCTCGGCGAGCGCGGCGAGCTTCTCGGCCTCGGCGGCGGTGGCGGCCAGCGGCTTGTCGACGACCACCGGCAGACCGGCCTCCAACGCGGCGGCGGCGAGCGGCACATGGGTCTTGTTCGGCGTCGCGATCACGATCAGGTCGAGGTCCTCGGCGCGCGCGAGCACCTCCTCCGCCGTGTCGGCCGTACGCACCTGCGGATGTTCGGCGCGGGCCTGCGCCTGCCGCTCGGGGCTGGCGGTCGACACGAGGTCGAGCCGCAGGCCCTCGGTCGCCGCGATCAGCGGGGCATGGAAGACCGAGCCCGCCAGCCCGTAGCCGAGGAGCCCGACACGGAGCGGACGGTCATGGGCCGCGCCGCCCCCGCCCCTCGCACTCGTCGCGCCCATCTCTCCCATCCCACCCATCTCACCCATCTCACTCTTCGCGCTCATGGGGACCACTTAAGCAACGCTGTTGCCAAAGTGCAAGCGATGCGGACAATGGACGGGTGAGCAGCAACGATCTCTCCTTCGCCGGTTTCTCCGGCAGCCCGGGCGCCAATCTCCCCGCACTGCGCGGCCACAACACCGCCCTGGTGCTCGGGCTGTTGCGTGCGGCCGGCGAGGAGGGCGTCAGCCGGCTGGAGCTCGCCGCGCACACCGGCCTGACCCCGCAGGCCGTCAGCAAGATCACCGCCCGGCTGCGGGCCGAGGGCCTGGCCGCCGAGGCGGGCCGCCGCGCCTCCACGGGCGGCAAGCCCGCCACCGTCCTGCGGCTGGTCCCCGGCGCCCGGCACGCCGTCGGCCTGCACCTGGACCGCGACGAACTCACCGCCGTGCTCACCGATCTGGCGGGCGAGGCGGTCGCCGTACGCCGCGCGCCGCTGGACTTCGAGGCGGGCGCCGAGCAGGTACTCACCACCGCCGCCCGGGAGGTCACGGCGCTGCGCGCGGGGGCCGACGGGTCCCCGGTCCTGGGCGTCGGGGTGGCCTGCCCCGGCCCGCTGGACCACACCACCGGGGTGCTGCACCGGGTCACCGGCGCCCCCCACTGGGACGGCTTCCCCCTGCGCGACGCGCTCGCCGCCCGCCTCGGTCTGCCCGTCGTCCTCGACAAGGACACCAACGCGGCGGCCCTCGGCCTGGCCCAGGACCTGCCCCGGGCCGCCGGCTCCTTCGGCTACCTCCACCTGGGCACCGGGCTCGGCGCCGGACTCGTACTGGGCGGCAGCCTCTACCGCGGCCCCCGCACCGGCGCCGGCGAATTCGGCCACCAGACGGTGCAGTGGGACGGGCCGCGCTGCGGCTGCGGCCGGCGCGGCTGCATCGAGGCGCTGTGCCTGGCGGCGGTGGCCCGCGGCGACCTGCCGGCCGCGGCCCGCGCACTGGGCGTGGGCGCCGCCAACCTGGTCGAACTCCTCGACATCGACCGGGTGCTGCTCGGCGGCCGCACCGTACTGGACCACCCCGAGCCGTTCCTCGACGGCGTGACCGAGGCACTGACCGACCTGGCCCGCACCCGCGGCGGGACGGGGGCCGGGGGAGCGGTGCCGGTGGCACTCGCCCGGGGTGGCGCGCGGGCGGTCGCGGACGGCGCGGCCGAGTTGGTGCTGGCGCCGCTGTTCGGGGCGCGGGGGCCCGGCCCCGCGGGCGGGCCCGGCGCTTCCTGAGGCCGCGTCAGCAGAGGCCAGGCGGCTCGGGGTGCCCTTCCATTTCGTCCTCCATTTCGTCTTCCGGCACGGGAATCCGCCTGCCCCGGCTCTCGGCGACGCGTAACGCGTCCCGCAGCGCCTCGGCCAACCTGTGGACGCAGAACCGCAGTTCATCGCCCGATACCCGGTGCGCGCGGAGGAGTTCCTCGACGTGGTCGAGCAGTTCCGCCCCGGTGTCGAGCTGAAGCTCTTCCAGCCGGTCGGCGAGCCGCGAGACCGGGCCCCCGCCGGAGTCCGCCGATACGTAGCAGCGCCGGCCGTCCGGTCCTGACCAGGGGAGAAGTCGCAGGAGGTCGCTCATGAGGCGGCCTCCAGGGGGGAGGGGAGCGGTGCCCCTGACCGGGCGATGGCGTGGGCGATACGGTGAGGCATGTCGACGCTCCTTGGGCAGCGTTGGCCACGCCCCGGGGGTGTTGGCCCACCCGCCGGGGCTCTTCCTTCTCTGACTCTACTGCACCCTGGTACCCCTAGGTACCCCATGCTGCATCTCGCCTGGCACGCGACACCCTGCTTACTTTGGTCAGGTGATCGAATTTGCCCCCGACGAGCCCCGCTGGCGCCAGGTCGCCAGAATCATTCGCCAGCGCATCGACGACGGCACCTATCAGCCCGGGACCCGCGTCCCTTCGGTGGTCGAGCTGCTGGAGGAATTCGGCATCGCCACGTCCACCGGTCAGAAGGTCCATCGCGGGCTGCGCGCCGAGGGCCTGATCTACACCGAGCCCGGCCTCGGCTCCTTCGTCTCCAAGAAGCCGCCGACGCCACCCGGCGAGGACGCCGACGGTTAGTCCAACCCGCACCCGCACACCCGGCTCACTGGCCCGTAGTGCGAGGATCACCGCGTGGAGTTCCCGTACGGCCAGGATCCTGGCGCACCCATCCGGTCCGGCATCCCCGAGCACGGACGCATTCCCAAGTACTACGCGGCCAAGGTCGAAATCGCCGCACTGCTGGAGGAGTTGGGCGAGGGTGAGGTGTTGCCCGCCGAGCGTGAGCTGGCGGTGCGCTTCGCGGTGTCCCGCGAGACGCTGCGCCAGGCGCTGCGGGAGCTGATCCTGGAGGGGCGGCTGCAGCGGGCGGGGCGCGGCACGGTCGTCGCGGGCCCCAAGATGGCGCAGCCGCTGTCCCTGGCGAGCTACACCGAAGGCGTACGGGACCAGGGCCGCGAGCCCGGCCGGCGCCTCGTCTCCCTCGACCGCTTCCCCTGCCCGCCCGCGCTCGCCGCCGATCTGGGGCTGGCGGTCGGCGACGCCGTATGGCACATGGAGCGGGTGCTGCTCGCCGACGAGGAGCGGGTCGGGCTGGAGAGCACCTACGTCGCGGTCGCCCGGGTCCCGGACCTGGCCACCGACTTCAACCCGGACTCCTCCTTCTACGCCTACCTCCACCAGCGCCTCGGCATCGGCTTCGGCGACGCCGACGAGCGCCTGGAGACCGTCCTCGCCACCCCGCGCGAGGCCCTGCTGATCGGCACCCCGGGCGCCCTGCCCATGCTGCTGATCCACCGGCTGTCACGGGACGCCGAAGGCCACCCCCTGGAACGGGTCCGCTCGCTCTACCGGGGCGACCGCTTCTCCTTCACCACGCATCTGGGGACGCCGGCGGGGGGCTGACGCGGCCCGTCCGCCGCGGCGCCGTACAGCCGGCTCACTCGACCCCTCTCGACCCGTCAATGTCACGAGAAGATAACGGGTCTAGGCCAAACTTGCCGCCCCGTTCACCATCGCGTCGCCAACGGGCCACTGGCGGGCCACCCGCCGTCGCGACCGTCTGGGGCATGCGAGTCATAGTTGTCGGAGCCGGTGTGCTGGGGACCATGCATGCCTGGCAGGCGGTCGAGCGGGGTCATGACGTCCTGCACATCGAGCGGGAGGCCGAGGCCCGTGGTGCCTCGGTGCGTAACTTCGGGCAGATCTGGGTCAGCGGCCGCGCCGGGGGAGCGGAGCTGGCCACCGCGCTGCGGGCCCGCGAGTTGTGGGAGGAGATCGGTGCCCGGGTGCCCGGGCTCGGGTTCCGTGCCATCGGCTCGCTGACCGTCGTCAAGAACGCCGCCGAGCGGGCGGTCGCCGAGGCCGCCACCCGCCGCCCGGACGCCGCCGCCCGCGGGTACCGGCTGCTGGACGCCGAGCAGGCGCGGGAGATCAACCCCGCGCTGCGCGGCGGGTTCACCGGCGCGCTGTGGTGCGAGCGGGACGCCGCCGTCGAGCCGCGGATCGCCCAACGTGCCCTGAAGGAAGAGCTGTTGGGGTCCGGGCGGTACCGCTACCTCGGCGGCCGGGAGGTGCGTGAGGTGGTGGGGGAGCGTGCGGTGCGCGACGATCACGGCGAGATCCACCACGGCGACGCCGTGCTCCTGTGCACCGGCGCCTGGCTCGGCGGGCTGGTCCGGGAGCTGATCCCCGATCTGCCGGTGCGCCGCGTACGGCTGCAGATGATGCAGACCGACCCGCTCGGCGAGCCGCTGACCACCTCCGTCGCCGACGCCGACAGCTTCCGCTACTACCCGGCCTACCGCGGCGACGCCCTGGACGCGCTCCAGGCCGGCCAGGCCCAGACGCCGACCGCCGCCGCACACAAGATGCAGCTGCTGATGGTCCAGCGCGCCGACGGCGGACTGACCATCGGCGACACCCACGAGTACGAGGCGCCGTTCGCCTTCGACACCGTCGAGGAGCCCTACGAGCACCTGACCGGGGTCGTCGAGTCGATCCTCGGCCGCCCGCTGCCCCGTATCCGGCGCCGCTGGGCCGGGGTCTACGCACAGTGCACCGACACCGCCCGCGTTGTGCACCGCCAGCGGGCCCGCGACGGCGTCTGGCTGGTCACCGGGCCCGGCGGCCGCGGCATGACCTGCTCCCCGGCAATCGCCGAGACCACCGCGAACGAACTGGGATGGTGAGACCGTTGACGCACCCCGACCACACCCCGGCCCCCGACGACATCCAGCTGGTCGTCCTCGACATGGCCGGCACCACCGTTGCCGACGGCGGCCTGGTGGAGCAGGCCTTCGACGCCGCCGCCCGCAGCCTGGGCGTGGAGCCGGGCAGCGCCGAGCACGCCCGGCAACTCGCCTACGTACGGGCCACCATGGGCGAATCCAAGATCTCCGTCTTCCGTCATCTCTTCGGTGACGAGCCGGCCGCCCGGCGTGCCAACGCCGCCTTCGAGACGGCCTACGGGGAGCTGGTCGACGGCGGCCGGATCGCGCCGGTCGCCGGCGCCCGCGAGGCGATCGAGGCACTGCGGGCCGCCGGCCGCACCGTGGTGCTCTCCACCGGCTTCGCCCGGGTCACCCAGGACGCCCTGCTCGCCGCGCTCGGCTGGCAGGACCTGGCCGACCTCACCCTCTGCCCGGCCGACGCGGGCGGCCGCGGCCGCCCCTACCCCGACATGGTGCTCACCGCGCTGCTGCGCACCCGTGCCACCGACTCCGTCCGGCGGATCGCGGTGGCCGGCGACACCTCGTACGACATGCTCTCCGGGCGGCGGGCCGGCGCCGGGATCGTCGCCGGCGTGCTGACCGGGGCGCACGACCGCGCGCAGCTGGAGTCGGCCGGCGCCACCCACGTCCTCGGCTCCGTCGCCGAACTGCCCGCGCTGCTGGGAGTGGTGTGAGATGCCCGCCCCCGCCGCCACGGCACCCACCCGGAAGGAAGCCCCCGCGGCTCCGGGCCCCGCGTCGGGCATCCGCTTCGACGGCGTCCGTGTCACCTATGGCAGGCGCGGCGAGCACACCGTCCTGGACTCCCTCGACCTGACCGTCGCACCGGGCGAGGTGCTGGCGCTGCTCGGCCCGTCCGGCTCCGGCAAGACCACCGCACTGCGGACGGTCGCCGGATTCGTCCAGCCGGCCGCCGGGCGGGTGTTGATCGGCGACCGCGACGTGACCGGGCTGCCGCCGCACCGGCGCGGCATCGGCATGGTCGTCCAGCAGTACGCGCTCTTCCCGCACATGAAGGTCGCCGAGAACGTCGCCTTCGGCCTCCGGGCGCGCAGGACACCGCGCGCCGAGATCCCCGGCCGGGTCGCCGAGGCGCTGGAGATGACCGGGATGGCCGCGTACGCCGGCCGGCACCCCCGGGAGCTGTCCGGCGGCCAGCAGCAGCGGGTCGCCCTCGCGCGGGCACTCGCGATCCGCCCCGGCGTCCTGCTGCTGGACGAACCGCTGTCCGCGCTCGACGCCCAGCTGCGCTCCGGCATGCTCGCCGAACTCGCTCGGCTGCACCGCGAGTTGCCCGACGTCTCGATCCTCTACGTCACCCACGACCAGATCGAGGCCCTGACCCTGGCCGACCGGATCGCCGTCCTGGACCGGGCCCGGCTGCAGGACTGCGGGACACCGCAGGAGCTCTACCGGCGCCCGCGCACCGAGTTCACCGCCTCCTTCGTCGGCACCGCCAATCTGCTGCCGGTGACGGTGCGGGCGGACCGTGGCGGCGTCGACTTCGCCGGGCGGCAGCTGACGGTTCCGGTCGGCGACGGCCTGGCCGGGGGCGCCGCCGCCACCCTCTGCCTGCGCCCGCACCTCGTCGGCCTCGGCGAGCGCCCGCACGACGGCGGCCCCGGCAACACGCTGCGCGGCACGATCACCGAAGTGCAGTGGCGCGGCGCCACCCACCGGCTGTACGTCTCCGTCGACGGCCACCGCGTCCTGGCCGACGTACCCGAACGGCGCCGGACGCCCGCACCGGGCGAGGACATCGCCCTGCACTTCGCGCCCGAGGACGCGGTGCTCATCCCGGCGGGGCTCACGGAGGACGGTGCGCACCATGCCTAGGACGGAATCGGGCGCGGCCGGGACCGGGACGGGGGCGGCCGGGACGGAAATGGTGGCGGCGAGGACCGAATCGGCCGCGGCCAGGACCGGGACGGGGGCGGCGGTCACGGCGGCCCCGCCGGTCCGGGCCGCGGCGAGCCCCCGTACGCGTTTCGGCACCCGCTCCCGCCGCACCGGCGCCGCCGCCCTGTGGACCCTGCCCCCGATCGCCGCCCTCGGCCTGGTCTTCCTCTACCCCCTGGCCCTGGTGGTGTGGCAGTCCTTCACCCCGGAGGACGGCGGCCACTCCACCGCCCCGTACACCGCGGTCTTCGCCCAGGCCTCCTTCCGGGCGGCCCTGACGAACACCGTGCTCCTCGCGGCCGGCGCCACCGTCGGCGCACTCCTCCTCGGCCTCGCGCTCTCCCTCGTCATCGCCTTCGTCCCGTTCCCCGGCGGCAAGGTGCTCAGCCGCTTCATCGACCTCTTCCTCGCCTTTCCCTCCTTCCTGATCACCCTCGCGCTGCTGTTCCTCTACGGCACCGTCGGCATGGCCAACGGCCTCTGGACGGACGTGACCGGCGCCGCCCACGGACCGCTCGACTTCCTCCACACCCCCTGGGGCGTCCTGCTGGCCGAGGTCACCTACTTCACCCCGTTCGTGATGCGTCCACTGCTCGCCGCCTTCTCCCAGGTGGACACCGGACAGCTGGAGGCCGCCGCCTCGCTGGGCGCCCGGCCGTGGCGGATCGTACGGACGGTGATCCTGCCCGAGGCGCTGCCCTCGCTGGCGGCGGGCGGCGCACTCGTCCTGGTCCTCGGCCTCAACGAATTCGGCATCGTGCTCTTCACCGGCGCCAAGGACGTCGTCACCCTGCCGATGCTCGTCTACACCAAGGCACTTCTGGACGGCGACTACACCGGAGCCTGCGTCGTCGCCGTCGTCAACGTCGCGCTGTCCGTCGCGCTCTACGCCCTCTACCGGACGGCGATGTCCCGTACGGGCGGCAGCCCCGCCCGCCGCACCGGAGGTGCTGACCGTGCTGGTGCCTAGCAAGTCCGCCCGCCGGGCCGTCCACCTCCTCTTCTTCGCCCTCTTCGTCCCCGTCTTCGCGCTGCCCCTGCTGGTGATCGTCGCCGCCTCCTTCGCCACCGGCTGGAGCGGAGCCCTCCCCTCCGGCGCGACCCTGGCGCACTACCGGGACATCGCCCACGGCGACGCACTCGACGCGCTGCTCACCAGCGTGCTGACCGCACTCGCCGCGAGCCTCACCGCGCTCACCGCCGGCACCTGGGCCGCCCTGGCCGCCGAGAAGCGCACCCGCCGCACCCGCCGGATCATCGACGCCCTCTTCCTTCTCCCCGTCGCCGTCCCCTCCGTGGTCGTCGGCCTCTCCCTCCTCGTGGCCTTCTCCCGGCCGCCGCTCCTGCTCAACGGCACCCCGCAGATCGTGATCCTCGCCCACACCGTGCTGGTCACCGCCTTCGCCTACCAGTCCGTGACCGCCGCACTGACCCGCCTCGACCCGGCGTACGAACAGTGCGCGGCCGGCCTCGGCGCCCGCCCCGTCCACGTCCTGTGGCGGGTCAAGCTCCCCCTGCTCCTGCCGTCCCTCACCGCGGCCGCCGGCCTGTGCTTCGCGCTGTCCATGGGTGAGCTGAGCGCCACGATGATGATCTATCCCCCGGACTGGCTGCCGCTGCCGGTCCAGATCTTCGCCGCCACCGACCGCGGCTCCCTCTTCACCGGGGCCGCACTGGCCGTCGCCCTGATGGCCACCACCCTGCTGGTCCTCCTCGGCCTCTCCCGCCTCCGCACCAAGGCCTCCTACCGCTGACCCCGCCGTATCCCTTGCCCTCTCCTCCCCTCGCACGCACCCCCTTGCACTCACCAGGAGTTACCCCGCCATGTCCGTGCCCGGCATCCGCCCCTTCCGCAAGCCGCTCGCCGCCTGCTGCGCCGCCCTCGCCCTCGGCGCCCCGCTCACCGCCTGCGGCGGCGCCTCCACCGCCGACCCCGACGCCAAGGAGATCACCGTCTACAGCGCCGACGGCCTCAAGAGCGAGAAGGGCGACGGCTTCTACGACAAGGTCTTCCAGGACTTCCGGAAGAAGACCGGCATCAAGGTCAACTACGTCGAGTCCGGCTCCGGCGCGGCCGTCCAGCGCCTGGCCCGCGAGCGCGCCAACACCAAGGCGGACGTCGTCGTCACCCTCCCGCCGTTCATCCAGCAGGCCGACGGCAAGGGCCTGCTGGACACCTACCGCCCCAAGGGCGCCGATCAGGTCGCCGCCGCGGACAAGGACCCCGCCGGCAAGTGGACCTCGATCGTCAACAATTACTTCTGCTTCATCTACAACAAGAAGCAGCTGAAGCAGGCCCCCGCCACCTGGCAGGACCTGCTGGACGCGAAGTTCAGGAACAAGCTCCAGTACTCCACGCCCGGCGTCGCCGGCGACGGCACCGCCGTGCTCATCAAGGCCCTGCACGACTTCGGCGGCCAGGACCCGGCCATGGCCTTCCTCAAGAAGCTCCAGGCCAACAACGTCGGCCCGTCCTCCTCCACCGGCCAGCTCGCCCCCAAGACCGACAAGGGCGAACTCCTGGCCGCCAACGGCGATGTCCAGATGAACTACGCCAACCTGAAGTCGATGCCGAACCAGGGCATCTTCTTCCCCGCCGCCCGGCCCGGCGCCAAGCCCACCACCTTCGCCCTGCCGTACGCCGCCGGCCTGGTCAAGAACGCCCCGCACCGCGCCAACGCCCAGAAGTTCCTCGACTACCTGCTGTCCCCCGAGGTCCAGCGGCAGGTCTCCGCCGTCGGCGGCGGCTTCACCTCCCGCAAGGACATCAAGCCCACCGACGCCCACGCCACCCAGCTCGCCGCGATCATGAAGAACGTCGAGATCTTCCGGCCGGACTGGCAGGACATCGACAAGAACCTGACGTCGTACGTCGACGCGTGGCGGACGGCCACGGGGAGCTGACCCGCCGGCGAGCGATACGGCCCCCGGTGTGAACGGCCCCGAGATCAAGCGGGGGTCCACCCGGCAGATGCCTCTTCGGCAGCGGCTCCGGCCGCTGCCGAAGATCAGCCGTCTTCGCCGGGTCGGGGTCAACGCCGGCTGACTTAGGGTGGGGGCGTCGGCCGTACGTACGTCCGGGGAGCAGCCTCGCGGTCCACGGCGCGTGCGGGAGGCGGTCGGCGCCCCTGGTCCTCACGCACGTCAGGAGTCCGGCAGTGGCAGAGCGCAAGCCGATCGAGTCATGGCTCACCGATATGGATGGCGTCCTGATGCACGAGGGCATTCCGGTCCCCGGGGCGGACGCCTTCATCAAGCGGCTGCGCGAATCGGGCCGGCCCTTTCTCGTGCTGACCAACAACTCCATCTACACCCCGCGTGATCTCCACGCCCGGCTGAGCCGCATCGGGCTGGACGTGCCGTGGGAGTGCATCTGGACGTCCGCGCTGGCCACCGCCCAGTTCCTGGACGAGCAGCGGCCCGGCGGCACCGCGTACGTCATCGGCGAGGCGGGGCTGACCACCGCCCTGCACGACATCGGATACGTGCTGACCGACCATTCCCCTTCTTATGTCGTGCTCGGAGAAACGCGCACGTACAGCTTCGAGGCGCTGACCAAGGCGATCCGGCTGATCAACGAGGGCGCCCGGTTCATCGCGACCAACCCCGACGAGACCGGCCCCTCGCCGCAGGGCCCGCTGCCCGCCACCGGCTCGGTGGCCGCCCTGATCACCAAGGCCACGGGCGTCGAGCCGTACTTCGTCGGCAAGCCCAACCCGCTGATGATGCGGCACGCCCTCAACGTCATCGGCGCCCACTCCGAGACCTCCGCGATGATCGGCGACCGGATGGACACCGATGTGCTGGCCGGGCTGGAAGCGGGCATGGAAACCTTCCTGGTCCTGACGGGGCTGACCCGTCCCGAGGAGGTCGAGCGGCATCCGTTCCGCCCCTCCCGCGTGGTGGACTCGATCGCGGACCTCATCGACCTGGTCTGATCGCTGCCGCGGTAGCGGTGGCTGCCGGTGCCGCCGGCGCCGGCCCGGGGCCCCGGCCCCACCCGAACGGCGCAGCTACGGACCGCACCGGATGCGGGCGGGCTCGCTCGGGCGGACCTTCGGAGGTATCGGAGGTTCACCATGCGCTCACGGCAACTCGCTCTCTGTGCCGCGGTCGCGGCGTGCGCGGTGACGACGGCGCCCGCCTACGGCGTGGGCGCACGCGGCACCGGCGCCGGTACCGGCCGGCCCCTTGTCGCGGCGGCCCCGTACGCCACGTACGCCATGCACGCCCCGTACGTCTCGTCCGCCCCGGGCAGCGCGGCCGCCCGGCAGGTCACCGCCGCCCCGGCTTCCCCCGCCGACTCCCGGCCGGCCGCCGACGCCGGCCCGCGCCGCGAGCTGAGCAGCACCTCGGCCGTCGGCCTGGTGCTGGCCGGCGGCGCCGTCCTGGTCATCGCGGGACAGCTGCTCCGCCTCCGGCTGCGGTTGCGCCGAACGCGACGGGGCGACGTCGATGAGCACTGACGAGGAAGGGCGGACGGCCACGCTGCAGCCGCTGAAGCTGCCCGTCGCGAGCCCCGGCATCGGTACGGGAGCCGGCGTCGCGGCCCCTCCGGGAACCAGGTCCGGTGCCCGGCCCGAAAAGCCCGCGGCGGCACGTACGGCTGCCACTGCCACTGCCACTACCCATGCCACCACCACTCCATGGAATGCCTACTCCCACCGTCCGGGCCGGCTCGTCGCGGGTGTGGCCTGGGCGGTGTTGTTGCTGGGGCTGTGGTTGTGGGGGCGTGATCTGGCGGACGGGGTGGCCGCGCAGCTGGCCACGACGGGTGATGTGGCCGCGGTCGGCCGCCCGTTGGGGCGTCAGGGGCCCGCGCATGCGCATGCCCCGGTACCGGCCGCCGCGGCCGCGGACCCTGTAGGGCTCACCATCGAAGCGCTCGGTGTACGGGCGGCCGGCATCGCCGCACGCGATCTCGACGCGAACGGCCTCCTCGCCCCGCCCCCGCCCGCCTCTCCGGATGCCGTCGGCTGGTACGCCGGAGGGCCGCAACCGGGCGAGACGGGTGCGGCGCTGCTCGTGGGCCGGGCCGGTGCCGACCGCGGCTCCGGTGCCGGGCGGATCGTCTTCCGGCGTCTGACCGGGCTCAAGCCGGGCCAGCGGGTGGACGTCCGGCGGGCCGACGGCAGCACCGCGCGCTTCACCGTCGAGGACGTCCGGCTCTACGACCGCGACCGCTTGGCCCCGCACAAGGTCTACGCCCCGCACGACCCGGGCCGCTCCGAATTGCGGCTGATCGTCGATGACGGCCGCCACGGCGGTGCCTCGGCACGGCGCGAGGGGGGTCCCGCGAAGGTGGTCGTGGTCTCGGCGTACCTGACGTCGTTCCAGGCAGGGCATGCGGGGGAGAGCCGGCAACCATGACGGGCCCGCTTCGTCAAGTGCCTTAGCGAGGACGGTGCATGGCCCGTCCACAGGGCGCCCCGGGCGGGGGGCCGTGTGCCACGATGGGGGCGGCCGGTGATCTCCAGCCGGTCTGTTCCGTGCTCCGAGGGGGAGTGGATGGACGGCAATCTGCGGCGGACGGCCGGGGCCGGGCTGCCGACGGGCCGGTCCGGTGCCGGTTGGCGGCGTATCGCGCGGCCCGGTGCGGCAGCGGCGGGAGCGGTGGCTCTGCTGCTGCTCGCCGGCTGTTCCTCGTCCGACGGCGGCAAGGATGACGGTCTGCCGGCCGAGCCGGGCCAACGCCCCAAGTCCGTCACGCCGTTCTGGGTCAACCCGGACACCAAGGCAGCCCGTCAGATGTCCGCGTACCGCAAGGACGACAGAGCCGCGGACGCCCGCCTGGTCAACAAGATCGCGGCGCAGCCGGTTGCCGAATGGATAGGGGTCGACGACCCGCAGGGGGAGGCCAGCGGCTTCACCGAGGCGGCCGCCAAGGCCGGCCGTGAGGCGCTGCTGGTCCTCTACAACATCCCGCACCGCGACTGCGGCAGCTATTCCCAGGGCGGCGCCGCCGACGGCAATGCCTACCGGGCGTGGCTGGACGGTGTGCTCAAGGGCATCGGCGACCGTCCCACCACCGTCATCCTGGAGCCCGACGCGCTGCCGCACCTCGCGGACAAGTGCACCCCGCAGAAGTTCCAGGAGGAGCGGTACGCGCTGCTGACGGAGGCGGTCGGCAAGCTCAAGGCGCTGCCGCACACCAAGGTCTATCTGGACGCCGGCAACCCGCACTGGATCAAGGACCCGGGCCGGATGGTCGACCCCCTCAAGCGGGCCGGTATCGACCGGGCCGACGGCTTCGCGCTGAACATCTCCAACTACCAGACCACCGCGGAGAACACGAAGTACGGCAAGCGGCTGTCCGCCATGGTCGGCGGCAAGCGCTTCGTCATCGACACCAGCCGCAACGGCAACGGTCCGGCGCCCGGGGGCGACGACCCGGAGAACTGGTGCAACCCGCCGGGGCGTGCCCTGGGTACGCCACCGACGACCAAGACCGCCGATCCTTTGGTGGCCGATTACCTGTGGATCAAGCGCCCGGGCGAGTCGGACGGCACCTGCAAGGGCGGCCCGAAGGCAGGCGCCTGGTGGCCCGCGTACGCCTTGGGCCTGGCGCGCGGCGCGAAGTAGCGGACGGGCCGGCGGGCCTGGGCCGGGTGTGGTGCCCCGTCGCCGGCCTGGGACGGCGACGGGACACCACGACGCCTATCCCTGCGCCGCCGGCACCTTCACCCACACCGCCTTCGACGGCGTTCCCGCGCCGTCGACCGCGGTCAGCATGTACCACCCGGGCGGCACCAGGGACGGGTCCTTGGGCAGGGTGACCCGCACCCCGTTCCCGTCCTTGGTCGCCGTGAAGTCCACCGCGATCGAGCGCTGTTCGACGTTGGTGACATGGGTGAAGGACCCGGGGCGCATCAGCCGCATCTTCTTGACGGCGGAGGCGTGCGGGGCGCCGAAGGTGGCGCTGCCGCCGAGCGGGACCGTCGTGGGTCCGCGGTCCGTCAGCTCGGGACGGGAGTTCCGGTAGAGGTACGGCGGGGTGTAGAGGTCGATCTGCTGCTGGAAGACGCCCGGCTTGGTGTTGTCCTTGTCGGCGTAGAGCGAGTCGGAGCCGAAGGTCATCACCCGTCCGTCGGGCAGCAGCAGCGCACCCGAGTGGTAGTTGCGGCCCACCAGCGGGTCGGCCACCTGCCGGGCCGAGTTGGCCGCCGGGTCGTACAGCTCCGCCTTGAGGACGTTGGAGTCGCTGCGCCCGCGGTAGTCACCGGAGCCGTTGGTGGTCAGCACCGTGTCGTCCGGCATGATCACGCTGCTCGGGTAGCGGGCCTTCGCGTAGAGCGGCGGTCCGTCCTTGAAGCGAGGTGAGGGGGAGTGCAGATCCACGATCCGGGTCTTGTCGGTGGACCTCGGGTCCTCGCCGACACCGCCCCCGCCCAGCACCATGTACCGCTGCTGCTGGGCCGGCGGCAGCAGCACCGACATCGAGGTCTCCAGGATGTTCGGGTCGCTCATCCCGGGCACCACCTGGAACTTGTTGGACTTGAGGTCCCAGATGCCGGGCTTGCGGCCGATGTTGTCCGGGCCGTAGCCGGCGTTGGAGCCGGTGTAGAAGATCCGGCCCTTGTCGGTGAGGAAGAGCGCCGGGTAGGTCGGGAAGAAGCGCCGCTTGGGCAGATAGCGCCACTTCTTCGTCTTCGGGTCGTAGATCTCCTGCTTGCCGGGGACGACCTGCCCGATCTCGTCGAGGCCGGAGACCGAGAGCACCTTGCCGTCCTGCAGGGACGTCAGTGTGGGGTACCAGCGGGCCTCGTTCATCGGATTGACGGGTATGTAGCGCTCGGCCACCGGGTCGAACTCGAAGGAGTCCTTGATCCCCTGGAAGTCCTTCTTGTCGAAGGACAGCTTCTGCGCGATGCCGTAGAAGTTGCGGGCGTCCGCGCCGGTCAGGCCGTGGATGCGGTAGTTGTCCTGGGAGCCGGTGGAGTAGCCGCGGCCGTCCTTGAGGGCCTCGACGTAGACCCGGGCCTCGCTGTGCACGACTGTGACCTTGCCGGTCCTCGGGTCGGTCTTCTTCTTCGCCCGCGGTACCACGACCGGGTCCTTGGAGGCGAAGGTCTTGCCGTTCTGCTTGCCCGTGAAGAGCGTGCCGGCCGGGAACGTCTTGGGGCCGTCCGGGTTCTCGTTGTAGACGATCATGAGGCCGCCGGCCTTCTTCACATCGCCGTTCAGCTTCTCGTAGCGCTGGGTACCGCCGGCCACCAGGAGCTTGCCGTCCGGGAGTTGGGTGTGCCCGGCACAGAAGAGGTCCTTGGGCGTGGGGATGTTCTTGAAGGTGTTCTTCTCCGGGTCCCACAGGACCGTACGGAACGACTTCGCCCTGAAGTTCGCCGCGTTGTTGCCGGAGCCCGCGACCAGCAGCACCTTCCCCGTGTGCAGCAGGGCCGCGTGGATGGTGTTGATGCGGTACTTCTGCGGGACGTCGACGACGTCCCAGTGGCCGTTCGCCGCCTTGTACTCGGGCTTGTTGATCTCGTACTGGTGGTACTGCGCCGAGGCGAAGCTGTAGAGCGCCGGCCCGTTCATCGCGGCCAGCGCAAGCACCACTGCCGTCGCTATCGTCACTCGGCGGGTGCGACGGCTCGGACGGTACTTCATGTGTGACGTCCCCCAAGGGCGATCTGCATGGTCTGTTCGGCGGGGGCCGGGTCGGTGGTCCGGTCGCGATCGCGGTCGCCGGCCCGGCCGGTGCTCGCCGCGTCGGACACCTCGCGGGTCCGGCCGGTGGCCGCGGCCTCATCCGCGGCGGCTCCCGCGGAGGCTCCCGCCGCGGCCGCCGCCCCCTCCTTACGCTTTTCCTCGCGCACGCTCATCCGCCAGGCGACGATCGGTGCGGCGGTGATCAGCATGGCGAGCACGGCCCAGGTGACCATCGCCGGATGGCTGTGGCCCAGTACGAACGAGGCCGCCAGCGAGCCGCCGAAGACGAGCAGGAAGAACAGATGCACCCGGAAGGTGCCGAAGAGGGTGTCCGGACTGGACGAGTCGCCCTTCGGCGTCACCACGAACTTGCTCTTGCGGCGTAGCACGGCATCGAACAGCGAACGCGCATAGATCGGCGCCGACAGTGCGGACATCACCATGCCCGCGATGCCGCCGGAGCCCTCCGGCTCGTGCGGCGAGACGTTGTGCCGCCGGTTCCAGATGTACAGCCCGATCTGCAACGCCGAGGCATTGCCGTACAGCATCATCCACACCGCCGGGTCGATCTCCACGCCCGATGCGCCCAGCCCCAGGAACAGCGCACAGCTGAGGGCCGCCAGAATCCAGTTCAGGGCGGACATCGGGTAGAAGATGACCATCATCGAGTAGTTGAAGAGCCGGCCCGCAGGCAGGGTGAACGGCGCCTTCCAGAACTGCTTGAGGATCGTCTCGTACGTCCCGCGCGACCAGCGCAGCTGCTGGGTGAAGAAATCCGTCCAGGCCGTCGGCCCCTCGCCGACCGCGAGCACATCGGGCGTGTAGACCGAACGCCACTTCTTCCCGGTGGCCGGGTTCCGGTGCCGGTGCATCTCGAAACCGGTCGCCATGTCCTCGGTGATCGAGTCGTACAGCCCGCCGATCTGCTTGAGCGCGCTGATGCGTACGGCGTTGGACGTGCCGACGAACATCGGGGCGCCGTAGCGGTTGCCGGCCCGCTGGATCAGCGCATGGAAGAGGAACTGCTGGGACTCGGCGGCCTTGGTGACGAAGGTGTCGTAATTGCCGTACACCTGGGGGCCGATGACGAACCCCACGTCCGGGTCGCGGAAGAAGCCCAGCATCCGCTCCAGGTAGTTGGGCAGCGGGACGTGGTCGGTGTCGACGGAGGCGAAGTAGTCGTAGTCGTCGCCGTGCGCCTGCAGCCAGGCGTTGTAGTTGCCGTGCTTGGTCTTGGCGCGGTGCGGGCCCTTGGGGAGGTTCCACTCCGGGACGCCCTTACGGGTGAAGTGGTGGACGCCCAGCCGCCGGCAGACCTCCTTGACCTCGGGGTCGTCGCCCTCGTCCAGCAGCCAGATGTGCAGCAGCCCGCGATGGCGCAGCTTGACCGCCGCCTCCAGCGTCTTCGTCACCATGGCCAGGGGTTCCTTGCCGGGCACGAAGGACGTGAGGAAGGCGACGCGGGTGCCGCTCTCCGGTATGACGGGTATGGGGTCGCGGGCGACAAGGGTGGCGTGCGCGTTGGACAGCACGTTCATGCACCGGAAGAACTCGATCAGCCCGATCGAGACCAGCATGACGACGTCCAGCGTCGGAAGGAAGTCGTAGGCGGGGTAGTCGCGTTCGGTCCAGTGCTCCGGCAGCATCAGCCAGATCAGCAGCCCGAACGAGAGCAGCGGCGCGGCGCCGAGCAGCACGGCGGCCCGGATCCGGTGCGGTTCGCCGGCGAGCAGCGAGCGGTAGCGGACCGTGTAGGGCTGGTCCGGGTCGGGCCGGGTGAGCGGGCCGGCCAGCCTGCTGTAGTGCTCGTAGTCATAGCGCGGCAGCGGCTTGCGCGCGATCTGCCGCTGCCGGCGATGGCGTGGCATGCGCAGGCGTGTCGTGGCGGAGGGGTCGTACGGCTGCTGCGTCCCGGCGCCCTCAGGCGGCGATGTCATGAATCCATCCCCCCGCACGCAACTCCGGCTGCGTGCCCTTCTGCTGATGGCCCGGGTCCGCGGTTCCCCGCGGCCGACCCGGGCGCCCTGAAATGTCGGCGACCTGCACCGTCGGATGGTGGCGACCATCTCCGGTTGCGTGTGTAAACACTTCCGTGATCTTGCCAAGCGGAGAGTTCCCCGTGTTCACATCACGCCACCTGGCGTACCCCCGCTGTTCCCCCGTGGCGGAACCCGCCTGTTTTCCGCCGAGGGACCAGGCCAGGGTTACCTAACCGCCGTCATGGTGGCAAGAGTCACTCCAAATGTGCTCACAGAATGCGTAATTCGGGGTTTGGTGTGATGCATCGCACATCATTTGATCCGGAACTGCTGCTGATTTTCCCGCTGTCGACGGATATCAGGGCAATGGCCGAGCCCTGCCCCGCTCGTGGGTCGCGCACGTGTCGGCGAGCAAAGGGCCGTGTTCCGCACCGGTGAAGTCCACCGCCGATCGGTCGTCGGCCGCTGAAGAACAGGACCCCGCCGCGGGATTCCGGGTCGTCGCGGCGGGGTGGTGCGGATATCGCTCCGATGCGAAGGAACCGCCTGCTCAAGGGAGTTGGAGCGCCCCGCGTGCGGCAGGGGGCGGCAGCTGGCGGAATTCTCTGACAAAGCGGGCGGAGGACGGGTCCGTGCCGGGTCGGGCCCGTTTGGCGACTTCGTCGAAGTTACCTCCGCGTACGGCGATTTGGCCGAAGGTGTGAGCCATCCTCCGGGAATCCCCCAGTTCTCGGCCGGTCGACGGCGCGCTGGCGGAGAAGGTGCCGGGGGCGGCAGCGGAGAAGGCGGCGGAGAAGGTGTCGGAGCGTCCAATCCGTGGACAGTGCCGCCGGGATTTCGGGCGGTGGCCGTCGTGGCGCCGGCATCGCCCCGCCCCCCCATCACCGCGACGGCTGCTATCCGTCATGGCGGATCCGGGGCACCGCGAAATCCGCAGGGCGCCCGGGGGCAGCGGAATAAGAATGGCAATCCCGGCTTCCGAATCCCTGAGCGATCAGGCAATTACCGTTTGTGACCGCAAAAATTTCGGCCCGAGGCTCTCGTCTACGCCGTTCGACATCCGGCCCGGTGCGATAAGGGGCCTCGGCCGACGGAGGCACTCCTCCATCCGGCCGACCCGACCCAACCCATGACTGAGGCCCCCCGCATGGCGAGGGGCCTCAGTGTGACGTGCGCCGCCAGGGACTCGAACCCCGGACCCGCTGATTAAGAGTCAGCTGCTCTAACCAACTGAGCTAGCGGCGCGCGCTGACCTGAAGAACTTTACACGAACTCGGAGGGTGCTCCGTACCCCCGTCCGCGCTGCTGACGCACCCGGGAGCTGTGATCCACGCCACTCCCGTCGTGGCGTTCGTTCCGCCTCCCCTACCCCGCCGGCGGTCGCCGCGCCGCGGTCGAAAGTCCCGCGATCTTGGGACCTTCGACCGCTCGTCCGCCCGCATTGCTCTGTGAGGATCGAGAGTAGGGGACGGATGGGCCGGTAGATCATCAGTTGCCCCGTCAACATGCGATATCGACCGATGGTTGAGAGGCTGAGGCGACCGACAGGACGAAAGAACCGCACACGCCCGAAGGGGCGCCGGCCATGGCGTCCGTCACTCCTTTTCCACCTCCTGCAACCCCACCCTCCACAGCAACGTCTGCCAGGACGCGCGCCCCGGACACGGGTCCCCGGGACTCGCCCCTCCGTCGGAAAGGTTGATCGTCGTGGTGTCGACAGCCAAGCGCACCCTTGAGATGCAGCTCCTCCTCGGGCCGGACGAAGCGGTTCCGGTGGCCGGCCGGTTCAGCTATCGCAGTGACCGCCCGTACGAGGTCGAGGTCGCCTTCATCAGTCGCGGCCGGACGGTCGCCACCTGGCTGTTCGCCCGTGAGCTGCTGCTGGCCGGGCTGTGCGGCGAGGCGGGGGAGGGGGACGTACGGGTGTGGCCCTTCCGCCGGCCGGGCGAACCGCGGCGGGTGCACATCGAGCTGTCCACCGACGACAGCATCTGCGAGCTGTCGGTACGGGCGAGTGAGCTGACCCCCTGGCTGGAGCAGACCGCGGCGATCGTGCCGCCCGGTCATGAGGGCCGCTACCTCGACCTGGACACCCACCTGACCCGGCTGCTCGCGGGGAAGTGCTGATGGGGGAGACGACGATCACGACCACGACCGGGCCCCCGACCGGGGCCGAGCCCATGGGGGTGACTGTGAACGGGGCTGCTACTCCGGAGGCGGGAGCGGCCGAGCCCGCCGCCTCCCCCATACCCGCCGCGCGGCAGGCCGCGCCACCGGGCCGGGCGGAGGGCGGCGGTCCCGAGGCGACAGCCGGCGAACCCGCCGCGGCCGCTTCGCACGACCCCCGCACGCACGGCTTCCTGCCCGAGCGGCCCCCGGTCCGTTCCATGATCGGCACCTGGACCCGGCTGGACGCCATGGCGCGGGCGGCCGCGACCGCACCCGATCGGGAGGCGGCCGTCGCGCTCGTGGAACGGGCCCGCCGGGCCGGTGAGTTGGCCGCCCTGCGGCAGCGCGTCTCCCGCCTCTCGCTGCGGAACGCGGAAGCCGCCGCCATGCGGATCGCGGTGATCGCGGTGTCCTGCGGCTGGTGCGGACTCGATCCGCAGGCGCCGGCCGCACGCGAGGTCGCCGACGAGGCCTTTCTCGACCTGTGGGCGGCGATCGCGCACCGTATCGACCACGACCAGTTCGTCGCCCTGCCCACCCTCGCGCTCCACAACTGGGCCCCCGAGCGCAAACCGCGCCGCCACATCCCCATCGACCAACTGGCCCGCACCGAAACCCTGGTGCCGATCGTCCGCTGGGCCCCCGAGGGGCAGCCGCTCAGCCGTCTCGACCGGCTGATGCTGGCCGCGACCCGGCTGGAGGCCCACGGGATCTGGCTCTTCCGGCTCGCCGAGACCCTCGCGGGCCGCTCGCCCGACGACTCCTCCACCCCGACGGCGCTGCGCCGGCTGGTACGCGTCCAGCACGCACTGCGCGCCCAGCTCCTCGCCGAGGCGGCGGAGCTGGCGGCGGCCCCGGCCACACCGCAGCAGCGCGCGGTGCTCGGTGCGCTCGCCGAACAGGGCGCCCTGGAACCGCCGGTCCTCCAGGCGGCCGACGCGGTGCTGGGCATCGGCGGCCGCCGGCTGGGCGAGGGCCGGCGCCAGCTCCTGCGGCGACATCTCCCGGCGCAGCAGCGCGCCTGGCTCAGTGCGATGGACCGCCACTGCGCACCCGTACGGACCCTCGCCCACCGCGGCGGCCCGGACGCCGCCGTCTACCGCGAGGCCCAGGAGTCGCTGATCGCCCTCCGCCGTACGTATGCGGCCCTGGTGCAGGCGGCCGCCCGCCCCGGCACGGCCCCGCTCACGGTGGCCGCCTGACCCCCGCCCCGGCCCCCGTCCCGCCGCGCCCGGCCGCCGCGGACCCCGGCGGCGGCCGCAGGGGCGTACGCACCCTGCAAATCTGACGTCGCGTCAGCTACCCTCTGGCGCCATGTCAGCCAACGGCCCCGGCCCCAGCGGCAGTTCCGGCGCCGCCCCCCTCGCGGAGCTCGTCCGTGCGCAGTGGGGCGATCACCGGGTGGGGGCGATGTACGGGGAGCTGCGGCTCAGCCATCATCAGCTGGCCGGCGGCGCCGCGGCGCGGGCCGCGTTGCTGCGGGAGCTGCTGCCCCGTGGTGTGCCGCCGCACCTGGGGGTGCTGCTCGACAACGTCCCGGAGTATCCGCTGTGGCTGAGTGCGGCGGCGCTCGCCGCGGCAGCCGTCGCCGGGCTCAACCCCACCCGCCGCGGCCCGGAGCTCGCCCGCGACCTCGCCCACACCGACTGCGCGCTGCTGATCACCGAGCGCGCCCGGCTGCCGCTGCTGGCCGGCCTGGACCTCCCGCTCCCGCCCGAGCGGATCCTCGTCGTGGACGACCCGGCCTACCGGCAGCTGCTCGCGCCGTACGAGGGCACGACGCCCGACGAGATCACCTCCGGCCCGGGCGGCACCCCGGCACCCGCCACCCGGATGCTGCTCACCTTCACCTCCGGCTCCACCGGCGCCCCCAAGGCCGCCGTCTGCTCCCAGGGCCGGCTGGCCGCCGCCGGGCGGTCGCTGGCCGGCCATCTCGGGCTGCGCCGGGACGACGTCCACTACCTCTGCATGCCGATGTTCCACGGCAACGCGGTGATCGCCGGCTGGGCCCCGGCGCTCGCCGGCGGCGCGGCCGTGGCGCTGTGCCGCCGCTTCTCGGCCTCCGCCTTCCTCCCCGACGTCCGCCGCTACGGGGCCACCTACTTCACCTATGTCGGCCGGGCCGTGCAGTATCTGCTCGCCACCCCGCCCGCCCCCGACGACCGGGACCATCCGCTGCGCCGCGGGTTCGGCACCGAGGCGGGCGCCGTCGACGCCGCCCGCTTCGCCGCACGGTTCGGCGTCCGCCTGACGGAGGGGTACGGCTCCTCCGAGGGCGGCGCCGCGCTCCAGCGCACCCCGGACACCCCGCCCGGCGCCGTCGGCCGGCCCGCGCCCGGCGACGATCTCGCCGTCGTCGACCCGGAGACCGGAGCCGAGCTGCCGCGCGCCCGGCTCGATCCGGCCGGCCGGCTGCTGAACGGCGCGGAGGCGATAGGCGAGCTGGTCAACCGCGGCCGCAGCTCCTTCGAGGGCTACTGGCGCAACCCCGAGGCGACCGCCGCCCGTACCCGCGGCCGGGGCGACGGCCGGACCGGCGCCGGCTGGTACTGGACCGGCGACCTCTTCTTCCGGGACGCCGCGGGCTTCTTCCACTTCGCCGGGCGGACGGACGACCGGCTGCGGGTGGACAGCGAGAACCTGGCCGCCGCGATGATCGAGAACATCCTCGCCCGTTACGCCCCGGCCGCCGGCGCCGCCGTCTACGCGGTGCCCGATCCCGTCGCCGGCGACCAGGTCATGGCGGCCCTCGCGGTGCCGGACGGCGCCGCGTTCGACCCGGACGATTTCACGGCCTTTCTCGCCGCCCAGCCCGACCTCGGCACGAAGATGGCGCCCCGTTTCGTCCGGACGATGGCCGCGCTGCCGGTGACCGCCACGAACAAGGTGCACCGCGTCGCCCTGCGGCGGGAGGGATTCCGGTGCCCGGACCCGGTCTGGTGGTCACCGCTCACCCCGACGGGCCCGGCCGCCCGGGCCCTCCCCGCCGGCAGCGCCTATCGCCCGTTCACCGCCGGGGACCGGGCCGCGCTCCTGGCGCTCTACCGCGAGCACGACCGGGCGCACCTTCTGGACCGCTGAACCGGTGGCCGCCGACGGGCTCCCCATCCGCCCGCCCCCACACAGCAGAGTGGGCGTTCCCGGAGAACCGGAAACGCCCACTCGATACGTGCGCCGCCAGGGACTCGAACCCCGGACCCGCTGATTAAGAGTCAGCTGCTCTAACCAACTGAGCTAGCGGCGCGCGCTGACGAAAGAAATACTACCTGGTCGAGAGGGGTGCTCCGGACCACGGCCGGGAGGACCGAGCGACGGTCCCCGCCGCCGACCGTCCGGCCGCGACCCGGCTCAGATCGCCAGCGACAGCAGGACCGGAGCGGCCTTGCGGTTGAGCGCGTCGGCGGCCTGGCGCAGCCGGTGGGCGTGCTCCAGCGGCATGGACAGGGCCAGGCAGCCGACCGTCGCACCGGCGGTGATCGGTACGGCCGCACAGACCGTGCCGACGGCGTACTCCTGGAGGTCGAGCACGGGGACCGTGGGCGGCTGGCTGTCGAGCTTGTGGAACAGGACCTTCTCGTTGGTGATCGTCCGGGAGGTGAGCCGGGCGGTCTTGTGGCGGGAGAGGTGGTCCTTGCGGCCGTCGTGGTCGAGCTGGGCGAGCAGGCATTTGCCGACGGCGCTGGCGTGCGCGGTGCGGTGGAATTCGGCCCACTCGTTGACCTTGGGAGCCAGCGGCCCGTCGGCGTAGTGGAGGATCTTCACCTCGCCGTCGATGTACCGGCTGATGTACACCGCCGCGCCGACCGAGTCGCGCAGCTGGTCGAGGGTGACCTGAAGCTTGTTGCGCAGGGCCTGGTTGCGTTTGTTGCCCGAGCCCAGGAGCAGCAGTGCGTCGCCGATGACATTCGCGCCGTCGGAGAGCTGCTCGACATAGCCCTCGCGCCGGAGCATCGACAGCATGTGGGCGAGGTGGCCGGGGGACAGGCCGGTGTCGCGGGCGATCTGCGCGTCGGTCACACCGCCGGCGTGCCTGGAGATCGCTTCGAGTACGCGCAGGGCGTACTGCACCGAATGGAACGGCGCGGTCGGCTCGGGCTTCAGCGCCACGGTGTCCCCCTAGCAGGTTGGTACCGCTTGCGTCGTGGCCTCCGCCGGTGGTCACGGCCGGCGGACAGGGCCCGGCCGCTCCCGGACAACGGGGGCTGCCCTCACGATAGCGGCCAACGACCGTTGGCGGAGGGGGTCTTGACCGAAATGAAGCGCGTCCCGGTTTTCCGGACCGGGGCGCGCGACGTTGGCATATGCCAAGGTCACAAGGCCGGGCGTCCGGGAGCCGCCGGGCCCCGAGGGGTATCCGGCCATCCGCACCGGGGCGGGAACGACAGCGGGTGGTGTGCCCCGACGACACACCACCCGCCCCCCTGGCCAACTGCCTACGGCGTGCCGTTCACAGCACGGCGCTCAGGAACTCCCGGGTGCGCTCGTGCTCCGGCTCGGTGAAGATCTTCTCCGGGGAGCCGGACTCGATGACCCGTCCGGCGTCGAACATCAGGACGTCGTCGGAGATGTCCCGGGCGAAGTTCATCTCGTGGGTCACGCACAGCATCGTGATGTCCGTGGTGTGGGCGATGTCCCGCAGCACGTCCAGCACCCCGGCCACCAGCTCCGGGTCGAGCGCCGACGTCACCTCGTCCAGCAGCAGCACCTGCGGGCGCATCGCCAGCGCCCGGGCGATGGCGACCCGCTGCTGCTGGCCGCCGGAGAGCTGGGTGGGGTACTTGTCGAGATGCTCGGTCAGGCCCACCAGGTCGAGGAGCTCGCGGGCCCGCTCCTCGGCGGCGTCCTTGTCCATCCCGAGGACGTGCACCGGCGCCTCGGTGATGTTCCGCAGCACCTTCATGTTCGGGAAGAGGTTGAACTGCTGGAAGACCATGCCGATCTTCTTGCGGACCTCGCGGGTGTGCTTCTCCCCGGCCGGTACGAGCTTGCCGCCCTTCTCCTCGTGCGTCAGGTACTGGCCGCCGACCTTGATCGTGCCCTCGTCCGGCTTCAGCAGCGTCATCAGCAGCCGCAGGATCGTGGTCTTGCCGGAGCCGGAGGGGCCGATGAGGGTGACGTGCTTGCCCGACGAGACGGTGAAGTCCAGCGAGTCCAGGACGGTGTGGGTGCCGAACCGCTTGGTGACCTTGTCGAAGCGGATCAGCTCGGCGCCTCCTCCGGACTCCGCGGGGCTCGTCGTTTCTCCGGTGTGGTCCTTCGGGTGATTGCTGTCAGCGGACAAGGCGACGCTCCAGGGCTCGCAGGAGGAGGGAGGTGGGGTAGGAGATGACCACGAAGAGGATGCCGACGACGGTGATCGGCTCCAGGTAGTCGAAGGTGGTGGCGCTGATGCTGTTCGCCTGGAAGAGCATGTCGGCGACGGTGATGCCGGCCAGCAGCGGCGTGTCCTTGAACATCGCGATGACGTAGTTGCCCAGCGCGGGCACCACCCGGCGGAACGCCTGCGGCAGGATCACCGCGATCCAGGTGCGCCGGGCCGGCAGGCTCAGCGCCGTCGCGGCCTCCCACTGGCCGGGCGGGACCCCCTCGATACCGGCGCGGTAGACCTCCGAGGTGTACGTCGAGTAGTGCAGGCCCAGGCCGATGACGCCGGTGGTCAGCGGCGCGAAGGTCAGTCCCCAGCCCGGCAGGACGAAGAACAGGAAGAACAGCTGCACCAGCAGCGGGGTGTTGCGGATGAACTCGACGAAGACGCTCACCGGCCAGGTCACCCAGCGGCTCGGCGCGCGCAGCGCCAGCGCCCAGACCAGGCCGAGCGCGAACGACACCAGCGAGCCGTAGATCGTCGCCTGGACGGTGATCCACAGCCCCTTGAGGATGTCGGGCATGATCTCGCCGACATAGCTCCACGACCAGTTGTTCACGGCTTTCCTCCGGTGGCCAGCGCCTCGGGACCCTGCTTTTCGACGGGCAGCTTGCGGGAGAACCAGCCCTCGCCCTTGGGCACCGCCCGGCCGATCGAGGCCTTGGCGCGGCGCTCCAGGACCCGCATGATCCGGGTCAGCACGAACGCGACCGCGAAGTAGAGGACGAGGATGATGCCGTAGATCTGGGCGCTCTGACCGGTCGACAGCCGGGCCAGCTTGGCCTGGAAGGTGAGTTCGCCGATGGACAGCAGCGAGGCCAGCGCGGTGCCCTTGAGCAGCTCGATCAGCAGGTTGTTGAACGGCGGCATCATCTCGGGGACGGCCTGCGGAAGGATCACCTTCTGCAGCCGCTGCCAGGGCGTGAAGCTCAGCGCGATGGCCGCCTCGCGCTGGGCGGGGGCCACCGCCTGGACGGCGCCGCGGACGATCTCGGAGCCGTACGCGCCGTACGACAGGCCCAGCGCCAGGGTGCCCGCCCAGATGCCGACCAACTGCCAGCCCAGCAGCGGCAGCGCGAAGAACAGCCAGAACATCAGCACCAGTGCCGAGGTGCCGCGGAAGAATTCCACATAGACACCGGACAGGAAGCGGACGATCCAGAACCGTGAGGTGCGGGCGAGGCCGACGCTGAAGGCGACGACCGCGGCCAGGGCGGCGCTGTAGACCATCAACTGGATGGTGATCCACAGCCCCTCGAAGAAGAGTCCCCACAAAGCGCCGGTCATTTCTTACAGAGCTCCTTCGCCGTGAGGTCGGTCTGGAACTCCTTGGTGAAGCCGTACGGCCGGGCGATACGCAGGAGTTCGCCGCTCTTCTTCATCTTCTGGAGCTCGCGGTTGAAGGCGTCGCGCAGCTTGGTCTCGCCGATGCGGAAGCCGTAGCCGCCGCCGTCGCGCTGGGGCTTGCCGTCGACCTCCGGCGTGAACGGCGCGGTCATCTCCACCTTGGGGTGGGCGCCGGTCTTCAACGCCTCGATCATGGTCAGCGCGGTGCCGGCGAAGACGTCGATCCGGCCGGCCTCCAGGGCCTCCATGCCGGCGATCTGGTCGCCGTAGGTCTGGATCGTGCTCTTCTTGACGCCGTTGCCGACCGCGTAGTCGATCTCCGCATAGCCGATACCGGAACCCATCCGGTAATTCCCCTTGGCGATGTCCGCATAGGAGTGGATATTTTTCGGGTTGCCCTTGAGTACGAGGAAGGCGTCCTTGCTCTCGTAATCCGGGTCGGAGAAGAGGACGGCCGCACAGCGCGCCTTGTTGATGAACATGCCCGCGACGATCACGTCGTACTGGAAAGAATGCAGACCGGGCACCAGAGCGCCGAATTCGACGGGTACCGGCTCGAAGTTCTTGATGCCCAGCCGCCGGAAGATGGTCTTGGCGACCGCGGGGGCCTCACCGGTCAGTTCGCCTTTGCTGTTGATGGAGGCATAGGGCGGTTCGCTGGCGATTCCCATGCGGACGGTGCCCTTTTTCCGCAGATCCTCCAGCTGGTGTCCGCCGCCGGTCGCCCCGGAGACGTCGACCCGTGAGCAGCCCGTGCCCGCTCCCATCGCGCCCGCCGCGCCGAGCGCCGCCACCCCCGCGAGCAGCGATCGGCGTCGGATTCCGCCGGTCAATTTTCTATTGATCATTCTGTTCTCCTGTGGTGGAGCCATGGGCGCGCGGCTACCCGGACACCCGGCATATATGCCGATCGTTTCCGGCCCTTGATGCAAGCGCCGCGGAGTTGTTCCGTACGCCGGTATTGCCCACCTACGATCGGGGGCATGACCGATCGCTTCATCGAAGTCTCCCTGGACAAGCGCGGCGTGAGCTGCACGGCCAAGTTGCTCGACGACCGCGCGCCGATCACCTGCAATGCCGTGTGGGACGCACTCCCGCTCGGCGGCGACGTCTACCACGCCAAATACGCCCGCAACGAGATCTACGCCCTGCTCGCGCCGTTCGCTCGTGAGGAGCCGCCGCTGGAGAATCCGACGATCACTCCGATCCCCGGCGATCTGTGTTACTTCACCTTCACGGACACACAACTGGGGACGAAGTCCTACGGTTACGAGAGCCAGGCCGCACACCAGGGCCGCGCCACCGTCGTCGATCTCGCACTGTTCTACGAGCGCAACAATCTGCTGATCAACGGTGACGCGGGCTGGGTGCCGGGCATCGTGTGGGGCAGCGTCGTCGACGGCCTGGACCGGATGGCCGACGCCTGCCAGGACCTGTGGCGGGCCGGGGCGCTGGGGGAGACCCTCACCTTCCGGCGGGCATAGGAGGTGCGGGGATCCGTGCGGTCCCCGCCTCGTAGAGGGCATGCGCGGCGCGCAGCACCAGCGCGTCCGCATGCCGCGCCCCGACCAGCTGGACGCCGATCGGCAGCCCGTCGCCGTCCACGCCGCACGGCAGCGTCGCGGCCGGCTGCTGGGTGAGGTTGAAGGGGTAGGTGAACGGTGTCCAGCCGGTCCAGCGGGTGTGGCCCGACCCGGACGGCACCTCGGCGCCCGCCTCGAAGGCGGTGATCGGTTCCGTCGGGGTCACCAGCAGGTCGTAGGCGCTGTGGAAGCGGCCCATCGCCTGGCCGAGCGCCATCCGCGTATCGACCGCGGCCAGATAGTCCAGCGCGCTGTAGCGGGCGCCCTGCTCACAGATCTCCTGGAGCCCCGGGTCGAGCAGTGCCCGGTCCGCGTCGTCCAGATGCTGCACCACCCGGGCCGCGCCGCTGAACCACAGGGTGTGGAAGGCCTCCACGGGGTCCGCGATGCCCGGGTCGATCTCCTCGACGGAGGCGCCGAGCCCGGCGAGGGTGTCGACGGCCCGGCGGACCGCCGCGGCGACCTCCGGAGCGACCGGCACGTCCCAGCCGAGCGACGGGCTGTAGGCCACCCGCAGTCCGGACACCGGGCCGGCCAGCTCCGCACGGAACGAGCCGGCCGCCGGACCGAGCTGGGACCAGTCCCGCCAGTCCGCCCCGCAGATCACGTCCATCGCCAGCGCCGCGTCCGCCGCGTCCCGGGTCATCGGCCCGACGTGCGCCAGCGTCCCGAACGGGCTCGCCGGATACAGCGGCACCCGCCCGTAGGTCGCCTTGAGCGCGAAGATCCCGCAGAACGACGCCGGGATGCGCACCGAGCCGCCGCCGTCCGTGCCCAGGCTCAGCGGCCCCGCGCCCGAAGCCACCGCCGCCGCACTGCCGCCGCTGGAGCCGCCCGCGGTGCGCTCGGGATCGTAGGGATTGCCCGTCACCCCGTGCCGCGGACTGTCGGTGACGCCCTTCCAGCCGAACTCGGGGGTGGTGGTCTTGCCGACGAACACCGCACCGGACTCCCGCAGCCGGGCGACCGACGGGGCGTCCTCGTCCCAGGGGCCCTCGGCCCGCACCGTGCGCGAACCGCGCAGCGTCGGGGCGCCCCGGGTGAGGATCAGATCCTTGACGGTGACCGGTACCCCGTCCAGCGGACCGGCCGGGGCCCCGGCCCGCCAGCGCTCCTCCGCTGCCCCGGCGCCCGCCAGCGCCTCGTCCGCGTCGATCCGGGTGAAGCAGTTCGTCGCGGCCTGGGCGGCCTCGGCGCGCGCCAGCACCGCCCGGGCCGCCTCGACGGGGGAGAATTCGCCGGCCGCGTACCCGGCCGTGAGCCGGGTGACGGTGAAGTCGGCGAGGTCGGTCGGTTCGGTGGTCATGCGTCCTCCGAGCGTCGTCCGCCCCGGCGGGGCGGTGGGGGAGCGGGACGGCCCAGGGCCTGTCCGATGGGTCAGGGTCGGACAGGCCCTGGCCGGGCCCGGCAGCCGGGCGCCGTCACTGCACCGGTACGTACCCGAGCCGTTTGTCGACGACGTTGTCCAGCGGCTCGCCCGCCGACCACCGGTCGAAGTTGTCCTGGAACTGCTCGGCGAGGGCGTCCCGCCAGCCCAGGGTGTCGCCGCTCATGTGGGGCGAGACGATCAGATGCGGTACGTCCCACAGCGGGCTGTCCGTGGTGAGCGGCTCCTGCTCGAAGACGTCCAGCGCCGCCGCCGCGATCCGCCATGCGCGCAGCGCCGCGACCAGATCGGCCTCGACGACCAGCGGCCCGCGCCCGACGTTGATGAACCGGGCCCGCTGCGGCATCCGCTCGAAGGCCGCCTTGTCGAACAGCCCGCGGGTGGCGTCGGTCAGCGGCGCCGCACAGATCACCCAGTCCGCATGGGGCAGCAGCCCGTCCAGCGCCTCACTCGGGTGCACCCGGCCGAAGCGCGGATCGTCCCGGCGCTCCCGGCGGCCGACCAGATCGACCTTGATGCCCAGTGCCAGCAGGGTGCTGCCGATGGCCCGGCCGATCGGCCCGGAGCCCACTACGACGGCCCGGCTCCCGGCCAGCCGCAGCGTCTCGCGGTGCCGCCAGCGCCGCTGCCGCTGGAGCTCCCAACTTCCGTAGAAGTCCTTCGCCATCGCGATCACCAGTCCGGCGACGTACTCGGCGATCGGCTGCTCGAAAACGCCGCGGGCATTGGTCACCACGGTGTCGTCGGCGATCAGCGCCGGGCACAGCAGCTGATCCACTCCCGCGCTCGCGGTGTGCACCCACCCCGGTTTGGGGCCCTCCTCCGGCCAGGCTCTGCGGATCGCATCGGAGGTGAAATCCCAGGCCAACAACACGTCGGCGGAGGGGAGTCGGTCGGCGAGCGACTCCTCGTCGGTGAAGATCACCCGGGCCCGGCCGGCGAGCCGGTCCAGCTTCGGCGGCGGGTCGGATCCGAGGACGAGGACGGTGCTTTCGGACATAGCCAGAAACCGTTCTGAAACGTGAGTCCCCTTCAATGGAAAGGGGGCGCCGACAGATGCCTGAGATGCGAGGATTGACCACGCTAAGAAGTCGTATCTACCGTGTCAACAACGGCACTGTCCCGACGTCCCGGCTTGATCCGGCTGCACCTCCTCCTCGGCCACTGGCCTGGCCATTCCAGCCCTTCGCTTTGTTCTAGGGGCCTTCATGGACGTCTCTTTTCTGGGTGGCCCACAGCCGCAGCTCGGCGTGGGTGTTGTCGCTCCCTTCGACTTCGCGCTCGACCGAGAGCTGTGGCGATGGGTGCCCGACGACGTGTCCCTCCACCTCACCCGAACACCCTTCGTGCCGGTCGAGGTCAGCCTCGACCTGGCCCGGCTGGTCAGCGAGCACGAAACCCTGGACGCCGCGGTCCAGGCGCTGTGCGCGGTGTCACCGCAGGTCATCTCCTATGCCTGCACCTCCGGCAGCTTCGTCGGGGGTGTGGCGGGCGAGCGGGCCATGTGCGCCGCCATGGTCCAGGCGGGGGAGGTGCCCTCCCTCACCACCTCGGGCGCGCTGATCGAAGCGGTGCGCGAGATCGGCGCACAGCGCATCGCCGTGGTCACGCCGTATACGAAATCGGTCACCGACTCCCTGGAGGACTTCCTCGGCGAGGCGGGCATCACGGTCACCGGCCGGGCCTATCTCGGGCTGACCCGGCACATCTGGAAGGTGCCCTACCGCGACGTCGTCGACATGGCCCGCGCGGCCGTGGTCGGTGACACCGAGGCCCTCTTCATCAGCTGTACGAACCTGCCGACGTACGACGTCATCCCGCAGCTGGAGGCCGAGCTGCGGATGCCGGTGCTGTCGGCCAACCAGGTCACGATGTGGGCCGCGCTGCGCGCCATCGGCGTCGCGGCGGTGGGCCCGTATCAGGCGCTGCTCGATCCGGTGGCACGGCGCGGGCCGGCCGCGATGAGCGGATCGGAGCCGGTGGACACCGGACCGCGGGCGACCCCCGAGGCCGCCTTCGCCGGGCCTCCCGTGCCACCGGAGGGGGAGGTGGCCGACGGCCTCGAACCGCCGCCCTACCCACCCGAGGACACCGGAGGTCTGCCCCCGGTCTGAGGGCCCGCCCCCGGTCCCGGACGCTGCCGGCGTGACCCCGCTCGCCGGCAGCGCTCCGTCCGTACCGCACCGCTCCACCCGTGAACGCATCCACGAACGCCCCTGCATCCGCAGCCGTACGCGCAAGGGAGACCTGCATGGCATCGGTCGGCTTCCTCTATCCCGGATACTCCGCGGAGGACGACTACCCCCGGATCGAAACGCTCCTGGGCGGCACGGTCCGCCTGCCGCTGGTCCATACCGACATCGGCGAGGACGCCCACCGCGTCGACGCGCTGCTGGAGATGGGCTCCGCCGCGCGGCTGGCGGCCGGCGTCGACGAGCTCAAGGAGCGCGGCGCAGAGGCCGTCGTCTGGTCCTGTACCAGCGCCAGCTTCGTCTTCGGCTGGGAAGGCGCCCACGAACAGGTCCGGGAGCTGTCCGCCACCGCCGGCCTGCCCGCGTCCAGTACGTCCTTCGCCTTCGCCCATGCCGTCCAGGCGCTCGGGGCACGGCGGGTCGCGATCGCGGCCACCTACCCCGACGATGTCGCCGAGCACTTCCACGCGTTCTTGAAGTCCGCCGGGACGGAGGTCGTCTCGACCCGCGCCAGCGGCATCATCACCGCCGCCGAGGTCGGCACCTGGGGCCGCGCGGAGGTGCTGGCGCTGGCCCGCGCCGGCGACCATCCCGATGCCGAGGTGGTGCTGCTGCCCGACACCGCGCTGCACACCGCCGACCATCTGCCGGCCCTCGAAGCGGAGCTGCGCAAGCCGGTGCTCACCGCGAACCAGGTGACGGTCTGGGAGGGGCTGCGGCTGCTCGACCGCACGCTCTCCTGCCCGGTGCTCGGCACCCTCTTCTCCCGGACCTCGCACGTCTGACCCCTGGCGGGGGCCGGACGCTGCGGCCCGGCCCCCGCCCGGGAGGCGGTCCTTCGCCCGGCAAGCGGTCCTCCGCACGGGATCTGACCCGGGAATAAGTGGAGATACTCTCCGGTTGTCCTCCCGGCAGACCAGCGACGCGAGGAGGACCGCACCGTGAGCGGTGAAGCGGACGAGATCCGGGGCAGCAGCGAGACGATCGACGACGGCGGCGACGGGATACGGGGCGCCGCCCTGGGCAGCGCCCCGGTCCCGCTGTCGGTGCTCGACCTGGTGACGGTCGGCGCCGGCCACACCGCGTCCGGTGCGGTGCGCACCGCCGTCGAGCTGGCCCGTACGGCCGAACGCCGCGGCTTCCACCGCTACTGGGTCGCCGAGCACCACTCCATGCCCGGCGTCGCGTCCTCCTCGCCCGCGGTGCTGCTCGCCCATCTCGCCGCCCACACCGCACGCATCCGGCTCGGGTCGGGCGGCGTCATGCTGCCCAACCACGCCCCGCTGGTCATCGCCGAGCAGTTCGGCACCCTGGAGGCGATGGCTCCCGGCCGCATCGACCTGGGTCTGGGCCGGGCACCGGGCACGGACGGCGCCACTGCCGCCGCGCTCCGCAGGGGCCGCCACCACGAGGGTGCACTGGGGTCTCCCCTGCTGGAGCGAAGCCGAGAGCCTGGGGACGAATTCCCCCAGCAGCTGGCCGAGTTGACCCGCTTCCTCGACGACTCCTTCCCCGACGGCCATCCGTACGCCGGGATCCACGCGGTCCCCGGCCCGGTCCAGGCCACCTCACCCGGCGGGGTCCGGTCCGCCCACCGGCCGCCCGTGTGGCTGCTCGGCTCGTCCGGTTTCAGCGCCCGGCTGGCCGGCTCGCTCGGCCTGCCGTTCGCCTTCGCGCACCACTTCTCCGCCGCCCACACCCTCCCCGCGCTGGACCTCTACCGCGCCTCCTTCCGCCCCTCCGAGACGCTCGCGGAGCCGTACGCCCTGATCGGGGTCGCGGCGCTGGCCGCCGAGGAGGAGCGCGAGGCCCGCCGCCAGGTCATGACCGGCGCGCTGTCCATGGTCCGGCTGCGCACCGGCCGCCCCGGACTGGTCCCCACCCCGGAGGAGGCCGAGGCGTACCCCTTCCAGGAGGCGGAACGCCACTTCGTCGACAGCTGGCTCGGCAACGTCGTCCACGGCACCCCGGACGCGGTCCGCCAGGGCCTGGACGACCTCGCCAAGCGCACCGGCGCCGACGAGCTGATGATCACCGCCAACGCCCACGGCAGCGCGGCCCGGCTGCGCTCGTACGAGCTGATCGCGGACGTGTACGGGTTGCCGCGGGGCTAGGCCCCCGTATGGCGACCCGCGTCGAGGAGGGCCTCGACGCGGTCGGGGGCCACGGGACGGGAGTAGAGCCAGCCCTGGCCGGTGTCGCAGCCGATCCGGCGGAGCCGCTCGGCCTGCTCGGCGCTCTCCACGCACTCGGCGGTGACCGTGAGGCCGAGCCGGTGCGCCAGCGCCACCAGCGCCTCGACGATCATCTCGTCCGCGGGGTTGGGGTGCTCCTGCGAGCGGAAGCCGCGGACGAAGGAGCCGTCCAGCTTCAGTACCGACACCGGCAGGCGGCTGAGGTAGGCGAGGTTGGAGTAGCCGGTGCCGAAGTCGTCGATGGCGATCCGTACGCCCATGTCGCTCAGCGCCTGCAGGGCCTGCAGCGGCCGGCCGGCCGAGCCCATCACCGCCGACTCGGTCAGCTCCAGCTGCAGCAGATGCGGCGGCAGCCCCGTCTCGGCGAGGATCCCGGCGACATCGGCGACCAGGTCGGAGTCCCAGACCTGACGTACGGCCACATTGACGCTGACGAACAGCGGCTGGCCCGGGTGCGCCAGCTGCCAGGCGCGCGCCTGGTGACAGGCCCGCTCCAGGACCCAGCGGCCCAGCTCGACGATCGCGCCGTTCTCCTCCGCCAGCGCGATGAACCGATTCGGCGACAGCGTCCCGAACTGCGGGTGCCGCCAGCGCACCAGCGCCTCCACGCCCTGCGCCCGGCCGTCCCCCAGTCCGACCAACGGCTGGTACTCCAGGGTGAATTCGCCGCGGTCGACGGCCGGCCGCAGGGTGCTGGAGAGCGCCTGCCGGGTCATCCGGTGGGCGTTGCGCTCCGGGTCGAAGAGCGTCCAGCGGGCCTTGCCGTCCTCCTTCGCCCAGTACAGCGTGGTGTCCGCGGCCTGCATCAGACCGGTGGCGGTGGTGCCGCCGGCGGCCCGCTCCACCACGCCGATGCTCGCCGAGACCGACAGCCGCTGCCCGGCCAGGTCGAACGGGCGCTGCAGCGCGTCCAGGACGCACTGCGCGAGCTCGGCCAGCTGTTCGGTGCCGGTGGAGTCTTCCACCAAAAGAGCGAACTCGTCACCGCCGAGTCGCGCGACCAGGTGCCCGGCGCGGCCCGGCCCGCGGTCCGCGGCGCTCTCCGCACAGCGCGTCAGCCGCTGCGCCACCGCGCTCAGCAGCCGGTCGCCGACGCGGTGCCCGAGGGTGTCGTTGACGGCCTTGAAGCCGTCCAGGTCGAGGTAGCACAGCCCGATCCGGCCGGTGCCGGACGGCTCGAAGGAGGCGGATTCCAGCGCGGTGGAGAGCCGCTCGAAGAACAGCGCCCGGTTGGGCAGCCGGGTCACCGGATCGTGCATCTGCAGATGCCGCAGCCGGGCCAGCAGATCGTGCCGGTCGCTGATGTCCGCGACCGACAGCAGCATCCGCTCCTCGCCGCTGAGCGGCTCCGGGGTGAGCGGCTGGACGGTCACCTCCACCCAGACGGAGTGCCCCTCGGTGTGTTTGAGCCGGCGGGTGCAGCGCAGCCGTTCGCTGCGCCCGCACAGCACCTCGCGGTAGGCGGTCCACACCCGGGGGTCGGCGCCGAGGTCGGCGAGGTCGGCCGCGCTGGTGGCGACCAGCTCGTCCGGGTCGGTGCCGAGCAGCTCGCCGAAGGCGGGGTTGGCGGCGAGCACCAGGCCGTCGCGGTTGAGGACGGCCATCGCCAGCCGGCCCGCGTAGAAGGCCGCGCGGTAGTCGCCGAGCGAGGCCGCTCCGTCGTCGCGGCGGCCGGCGGGGGCAGGCCGGGTCTCGGCAGGTTCTTTGGTCGTGCCATTACGCTCCGTCACTGAGGGGAGCGTCGCCCCGGGCGTGCGGCCCGGGCTGTCGGGGTGTCCGCTCACTGCTCGCTCCCGCATGGCGCTTGTCTCGTGATGGAGGGGGGATCTCGCGCTGGAAAGTGTGGCGATCATAGAGGCTGGTGCAACGGCCGATCCAGCGACGCAACCGGGATCCTCCGCCCGCATGACGGAACTTCAGCCATTTCTGTCCGCCTGTGTTCACGCCGAATGCCCCGTTGGTCGTTTGTGACTTTCCGTTACGAGTCAATGAAGACGCGCCGGTCACCCGTCCGGGTCTCCAAAACGGGCCGAATAGCATTAAATCGCCCCAGGGTAGATGAGGTCTCCGAATCCGTCCCTGGAGGTATGTGTGCCGTGCGCCCGGACACCCGACGGGGGAGACCGCCGCCGTCTGCGGCGCTTCGCGGCCGTCGCCACGTCCCTGAGCGCGCTCATCGCCACCTCCATCGTGGCCGGCCCCGCCACCGCCTCCGAGGCCGTGCTCCCGTGCGCCCTGGGACGCACCGACGCGCACCACTCCGAGGGGGTCGACGGCTGGAACGGCTCCTATCCGCGCCCGGACCGCCGGCTCGACGCCGTCATGATCTACCTGTCCTTCCCGGACGCCCGGCCCGAGAGCACCCCGCAGGAGCTGTCCCACGACTACTTCCCGGCCACCTCGGGCTTCTTCGCCCGCGCCTCGTACGGCCGGTTCCGGCTGCGGCCGCACATCCACCGCTCCTGGGTGCGGATGCCGCGCCCCTCCGCCTCGTACGGGATACAGCGTGACTGGGACGCCGACCGGCGCTCGGCCTATCTGCGCGACGCGGTCGCCGCCGCCGATCCGTCCGTGGACTTCAGCCGCTACGACGTGGTCTATTTCGTCGCCGACCCGGACGCCCCCGGCGTCGACTCGGACGCCACCAAGGTCGTCAACCTCGACCAGCCGATGCACGCCGACGACCGCGACCTCCGCCGGTTCGTCACCGTCTTCGAGCAGAGCCCGCCGGACCGCAACGTCCTCGCCCACGAGACCGGGCACGTCTTCGATCTGCCGGACCTCTACCACCGGCCCGAGGGCGGCAAGGGCGACTGGGACACCTACGTCGGCGACTGGGACCTCATGGGCAGCCAGTTCGGCCTGGCGCCCGACCCCTTCGCCTGGCACAAGTGGCGGCTCGGCTGGATCACCGACCGGCAGGTCGACTGCATCGACCTGGCCGGCCCGGCCATGCACTCGCTGCGGACGCTGTCCGCCCCCGGGGACTCCGGCGGCCGGCGCCGGCCGCGGCTCCTGGTGCTGCGTACGGGGCACGACAGCGCCCTCGTCATCGAGGCACGCGGCGCCACGGGCAACGACCGCTCGCTGTGCACCGAGGGCGTCTTGGTCTACCGCGTGCACAGCGACACCGCCTCCGGCTCGGGGCCGGTGCAGGTCCTCGACGGCCACCCCGGCACCTCGGCCTGCTGGGGCACCTCGGTCTATCCGCCGCTCGCGGACGCGCCGCTGGGCGTCGGGGAGAGCATGGACGACGCCAAAGACGGCATCCGCATCCAGGTCGCGGGCCGGACCACCGACGGGGACTGGGCGGTCAAGATCGGGCACGGCTGACGCCGGCCCGGCACGCCGCGGGAGCGCATACGACGAAGGCCCCCACCACGGTGGAGGCCTTCGGCTGTCTGTGCGCCGCCAGGGACTCGAACCCCGGACCCGCTGATTAAGAGTCAGCTGCTCTAACCAACTGAGCTAGCGGCGCCTGCTGACGGGGAAAACATTAGCATCCTGGCCGGGGAGGGCAAAAATCGGTTTGTCTCAGCCCGGCGTGAGCGCCGAAACGCGGTGCTGAGCTGCGGTGTCCCGCTCCGGCCCGGCCATCGAGCGGGCGGCGCGGACGCACGCCCACAGCAGGACGTCCGGACCCGGCAGCCAGGGGTTGCGGACATCCGGTGCCACCAGCCAGCGGGAGGCGGCCGGACCGGACGGGTCCTCGGCGGCCGCGGCGGCGACCTCGGCCGCGCCGTGGCGGGGGTGCAGCGGGGGGACGGTCACCGCGTCGCCGCTGCCGTGGCACAGCAGCGGGGGGACGGCGGCGGCCCACTCCTCCCAGACGAGCAGCGCGGGCAGCCGCTGGGCCGCGCCCGGGGTGGCGAACAGCAGGATCCGGCCGCGGTGCGCGGCCACCGGCCCCGAACCGGGGCCGGTGGACCATAAGTGGTCCACCATCCGCCGCCCGAAGAGCGCGGGGGCATTGATGACGTCGAAGGCGGTGCCGCACGGCAGCACGCTCGGGGCCGCCGGCTGGGCGGCCCACGCCGTCTGTACCGCGTCCGGGTCGGGGCCGGCGGAGGCGAGCCAGTCCGCGCCGGCGAGCGTGACATAAGCCGAGGTGGGAAAGGCCAGGGTGCGCGGGGTGTCAGGCAGCCAGTCGCTCATGGGGACAGGTCTACCCAGCCGGCGCGCCAGGTCTTCGCTGATTGCGGGAAATCAGGGCGGGGCGGGGTGGGAGCCGGTATCTTTCGCTCCCCGCATATGCCTCCGGCCCATGATCATGGACCATGAGCCGGAGGGGACGCCTGGGGCGGGCAGCACCCCCGGAGCCGGCCGGGGGCAGGGCGGGGGCGGTCAGTCCATGTCTCCGGGCAGCGAGCTGCCGCTGCGCATCAGGCTGCGCCCGAACTCGATCATTTTCTGGGCGTAGTCCTCGGTCCACTCCGCCTGCTCGGCGAGCACGGCCAGCGGCATCCGGTCGAACCGGCTGGGGTCGGCCAGCTGGGCCGCGGCCAGCGCCTGGAACTCCGTGGCGCGGTCGGCCGCGGCGCGGAAGGCGAGGGTCAGCTCCGTGGCGCGGCTGAGCAGCTCGCGCGGGTCCTCCATCGACTCCAGATCGAAGAAGTGCTCGGGATCGGCGGCGGCCTCGGGCGGCTCGAAGAGCAGCTGCGCGGGCTTCATGCGCCGTGGACCGGGTGCCGCACCACGCGGGTCGGGAGCCGGCTGCGGCTCGGACATGTACCTACCTCCAGATCGAGTGCCGCATTCCATTGTCCCGCCCCGCGCAAGTACGCCCCGCCCAGGACCGTCCGCCGGCACGTACCGGCCGGCCGCGGCGGCGGGAAACCGGGGCCCGTCCGGCCTACGGACGCCACCCCACCCGGTGTTCCGCCAGATGGGCGAGGACGGCGTGGTTGGCCTCCCAGCCGTCCGGGAACTTGACCGTGACGCCGAGGCTGACCGGTTCGGTCGAGGGGTGTTCGTCCAGCAGGTCGGCGACGCCCGCCCGGCAGACCACGATGCAGGCGTGGCGGTGGCGGGAGGCGAGCACGCACAGCCGGCCGGTCTCCAGGTGGAAGGCGGTGGCGTCGGGACGGCCGGAGAGCGGGTGCAGCACGACCGTGACGTCGAACTCGCGGCCCTGGAGGCGGTTCGCGGTGTCGACCGCGACGCCGGTCACCCCCAGCCCGGCGAGCGCGGCGCGGACGGCCGCCGCCTGGTCCCGGTGGGCCGTACCGACCGCGATCCGGCCGGCCGTCAGGGGCGCCGGGGCGGGCGCCTCCCCGGCCGCGGCAGGGGAGGCCTCGCTGGTGGTGGCGCCGCCGCGGTCGAGGAGCCGGCGTACGACGTGGGCCACCGCGCGCACCGCTTCCGGGTCCGTACGCGGGGTGTGGCGGGCGGGGAGTTCCAGCAGGCCCCAGCCGGACTCGGCGGCCTCGTCCAGCACGCGGTCCACGCCCGAGCCGTCGCCCGGCACCCCGAACGCCAGCCGGCGGTCGCCGGGGCCGGTGCCGCTGCGGAACGGGGTGTACGGATAGAACGCGCGGGAGACCAGCGGCGCGGCCGAGGCGGGCAGTCGCCAGGAGACCGGCAGCCGGTGCTGCGGCAGACCGGGGTTGTGGGCCAGGAGCGTGGACACCGCGCTCGACGACGGGTCGTACGCCAGCCCCGCCCACTGCTCCGCGCCGACCACGCTGAAGGGATCCAGCTGGCCCGGGTCGCCGACGAACAGCGCCCGTTCGAAGAGCCCGGCGACGCTCAGCAGCGCGTCGGAGCGCATCTGATAGGCCTCGTCCACGATGGCGTGCCGCCAGGGCTCGTCGACCTTGGTGTACGCCCATTTCGCGGCCGTGGAGACCACGATGTCCATCCCGGCCAACTCGGCGATCTTCGCGGACGTACGGACCGCGGGAAGCTCGGCCAGCGCCGGGTCGAAGGCCCCGGGCTCGCTGCTGTGCAGTCGGCCGACCGGCAGCCGCGGGTCCTTCTCGGCGAGCCGCAGCACGAGGTCGTCGACCTGGGAGTTGGTCTGCGCCACCACCATCAGCGGGCGTCCGGCGGCGGCGAGTTCGCGGGCCGCCCGCACCACGAGGGTGGACTTGCCGGCGCCGGGCGGGGAGTCCACGACCACCCCGCGCAGGGTGCCGTGCAGCGTGTCGTGCAGGATCCGGTCGGTCGCCGCGGCGGCCTCGGCGGCGGGGTCGAAGGGCCGGCCGGGGTCGGGACGGTGAGCCTGAGTGGCCGTCATACGGCGGTGTTCTCCAGGGCTGTCGAGGGCCGGGGACGGGTCACAGGAAGTCCTCCGTGGTCACGGGGTCGGGGGCGTCGGGCGGCGCCCCGGCGGCACCGGGCGGCGGGCCGCCGTGGGTCCAGGGGGTGTCCTCGGGGTCCGGCAGCTCGGGCCCGCCGCGCGGGGAGTGCTCGAACAGCGTCCAGCACACCGTGTCGCCCGGCTCCGGCACCGAACCGGGCTCCGGGGTCTTCCCGCGCCCCATCCCGCCCGTCAGCCGCACCACCGGCGCCGCCTCGTCGTCGCCCTCGAACGCGACGAACTCGGCGGTCTGCGTGCGGCCGTCCGCCAGCGGGCGGTGGAGCCTGACGCCCTCCGCCAGCTGCGGGCGGTCGTCCGTGCGCAAGGTGACCAGCGGGCGCGGCATCGGGCGCTTGCCCTCGGACATCGCCATCTCGACGGCGGTGACCGTGCCCTGGAACGCTTCGCCGGCCAGCCGGCGCCCCGCCATCACCAGCGGGTCGTCCAGGGCCTCCTGGGCGTCGAGCCGGGCTTGCGCGCTCTCCCGGGCCGACAACTTCTGTGCGGCGGTGACCGCGTCGTCCTGCCGGGGCTGCGGAGGCTCGCCGGCGCGTACCCGGTCCCGGTGTGCGGTGTACGACCAGCGGTCGCGCTTCCAGCGCTCGGCGACCCGCGTGCCCTCCGGCAGCGCCCGCAGCAGGTCGACGCCGTGCCACACGGCGTCCCAGGTCGGCCGCAACTGGCCCTCGATCAGGGCGCGGAGCGCCTCTTCGGCGCCCGGCAGGCCGGCGTCGTAGCGGGCCATCGCGGGCGCGAGCAGCCGGTTGTCGAACGCCGGGTCGGTGGCCGGGCCGGCCGGCGGGCAGAGCAGCTGCCCGTCCGCGTCCCGCGCGCACTCCGCGCGCTCGGCGGCCGCCCGCCCCGACATCCCCGGCGGCGGGTCGATCCACGACAGCAGCGCGCCCAGATGCTGGTCCTCCAGCGCGCTCTGGCCGGTGGCCCAGTGGCGGGTGAGCAGGTCCGTCATGGACAGCAGCAGACCGGAGCCCGGGACCCGCGCCCGCTCGCCGACATGCGTCAGCCAGCGGCCCAGCAGCGGGACGTGCGGCGGCGCGGGATACGGCGCCTCCGGCTCCTGCTCGGCCGTGCGCCGGAAGCGCATCGAGCGGCCCAGCAGCCGTACGAACTCGATTCCGGCGCCGCTGGGCACGAGCAACTGCGGTGCGTCCGCGCACAGTTCGACCTGCACCGGGACCTTCTTGCCGGTCTCCGGGTCGGTCTCCTTGCGCTCCTCCCACTCGACGGCGTCCGCGAAGCCGTCCGTGTACGGCAGCACCGCCTCGGCCAGCTCGGCGAGGAACGCGAACCGCAGCTCACGGTCGCGCGGCTGGGGCACGGCCAGCAGCGCCGGCTTCTCGCGGTCCGTGCCGACCAGGGCGCCCAGCGGGGCACCGGCCTCGCCCGCGGTCGTCAACGGGACCAGCACCAGCGGCCGCCGGGACAGATGACGGTGGCGGACCGTGCACCGCGGTTGGGCGCGGCCCGCGGCGACCGCCTCCATCCGGGCCAGCGTGTCGATCAGTGACATCCCGGCTCCTCCGCTCGCGGCCCCGGCACCACGGTCCGGGACAGTGCCTCGGCGCGCAGCGCGGCGGCCCGGCGCAGCGCGACGACGGCCGGGTCGTCCGGGCCGCCGGGCGCCACGGGCGGCTCCGGGGCACCGGGACCGGCCGCCGCCAGCACCTCCGCCACCGTGCGCAGCCCGCCCAACTCGCCCCGTACGCCGCGCCCCAGCGTCTCCACCGCGCCCTCCTCGCGGGACCGCTTGCGGCAGTGGAAGGCCAGTTCGCAGGCGGCCAGGCACTCGGGGGCGTAGGCCGCGCCGACCGCCTCGACGGCCTCGGCCAGCTCTTCGGGCGGACGGGTGGCGGTCTTCCCGTCGTCCCCGAGGCGGAGGTCGAAGGTGGTCCCCTCGGGGAGCGCGCCGGCGATGTCCTCGACGCGGGTGAGGCGGGCCAGCTGCCGCCGGGTCGTGGCCAGCTGCTTGCGGACGTCGACGGCCGCGGCGGTGGGGAGGTTGGAGAAGTCCTTCGGGCACACCAGCAGCACCCGGTCGCGGACCGTCACCTCGCGGCCCGTGTACGCACCGACATGGCCGGCGACCGGCTCCAGGGCCAGGACGTACACCGCGGCCTGCCGGGCGGCGGCGCCCACCTTGGCGGCGTCCGCGGCACCGTCGATCATGGGGAAGGACTTGATCTCGACGACCGTCCAGCTGCCGTCCGGATGCACCACCACCGCATCGGGCTCCACATAGGCGGGCGAGCCGGCCACCTCGACCGCCAGCATCGGGTGCCGGAGCAGCGCCCAGCCGCCGGCCGCGGTCGCCTCGCGCAGCGCCAGCGCCGTACGCGCCGTACGGCCCTCGGGTCCGGCCGCGGACAGATCCGGGGTGGCGACCTCGTCGGGCGCGGGCGGCGGGGTGCCGGGCGGCAGCCGCTCGTGCAGCAGCCGCAGCAGTTCCGTGCCGCCGTCGGAGGTCACCCGGGCCTCGAAGGCATGGCCGCGGACGATCGCGAACTGGGACTGGCCGTACGCCGCGGGCGAGCCCAGCGCCTGGGCCAGCGCGGCCTTGTCGATGCCCGCGCCGTCCAGCAGCGCCCGGCGCCGGCAGCCGGGGTTGGCGGCCAGCGCGGCGAGCGCGCGGGCATCGAGGGAGCGGGGGCGGACACCGGGGCCGCGCAGTTCGGTGAGCCTCCGGCGCAGGCTCGGTGTCGCCGCCGGCCGCCCCGCCACAGGGGCGGCCGACGCGGGTCGGCCGTCGCGTGAAACGTTCACCCGCGGAAGTCTCGCATCCGGCACCGACAAGCGGGGCGTCCGCCCGCCCGTGCGCGGCGGGATGGCCCTCCCCGCCGGGCCCGGCCTCCCCCGCCGCGGACAAAACGACCCGGTGCGCGATGATGGAAGGCCCGCGGTCAGCGCCGCCCGCACCGAGCAACGATCAGCCGAGAAGCCGGCGAGAGGTACGACCATGGCACCGCGCATATTCCTGGCCAGGCACGGACAGACCGAGTGGTCCCTGTCCGGCAGGCACACCGGCCGCACCGACGTCCCGCTGTTGGACGAGGGCCGGCGCGGCGCCAAGCTGCTGGGCGAGCGGCTGCACCGCGCCCCCTGGGACGGCCTGCCGGGCGTCGAGGTCCGCACCAGCCCCCTGGTGCGCGCGAAGGAGACCTGCGAGCTGGCCGGTTTCGGCGACCGGGCACAGCCGTGGGACGCCCTGATGGAGATCGACTACGGCGCGTACGAGGGCCTGACGCCGGACGAGATCAAGGCGGCCCGGCCGGACTGGCTGATCTGGCGCGACGGGGTGCCGGAGGGCGAGACGCTCGCCGCAGTCACCGCCCGGGCGGACGAGGTCATCGACTGGGCGCGGTCGGCCGACCGCGATGTGCTGGTCTTCGCGCACGGCCACATCCTGCGCGCCCTGGGCGCCCGCTGGCTGGGCCTGGACATCTCCTTCGGCGCCCGGATCCGGCTGGAGCCGACGTCCCTGTCGGTGCTCGGCTGGGCCTACGGGGAGCCCGCGATCGAGCGCTGGAACGACACCGGCCACCTCGGCTGACCGGCCACCTCGGCTGACGGCTCCCGGGCCCCGGCCCGGCGGCCGCGGCCGTCATCCGGGCGCCGCGTCCGGCGTCCCGCCACCGGACGCACCGGACGCACCGGACGCTGCCGCCGCGTCCGATGCCGCGTGCCGCGCCAGGAAGTCGTCGACCGCACCCCGGTCGCGGTGCGCCCGCAGCGTGTGGACGGTGCGGTCGAGCATCGTGCGGATACGGGCCGAGCGGACCTGCGTCAGCAGCGTCAGCACCCGGACCCCGGCCACGGCGGCCTCCTCGTACTCCCCGCTGTCCGCGAGGTCGCCCGCGAGCTCCGCGGTGAACAGGGCGATATTGCGGGTGAAGTGCGGGTTCTGCAGCGCCACCGCCCGGCGCGCGTGCTCCACCGCGCGCTCCGCGTCACCCAGCGCCGACCAGCACTGCGCCTCCAGGCCCGCCAGTTCGGCCTCGCCGTAGAACGTCATCCACTCCGGGTCGCCGTCCCGCGGCCCGCCCGCGAACAGCCGCTCCGCCCTGGCCAGCGCCTGCTCGCAGCCGGAGCGGTCCGCGAGCCCGGCCCAGCCGCCCGCCTCCCGCAGCGCCAGCAGCGACAGCAGCCGCGGTGAGGCCAGATGCTTGGCGGCCTGCTGCGCGGCCTGCGCGGCACGCACCGCCTCGCGCGGCCGGCCGGCGTCGCGGGCCAGAAAGGCCGTGTTGCAGAAGGCGTGCGCCTCCAGGCCGGCGTCGCCGCAGACCCGGGCGGTGGCCAGCGCCTCCGCGTAGTGCGAGCGGGCGTCGTCGAAGCGGCCCGAGTCGTGCGCCAACCAGCCGACGGAGATGGCGAGTTCGCCCGCGCCGGCGTGCAGCCGGTCGGACACCGAGCGGCGCTGCACATCCGCGTCCAGCAGCTCGTAGGCGGCGCGCAGCGGCTGGGCGGCGCGGCGGTAGATGCCCTCCGCGCCGTGCCGGTCGTCCAGCAGCCGGATGTGCCGGACCGCCTCCTCGACGGCGGCGGCCTCGGCGGCACCGGCCCGTCCGACCGGCGGTGTACGGGGCCCCGGCACAGGGGCGGACGCGGCGGCGGCAGCGGCCTCGATGGGATGCAGGGCGGTAATGCCCAGGGCTGCTGCCGGGCCGCCGGTGATGAACGCGCGACGCAGCACGTCGCTCTCCTCGCAGATCTGGATACGGGTATCGCGGTGGTCGGGAACGGGTGCCAGGGGCGCGGCGCCGACCGCTGCGGCACGCGCCCCCCGTCCGCGTACCGCCTCGCGCGGCGCGAACCCCATGTCGGGCAGCGTCAGCCCGGGGAACATGTGCCGGAAGACCCGCTCGTAGGCGTAGTTCGGACACCGGATTTCCCCGGACTCGACGCGCCCCACATAGCGGGCGTCACACGAGACCTGTTCGCCGATCTCACGGGCGGACCGTCGGACCGCCGCCGCGAACTCGCCTGGCGACAGCCGGCCGCGCAGCTGTCGGAAAGCGAGGTTCGGGCGGGCGGGTACGGTGCGGGACGACGCTGATCTTGCTTCTGGCGACGCCATGGCGGACCCTCTCCGTGCCCTCTCCGTGCCATCCTGCGGCGTTGCCGCCTCCTGGCGGTGCGGCGGGACGACCGTACCGGCTGTGATGGCTTCGATACGCACAGTTTGGCCGCAAATCGGATATCTCACGCGCGATCTGCCATGAACTGCCATCCTTTGCAGCGTTACGCCGCCGTAGCTGTTGACACGTCCGGACGTTGAACCCGGTGTAAAGGGCGCACCGCGTGCAGGAGGAGGGGTTCTCCGTGTGGGAGACCGGCGTGAGCAGGGGCGGCAAGGGGTCCGCGAGCCAGGCCGGCGGCCGGCGGGGGCAGGTCGTCACGGGCGGGGCACCGCCGGCACCGGAGCGGCAGTGTGACCTCGTCACGGTGCCGGCCCGGCAGGGGCTGGAAGCCGTGGACATCCTCCGGCTGCGGGACGGCGTCGGCCCGGTGCTGCACGACGGCGCCTGCGACACCCTCGGTTTTCTGGTCCCGGCGGGCACCGCCGCGGGCTGGGACGTGCCGGGCAGCGCCTGTACCCAGACCTCCGGACGGGGTATCAATCTGGCCGCGCTGTGCGGGGAGGGGACCCCGGTGGAGCCGCCGGCCACCGGTACCGGCTGGCTGGTGCCCCCGGAGGGCGCGGGTGCCGACGCCACCGACCCCGTCGTGCTGCGCGCGGCACTCGGCGAGGCCGCCCGCACGATCGAGGCCGTCGACCGCTGCCAGTAAGACCGCTGCCGGTAAGAAGGACAACGGAAGGAAGGGGCCGCCCGGCCGGTGCCGGGCGGCCCGCAGTGTGTCCGGGGCAGGCGGGAATGTGACGACAGGCCCTAGCGGGCGGCCGGTTCGCTGTCCCTGGCCGGGCGGGGGATCGTGGTGGCGCCGCGCCGTTCGCCGAGCCGGCGCTGGACGCCGCGCACCAGCCGCGTCGCGGTGAAGGCCGCGCCGTGCACGAAGCGCATCGACGGGCCGAACGACGGCGCGGTGAGCAGCCCCGCGAAGAACAGCCCGGGCCAGGACGATTCGAAGCCGGAGTTCAGCTCGGGCGCCCGGCTGCCGCCCACCGTCCAGAGCGTGGTGCGTACGTGGGGCGCGAGCAGCCGCAGCCGCCCGAGGTCGGGGGTGAACCCGGTGGCCGCCACCACGTGGTGGGTGTCCAGCGTCTCGGTGCCGCCCTCCGTATGGGTGAGGTGGAGCCGCACCCCGTCGCCCCGGGCGGCCGCGGCCCGGACCCGGTGGTTGAGCAGCACCGGGACCACCGGCTCGAAGCGCTCCCGCAGCCACCAGGCGCCGGCCGGGCCCACCGCGTGCTCGGCGATCCGCAGCCGGGTCGCCGAGGGCAGCCGGCGCACCGCCCAGGGCAGTTGGGACCACACCCGGTTCGGCCAGCCGGTGCCCAGCGCGGAGTGCGGCTCGCGCAGCGCCCGCAGCCGGCCGCGGGCCAGCGGCGGCGGCGGGGCGTGCCAGCGCAGCCGGTCGGCGCGGGCCACGATGCGGGGCCGGGCGCCGTGTTCGGCCAGCAGGGCCGCGGTCTCCAGCGCGCTCTGCCCGGAGCCGATGACGGTGACGTCCCGGTCGGTGAAGCCGCGCAGATCGCGGTGGTCGCTGCTGTGGGAGGCGAGGTCCGGGGGCAGTTCGAGCAGCGGCCAGGGGCGGTTGACGAACGGCAGCACGCCGACGGCGAGGGCCACGGTCCGGGTCGCGATCTGCTCGCCGGTGTCCGTCTCGACGTGGAAGCCGTCTCCGTCGGGGCGTACGGCGGTGACGGTGACCTCGTCGACCTGGGGTACCGCCTGTTCGCCGAACCACCTGCCGTACGCGGTGAAGGTGTCGAGGGGCAGCGGGACGCCGTGCTCGGCGGTCAGGTCCTGGGCGGCGCAGTAGTCGGCGAGGGTGTGGGCGCCCGCCGGGGCGGAGAGATCGGAAGCCCAGGGTTCGGAGGTGAGGAACATGCCGTCGGGCATGTGGTCGCGCCAGAAGGCCATCGGCCGGCCCAGGACCCGCAGCCGCAGTCCGGCCGCCGCCGCGTGTGCGGCGATCGAGAGTCCGTAGGGGCCGGCGCCCACCACCACGAGGTCGTACATGGAAGGTCCCTGCTCTTTCTCTGGGTGCGGTGTGGAGGGCCCCGAGCCGGCGGGGCCCCGGGGCCGGAGGCGGCCCCCGGGGGCGGCGCCCCTCCGGACCGGAGAGCGCCCCGCCCCGGCGACAAGTCGTCAGGTGCCGTGCCGCTCAAGGCCGGGGCGGCGCCCCGGGCGTGCATGCGGGGGGCACGCCGCGCGGCATGCCGTGCGGCGCCGCGGAGGAGCGGGCGGGCAGCGGCGGGGCGCCGTCCGGCGGGGCGGTGCGCCTGCGGTACGTGCCCGGGCGGAACCGCCGCCCGGGGGCGCCGGGGCCGCGCGGCACCGTACGGCCGGTCAGGTCCAGGTGCAGCGCCCGGACCGGATCGAGTCCCGAGGACGGGTCGGTGACGAGCCGGAAGTGGGCGCCGGGCCGCCCGCCGGCGCCGAGGAGGTGGTAGCGGCCGTGGGCGTCCCGGCGGAAGTCCAGGTCGAGCAGGCCGCGGTAGCCCAGGTGCCCGGCCAGCCGCAGCGCGGCCCGTTCCACCTGGGGGTTGGGCAGCCGGCGGCCGGCCGCGGCCGGCCCCGCCCACGGCCGGCCGTGGCCCGCGCGGCCCGGCCCGCCGATCAGGCACCCGCCGTCGCCGGTGAAGCAGCCGTGGAAGAACCAGTCGGTGCCCCGTCCGCCGGGCAGCAGGCGCTGCAACAGCAGGGCGCTGCCGGCGCTTTCGGTCCGCTCGTACAGCCGCCGGGCGTCGTCGGGGGTGTGCACCAGGGTGGTGCCGGGCAGCCCGGCCGACGGGGGCAGCAGCCACGGCCGGCTCCACTTGGCGACCAGCGGCAGCCCGAGCTCGGCTGCCGCGTCGGCGGCCTGCCGCGCACTGGCGGGCACGACGGTTGCCGGGTGCGGCAGGCCGAGCTCCCGGCACAGCAGGGCGAGTTGGGCCCGGTCGGCGAGTCGCTCGGGCAGGCCGGGGGGCTGGGCGGGGAGCAGATAGCGGCCCAGCAGCCGGCCGGCGAGCCGGGCCGCGGCGAGGGCGCCCCGGTCGTCCACGGGGAGCAGCACGGCGGGCCGGCCGATGCCCTCGGAGAGGTCGCGCAGCAGGTCCAGCAGCCGGGCCTGCGCGCTCGGCGCGGCCAGCTCTGCGGGCCGGGCGTACATCCGGTGCAGATACCGCGACCGGGCCACGGGGCCGCGCGCCGACGCGGCCACCGCGTGCACCTCGATTCCCGCCCGGCCCAGTGAGCCGACCACGCCGAGGGTGTCGCGGGGGAAGGGGCCGGGGTCGAGCCGGAGCAGCAGGACGGGCACCTCGGTGTCGAACGAGGACATCGCGCGGAGCCCCTCAGCCACGACCGCGGACCGTGCGGGCGGGCGGGACCACGGCGCCCCCGGCCCCCGCCCGCCCTTCCTCCGGGGGTGCTTGCTGCACGGTCTCGGCCATGGCGCTGCCTACCTGTTCGAGAGCGGGGACGGGGCGGGGGAGCGGGCCGGGTCCGGCAGGGACACGCTCGCCGCCGGGAGCGCGGCCGCCCGCCCCTGCGGCGGCGGCACCGGCACCGGGGACACCCGCGCCGGGCCGCGCCGACGTACCGGTGCGCCGGCCAGGACCTGCTCGTAGACCGACATCAGCGCCGCGGCGCTGCGGGTGATGTCATAGCGCCGCACCACCGGCGGGACCGGCAGCCGGTCCGGTCCCCGGCGGCGCAACTCCCGTAGTGCGGTGGCCAGTTCGTGGACGACCGGGCTGAAGTGGCGGGCGCCGGGCGCCTGGTCGGCGGGCAGTTCGTCGACCGCCGGGCAGCTGCCGTGGAGTACGGGCAGGCCGGACGCGAGGGCCTCCACCACGGCCAGCCCGAACGCCTCCGACGGGGAGGGGGAGACGAAGACGTCGACCGCGGAGAGCAGCCCCGGGATATCGGGTCCGGCGGATTCCGGGCCCTCGGCCTCGGTGTCGACCGCGCCGCCTCGCGTGCCCAGCAGATGGATCCGGTCGCCCGAGCCGAACTGCTCCGCCATCCGCCGCAGCATCTCCCGCTCCGGCCCCTCGCCCGCCAGCAGCAGATGCACGCCCGGCAGCTGGGTCACCGCCCGGACCAGGACGTCGAACCGCTTGCCGGGCACCAGCCGGCCGGCCCCGCCGACCACGAAGGCGTCCAGCGGCAGCCCCAGCCGGGTGCGGACCAGGGCGCGGGCGGCCGGATCGAAGGCGAAGCGGTGCGCCTCGATCCCGTTGGGCACCACATGGATCCGCTGCTCCGGTACTCCCCAGCGGCGCAGCCGGGCGGCGACGGTGTCCGAAACGGCGACCGTCGCCGCCCCCAGCCGCTCGGTGGCCCGGTAGAGCGTCCGCACGCCACGGGTCAGCCGGCGGCCCTCGATGACCGCGTCGCCCAGGGAGTGCTCGGTGGCGACCACGGCCCGGACGCCGGCCATCCGGGCGGCGATCCGGCCGTAGACGCAGGCCCGGTAGAGGTGGGTGTGCACCAGGTCGTAGCCGCCGTCGCGGATCAGCCGGGCGAGGCGGGGGAGTGCGGACAGATCCCGCTCGCCGGTCATGCCGAGGTGGGTGACGCGGGTGCCGTCGGCCTCGATGCCCTCGGCGATCGGCCCCGGGCCGGTCAGGGTGACGACCTCGCAGTACGCGGGCAGCCGGCGCAGCAGCAGCCGCAACTGCTGTTCGGCGCCGCCCACTTCGAGGCCTGTGATCACATGCAGAACCTTCACCGGATGCCTCCAGGGATAGCGGCCGGGGTGGTGATCTGGTCGGCGGCCGCCGGGCCGGCCGGGCCGCCCGCGGGCAGCGCACGGCGGCGCGGCGGCCGCGGCGCGCGCGGGGCGTGCGGCCGCCGGAGGGGGTGCGCGGCGCGGGTGCTCATCGGCCCTCCCGCCGCGGCAGCCGGGCCACGGCCCGCAGCATGATCCGGACGTCCTGCCCCCACGACCAGCTGTCGATATAGAGGTTGTCGAAGCGGGCCCGGTCCTCCACGGGGGAGCCGCCGTGCAGCCCGTGCACCTGCGCCAGCCCCGTGAGGCCCGGCGCCATCCGGTGCCGGGCGCCGTACTCCGGGCAGCTCCGGGTACACCGCTCGACGGTGCGGGGGCCTTCCGGGCACGGCCCGACCAGGCTCAGGTCGCCGCGCAGGACGTTCCACCACCGCGGCAGCCCCGCCACCCCGGTACGCCGCAGCAGCCGGCCGACCCGGCTCGTCCGGAGGCCGTCCGCCGCGTCCCCGGGCGGCGTCGCCGCGTCCCCGTCGTACGGGCGCCGGGTGCGGAACGTCAGCAGCAGGAAGCCGCGGCCGCCCCGGCCGACGCGTTCCTGCCGGCAGAGCACCCCCGGGCCGTCGGCGAGCCGGACCGCCAGCGCACCGCCCAGCAGCACCGGGGCCGCCACCACCAGGGCCACCACCGCCAAAACGAGGTCCAGCGCCCGCTTGCCCGCGCCGCCGTGCCGCGGCGGCGCGGTCTCCAGCCGCCGCCAGGCGAAGCCCCCCAGATGGCCGGACGCCGGCGGCGGCGGGCGGCCCTCCAGGGCGGCCGCGGCACCGGCCAGCCAGATCGCCGCGCCCTGGTCGACGAAGCGGCGCAGCAGCGCGGCGGTGTACGGATCGCCGTACGGCGGCACGGTGAACACCGCGTCCCGCACCGTGTGCCGGATGACGGCCCGGGTGATGTCCTGCGGGGTGGTGAGCCGCGGCGGTCCGGCGGGTTCCGGGGGCGCCTCGGGCCCGGCCGGCGCCCCCGTCACGACCACGCCCACCGGGCGCATCCCGTACCCGGGGCGGGCGTGCAGCACGCCGGCGAGCTGCCGGGCGGCCGGTTCGGCGCCGACGATCAGCGTGGCCCGCGGGCGGCGGCGGGCGGCGGCCCGCCGCGCCCGGTGGACCAGGGCCCGGGCGCCGCAGACCAGCGCGGTGTGCAGCGCCACCGCACCGACCAGCAGGGCCGGCGGCAGCGCCTGCGCGGGACGTACGGCGGCGAGCACCGCGGCCACCGCGCACCAGCAGACGGCGGCCCGGCCGAGCAGCACCGGCAGCGCGCCGAGGAGGCTCGGGGCGGGATGCGGACGGTAGAGGCCGGCCCGGGAGTGGAGCAGCAGCAGGCCCAGGACCATGGGGCCGAGCGCCATCGGCGCGGTGCCGGTGCCGAGGACGGCCGGCGCGGTGCAGACGGTGGCCAGGCAGTCGGCGGCCAGCAGCGGGGCGACGGCCCGCTGTCGTACGCCGCGGCCGGGCCGGGGCGGGGGCAGGGTCTCCCGGGCCGGCCCGCGCGGCGGGTGGACCGCGGCGGTGGCCGGAACGGCGGCCGCCGCCGGGGGCCGGACCCGGGCGGAGTGGGGCGCGTCCGCGCTGTCCGTCGTCATCGCCTGATCGGCTCCCTGGTCCTGGTGCCCGGCACACCGGGCCGCGCCCCGCCGTCGCCCGACGTCATGGGCCGCGCTCGGTACTGCGGGTCTTGCGGCAGCACGCACTGCTCCCCTGATTAGCGAGCCGACAGAACTCTCTGCGGGAAATTCCGGGCGCGCCGTTCAGTGCCTGGTATCGGCCTGGACGAAGAGCGCGCCGAGCAGATATCCCGGGTTGCGGGTGGTGAAACGGAATGTGAGCCGATCGGCGCCGGACCGCAGTGCGGGGGTGATGTCGAATACATCGGAATCAAATCCGAGGGTGTTCCGGTAAGCGGGCCGCCGCGCAGCCGGCCGGCCGAAGTCGGTGATGGTCGAGTTCATCACATCGTTCGCCGGGTTGGCGGAATCGTGCACCTTCAGCGGGTGGTGGCGGCCGGCCCGGACGGTGAGTGCGTCATTTCCGCGGTCCCGGTATCCGTCATATGCGACGACGCCGGCGCGGCCCTGTGAGTTCACCGGGATGTGCAGTCCGTTGAGCCGGACCGTAAACGCACGACGGTCCGCCGCCAGCTGTTGGAAGCCGTCCCACAGCGCGATTCTGCGCAGCGGTTCCTTTGCGTTCTCGTATACGGCCACCAGCGTCCAGCCGCCCCACCCGCCGGCCGCGGACGGGCTCTTCGCGCCCTTGGTCCGCGCCACCGTGTAGGCGCCGGGACCGCTCCTGCGCACCAGCCCGGTGACGTCCGCGGACGCCTGGAAGCCGTCGGCCGCGGCCCGGCCGCGGTGGCCGGCGACGGTGTCGGCGCGCACCGTCCGGTACCGGCCGCCGGGCCCGGCGACCAGCATCCGTCCGTTGTTCCCGGCGGCCTTGCGGGTGCCGGCCCGCAGGGTGCCGCCCCAGTACAGCCGGGCGTAGCTGACCCGGGAGCCGGCCGGGAGGCGCAGGGTCGCGCGGCTGGAGCTGTCGGTGCGGGCGTCGGAGTCGACGTCGGGGTACGCCGTCCCGTGGTGCCCCATTCGGCGGGCCCCGTCCTGCCGGGCCGCCGCGCACGGTCCGCCCGTGCGGCCGGCCGCCGCTCTGCAGACGGCCGAGGAGTTCGCCGCGCGGGCGATACCGCCGTGCTGGGTGACGTGATAGCGCTCGGTGAAGGGAATTCCCGCGGATTTCCTGGGGGCCGGCGCGGCGGCCGCCGAGGACAGTGCGGCCGACAATGCCAAGGAAGCCAGTGCGCATACGACGCCGCGCCCGGTGCGGTCCATCGACTTCCGCATGTCTTCCTCTCCGACTTCAATCAGTCAAACAGGAGAGCACTCTGACAGAAATCATGTTGGAAACCGCGGCAGGCACGCCGGATCCGGGCCAGGGTTCCCGAACAGCGGAATGCCGGACTTCCGCGGGGCCGCTTGGTTACTGCCATAAGGGCTAACGATTTCCCGGACGGGGGAACGCCCGCATCCCTGACTCATTTCGCTCGTTGTGACCGGTTGCCCCATTCACGAACTGAAAGGAGAATGGGATGAAGCGGTTTGTTACGACCGCAGCGATTGCCACCGTCAGCTGCGCCGTTGTGCTCAGCGGCGCCGGCATCGCATCTGCAAGCACGGACGGTCACCACGGAAACCACGGCCGCCACGACCACGGTCGTTTCGGTCGCGATGGCCGGGGCTTCGGCGGCGCCACCGCTGCGGGCTTTGCCGCGGGTTCCCCGGGCATCCTCAGCGGTAACAACATCCAGGTGCCGATCAACATCCCGATCAACGTGTGCGGCAACAGCGTCAACGCGCCCGGCTTGCTGAACCCGGCCTTCGGGAACGTCTGCATCAACCGCTGATCGGCCGGCCGGTCCGGAGCACCATCGGGCCGGCTCGGTTCGTGAGGTCAAGTTGGCGGACCACCTCCGGCTCCGGTCGTGGGTGGTTCGCCACTCTGCCCCCGCACCACCGGAGGCGGCCGCGTCGCGAGAGACGGGCCCCTGCGCTGACCTGCGGATTCGGGCGTCACCTCACGGGCCATACTGGAGGGCATGGCGAAGAGCAGACGCGGGCGCGGCGGCCCGGAGACCGTCACGGAGACGGTGGACGGCGGACTCGCCGAGCTACGGCCCGACCGGGACCGGCCGCGCGGCTGGACGCTGCTGATCGACGGGGCCCCGCAGTCCCATGTGGACCTCGACGACCCGTCCTTCCTCGACTTCTCCTATCAGCGGCGCCTCGGGCATCTGGCGGACCTCGCCGGCCCGCCCGGCGCACCGCTGCGCGTCGTCCACCTCGGCGGCGGCGCACTGACGCTGGCCCGTTATGTCGCGGCGACCCGCCCCCGGTCCACCCAGCAGGTCGTGGAGATCGACGCACCGCTGGTCCAGCTCATACGCCGGCAGCTGCCGTGGGACAGCGGCTGGCGGATCCGGGTGCGCGGCGGCGACGCCCGCGCCGGCCTGGCGAAGATCCCCGAAGGCTGGGCGGACCTGATCATCGCCGACGTCTTCGGCGGTGCGCGCACGCCCGCGCATCTGACCAGCACGGAGTTCGTGACGGAGGTCCGCAGGGCGCTGCGCCCCGGCGGGTTCTACGCCGCGAACCTCGCCGACGGGCCGCCGCTGCGGTTCCTGCGCGGCCAGATCGCCACCGTCCGTACGGTCTTCCCCGAGCTGTGCCTGACCGCCGACCCGGCCGTCCTGCGCGGCCGGCGCTTCGGCAACGCCGTCCTGCTGGCCGCCGACGGGGAGCTGCCCGTCGCCGAACTGACCCGGCGGGCGGCGACCGATCCGCAGTCCGGACGGGTCGAACACGGCCGGGCACTGCTGGACTTCACCGGCGGCGCGGCACCGGTCACCGACGCCACCGCGCTCGCATCACCCGCCCCGCCGGCCGGCGCCTTCGACTGAGCCGGGGGCCGGGGGCCGCGGGCCCAGAGCGGCGGGCGCTGCCGCCCGCCGCTACGCCCCGCCGGTGTTGATCTGCACGGTCGGCGGATGGCCGTTCCAGGTGCAGAACACCGACGTATGGGCGCTGCCGGAGAAGTCGACCCGGATCCACCCGTCCTGCTTCCACACCTGCATCTGCCAGCCCGCGTCGGGCGTCGCCGACACCAACTCGGCCGAGCGGCCGCCCAGATCGAAGACCACCCGGCCGCCCGCCGTGGAGTAGCTCTTGATCCGGCCGCCGGAGGCCTGCGGGTAGCTGTCCTGCGGGGACGGGTCCGGGTGCGGCCGGGCGCCGCCCGTGGCGGACGGGGCCGCCGGACCGGAGGGCGTGCCGTCGGCGGGCGCCGGGCCGCGGTCCGGCGAACGGGACGGCTTGGGGCGGTGCGTGGAGGAGGCCCGCGGGGAGGCGTCGCCGTCCGGCGCGGCCCCGGACACCCGGGCGGACAGCGGCAGCGCGCGCGGCGGGTCGTACGCGGTGCCGGACAGCACGGTGTGCACCCCGAACCACGACAGCGTCACCGCGGCGCCGGTCGCCAGCGTCCAGGCCACCGCGTGAACCAGTCCTCGTTGCATCCGGCTCATACTGCACCACCGGACCGCGCGGACGCAGCCCGCTGCCGCACGGCCCACCGCTCTGTCACGGTGTCAACACCCGGCGGGGAACCGGCCCCGAATGGCGTACGGTGCCGCCCATGGCACGTGTGCTCGTGGTCGAGGACGACCAGTTCGTACGCTCGGCGCTGATCCGGCATCTGACCGAGGCCGCCCATGCGGTGCGCAGCGTCGGCACCGCTCTGGAGGCGCTGCGCGAGGTGGCACAGGTCGGCTTCGACGTGGTCGTCCTCGACCTCGGCCTGCCCGATCTGGACGGCGGCGAGGCGCTGAAGATGCTGCGCGGGATCACCGATGTGCCCGTGATCATCGCCACAGCCCGGGACGACGAGGCCGAGATCGTCCGGCTGCTCAACGACGGCGCCGACGACTATCTCACCAAGCCGTTCTCCGTCGAGCACCTCTCGGCGCGGATGGCGGCCGTCCTGCGCCGCTCCCGGGTCACCGCCTCCGGCGCGGAACCGCCCTCACGGGTGATCCGGGTCGGCGGCCTGTCCATCGACCCGCTGCGCCGGCAGGCCGAACTCGACGGCACCGCACTCGACTTGACCCGCCGGGAATTCGATCTGCTGGCTTTCCTCGCCGAGCGGCCCGGTGTCGTCGTCGCCCGCAAGGAACTCCTCGCCGAGGTCTGGCAGCAGTCCTACGGCGACGACCAGACCATCGACGTCCATCTGTCCTGGCTGCGCCGCAAGCTGGGGGAGACCGCGGCGCGGCCCCGGTACTTGCACACCCTGCGCGGCGTCGGCGTGAAGCTGGAGCCGCCGCGGTGAGATGGGCCCTGGTCAAGGTGGCGCTGGCGGTCACCACCATGGTCGTGGTCGCGTTCGCCGTCCCGCTCGGCCTCGTCGTCAAGGAACTGGCCCGCGACCGCGCGTACTCCAACGCCGAGCGGCAGGCCGCCACGATCGGTCCGGTCCTCGCCATCACCACCGACCGCACCCAGCTCGAACGCGCCGTCGCCAGCGCCGAGACCGGCCCGGGCGGCCGGATCGGCGTCCATGTGCCGGCCAGCGGCCGGAACGGCAGGCCCGCCGAGATCGGCGCCCGGCGCGCGGCGGAGGCGGACGTGGCGGCTGCCGTGAAGCTCGGCCGGGCCTCCATCTCCCCGGTCCGCGGCGGCTCCGCGCTCCTGCAGCCGACCGCTGTCGCCTCCGGGATCGCCGTCGTGGAGGTCTTCGTCCCCGACGCGGCCCTCACCAACGGCGTCACCACCTCCTGGGTGGTGCTGGCCGGCGTCGGCCTGGCGCTGGTCATCGGCTCGGTCGCGGTCGCCGACCGGCTCGGCACCCGCATGGTGCGCCCCGCGCAGCGGCTGGCCGGCGCCGCCCACGACCTCGGCCGGGGCAAGCTCGGCGTACGCGTCCAGGAGGACGGGCCCACGGAACTGCGGCTGGCGGCCAGCGCCTTCAACTCCATGGCCGACCAGGTCGTCCAACTCCTGGCCAACGAACGCGAGCTGGCCGCCGATCTCTCGCACCGGCTGCGCACCCCGCTGACCGTGCTCCGGCTCAACGCCGCCTCGCTCGGCGACACCCCGGCCGCCGAGCAGACCCGGGCCGCCGTCGCCCAGCTGGAGCGGGAGGTCGACCAGATCATCCGCACCGTCCGCGAGCAGAAGGCCCAGACCCAGCAGACGGCCGCCGCGGCCGGCTGTGACGCCGCCGAGGTGATCCGCGAGCGGATGGGCTTCTGGTCCGCGCTCGCCGAGGACGAGGGCCGCACCGTGCGCATCGCCGGTGCCGACCGCCCCGTACGGGTCCCGGTCGCCCGCCCCGAACTCGCCGCCGCCCTGGACGCGATGCTCGGCAACGTCTTCCGGCACACCCCCGAGGGCACCGCCTTCGCGGTCGACGTCCACAACGCGGACGAGGCGGTGATCGTGCTGGTCTCGGACGCCGGCCCGGGCATCGCCGACCCGGACGCCGCGCTGCGCCGCGGCCACGGCGGGGGCGGGGAGGGCTCCACCGGCCTCGGCCTGGACATCGTGCGGCGGCTGGCCGAATCCACCGGTGGCGATGTCCGCCTGGGCCGTTCCGTCCTCGGCGGCACCGAGGTGCGGGTCTGGCTGGCGCTGGACGACCGGCGCGCCCGCCAGGGCGGACGGCGCGGGCACCGGCTGCGCCGCACCCTCGGCCGCCGTCGGCGGGCCGCGCGCCCCGGCTCCTGACCGCCCGTCCGGCGGGGCAGGCGCCCGGCATCCGGCGGGGCATGTGCCCCTGGCTCTTAACCACCCCCTTCCGCTTCCTTAAGGCGGTCATAAGTCCCCCAACCTCCGCACCATTACCGACATTTGTCCGTTTCCCTGCCGCTAGCGTGCGGGACGCACCACGGTGCACCCCACCCCACCCCCCACGTGACGACAGGCAGGCACGAGATGACTTCCTCGGCACACCGCCGGCGCAAGAGCCGCACCACCCAGCTGATCGTGACCGGCGCCGCCGCCGTGGTCGCGGCGGGCGGTGCCGTCGCCGTCGCCGGCGGCGCCATGGCTGCCAAGGCCCCGCGGACCGCCGGCACCACCGCCAAGGCCGCCGCCGGCTTCGCCCCGTACGTCGACACCTCGCTCACCCCCGCCTACGACCTGCCCGGCACCGCGCGGAAGACCGGGGTGAAGAACTTCACCCTGGCCTTCATCACCTCCGGCGGCGGCTGCGACCCCAAGTGGGGCGGCTCCGGCGAGCTCGGCAACGACGCGGTGGCCCGGCAGATACCCGCGCTGCGCAAGGCCGGCGGCGACGCCCGGGTCTCCTTCGGCGGCGCCACCGGCTCCGAACTCGCCCTGGTCTGCGGCTCCGCGGACCAGTTGGCCGCCGCGTACGGCAAGGTCATCGACCAGTTCAAGCTCACCAAGGCCGACTTCGACATCGAGGGCGGCGCCCTGCCCGACGCCGCCGCCAACACCCGCCGCGCCCAGGCCATCGCCCAGCTCCAGAAGACCCACCCCGGCCTGGACGTCTCCTTCACCCTGCCGGTCATGCCCGAGGGCCTGACCCAGGACGGGGTGAACCTGGTCGCCGACGCCAAGAAGAACGGCGTCAAGATCTCCGCCGTCAACATCATGGCGATGGACTACGGCGCCTCCTACAGCGGCGACATGGGCACCTACGCCACCCAGGCCGCCACGGCCACCCAGGGCCAGCTCAAGAAGGCGCTCGGGCTGAGCGACGCGGCCGCCTGGAAGGCCGTGGCCGTGACCCCGATGATCGGCGTCAACGACGTCCAGCAGGAGGTCTTCCGGCTCGACGACGCCAAGCAGCTGGTGGCGTTCGCCAAGGACAAGCACCTGGGCGGCCTGTCGATGTGGTCCTCGACCCGCGACCAGCCCTGCCCGGGCGGCCCGGCCCCCTCGGCGCAGCCGACCTGCAGCTCCATCGACCAGAAGCCGCTGGACTTCACCAAGGCCTTCGGGGCCTACACCGGCTGACCCCCCACCGGCGGCCCGGGCGCCGGCCCGGACCGCTCGCCCCCACGGCGGGGCGCGGCGGACTCCCCCTACCGCCGCGTCCCGCCGCTGCGTCCCGCCGCCGCGCAGGGCGGCCCACCGGCCCGGACGGCCCCGCCCCGCACCGCCCCGCCGTACGGAAGACGACCGGGGCGGTGCCCGTCTGCCGCCGCGGTGAGATCCTCATGTCCGCTATGTCCGGACTGCCCCTTCGGGGGCACGTCGCCCCGTCGGCAGCCGCATCCTCCGAGGCTCCTCCACCGCGGTCGCCGGGTCACCGCGCCCACCGGGTCGCCGCGGCCACTGGGGCACCGGGCCCCTCGGCACCTCCGCGCCCGTCCGCAATCCCGTGCCCCGTCCGCGCCCCTCCCCGCGAAGATCACCCTCACCCGCCCGAACCCCACGGTGACCATCGGCGACGTTCTGGACCCGCCCTCCGGCTCCTTGTCCTCGGGCCGACAAACGTCAAGGCCCCCGACCTGAGGTCGGGGGCCTTGAAGTGGGGTGAGTAACGGGACTTGAACCCGCGACATCCTGGACCACAACCAGGTGCTCTACCAGCTGAGCTATACCCACCATGACCGGTGCTGTGTGGTTCTTTTTCCCCACCGGCTGAGAAAAAGTGTACAGGGTCCCGAGGGGTGCTCGCGCCCAGGTTTTGTGTCCCGGGACCGAGGGCGTGTCGTGCGGGTCACGGCGGACCCGCAAGGAACCACACGACACGCACCCCCACGGCTCACTGTGGCGTGGACTGCGGCTCAGCAGGAAGGACGTGCTTGGCGGCGATGGCCTTCGCGGTGTCCGAGTCGGGTCCGGGCTGCGGTACGAAGACCGCCTCGCGGTAGTAGCGCAGCTCCGCGATGGATTCGCGGATGTCCGCCAGCGCCCGGTGGTTGCCGTTCTTGTCCGGACTGTTGAAGTACGCCCGCGGGAACCAGCGCCGGGCCAGTTCCTTCACGGACGAGACGTCGACGATCCGGTAGTGCAGATAGCTTTCCAGCGTCGGCATGTCGCGCAGCAGGAAGCCGCGGTCGGTGCCGACGGAGTTGCCGCACAGCGGCGCCTTCCCCGGCTCCGGCACATGCTGCTTGATGTACGCAAGCACCTGCGCCTCGGCCGCCTCCAGCGTCGTCCCGCCGTCCAGCTCCTCCAGCAGCCCGGAGGCGGTGTGCATCTGGCGCACCACCTCCGGCATGGTGCCGAGCGACTCGGCGGGAGGGCGGATCACCACATCCACCCCGTCGCCCAGCACATTCAGCTCCGAGTCGGTGACCAGTGCGGCCACCTCGATGAGCGCGTCATTCGCCAGCGAGAGTCCGGTCATCTCGCAGTCGATCCACACCATGCGATCGTTCATACATCTCACCCTACGGGGCGCTCGCGCTGTCCGGGCAGCACGGGCCGGGCCGGTCCCCGCCCGACGGCGGCCTCCGCCAGCCGGGAGGCGTAGCCCTCCGGCTGCGGTTTGCCCGCCTCGCCCGGTTCCGCGGTCGCCAGACCGTGGCCGGCCAGCGCGGCGGCGGAGAACCGGTCCCCGCCGCTCGCACCCAGCGCCGCCCGCTCGCGCTCCGGCCGCTCGGCGCGGTCGGCCCGCTCAGGCCTGAGCGCGGGCTCGGGTGCCCCGTGCGGCCGGCGCGCGCGGTAGGCCGCGCGGTAGGCCGCGGGTGAGGCGCCCAGCTGCCGCCGGAAATGCCCGCGCAGCGCCACCGGCGAGCGGAAGCCGCAGCGCCCCGCGACCTCGTCCACCGAGTAGTCGGAGGTCTCCAGCAGCCGCTGGGCCTGCAGGACCCGCTGGGTGATCAACCACTGGAGCGGAGCGCTTCCGGTCAGGGAGCGGAAGCGCCGGTCGAAGGTGCGCCGGCTCATGTACGCGCGCGCCGCGAGCGTCTCCACGTCGAACTGCTCGTGGAGGTGCTCCAGCGCCCAGGCGACGACCTCGGCGAGCGGGTCGGCGCCGATCTCTTCAGGTAATGACCTGTCGAGGTAGCGCTGGTGCCCCATGTCGGACGCGGTCCGGCGGGGCGGCACGACGAGCCGGCGGGCCAGCGCGTTCGCGGCGTCCGCGCCGTGGTCGGTGCGCACGATGTGCAGACACAGGTCGATGCCTGCCGCCGTTCCCGCGGAGGTGAGCACATCGCCGTCGTCGACGAAGAGCTCGCGGGGGTCCACGTGGACGGACGGATAACGCTTGGCGAGCGTCGGTGCGTACATCCAGTGGGTCGTGGCCGGCCGGCCGTCGAGGAGTCCGGCCGCGGCGAGGACGAACGCCCCCGTGCACAGCCCGACGATTCTGGCCCCTTCTTCATGCGCGCGGCGCAGCGCGTCGAGCGCGGCGGGCGGCGGGGCCTGGGTGATGGAACGCCAGGCCGGTACGACGACCGTCCCGGCACGGGAGATCGCCTCCAGCCCGTAGGGGGCCGACAGTTCGAGCCCCCCGGTCGTGCGCAAAGGCGCATCTTCGCCCGCGCACACAAGTAGCCGGTACCGCGGGACGCCTGCGTCCTGGCGGTCGATGCCGAAGACCGAGAGCGGAATGGAGCTCTCGAAAATGGGGCCGCCGCTGAAGAGGAGCACCGCGACTATTTCGCGGCGTCGTCGGGCGGCGAGCTTGCGTGCGGCATCTGGTACGGCAGCGGAGTCCTGGCTCATGGCACTTAAGCCCCCCTCGGTCGTCTCGCCCTCTCGGTCCTGCACAGTTCCCCCGCCGTTACTACCAAGATCGAATCTACTGTGTTCCGTGAGGATGGAGTGCCAAGTTCACCACCCGCTGGTATGTCGATATGGCAACTTGGCGCGAAGCATTCGATCACGAAGCGTTCCACTCGTCGGGCCTCCATGGGAAGTACGCGTCTCGGCTCTGCCCGTTCGCAGTAGGGCACAACCATGCCCAGCGGTCCTTTCCTCCCTGCTCACACCAGGGTTGAGAGGGGCTCAGGGGAAGGTACGGACCTCGGCCGGAAGTTGGCTGAAAACGGTCGCGCGCGGACTTGCGGAGGCCTCAGTTGACCGGCGTACGCCCTCCGGAATGGCGCCCGCCCCCGTGCGCTGCCGGACCCGGACGTCCCGTTCTGTCCCGGTGTCTTCCGAAGTCGCGCACCCGGACCCGCGCGGCGGTCCGTTCGGATTGCCGCAACAGTGCGCGACAGACGCAGGTCACCGCGCCCAGGCCGGCGGCCGCGCCGACCGCGCCGGCCCAGGAGGCACCGCTGAGGATCAATACGAAGGGCACCAGGGCGCAGCTGAACGCGCCCCAGCGCACCACATCGCTCACCGGGTCGGGTGATCTGTCGGACGGCAACGGCACCATGTGCTCCCCTCGGACGGGCTGCTGGATACAACGCCGCCGACGATCATGGGTCACCGTCAGAGGGTACGTACGGGGGCAGGCCGGGGCATTGCCATCCGCGCCACGCTCCGGCATGCTCCGGGGAACGTTCGAGGCCCCACCCGGCTCGCGCGGGCGCTCCGCGTCCTCGGCGTGCTCTGGGCAGCGGGGGAGTGGCGCCGTACTCTTGGGGTATCGGGTTGGGAAGATGATTCCCAGTCGTATCGTTCCTCTTTGAACTATGGCTCCCGGACCTCGATCGAGCCAGCTCAGTCAACTGCCGGATCAAGTCAATCGCTGTTCCCCGTTCGCCCCTCCGCAAGAGGACGCCCTCGCCGAGACATCCATGGCCGGTCACGAAATCCCCGAACCCGCGGACCGCAAGCAGGTCGCCGATCCGATGGCGGACCTCGAAGCGGCGGAAAAGACGCGCCACTCCTGCGACCCTGCGTTCCGTCATGGCGTCGTGGTCGGCTTCGACGGCTCCATGTCGAGCGAGCGGGCATTGGCGTATGCAATCGGTATGGCCCGGCGCCTCGGCTCCGGGTTGATCATCGTCCATGTGGCCAACCGGCTGCCGACGACCGTCTGGGCGGGCTGTGAGCCCCCGGTCTTCGTGGACGTACCGGATCACCGCACCGAAGTCCTCGGCCTGGAGCTGGCCTGTGCCGATCATCTCTCCGAGGTCCCCTGGATCCTCGTCGAGCGCGGCGGTGACATCTGTCACGAGCTGGAAGAGGTCGGCCAGGAGTACGAGGCCGACGCGATCGTGGTCGGCTCCACGCACGGCCTGGTCGGCCGGATCTTCGGCTCGGTCGCCGGGCGGCTGGCCCGCCGGGCGCAGCGCCCGGTCATCGTGATCCCCTGAGGGATCCCTGGCGCACCTCTGACGCGTCCCTGGCGTATCCCTGCCGTATCCCTGATGCGGCCGTCGTCCCGCGCCGTCCCGTGCCGCCTCGATTCTCCGCTGTGTGCACACAGGTGAGGGGGCGTCATGGGGATTGTGCGCAGGCGTATTTCGCCGGCCGGCGGGAGGTGGATTGTGCGCTTGTGAGGGGTAGAAAACGGTCACGTGGGCGCGCCGCGTTACGGGCCCGGCGGCCGCGCACACGGCAACTGCGTGCTGCCGCCCGGGTGGTGACGGTTCCCGGAGCGGCGGCATCCTGCCGGCGTATGGGCGACGCCGGCGCAGGGGAGGCGGCGGCTCCGTGCGCAAGGTGGCACGCACGGAGCCGCCGCCCCCCTTTGCGCTTGAACCGGCGCCGCTTTCGCGGAGGGGGTTGCTCGCCGTGGGGGTGCTCAATTGTCGCTTCGGTGGTCTTGGGTGGGCCACTTCACGGTTATCGGCATCGGCTTGGCGAGGTTGCCGGGCTTGACCGCTCCGCGGTCAAGGGCTTGGCGGGCGGCCTCGGGCGGGTTATTCGACCGTGACGGACTTGGCCAGGTTCCTGGGCTTGTCGATGTCGCGGCCGAGGGCCAATGCCGTGTGGTAGGCGAGGAGTTGGAGCGGGATGCCCATCAGGATCGGGTCCAGCTCGGGCTCGTTCTTGGGGACGACGATGGTGTGGTCGGCCTTCTCCTGCTCCTGGTGTGCGACGGCCAGGATGCGGCCGCTGCGGGCCTTGATCTCCTCCAGGGCGGCGCGGTTCTTCTCCAGCAGGTCGTCGTCCGGGACGATCGCGACGGTGGGCATGGCGGGCTCGATGAGGGCCAGCGGGCCGTGCTTGAGCTCCGAGGCCGGGTAGGCCTCGGCGTGGATGTAGGAGACCTCCTTGAGCTTCAGGGAGGCCTCACGGGCCACGGGGTAGCCGCGCACCCGGCCGATGAACATCATCGACTTGGCGTCCGCGTAGGCGGCCGACAGCTTCTTGATCTCTTCCTCACCCTTGAGGATCTCGTCGATCTGGCCGGGCAGCTTGCGCAGGCCCTCGATGATCCGCTTGCCGTCCGCGACCGAGAGGTCACGGATCCGGCCCAGGTGCAGGGCGAGCAGCGCGAAGGAGACCACCATGTTGGTGAAGCACTTGGTGGAGACGACGCAGACCTCGGGGCCCGCGTGGACGTAGATGCCGCCGTCGGTCTCCCGGGCGATCGCCGAGCCGACCACGTTCACCAGGCCCAGCACCCGCGCGCCCTTGCGCTTGAGCTCCTGGACGGCCGCCAGGACGTCGTAGGTCTCGCCGGACTGGGAGACCGCGACGTAGAGGGTGTCGGGGTCGACGACCGGGTTGCGGTAGCGGAACTCGGAGGCCGGCTCGGCGTCCGAGGGGATGCGGGCCAGCTCCTCGATCATCTGGGCGCCGATCTGGCCCGCGTGGTACGAGGTGCCGCAGCCCAGGATCTTGACCCGGCGTACCCCGCGCGCCTCGCGGGCGTCGAGGTTCAGGCCGCCGAGGTGCACGGTGGAGAAGCGGTCGTCGATCCGGCCGCGCAGCGCGCGGTCCACCGCGTCCGCCTGCTCGGAGATCTCCTTGTGCATGTAGGTGTCGTGGCCGCCCATGTCGTACGACTCGGCCGCGTACTCGACGGTCTCCGGCGTCGCCGTCGTCCGCGAGCCCTCGGTGGTGTACGTGCGGTAGTCGTCGGCCTTGAGCGTGGCCATCTCGCCGTCGTCGAGGGTGACGACCTGGCGGGTGTGCGAGACCAGTGCGGCGACGTCCGAGGAGACGAACATCTCGTGCTCGCCGATGCCGAGGACGACCGGGGAGCCGTTGCGGGCGACCACGATCCGGTCGGGGAAGTCGGCGTGCAGCACGGCGATGCCGTAGGTGCCCTCGATGTGCCGCAGCGCCTCGCGGACCCGCTCCTCCAGCTTCTCGGCGTCGGAACGGGCGATGAGGTGGGCGAGGACCTCGGTGTCGGTCTCCGAGGCGAAGGTGATGCCGTCGGCGAGGAGCTTGGCGCGCAGTTCGGCGGCGTTGTCGATGATGCCGTTGTGGACGACCGCGACCTTGCCCTCGGTGTCCAGGTGCGGGTGGGCGTTCTCGTCGGTCGGCGCGCCGTGGGTGGCCCAGCGGGTGTGCGCGATGCCGGTGGAGCCCGCGAAGCGCTTCGGCAGGCGGGACTCCAGCTCGCGGACCCGGCCCTTGGCCTTGGCGGTCTTCAGGCCGCCCGCGGCCTTGCCGGTGCCGTTGGCGTGGATGGCGATGCCCGCCGAGTCGTAGCCGCGGTACTCCAGGCGCTGCAGGCCCTCCAGGAGCAGCGGAGCGACATCACGTTTGCCGATGTAGCCGACGATCCCGCACATACAGTGACCCTCCGAGAAAATGGTGTGGCAATGGTCGTGCCCGGCGCCCGTGGCGGGGGCGTCAGCCGTAGACGAGGCGGCGCAGCTGACGGGCCGAGAGATCGGGCGGGGCCACGGCGCGGTGCGGCATCTCGTGGCGGATCCGCTCGAAGATCTCCTCGTTGCGCAGTCCCTGGGACTGCAGCTCCCGATGGCGGCGGCGGACGAATTCCTCCGTCGTCTCGTCGAAGTACGCCAGCACGTCCAGCACCACCCGGGCGGCCTCACCGCGCTGCAGCGGCGTGCTGCGCACCAGGTGGTCCACCAGGTCTTCGTGCGGCGCCTCTGCGCTGCGGTTACGGCGTTCGAGCACCCGTCGATATTGCTTGGCGGCGCGAGGAATCGCAAGAAATCTGCCCGCTATCGGGCACATCCCCGGTTTGGCGGCCGGAAACTGGTCTGAACCTTGACCGGATCAGAGGGTCACGGTACGCATGGTCACCGTTCGGTCGCTCCATGCCATGCACGATGCCATGCACGACGTTGCCGAAGGGATCGTCGATGAGACGACGCAGACTGCTGTTCTCCCTGCTGCTGGTCGCCGCGGCGGGGCTGGGAACCGCCGCCGTACCCCCGCAGGGCGCCACCGGAGCCACCGCCCGGGCCGCCACCCCCCTGGACCAGGTCATCCCCGCTCCCGCGTCCGTGCGCGGCGGAGGCGACGCCGTCACCCTCGGCGCGCACACCCCGATCCGCGTCCCGGGCGGCTCCGGCGAGGCCCGGAAGATCGCCGGCCGGCTGGCGGGGCTGCTGCGGCCCGCCACCGGCTTCGCCTTCCCGGTGACCACCAAGGAGGGCCGGGACGGCATCGTGCTGCGGCTCGGCGGCAGCGGCACCGGGGGCCTGGGTGCCGAGGGCTACCGGCTGACCTCCGCCGGCCGCACGGTCACCCTCAGCGCCGCCCGCCCGGCCGGCCTCTTCCACGGCGTCCAGACGCTGCGCCAGCTGCTGCCCGTCGACGGCCGGCGGGGTGCGCGGCGCGGGCCCTGGCGGATCGCCGGCGGCACCATCACCGACGCGCCTCGCTACGCCTACCGCGGGGCGATGCTCGATGTCTCGCGGCACTTCTTCACCGTCGCGCAGGTCAAGCGCTACATCGACCAACTCGCCATGTACAAGATCAACAAGCTGCATCTGCACCTCTCGGACGACCAGGGCTGGCGGATCGCCGTCAAGTCCTGGCCGCGGCTGGCGACCTACGGCGGCTCCACCCAGGTCGGCGGCGGCCGCGGCGGCTACTACACCAAGGACGACTACCGCGAGATCGTCCGCTATGCCGCCGACCGCTATCTGACCGTCGTCCCCGAGATCGACATGCCCGGCCACACCAACGCCGCGCTCGCCTCCTACGCGGAGCTCAACTGCAACGGCCAGGCCCCGCCGCTCTACACCGGCACCAAGGTCGGCTTCAGCTCGCTGTGCGCGCCGAAGCAGGTGACCTACGACTTCGTGGACGACGTCATCCGCGAGCTGGCGGCCCTGACGCCCGGCAGGTACCTCCACATCGGCGGCGACGAGGCACACTCCACCAGCCATGCGGACTACGTGACCTTCATGGACAAGGTGCAGCCGGTCGTCGCCAAGTACGGCAAGACCGTGGTCGGCTGGCACCAGCTGACCGGAGCGCACCCGGTCAAGGGCGCCGTCGCCCAGTACTGGGGCTATGACAAGACCGGCACGGCGGAGCGCGCCCAGGTCGCCGACGCCGCCAGGAACGGCACCCGGCTGATCCTCTCGCCGGCCGACCGCGCCTACCTCGACATGAAGTACGACCGGAACACGCCGCTGGGCCTGTCCTGGGCCGGCTATGTCGACGTCAAGCGCGCCTACGACTGGGACCCGGGCCGCTATCTCGACGGCGCGCCCGCCGATTCCGTCCTCGGCGTCGAGGCGCCGCTGTGGTCCGAGACCCTCTCCACCACCGCGCACATCGAGTACATGGCCTTCCCGCGGCTGCCGGGCATCGCGGAGCTGGGCTGGTCCCCGGCGGACAGCCACGACTGGGACGGCTACAAGGTGCGGCTGGCCGCCCAGGGGCCGCGCTGGGACGCCCTGGGCATCAACTACTACCGCTCACCGGACGTGCCCTGGCCCGGGAAGTGAGCCCGCCGGCCGGGCGTCCGCGGACGCCCGGCCGGTCCGGCGTCAGAGCCCCAGCTCCCGGGCGATCAGCATCCGCTGGACCTCGCTGGTGCCCTCGCCGATCTCCAGGATCTTGGCGTCCCGCCACATCCGGGCGACCGGGTACTCGTTCATGAAGCCGTACCCGCCGTGGATCTGGGTGGCCTCGCGGGCGTTGTCCACCGCGATCTCGGACGAGTAGAGCTTGGCGAGCGCGGCCTCCTTCTTGAACGGCTCGCCGTGCACCAGCCGGGAGGCGGCATGGCGCCAGGACAGCCGGGAGGTGTGGGCGCGCATCTCCATGTCGGCGAGCTTGAACTGGATCGCCTGGTTGCCGCCGATCGGCCGGCCGAAGGCCTGCCGCTCCTTGGCGTAGCGCACCGACTCGTCCACACACCCCTGCGCCAGGCCGGTGGCCAGCGCCGCGATGGCGATCCGGCCCTCGTCGAGGATGCGCAGGAACTGGGCGTAGCCGCGGCCCTCCTCGCCCAGGAGGTTGGCGGCCGGGACCCGTACGTCGGAGAAGGACAGCTCCCGGGTGTCGGAGGCGCTCCAGCCGACCTTGGAGTACGGGGCGCCGACCGTGAAGCCCGGGGTGCCGGACGGCACGATGATCGAGGAGATCAGCGGGGAGCCGTCGGCCTTGCGGCCGGTGACGGCGGTGACCGTGACCAGACCGGTGATGTCCGTACCGGAGTTGGTGATGAAGCACTTGCTGCCGTTGATCACCCAGTCCCCGCCCTCGCGCACCGCGGTCGTCCGCGTCGCGCCGGCGTCCGAGCCGCCGTCCGGCTCGGTGAGGCCGAAGGCGCCGAGCACCTCACCGCTGCACAGCTTGGGCAGCCACGCGCGCTTCTGCTCCTCCGTGCCGAAGTGGTAGATCGGCATGGCGCCCAGGGAGACGCCGGCTTCCAGGGTGATGGCCACCGAGGAGTCCACCCGGGCCAACTCCTCCAGGGCGATGCCGAGCGCGAGGTAGTCGCCGCCCATCCCGCCGTACTCCTCGGGGAACGGCAGGCCGAACAGGCCCATCCGGCCCATCTCCTGCACGATCTCGTACGGGAACGCATGCTGCTCGTAGTACTCGCCGATCTTCGGGGCGATGACGTCGTGCGCGAACGCCTCGACCGTGCGCCGGAGTTCTTCCAGCTCGGCGGGCAGACGGTGGTCCAGGGACATGAGGGTCACTCCTTGTGGGAGAGGGCACGGAGGGTACGGGAGGGGCTCGGCCGGCCCAGGGCCTCGGCCATCCACACGCTGGTGGCGGTCAGGCGGTCCAGGTCGACCCCGGTCTCGATGCCGAGGCCGTGCAGCATCCACACGAGGTCTTCGGTGGCGAGGTTTCCGGTGGCGCTCTTGGCGTACGGGCAGCCGCCGAGGCCGCCCGCCGAGGCGTCGATGGTGGTCACGCCGTGCTGGAGCGCGGCGAAGGTGTTGGCGAGGGCCTGCCCGTAGGTGTCGTGGAAGTGGACGCCCAGGCGGGAGGTGGGCACCCCCGCCTCGTTGAGGGCGGCGAGCAGCTGCTGCACATGACCGGGGGTGGCCACGCCGATGGTGTCGCCCAGGCTCAGCTCGTCACAGCCCAGGTCGAGCAGCTCCCGGCAGACCCGGACGGTCTGCGCCACGGGCACCGGGCCCTCCCAGGGGTCGCCGAAGCACATCGAGAGGTAGCCGCGGACATGCACCCCGGCGTCCTTGGCCCGCGCGATGACCGGCGCGAACATCGCCAGTGCCGCGTCGACCGTGCGGTTGAGGTTGGCCTGGGCGAACGACTCGGTGGCGCTGCCGAACACCGCGATCCGGCGGGCGCCCAGGGCGAGCGCACGGTCCAGACCGCGTTCGTTGGGCACCAGGACGGGCAGCCGGTGCGGGTCGAGGTCGGCCAGCTGCGGGAACAGCTGCTCCGCGTCGGCGAGTTGGGGCACCCACTTGGGATGGACGAAGCTGGTGGCCTCGACGAGCGGCAGACCCGCCGCGGCGAGGCGGTGGATGAACTCCGCCTTGATCTCCGTGGGGACGACGGTCTGCTCGTTCTGCAGCCCGTCGCGCGCGCCGACCTCATGGATCCGTACGCGGGTGGGCAGCCCCTCCGCGGGGACCTCCATCGGCAGTCCGGTCGCGGTCATGAGGCGCTCTCCTGCCCGCCCTCGGAGGCGCCGGCGGACGCGGCGGCCTCGTCGGCGTCCTCGTGCGGGGCGACCACGGCCAGGATCTGGTCCATGGCGACGGTCGACCCCGCGGTGACGTCCAGTTCGGTGACCCGTCCGGCGTGCGGTGCGGAGATGACGTGTTCCATCTTCATCGCCTCCACGACCAACAGGCCCTGGCCCGCGGCCACGTCGTCGCCGACGGCGACCTTGACGACGGTGACGGTGCCCGGCATCGGGGCCGCCAGGGTGTCCGCGCCGTGCGCCCCGGCGGCCCCGCGCAGCGCCGCCGCCACCGGGTCGTGGTCGGTCACCTGCCAGGAGTCGCCGTCCCTGCCGAGCCAGTCGCCGGCGCGGTGGAAGCCGTGCACCACGCCGTCGACGGTGACCCGTACCCGGTCCGCGGTGACCTGCCCGGCCGGCGCGTCCGGCCGGACGTCACGGGCGACGGGGTCGTGGCCCGGTACCCGCAGCCAGTGGCGGACGGGGGCGGGCTCGCCGCCGAGCCGGAAGCCGCTGGGGGTGGCGAACGGGTCGCGCCAGCCGCCGCCGTCCGCCGGCGGCTCCAGCGCGGCCTGCCGTACCGCCGCGGCCGCCGCGTACACCTCGTCCGGCACCGCGCCGTCGACCAGCCCGGCCGCCTCCCGCTCCACCAGGCCGGTGTCCAGTTCGCCGGAGACCACGTCCGGGTGGGCCAGCAGCCGGCGCAGGAAACCGGCGTTGGTCGTCACGCCGAGGGTGACGGTGTCGGCCAGTGCGGCCCGCAGCCGGCGCAGTGCCGTCGCCCGGTCCGGGCCATGGGCGATGACCTTGGACAGCATCGGGTCATAGCGGCTGCCGACCTCCCCGCCCTCCGAGAGCCCCGAGTCCGTGCGCACCCCACCGCCCTGCGGCTCGCGCAGCGCCAGCACCGTGCCGCCGGTCGGCAGGAAGTCGCGGGCGGGGTCCTCGGCGCAGATCCGCGCCTCGATGGCGTGCCCGGTCAGGGTGATGTCCTCCTGGGCGCAGGGGAGATGCTCGCCGGCCGCCACCCGCAGCTGCCACTCCACCAGATCGAGGCCGGTGACGAGCTCGGTGACCGGGTGCTCCACCTGGAGACGGGTGTTCATCTCCATGAAGAAGTACGAGGCGGGGTCCTTGCCCGGGACGATGAACTCGACGGTGCCGGCGCCGCGGTAGCCGCAGGAGCGGGCCGCCTGGACGGCCGCCTCGCCCATCGCGGCGCGGGTGGCCTCGTCCAGCAGCACCGAGGGGGCCTCCTCGATCACCTTCTGGTGGCGGCGCTGGAGGGAGCACTCGCGCTCGCCGAGGTGGAGGACGTTGCCGTGGCCGTCCGCCAGGACCTGGATCTCGATGTGCCGGGGCCGGTCGATCCAGCGCTCGACGAGCAGGGTGTCGTCGCCGAAGGAGGAGCGGGCCTCGCGGCGGGCGGCGGCGATCTCGTCGGCCAGCAGCGACGCGTCGCGCACCAGCCGCATGCCCTTGCCGCCGCCGCCCGCGGACGGCTTGAGCAGCACCGGCATGCCGATCTCCCGGGCCGCGGCGGCCAGTTGCGCGTCGTTCAGCCCGCTGCCCGAGGAGCCGGGGACGACCGGGACACCGGCCGTACGCACCGTCTCCTTGGCGCGGATCTTGTCGCCCATCAGCTCGATGGCGTCGGCGGGCGGGCCGATGAAGACCAGCCCGGCGTCCGCGCAGGCACGGGCGAAGGCGGCGTTCTCGGCGAGGAAGCCGTAGCCGGGGTGGACCGCCTGTGCACCGCTGCGGGCGGCCGCCGCCAGCAGCCGCTCCACGGACAGATAGCTCTCGGCGGCCGGGGCCGGGCCGATCCGTACGGCCGTGTCGGCCTCGCGGACGTGCCGGGCCCCGGCGTCCGCGTCGCTGAAGACGGCGACCGAGCGGATGCCGAGGGCGCGCAGGGTGCGGATGACACGGACCGCGATCTCGCCGCGGTTGGCGATGAGCACGGTGTCGAAATTGGTGGCCATACCTGGGGACATCCCTCTCACATCCGGAAGACGCCGTAGCCGGGCGCGGTGCTGTCCTTTTCGGGGAGCGGCGCATTGGCGCAGGCGGTCAGCGCCAGGCCCAGCACCTGCCGGGTCTCCAGCGGGTCGATGACGCCGTCGTCCCACAGCCGCGCGGTCGCGTAGTAGGCGTTGCCCTGGGACTCGTACTGCGCGCGGACCGGCGCCTTGAAGGCGTCCTCCTCCTCGGCGCTCCACTCCTCGCCGTGCGCCTCCAGCTGGTCGCGCTTGACGGTCGCGAGGACGGAGGCGGCCTGTTCGCCGCCCATCACCGAGATCTTGGCGTTCGGCCACATCCACAGGAAGCGCGGCGAATAGGCCCGGCCGCACATGGAGTAGTTGCCCGCCCCGTACGAGCCGCCGATGACGACCGTCAGCTTCGGGACGCGGGTGCAGGCCACCGCCGTCACCATCTTCGCGCCGTGCTTGGCGATCCCGCCGGCCTCGTACGAGCGGCCGACCATGAAGCCGGAGATGTTCTGGAGGAACAGCAGCGGGATGCCGCGCTGGTCGCACAGCTCGATGAAGTGGGCGCCCTTCTGGGCGGATTCGGAGAACAGGATGCCGTTGTTGGCGACGATGCCGACCGGATGGCCGTGGAGGTGGGCGAAGCCGGTGACCAGCGTCGTGCCGTACTCCGCCTTGAACTCCGCGAAGCGCGAACCGTCCACGAGGCGGGCGATCACCTCGCGCACGTCATAGGGCGTACGGGAGTCCGCGGGCACCATGCCGTAGAGCCCGGCCGGATCGGCCTTGGGCTCCTCGACGGTCCGCACCGTCCACGGCAGCGGCGCGCGCTCGCCCAGGGTGGAGACGATGGTGCGCACCAGGCGCAGCGCATGGGCGTCGTCCTCGGCGAGATGGTCGGTGACGCCGGAGGTCCTGGCGTGCACCTCGCCGCCGCCCAGCTCCTCGGCGGTGACCACCTCGCCGGTGGCGGCCTTCACCAGCGGCGGCCCGCCCAGGAAGATCGTGCCCTGGTTGCGGACGATCACGGCCTCGTCGCTCATGGCGGGGACGTACGCACCGCCCGCCGTGCAGGAACCGAGGACGGCGGCGATCTGCGGGATACCCGCCCCCGACATCCGCGCCTGGTTGTAGAAGATCCGCCCGAAGTGCTCCCGGTCGGGGAAGACCTCGTCCTGCATCGGCAGGAAGGCGCCGCCGGAGTCCACGAGATACAGACAGGGCAGGCGGTTCTCCAGGGCGATCTCCTGCGCCCGCAGGTGCTTCTTGACCGTCATCGGGTAGTACGTGCCGCCCTTGACCGTGGCGTCGTTGGCGACGATCACCGTCTCGCGGCCGGAGACCCGGCCGATGCCGGCGATCACGCCCGCGGCCGGCGCGGCCCCGCCGTACATCCCCTCCGCGGCCAGCGGCGCCAGCTCCAGGAACGGCGAGCCGGGGTCCAGCAGGGCGTCCACCCGGTCACGCGGCAGCAGCTTGCCGCGCGCGGTGTGCCGCGCCCTGGCCTTCTCGCCGCCGCCCAGCCGGGCCGCCGCGAGCTTCTCGCGCAGCTGGGCGGCCAGCTCGCGGTGCGCGGCCTCGTTGGCACGCCAGGAGTCGGACGCCGGATCGGCGGTACTCCCCAGCACCGGTGCCTGCTCCATCAGTAAGAGCCCCCTTGCTCGGTCGCTGTCCCGTCGCCGCGGTCCGCGGCTGCCGGGCCATTCGGGTTGATGGCCGGGTTAATGGGCGTTAACCACACTCCCTTCAGGTTAACGAGCACTAACCCGGCTGTCTACAATCGACGGCATGAGTAATGCGCAGGCCCCCGCCCCGATCAGCCGCCGTGAGCAGATCCTCAGGGAGGCGGCCCGGCTCTTCGCGGAGCGCGGTTTTCACGGCGTCGGCGTGGACGAAATAGGGGCGGCCGTGGGCATCTCGGGCCCCGGTCTCTACCGGCACTTCGCCGGCAAGGACGCCATGCTGGCCGAGCTGCTGGTCGGCATCAGCGAGCGGCTGCTGGACGGCGGGCGGATGCGGGTCGCGGAGGGCGGCGAGAGCCCCGAGGCGGTGCTGCGCGCACTGATCGACGGCCACATCGACTTCGCGCTGGACGACCGCCCGCTGATCACCCTGCACGACCGCGAACTGGACCGGCTGCGCGAGGCCGACCGCAAGCGGGTCCGCCAGCTCCAGCGGCAGTACGTGGAGCTGTGGGTGGAGGTCGTGCGGGAGGTTTATCCCGTGTGCGCGGAGGTCGAGGCCCGGTCTGCGGTCCACGCGGTCTTCGGGCTGCTCAACTCCACCCCGCACCTCAGCGCGCGCGCCGGCCTGCTGCCCCGTGCGGCCACCGAGTCCCTGCTCAAGCGGCTCGCCCTGGGGGCGTTCGCGGCGGCAGCGGACCGGGACCCGTTGCCGGCGAAGTGATCCCGGCCGCCGGCCGCGCTGGTCGCCGACCGGCCGATGGCTGCCGGATCACCAAGAAATTCCCAAGGAATTGCCATGGCAGATTTTATGGGATGACAAAGGGAATGCGCCCGGCGACCGCCTTCTCAGGTGTGGGACGCATTGCCGGGACCGAACCGGAGGATCTGCGGCCGTGTGGACGGCGTCAAGGCTCCCGGATTGCCGTTGATTGCCGCGAACGACGGTGTCAGGATGAACCGCAGTTGCTACGCCCGTAGATCAGTGGCCCGCAGGGCCGGCCGACGGGGGACCACGTAGCGCCGGAAGCTGCGTACTCACGGGGGAGACGTTTCGGTGCCTGAGCTTCACGTAAGAGGAACCCGGTCCGCGGACCGCATGATGTGTCGATGACCAGCCAATCCGTGGCGGGCATTGTTCTGAGCGGAATTTTCGCCGTCGCCGCCGTCATTGTCGGGGTCATCGCCGGCAAGAGTCGAAAAGGCACACTGCGCAGGAATTCTTTTGCCGGAATGCGCAGCAAGGAAACCCGGAGCGGCGACGCCGCCTGGCGTGCCGGGCAGCATGCGGCCCAGCGGAAATACGTGCGCCTGATTCCGGTGCTCGTCCTCGCAGCCGTCGCGTCGTTGGTCAACGCTTTCCTCGGTGGCCCGTCCTGGGTCTACGTGGTGATCGTCGTGACCAGCGGCAGCGTGGATGCCGTCATCGCCCTCTCGTCCACCACGGCCGCCCGTGCCGCGGTGCGCGAGGAGCGCCGGCACCTGGACTGAGTCGCACCTCTCCCTCTCTCCAGTCACCCCTTGGCCCCACCGCCGGTGCGGCGGATCGCCGCGCCGGGCGGCCGGCCGTGTGCGCCGAGCGACGGGCGCCCTCTTTCCCATGCCAAGCAGACGGCGGGCCTGCCGTCGTGTGTTCCGGCATGGCCAACCACCTCCACCATCAACCGACATGTGAAGGTAAGCGATGCATTTCAAGAGAACTGCCGTACTCGCCACTTCGGCAGCGGCACTGGCCGGAATCGTGGCCTGTGGCGCGTCGGCCGTGGCCGCCCCGCCGGCGGTGGCAGCCGCCCCGGCGGCGCAGGGCCTGGCCGCTTCCGGCGGCGCCGCGAAGCACCACATCAAGTACTCCGACGAGGACATCGTCGGCCTGCTCATCTTCGCCAAGGGCAGGGCCGCTCACGACCACCCCGCCCTGGCCAAGAAGATCAGGGCCCGGCGCACGGACGGGGCGGACAAGGTGACGGCGGCCGAGATAGCCGAATTCACCAAGGTACTCAAGCGGATCGACTCGGCCTTCCACGAGAAGGTGACGGTTCCGGTCCAGATCAACGACCCGTTCCAGGCCAAGCAGGGCATGCTCCGGCTCAACGACGACGTGAAGAAGTACATCGCGGGGCAGAAGACGGCCACCACCAAGGACACGGCCCGCACCAACGGCTGGTGGTGGCACGACGTCAACGGCCTGATCGAGATCAACGTGATCGGCGCCATCAACGCCATCGGATACGCGAATGTGGCCGGCGCGACCGAGGTCGCCATCGCCCTGGTGGTGGTCCCGTCCGCGGTGAGCTACGGGTTCGACATGAGCCAGCCCAACAGCCTGGACGCCGAGACCATGGTCTCGGACGTGGCTCGGAGCCTGTAGGCGACCGGCTCGCCGAGCAGCAGGAATGACGGGTGTGCCGGCCGTGGCGACGCCGCGGCCGGCACACCCCGCTGATCCATCGGACCACACGCAGCCGAGGTCGCGCCCGAATGGCCAATACGCCCACCACAAAGCCCGTGAAACCAGCGGAAGAACGGAATGCTTCGCTACGTCAACTGGTCCTGTTCGCCGGAGTATGTCTGTGTCTCTTCGGCTACCTTGCGGCGTCCCTCTTCTACACCTTGCCGAGCAACGCGCTGAGCAGCCGTCAGTCCAAAGGCGTTGCCCGGCACGCCCTGAACATTCTCACGCCGGAGAACTGGGCCTTCTTCACCCGTGACCCCGAGACCGCGCAGATCAGTGCTTATTCCCTGGGGGCGGATGGTGCGGGGCGGAATCTGCTGCGCACGCCGCAGGGTGCCCCGTCGAACCTGTTCGGCCTGTCCCGTACGCAACGAGCCCAGGGGCCGGAGCTGGGGTTTCTCAATGCGGCTGCGGCAACGCACTGGAAGGCCTGCGACGGTCGCCTCGCCGACTGTCTGCGGGAGTCGTCCGGCGGCAGAGCATGGCGGGTGAAGAACGAGAGCCCGGTGCCGACGGTGTGTGGTGACGCCTATCTCACCCAGGAGAAGACCGTGCCCTGGAGCTATCGGGAACTGGTCCCGTATTCCAGGCGAGTTGTCAAGATCGTACATCTGGATGTCCGATGCAGATAATGCCCGCTGTCCATTCCCTCGCCGGCCGGCTCGCCGAGCACACCGCACGGCACGATCTCCGCTCCCGGTGGTTCGGTGTCGGGCGCAGCGTTATCGCCGCGGCCCAACTGAGTGTTCTCCTGCTGACTCCCCTCAAGGCCCTGCTCGTCCCTGTCGTCGGGATGGGGGAGTTCCCGCGCTGCGATTCCGTTCGCGCCGCTTCCGCGCTGTGTCTCGGCGGCGATGCGGTGGGTGCGGAGCCCCGGCGGTGGCTGCTGATCATGGTGCTGCTTGTGGCCGCCAGCGGTTATCGGCCGCGATGGACGGTGATCCCGCATGCCTGGGCGGCGTATTCCGTCGCGGTCAGCATTTCGGTGCCCGACGGTGGTGAGTCGGTCGGCATGATCATGTGTTTCCTGATGATTCCGATCGGGTTGGCCGACGGCCGCACCTGGCACTGGCAGCGGCCCGAATCCGCTCTGGCACCGTCGTGGCGGACGGTTTCGCTGGCTGCTTTTCTGGCCATCCGGGTGCAGATCGCCTATCTCTACCTGGACAGTGCCCTCAGCAAATTCGGTGTGGCCGACTGGGCCAATGGAACGGCCGAGTACTACTTCCTGCGCGACGGCATGTTCGGTGTGAGCCGGCCCTGGGACGGTGTCCTGCTGTGGATGTCCAAGAGTCCGCTGGTCGTGGTTTCCCTGACGTGGGGCGCGCTGCTGATCGAAATCGCGATCGGAGTATGCCTGCTGTCCTCGGGGCGCCGGCGCAAGGTCGGCATGGTCCTGGACATCGTGCTGCACGGCTCGATCATTCTCACGATGGGTCTGTGGAGTTTCGCGCTGGCGATGATCGGTTCGGCAATTGTGTGCGCGACCCCGGACCGCCGCCCGGCGGAACCGGTGGCTGTGGATTCCGGATCCGACACCGGATCCGCTGCCGCCGGGGCCTGGGCGCACGACGCGGGCCGGGCCGCCGATCCGTGCCCGGAGTGCGGTGCGCATGCCCCGCCCGCCGCCGCCGTATCGTCCGTCTGACGCCGGGCAAGGGAAAGCCCGTCAGCGCTCAAGGGCACTGACGGGCTTCTTTCCCGTGGCGCGAGACCGTCCTACCCGCTCGTCACAGGTTCTTCGAACCGGAACCTGCTTCCGTTGCGCGGACCGAGGCTGGCCGTGACACGCACGCCCGACGGCGCTTCGGCTGTCGAGAACTCCTTGCTCGCCTCGGCGAGCCGCGCGCTCTTTTGTCCGCGGTAGCGGAAATACACACTGATGCGGTGTGTGCCGGGAGTCACAGTGACCTTTGACGTGCCCCATTTCGCGGCATATTCCTGGCCGTCGATCTCAATGACCGGATTCGTCAGCAGGTGGTGAAACCACGATGCAATAAGTGACGGTTTGACATGGACCTCTACAACTGCCGTTTGATCCGCCATGAGTTGATGCTAAATGGCCCATCAAGGATGATCAACGGCTTCCTGCGGAAATGGCCGGCGGATGACGGATTGTTTACGTTCGGAGTGAACGGAGTGCGGGTGAGGCTGCCGGTCGTGACGGCGGTACCGGGAGTGTGGAGCGGGTCCCGGCCCGCACGGGTTTTCGTTCACCTCTGGACAGCCTTGGTGACTGGCGGGTAGCTTTCGCTGAGCAAGCGCTTAGCCATGCGCTTGGTCCGGCGACCTGGAGGAGGCGACGTAGCAATGCGCCGTACGGTGTTCAACGAGGATCACGAGGCGTTCCGCGCGACCATACGCGCCTTCATCGAGGCCGAGGTCGTCCCCGTACACGACGAGTGGTTCGCCGCCGGCCAGGCCCCGCGCGACTTCTACTACAAGCTCGCCGAGCTGGGCGTCTTCGGGATCCGCGTCCCCGAGGAGTACGGCGGCGCCGGCATCGCCTCGCACAAGTTCGAGGCCGTGATCTACGAGGAGACCGCCCGCGCGGGCGTCACCTTCGGCGGCTCCGGCGTCCATGTGCTGCTGGGCCTCCCGTACCTCCAGATGCTCGCCACCGACGAGCAGAAGAAGCGCTTCCTGCCGAAGTTCGTCAGCGGCGAGGAGATGTGGGCGCTGGCGATGACCGAGCCGGGCACCGGCTCCGACCTCGCGGGCATGAAGTCCACCGCGAAGCTGTCGGAGGACGGCACGCACTACGTCCTCAACGGCGCCAAGACCTTCATCACCGGCGGTGTGCACGCCGACCGCGTCATCGTGTGCGCCCGTACCGCCGCGCCCCGCGAGGACGACCGCCGCTTCGGCATCTCGCTCTTCGCCGTGGACGCCAAGTCCGCCGGCTACTCCGTCGGCCGCAAGCTGGACAAGCTCGGCCTGAGGATCTCCGACACCGCCGAGCTGGCCTTCGTCGACGTCAAGGTCCCGGTCGAGGACCTCCTCGGCGAGGAGAACAAGGGCTTCGCCTACCTGGGCCTGAACCTCGCCTCCGAGCGCTGGGGCATCGCCTTCGGCGCGTACGCCCAGGCCAAGGCCGCCGTCCGGTTCGCCAAGGAGTACGTGCAGGAGCGCACGATCTTCGGCAAGACGGTCGCCTCCTTCCAGAACACCAAGTTCGAACTGGCCGCCTGCCAGGCCGAGGTCGACGCCGCCGAGGCCGTCGCCGACCGCGCGCTGGAGGCCCTGGACGCCGGCGAGCTGACCCCGGCCGAGGCCGCCTCCGCCAAGCTCTTCTGCACCGAGGTCGCGCACCGCGTCATCGACCGCTGCCTCCAGCTGCACGGCGGCTATGGCTTCATGAACGAGTACCCCATCGCCCGCCTCTACGCCGACAACCGCGTCAACCGCATCTACGGCGGCACCAGCGAGGTCATGAAGTCCATCATCGCCAAGTCCATGGGCCTCTGAGCCGCAAGGGCCCTCGCACGTGAACGACGCCCAGCGGTCCCTGCTCGATCTGCTCGATCTGCTCGCGCTGGAGCGGATCGAGCAGGACATCTTCCGGGGCGAGAGCCGCGCCTCGGTCGTGCCCCGCGTCTTCGGCGGCCAGGTCGCCGCCCAGGCGCTGGTCGCGGCCGGGCGCACGGTCCCCGCCGACCGGCCGCCGCACTCCCTGCACGCCTACTTCCTGCGCCCCGGCGACCCCGGCGCGCCCATCGTCTACACCGTCGACCGCATCCGCGACGGCCGGTCGTTCACCACCCGCCGGGTCGTCGCCGTCCAGCACGGCCAGCCGATCTTCCACCTCTCGGCCTCCTTCCAGACCGCCGAGGAAGGCCTGGAACACCAGGAGCCGATGCCGCCCGCACCGGACCCGCTGACCCTGCCCACCCCCGCCGAGATGCTGCCGCGGCACGCCGGACGGTTCCTCACCCCGGCCGTCGCCGAGCGGCTGCTGGAGGCCCGGGCCGCGATCGACCTGCGGTACGTCGACGAGCCGCCCTACGTCACCGTCGGCGAGGTGCGCGAGCCGCGGTCCCAGGTCTGGTTCCGCACCAACGGCGACCTGGACAAGGCGCTCGCCGACGGCGCCGGCTGCGGCGACACCGTCACCCGCCCCCTGCTGGACATCTGCCTGGTCACCTACGTCTCCGACATGACCCTGCTGGACTCGATCCTGCTCGCGCACGGCCGCGGCGGCTGGGCGGTCGGCGACGTGGTCGGCGCGAGCCTGGACCACGCCATGTGGTTCCACCGCCCCCTGCGCGCCGACGACTGGCTCCTCTACGACCAGGAGTCCCCGACGGCCCAGGCCGGCCGCGGCCTGGGCAAGGGCCGCATCTTCACGGCGGACGGGCAGTTGGCGGTTTCGGTGATTCAGGAGGGGGTTATCCGGGTGCCGCGGGGATAGGCCACCTCGGTCTCACTCCGGCGTGAACTCGTAGTGGAGTTCATGGAGATGGCCTGCCTTGACCATGATGGTGACCTCGATGGGCCGTTCGTCGTCGCTGTAGATCACTCGCAGGGTGCGGAGGACGGGCAGGCTGCTGGGAAGGCGGAGGGCCTCGTACTGCTCCTGGGTGGGTACGCGGGCGGAGACCCGGTCGACGCTGAGACGGGGCGGGAAACCCAGCTCGGCCAGGAGAGTGGGCGTCCCGCCCTTGACCTTGCGGCGTTCCGTCATTGCGGTACCGCGGGCGATGTCCAACGGGTAGTAGGACGTGACCAGTTCGACCGGTTCGTCGTCGATGAAGAGGATCTGGCGGCGGAGCAGTGCGGTGCCGCCGTCCGGGAGTTCCAGAGCCTCTGCGGCATCTCTGGGCGGCGTGGCCTCGGTGACCTCCAGCAGCTCGCTGTGCGCCCGGCCTCCGCCCTTCGTCGCCTCGGCGAGCCAGCGGTACTGCTCGCCGGGGCCGGCCGGTGCCATGAAGGAAGCGGGCCGCACAGTCTGCTGCCGGTGTTCGCGTACCGTCACCGCCGCTCCGGCGCGACCCACGACCAGGCGTTCGTCCTTGAGCAGGTGGAGCGCCTTCTGCACGGTGGCGCTGGAGGCGTCGAACCGTGCCTTGAGGTGCGTGGTGGACGGCAGTTTCGCGCCCGGTTCCAGGTCACCGCTCATGATCTCGTCGCGTAGGTCGGCGGCGATCCGTTCGTGCAAGGAACGGCGGTCGTACGCGTCGTCTTCGGTTCTCGGCACAGTCATCCGATCTTGATCTCGTAGCGCAGCCGCTGGAGGTGTCCGGGCATCGCCATCCTGTCGACCTGGATCGGCTGATCGCGTGCGTCCAGCGTGACCCGCGTCAGCTGGAGCACCGGTTCGTCGGCGCCGGTCCGCAGCGCATCGCGTTCCTCGTGGCTGGGCATCCGGGCGATGACGTCTTCCTGGACCCGGGCACCGACGTACCCCAGGTCGGCGAGCAGCGAGATCGCGCCACCGGGAATCTTGGCGGTCCCGGCCAGGCGGGTTCCCCGGGCGATATGGACGGGATAGTAGGTGTCGGTCAGCTCGCTGGGCGCGTCGTCGACAAACATCACGCGACGGCGTACGACGACGTTCTCGTCCGCCCCGATTCCCAGGAGTTCCGCGATCTCGGGCGGTGCTGCGATCTCCCCGGCGTGGACGATGCGTTGGCTGCCGCGGCGGCCACGGGCGGCGGTCTCCGCGCCCCAGGCGTCGGACTGCCCCTTCTCACGGGGTGTCAGATACGGCATCGAGGTGCTGACCCACTCGCTGGTACCCACGCGTCCTCCTGGCGATTGGTGATCCCAACCCTTCGCCTACACGGTAAGCGACTTCCTGGTAGCAACCACCCTCAGGGAACCTTGCTGGTTTTTGTGAATAGCGCTACGTTTTTCGGTGTCAGTGCACCCAAGGAGCAAGGTGGTGGTTCCCCGTGTCTGTGTGCCTTCCGCGACAACGTCGGTTTCCTCGAACTCGTACTCCTGTTGGCGCTGCGCCTCACCTCGTCGCCAACGCCCTCGCCCGGCTCTTCGAGCTGCTATGGCGGCTCTTGCTGCCCGCGCCGGGGCGCCATCGGTCGGAGGGCGCGTACCCGTACGGGGCCATGCCGCCGCGTACGGATCGACTGCTCGTACGGGTCGCGGCTGGTGCGCGTACAGATGCTGCGGGGCGAGGACACCGTCATGGTGCGTCCGTACCTGGTGGCGTACGAACGACGGCCGCGGACCTGCTCCCACGCCACTTTCACCATGCCCTGTTGCCGGAAGCGCCGACCTCGAATGTCGGTCATCGTCCGACGGTCGGGGCGGAGGTGGCTGCGCGGTGAGCGAGTCACAGGCCACGCGCCTGCTGCCGTGGGTGAGCCCTGATGGGACGACCTGCTTCCTTGTGAGCGACGGCACGGGAGAAGGTGCCGTTTCCCGCGTCGCGGACCGTATGGAAGACGTGCAGCTTGAGATGGCGGACGCACTGCTCGACCACGCGGCCGACATGCTCGGGGACGGCAAGGCGACGGATCCGCAACTCCGATATCTCGGAGAGCAGTTGAGCGCCGCACTGCGGGATGTGCGTCGCGTCGCACAGAGCAGAGGGGTGCGGCTGGACGGATCCCGGCAGGGAGTGGGGCGCAACTCCCCATCGGCCACCAGCTGTGGACAGTCTGAGCGGTCGGAGTGGGTAGCAGGTGCAGGGCACCATCCACTGAATGCAGGAGAGGGGCACGGGACGCGCAGGCAGGTCATCGCTGCCGATGGCGGGGAGTACGGCGGAGGAGGAGACGGCTGGGACGGGCACCCTGGCCAGCCCTGGACGCCGGCCCCACCGCCGCCCCCGGACGGGGACATGCCGCCCGCCGACAGGACGCACCGCAAGTGAGGCTCAACTCGCAGCAGGGGCACCGCGCCAGTGACGAGCTGGTGTGGCCCCTCCTCGAAGCAGGAGCCCTGACGCACGATTCGATGTGCGCCGGGAGACCGCTGAGACCTTGGCCCGGCTCCTGCGAGCGCACCGCGACCGGCTCGGAACCCGCAAGAACACCCGCGCCCTGGGTGTCTTCAAGCAGGCGGTGCTGGTGTTGCGGTGGTCCGTCGACGGAACCCGGCTGGCTCAACTCGCCCGCGACAACGGCATCTCGACACCGACCGCGTACCGCTACCTGCACGAGGGGCTGACGGTGCTCGCCGACCACGCCCCGGATCTGTCCACTGCGCTGGAGCGTGGCACTGCCTATACCCAACGGCCGTCCAGCTGGAACGGATCGACACCTGTCTCGAAACTCACCCGCCACTCAGCGAATCGGAATCCGCCCAAGAAGAGTCGCACCCTCTGGGTGGCAAGGCCGATCGTCGCTGGCGCCTCCGGGTCCGAGACCGTGGCGAGGGTGGCGTCCGCGCTTGTCAGCAATGCGTCAGCCCCCTGACGGTCAATCCGTTGGGAGTCTAGTTGTTGGTCGTCGATCGACGTCAGAATTCCAGAAACGTCGGAACTGATGAACTGAAATCCGCGCTTTAGTGAGCCATCGTCCGCACCAAGATAAAATGACACTTTCACCGACGGATTGCCGAGATCGTCCAGCTCCCCGATGACGAGTCGAACCGGGTAAAGTCCCACTTTACTGCTCGGTACAAATGTCATTGATGACCTCCAGTCGCAGGATGAAATGGCGTGACGGGTGGTCAGTGTCGGAGCCGTGTCCTGACGGCTGGGGAAACGCCGCCTATGGTCTACCGGGCGTTCCGTGCCGATGCCAACGCGGGTCCACCCCGCACCGACTCTCAAGCGCGGCTTGACCGAGAAGCAACTTACACTTCCCGTTCGGTCATGGCTTGCAATTCTGGGGCTCGTCATCCCTCGTGTTTCGCGCTTTTCGTGATTGCGTTGCACATCCGCTGTCCTCAAAGCCCCGGACGGGACAACCCTTAGTGGGCGGGGTGTTACCGGCCCGTCAGCCCAACCCCGCCGCACCCAGCAAATAGGCCGTCAACGGGTCGTAATGCCGAGGGCTCAGGACGTGGTCGTCCAGGGGGATGGTCACCTGTACCGTGCCCTCGGCCTCGGCGAGGAAGAGGGCCGGGTCGTTGGAGTCGGCGAAGCCCACCGCGTCCAGGCCGCGCTGGCCGGCGCAGCCCGCCCAGCCGTGGTCGGCCACCACCAGGTCCGGCAGCGGCCGGCCCTCCCGCTCCAGGCCGTCGAGGATCGCGGCCATCGGCTCGGGGGAGTGGGTGTGCCACAGCGTCGCGCCGCGCTCCAGCATCGCGACGTCGCCGAACTGGAAGACCATGCCGTCGTCCGCCCGCAGCCCGTCCGGGATGACGACGATCTCGCAGTCCGCCGCACGCAGCGCCTCGGCCGTCGCCCGGTGCACGTCCAGCAGCCCGCCCGGATGGCCGGTGGCGAACAGCACCCGCTGCCGGTCGGCCGCCGCCTTGCGCAGCACCGCGGCCGCCCGGTCCAGCGCGTCCACCGTCAGCTCCGGGTCGATGGTGTCCTGCCCCTGCCGGTGGTGCGGGTCGTCGTTCACCCCGCAGCGCTCCGCCATCACGGCCAGGACGTCCTGCTCGTCCGTCCACCGGTCGCCGAATTCCAGGCCGAACCAGTAGTGGCGGTCGCCGTTGGCGAGTCTGCGGTAATGGGAGAGGTTGTTCTCGCGGGGGGTGGCGACCTCACCGGCGATCCGGGTCCGTACGAGATGATCGACGAGTTCGGCGCGCGTGGGGGCGGGGGCTGCGGAGGCTATCGGCATAGCGCCCATTGTGCCCGCAGGGATGATCCGGGGCCGGACGGTTCCGCAGCCCGGACACCGGGGTGGGGGGAGCGGAGTGGGGCCGGTGCGGTGTGCAGGGGAGGAAGGCCAGGTCAGCGGGGTGCCGGGGCTTCTGCGGGCGGCTGGCCAAAATGTCGAACGCGTCCGGCTCGCTCTCCGCAAATGTCCATGGGGTAATCGTCCGGCCGTCCCTACCCTCACCCTCATGACCTCCACCTCCACCGGGCCCGTGGGCCCCGTCGACTCCTCCCGTGTCCCGCGCTACGCCGGGCCCGCGACGTTCGCGCGGCTGCCCCGCCTCGACGAGGTCGGCGGCCGGGCCGACGTGGCCGTCGTCGGCGTCCCCTTCGACACCGGCGTCTCCTACCGCCCCGGCGCCCGCTTCGGCGGCAACGCCATCCGCGAGGCGTCCCGCCTGCTGCGGCCGTACAACCCGGCCCAGGACGCGTCCCCCTTCGCGCTCGCCCAGGTTGCCGACGCCGGTGACATCGCCGCGAACCCGTTCAACATCAACGAGGCCGTGGAGACGGTCGAGGCCGCGGCCGACGACCTGCTCGCCTCCGGCGCCCGGATGATGACCCTCGGCGGCGACCACACCATCGCCCTGCCCCTCCTGCGCTCGGTCGCCAAGAAGCACGGCCCGGTCGCGCTGCTGCACTTCGACGCCCATCTGGACACCTGGGACACCTACTTCGGCGCCGAGTACACCCACGGCACCCCGTTCCGCCGTGCCGTCGAGGAAGGCATCCTCGACACCTCCGCGCTCTCCCACGTCGGCACCCGCGGCCCGCTCTACGGCAAGAAGGACCTCGACGACGACGAGAAGATGGGCTTCGGCATCGTCACCTCGGCCGATGTCATGCGCCGCGGCGTGGACGAGGTCGCCGACCAGCTGCGCCAGCGCATCGGCGACCGTCCGCTGTACATCTCCATCGACATCGACGTGCTGGACCCGGCGCACGCGCCCGGCACCGGCACCCCCGAGGCCGGCGGCCTCACCTCCCGCGAACTCCTGGAGATCCTGCGCGGGTTGTCGTCCTGCAACCTGGTCTCGGCGGACGTCGTGGAGGTCGCTCCGGCGTACGACCATGCGGAGATCACCTGTGTGGCCGCCTCGCACACCGCGTACGAGCTGACGACGATCATGTCGCGGCAGATCGCGGCGGGGCGGGAAGGGAAGTAGGGCCGCCCGCGCGGCCGCGCTTCCCCGGCAGCGAGAACGCCGGCCCGTCACGGGTGACCGTGGCGGGCCGGCGTTCGTGCGTGGGGCCGGGGCCGGGGCCGGGTTCGGGGGGCGGTCCGCCCTCCGGGGACGGCTCTAGCACCCGCCCGGCCCCGTCCCCACCCGCCCGTGCAGCAGTCGGGACAGCGCCGCATGGACGTCCTCGACGGAGCGGTCCGGCTGGAAGGACTGCCAGTCCAGGGCGGCCACCAGGACCATGCCGAGGAGGGCGGAGGCGGTGAGGGAGATGTCGAGTTCCGCGGAGAGCTCGCCGGCGGCCACGGCGTCCCGCAGGACGGACTCGACGACGGTCAGGGCCCGGCCGCGGACGGAGGTGAGGGTGGCGCGCCAGGTGCGGTTGGTGCGCCACAGTTCGGCGACGTAGAGCTGCATCAGGGCGGGGGAGCCGGCGATGAAGTCCAAGCCGGCCCGGATCATGGCGTCCAGGGCGTCGACCCGGGTGCCGCCGGCGGCCACCGTGGCGTCGGCGGCCCGGCGCAACGAGCCGGAGAGCAGGTCCATGCCGTCCCGCAGCAGCTCCTCGTAGAGGACGTTCTTGCTGGCGAAGTTGTAGTAGACGGTGCCCTTGGCGACGCCGGCGCGGTCGGCGATCTCGTCGACGGTGGTGGCCGAGAAGCCCTGTTCCGCGATGAGGACGACGGCGGCGTCGAAGAGCCGGCGGCGCGTCGAGGCACGCCGCGGGGCGGGGGCGGCCCCCGGGGCGGCGCCGTCGCCGGCACCGTCCCGGGGGCTCGCGAGCACACTCACAGGCTCAGTTCCGGGTGCAGGTCCTTCATCCGTACGACCTGCCGGCTGCGCGCCGCGAGGGCGGTCAGGGCCAGCGCGCCGAGGGTGAAGGCCACCAGGACACCGCAGCCCTGCCAGACGATGCCGAGGTCACCGCCGGTGATCAGCCGGCGCAGGCCGTCGACCACGTAACTCATCGGCAGGAACGGGTGGATGGCGGCGAAGAAGCCGGGGCTGGTCTGCACCGGGTAGGTGCCGCCCGCCGAGGTCAGCTGGAGCATCAGCACGATCAGGGTCAGCACCCGGCCGGCCGGTCCGAAGAACGCGCCCAGCAGCTGGATGATGGCGGTGAAGCAGGCCGTGGCCAGCAGCAGGAAGCCGACGGTGCCGGCCGAGCGGGCCATCTGCAGGCCGAGGCCCCAGTGCAGGACGGCCATCAGGGCCAGCACCTGGACGACGCCGACGGCGTAGGCGGGCAGCCAGGAGCCGAGGGTGATCCGCCAGCCCGGGGCGCCCGCGGCCAGGGCCCGCTTGCCCAGCGCCGGGAGCAGCATGAACGCGACCATCGCGCCGACCCACAGGGACAGCGGGATGAAGTACGGCGCCAGGCCGGTGCCGTAGTTGGGCGCCTTGTGCATCGACTTGGCGGCCAGCTCGACCGGGTCGGCCATCACCTCGGTGCGGGCGTCGCGGTCCTTCTTGTTGTAGTCCGGGATCTTGGCGACGCCGCTGTGCAGGCCGTCGGCCAGCTGGTTGGTGCCGTCCTTGAGCTTGAAGAGACCGCCGGTGAGCTTGACGGCGCCGCTCTTGGCGGTGCCGACGCCGCTGTGGACCTTGCCGGCGCCGTCGGCGACCTTGCCCGCGCCGTCGGCGAGGGTGCCGATGCCGTCGGCGAACAGCCCCGCGCCCTGCGAGACCTTGTGGGCGCCGGCGTTGAGCGCGTTGATCTGACGGATCGCGGTGTCCGCGCGCTGCCCGATGCCCGGTGCCTGCTCGGCGACCATCACCGCGCCCTGGTGCACCTCGTGCAGCTTGCTGCGCAGCGGCCCGAAGTCCGCCCCGGCGACGGCGTCGTGGACCTTCTCCGCCGCGTCGGCGGCCACCTTGCTGCCGTCCGCGAGCGCCTTCAGCTTCGTGCAGTCGGGGTCGGTGTCCAGCAGCCCGCCGCAGCGGTCCTGGTAGATCTCCGCGGCGTTGTCGGCGTTCTTGCGGGCCTGCGTGGCGGCCTTGGCGGAGTCGCTCGGCAGGGTGTCGAGGACGTCGTCGAGGGTCTCGGTGGCGTCGGCGACGAACTGCGCGCCCGCACCGATCTCCTTGCCGTGCTCGCGCAGGTAGGGCAGGTCCTTCTTGGCGATGCCGTGGACCTTGTCGGCGAGCTGCTGGGTGCCGTCCGCGACCTGGCCCGCGCCCGCGCTGAGCTCACGGGCCTTGGCGACGGCCGACGAGGCGCCCCTGCTCAGGTCACCGGCGCCCTGACTGACCTTGCCGGCGCCCTCGTTGAGCTTGCCGAGGCCGTCCGCGAGGTCACCGGAGCCCTTCTTGGCCGAGCCGACGCCCTTGTCGACCTTCCCGGCCCCGTCCGCCGCCTTGGCGGTCTGGTCGTGCAGATCCGAGAACGAGACGAAGATCTTGTCGAGCATGGCGCGCGACGAGCTCGCCGAGGTCTTGGCCCGGATCTCGGAGAAGACCGACTTCGAGATCGAGCCGACGACGTAGTTGTTGGCGTCGTTCGTACGGACCTTGAGCGCGCCGGTCTGCGGGTCGTCACCCGAACTGGAGGCGATCCGCTTGCTGAAGTCCTGCGGGACGGTCAGCGAGAGGTAGTACGTGCCGTTCTCGACGCCCTTGGCGGCGTCCGCGGCGCTGACCTCCTCCCAGTGGAAGGTCTTGCTGTCCTTGACCTTGTCGGCCAGGTCGTCGCCCGCGGTGATCTTCTTGCCGTCGGCGGTGGCGCCGCGGTCGTCGTTGACGAGGGCGACCGGGATCTTGTCCAGGCGGCTGTAGGGGTCCCAGAAGGAGCACAGATACAGCGCTCCGTACAGCAGGGGGATCAGCGTCAGGGCCACCAGACCCAGCCGGGGCAGCTTTCCCCTGCTGAACCGCCTGAGCTCAAGAGCGGCCAGTCTCGGCGAGCGCATGCGCGGTCTCCTCCTCGTCGTCGTCGGTCCGGGGGTGGGGGCGGTCCGCGGTGTCGGAACCGTCGGCGGGCGCCGCGTCGGTCGTGGACTCGGCCTCGGGCTCGGCCTCTGCTTCGGCCGCGGCCGCCCGTGCGGGCGTCGTGCGCACGATCAGGGCGTCCGCGGGGGCCCCGCCGGCGGCGGCCACGATGGTGGTGCCGGCCCGCGCCAGGTCCCGCAGCAGCTGCCAGGCCTCGGTGCGTTCCTCCGCCGACAGCTTGAGGTCGACATCGTCGACGGCCAGCAGCTGCGGGCCGTGCATGATCCCGAGGGCGACGGAGAGCCGCAGCGCCTCGATCCGCTCCAGATCCCGGACGGCCGTCCCCAGGCCCTTGACGAGGGTGCCGGGGTCGAGCCGGACGGCCGCGAGGGCGGCGTCGACCCGGGCCCGGGTGGCCTCCTTCTGGCGCCGGCCCCAGGGGAGCGAGGCGCCCAGACCCTGGAAGCGGTGGCCCAACAGGGCCTGCTCCTTGAGGTGTTCGCCGACCGTGAGGGCCGGTTCGAGTTCGACGACGCCGGGTACGTGGGCGATGGCGGTACGGCTGCGCACCGTGCCCATGCGCTTGGGGAGCGGGAGTCCGGCGACCGTCGCCTCGCCCGCGGTGATCCGCATCCGGCCGGTGAGGGCCAGCAGCAGGCAGGTACGGCCGGAGCCGGAGGAGCCCTGGACGGCGATCAGCGCGCCCGGCTCCGCGGTGATGTCGATGCCCTGGAACGCCCACCCCCGTGGGCCTTCCACACCTATTCCTCGGGCGTTGACCGCCGCCCCCTGGCGGGTGGTGTTCACGAACACCCCTCCCCTTTGATCTGACTGGTCAGTCTAAAAGTGTAGACCCATCAGCGGGCTCGCTGACCCATCGGGGTCCTCGGAGCGAACGAGAGGTGACCGAGTGCGGGAATCCCGGGACCCGAACGGCGGATACGTCCTAGGGTGCCGTGCAGGCGGGGGCCTGATGATGTTCACGGTGATGTCCGTTCCGCAGGGGACGACGCGGTACGGGCGCGCACGTCACAACGGAGAACCATGGATCATTCGGCACAGCACCCCGTCGACCGGCCGCCGCGGGAGGAGACACAGCGGCGACCCCGGTCCGCCCACCGCTCGCGCAAGCTGGTCGCCCCGCTGCTCGCGGGGGCCCTGGTCGCGGTCCTCGCGCCCATATCGGCCTCGGCCGCCGCGCCCTCCCGGGTGCCCGCGGGAGGCCCGCCCGCCGGCGGCGCCCAGGGGCCCTGTCTCGGCGGCGACGGCAGCGACGGCTGGACCGCCACCTCCACCAAGATCGACCCCAAGGACAGCTACCACGCCTACGTCGGCAACGGGTACCTCGGGACGCGGGTCCCGCCCAACGGCACCGGCTACGCCGCGCCCGGCGGCACCACCGGCTGGCCGCTGAAGACGCCCGAATACGACGGCTCGTTCGTGTCCGGGCTGTACGCCAAGGGCCCCAAGAACGTGCAGGGCCGGCAGGCCATCGCCGCGATACCCACCTGGTCCACGCTCGACGTCGGCACCGGCAAGGACACCTTCTCCTCGGCCACCGCACCCGGCCGGATCTCGAACTACCGCCAGACCCTCTCGCTGCGCTGCGGCTTCGTCCGTACCTCGCTGACCTGGACGGCCGCCGACGGGCGCCGCACCGACCTGGTCTACGACGTGCTCGCCGACCGCAACGACGCGCACACCGGCGCGGTCCGGCTGCGGATGACGCCCCACTGGAGCGGCGCGGCCAGTGTCACCGACGGCCTCGACGGCCGGGGCGCCCGCCGCATGGCGCCGTCCGCCGCCGGCGGCGCGCAGAACGGCCGCACCATGGACGTCGGGTTCCGCACGGACGGGACGAAGACCGACGGCGCGGTGGCCTCCACCCTGCGGACCGGGCCCGGGGTGCAGGCACAGCAGCCCCGCCGGGAGCCGCAGAAGGACGAGCTGAGCAACCGCCAGCGGGTGTCCTTCCCGGTGCGCAGCGGCCGCTCCTACGAGCTGACCAAGTACGTCGGCGTGGACACCGCGCTCACCTCCCGCTCCCCACGGGCCGCCGCCGACGCCGCCTCGCGCCGGGCCGCGGACCGCGGCTGGGACGCCCTGTTCGCCCGGCACTCCGCCGCCTGGCAGCGGCTGTGGCGCAGCGACATCGAGGTCAAGGGACAGCGCGAGATGCAGTCCTGGGTGCGCTCGGCGCAGTACGGACTGCTCTCCTCCACCCGCGCCGGCAGCGACAACAGCATCGGCCCCACCGGCCTGACCAGCGACAACTACGCCGGTGAGGTCTTCTGGGACGCCGAGACCTGGATGTACCCGGGCCTGCTCGCCACCCACCCGACGCTCGCCCGGTCCATCGTCGACTACCGCTACAAGACCCGCGCCGGGGCCCGCGCCAACGCTGAGAAGCTCGGCTACGACGGGCTGTTCTACCCCTGGACCAGCGGCAGCAAGGGCAACCTGTGGAACGAGTGCCACAGCTGGGACCCGCCGCACTGCAAGACCCAGAACCACCTCATGGGCGACATCTCCCTGGCCGCCTGGCAGTACTACCTCGCCACCAAGGACACCGCCTGGCTGAAGTCCCGCGGCTGGCCGGTCCTCAAGGGCATCGCCGAGTTCTGGGCCTCCCGGGCCACCCGTAACGCCGACGGCAGCTACTCGATCAAGAACGTCGCCGGGCCCGACGAGTACAGCAACGGCGTCAACGACGGGGTCTTCACCAACGCCGGCGCCGCCACCGCCCTGCGGAACGCCACCCGCGTCGCCGCGATCCTCGGCGAGAAGGCACCGGCCTCCTGGAAGACCATCGCCGACAAGCTGCGGATCCCCTACGACACAAAGAAGAAGGTCTTCGAGCAGTACGCCGGGTACAAGGGCACGACCATCAAGCAGGCCGACACGGTGCTGCTGATGTACCCGCTGGAATGGCCGATGTCGAAGGCGCGGGCGGCCCGCACGCTGGACTTCTACGCCGCGCGCACCGACCCGGACGGCCCCGCCATGACGGACTCGGTGCACGCCATCGACGCGGCCGCCATCGGCGAACCCGGCTGCGCGACCTACACCTACCTCCAGCGGTCCATCAGGCCGTTCGTCCGCGGGCCGTTCAACGAGTTCTCCGAGGCGCGCGGCAACAAGGCCGGCGCCACCGACCCGCACGCCGGCAAGCCGGCCCAGGACTTCCTCACCGGCAAGGGCGGCTTCCTGCAGACCTTCACCAACGGACTGACCGGGCTGCGGCTGCGGGAGAACGCGGTGCGCCTCGACCCGATGCTGCCGCCGCAGCTGTCCCAGGGCGTCACCCTGCGCGGTCTGCACTGGCAGGGCCGGACCTATGACATCGAGATCGGCGCGCACCAGACCACCGTGCGGCTGACCGCCGGGGCACCGATGAAGATCGAGACGCCCGAGGGCGACAAGATCGTCAGCCGGGGTGTGCCGGCCGTCCTGAAGACCCGCCGCCCGGACCTGACGGCGACGTCGAACGCGGCCCGCTGCACCCCGGCCACGGCGACCTCGGAGGAGCCCGGCATGTACGCGGGCGCCGCGGTGGACGGCAACGCCACCACCGCGTGGGTGCCCAACGCCGCCACCGGCACCCTCACCGTCGACCTCGGCCGGCCCACCCTCATCGGCCAGATCACCCCGCACTGGACCGCGACCCGCCCCACGTCGTACAACGTCCAGGTCTCCCGGGACGGAAAGCACTGGTCGGGCACCGGATACTCGGGCCGTACCACGGCGCGGTACGTACGGGTCACGGTCGAGGGCGACCGGACCCCGGCGGCGGGCGGCAAGCCCAAGCCGCATCCGGGGATCACCGAGCTGACCGTGCAGCGCCTGAAGTAGCCCGCTGCGCCGCACCCGGCGACGGCCCCGCCCCGCACCCGCGGGACGGGGCCGTCGCGCTGCTCCCGCTCCGGCGCGCGCCCGGCTCGCGTCGCTGCCCGCACCGGCGCGCGCCCGGCCCGCGTCCGCCGGAAAATGTCACGGCGGGATGAAATCCGCCGCCGGCGGTGTTGGTGGCCATGCGGTAAGTGTCGAGGCGCGGGAGGCACCGGGTGGCGGGGACGGACAGGGCACGAGAGGGCTGGGCGCGGCGGCTGACCCGCGACTGCTGGCAGTACAAGAAGGACGTGCTGCTCGCGCTGGGCGCCTCGCTCGCCGGCATGGCGGTGCTGGCCCTGGTCCCGCTCGTACCGCGGCTGATCATCGACGACGTCATCATCCGGCACGAGCGCCCGCTCGGCCCCTGGGCCGGCGTGCTGGTCGTCGCCGCGGTCGTGGTCTACGTCCTGACGTACATACGCCGCTTCTACGGCGGCCGGCTCGCCCTGGACGCCCAGCACGACCTGCGGACCCGGATGTTCGCCGCGATCGCCCGGCTCGACGGGCGGCGGCAGGACGAGCTGAGCACCGGCCAGGTCGTCGGCCGCGCCACCAGCGACCTCCAGCTGATCCAGAGCCTGCTGTTCATGGTCCCGATGATGATCGGGAACGTCCTGCTGTTCGTGATCTCGCTGGTCGTGATGGTGCTGCTGTCCCCGCTGCTCACCGTCGTCGCGCTGGCCGCCGCCCCGGCCCTGTGGTTCATCGCCCGGCGCAGCCGCACCCGGCTGTTCCCCGCCACCTGGTACGCCCAGGGGCAGGCCGCCGCGGTGGCCGGTGTCGTGGACGGTGCGGTCACCGGCGTGCGCGTCGTCAAGGGCTTCGGGCAGGAGGAGCAGGAGACCGGCAAGCTGCGCGAGGTCAGCCGCCGGCTGTTCGCCGGACGGCTGCGCACGGTCCGGCTCAACGCCCGCTACACCCCCGCGCTGCAGGCCGTACCCGCGCTCGGCCAGGTCGCGATGCTGGCCCTCGGCGGCTGGATGGCCACCCAGGGACACGTCACCCTCGGCACCTTCGTGGCCTTCTCCACCTACCTCGCGCAGCTGGTCGGACCCGTCCGGATGCTGGCGATGATGCTGACCGTCGGCCAGCAGGCGCGGGCCGGCGTGGAACGGGTCTACGAGCTGATCGACACCGAGCCGGCCCTCCAGGAGCGGGCGGACGCCCACGCGCTGCCCGCCGACGCCCCCGCGACCGTCGAGTTCGACCGGGTGACCTTCGCCTACGCCCCGCCGCATCGCAGTGACGACAGTGCCGACGATGCCGACGGGGAGCCCGCGGAAGGCCTCGTCCGCCCCGTTCCCCCCGTTCTCGACGCGTTCTCGCTGCGCATCGAGGCCGGCGAGACCGTCGCCGTGGTCGGCACGTCCGGCAGCGGCAAATCCACCGTCTCGCTGCTGTTGCCCCGCTTCTACGACGCCACCGAGGGCCGCGTCCTGATCGGCGGCCACGACGTACGCGAGCTGACCCTTGCGTCGCTGCGCGGCGCCATCGGGCTGGTCCCCGAGAGCAGCTTCCTGTTCTCCGACTCCGTACGCGACAACATCGCCTACGGCCACCCGGAGGCCACCGACGCGCAGGTGCGTGCCGCGGCCCGCGCCGCCCAGGCCGACGACTTCATCTCCGCGCTCCCCCAGGGCTATGACACCAAGGTCGGCGAGCAGGGCCTGACCCTGTCCGGCGGCCAGCGACAGCGCGTCGCCCTGGCCCGCGCCCTGCTCACCGACCCCCGGCTGCTGATCCTGGACGACGCCACCTCGGCGGTGGACGCCCGGGTCGAGCACGAGATCCACGAGGCGCTGCGCGGCGTCATGGCGGACCGTACGACCCTGCTGATCGCCCACCGCGCCTCCACCCTGGCGCTCGCCGACCGGGTCGCCGTCCTCGACGGGGGACGGCTGGTCGACGTCGGCACCCAGGAGGAGCTGGAGAGCCGCTGTGCGCTCTACCGCAGGCTGCTGACCGACCCGGAGGAGCTGGGCGGCGTCGAGCACGACCCCGCGGGCGAGCTGGCGGGCGCCCTCGACGCCGCATTCGCCGCGGACGGCCTGCCGCAGTGGGGGCCGGATGCCGCCGAGCCCGACGGAGCGGCGGACGGTGCGGCCGGCACGATCACCCCCGAACTGTGGGTCCGCCGCGAGCAGGAGGCCGAGGCGGGCGCGGCCGGGACGACGGCCCGCGCGGCGGCCGGCGCCGGGCCCGGCATGGGCGCGGGGATGGCCCCGCTCCCGTCCTCGCCCGAGCTGCTCGCCCAGGTCGCCGCCCTGCCGCCGGCCACCGACACCCCCGACATCGACGAGGAACGGGCCCTGCGCCCCGAGCACTCCTACGGCCTGCGGCGACTGCTGCACGGCTTCGGCCGGCCGCTGGGGTTCGCGCTGGCGCTGGTCGCCGTGGACGCCGTCGCCGGGCTGCTGCTGCCGGTGCTGATCCGGCAGGGCATCGACGAGGGCGTCCGGCGCGGTGCGCTGATCGGCGTCTGGACGGCCGCCGCGGTCGCCCTGCTCGTGGTCCTCGCCCAGTGGGCCGCGCAGATCGGCGGCAACCGCATGACCGGCCGCACCGGCGAACGGGTCCTCTACTCCCTGCGCCTCAAGATCTTCGCGCAGCTCCAGCGCCTCGGGCTCGACTACTACGAGCGCGAGCTGACCGGCAAGATCATGACCAGGATGACCACCGACGTCGACGCCTTGTCGACCTTCCTGCAGACCGGCCTGGTCACCGCCCTGGTCTCGGTGCTCACCTTCTTCGGCATACTCGTCGCGCTGCTGGCCATCGACGTCCAGCTGGCCCTGGTCGTCTTCGCCACCCTCCCGCCGCTGATCATCGGCACGTACTTCTTCCGCAAGCAGAGCGTCAAGGCGTACGAGCTGGCCCGCGAGCGGATCAGCGTCGTCAACGGCGACCTCCAGGAGAGCGTGGCCGGACTGCGGATCGTCCAGGCGTTCCGGCGCGAGCACAGCGGCGAGGAGCGGTTCACCGCCCGCAGCGACGCCTACCGACGGGCCCGGGTCCGCGGCCAGTTCCTGATCTCGGTCTACTTCCCGTTCGTCCAGCTGCTGTCGTCCGTGGCGGCCGCGCTGGTGCTGATCGTCGGCGCCGACCGGGTCGGCAACCACACCCTCACGGCCGGTGCGCTGGTCGCCTACCTCCTCTACATCGACCTGTTCTTCGCCCCCGTCCAGCAGCTCTCCCAGGTCTTCGACGGCTACCAGCAGGCGTCCGTCTCGCTCGGCCGCATCCAGCAGCTGCTGCGCGAGCCGACGTTCCCCAAGCTCTCAACTTCGTTCGAGCAGGGGAGGCCCCAATCGCCCGCCGCCGAGCGGCCCCGCGAGGTGCCCGCGCTGCGCGGCGAGATCACCTTCGACGACGTCCACTTCCACTACGGCGGCGGCGAGGAGCCGGCGCTGGCCGGCGTCGACCTGACCATCCCGGCCGGCCAGACCGTGGCCTTCGTCGGCGAGACCGGCGCCGGCAAGTCCACCCTGGTCAAGCTGGTCGCGCGGTTCTACGACCCCTCCGCGGGAGCCGTCCGGATCGACGGCACGGACCTGCGCGAGCTGGATCTGACGGACTATCGCCGCCGCCTGGGAGTGGTCCCCCAGGAGTCCTACCTCTTCGCCGGCACGGTCCGCGACGCCATCGCCTACGGCCGCCCGGACGCCACCGACGCCGAGGTGGAGGCCGCCGCCCGGGCCGTCGGCGCGCACGCCATGATCGCCACCCTCGACGGCGGCTACCTCCACGAGGTCGCCGAGCGCGGCCGCAACCTCTCCGCCGGCCAGCGCCAGCTGCTGGCGCTGGCCCGCGCCGAACTCGTCGACCCGGACGTGCTGCTGCTCGACGAGGCCACCGCGGCGCTGGACCTCGCCACCGAAGCGGTCGTCAATCAGGCCACCGACCGGCTGCGCGCGCTGGACTCCGCCCGCTCGGGTGACGGCCCGTCCGCCCGCGGCCGCACCACCCTCATCGTCGCCCACCGTCTGACCACCGCGGCCCGCGCGGACCGCGTGGTGGTGCTCGACCGCGGCCGGATAGCCGAGGACGGCACCCATGCCCAGCTCCTGGCTCACGACGGCCGTTACGCGGAGCTGTGGCGCACCTTCACCGGCGAGGAGGAGGAACTCGCGGCCTGAGGCCGGGGACCGCGCCGTCCGGTGAGCGGCACCCGGACCGTCCGCTGCCCGCCCCGGCGGCCGTCCGGACGATCCGCCGGATGGCTCCGAGGGCTGGTGGCACCCGACATGCGCCGATAGGTTCAGCCCGACCTTTGCTATCCCAAGGGGAGGGTGCATGCGCAAGGCCACCAGATGGCTGCTGTCACTCGCCGTGCTCATAGGCACGGTGGGCGGCGGCAGCGTGTCGGCAGGGGCGGCCACCGCCGCCGAGCCGAAGACCGAGGACATCAAGGACCGGATCCTGGCGATCCCGGGCATGAGCCTCATCGAAGAGAAGCCGGTGGACGGCTACCGCTACTTCGTCCTGAACTACACCCAGCCGATTGACCACCGGCACCCGTCGAAGGGGACGTTCCAGCAGCGGCTGACCCTGCTGCACAAGTCGGTCGACCGCCCGACGGTGTTCTTCACCTCCGGCTACAACGTCAACACCACGCCGTCCCGCAGCGAACCCACCAAGATCATCGACGGCAATCAAGTCTCCCTGGAGTACCGCTACTTCACCCCGTCGCGGCCCACTCCCACGGACTGGAAGAAGCTGAACATCCGGCAGGCCGCCGACGACCAGCACCGCATCTTCCAGGCGCTGCACCGTATCTACCGGAAGAACTGGATCGACACCGGCGGCAGCAAGGGCGGCATGACGGCCACCTACTACCGGCGCTTCTTCCCGCACGACATGAACGGCACCGTCGCCTACGTCGCGCCCAACGACGTACGCAACGACGAGGACTCCGCGTACGACCGGTTCTTCAAGACCGTCGGGACCGCGCAGTGCCGCGCCGACCTCGCCGCCATCGAGCGCGAGGCCCTGCTGCGCCGCAAGGAGATGGTCGGCCGCTTCCAGGACTGGGCCGACAAGCAGAAGCAGACCTTCAAGACCGTCGGCAGCGCCGACCGGGCCTACGAGGTCATGGTCACGGACCTGGTCTTCGGATTCTGGCAGTACCAGCCGGCCGAGACCGCCTGTGCCGAGGTCCCCAAGCCGACCGTCTCCACGGACGGGCTGTGGGCGTGGATGGACAAGGTCGGCGGCTTCGACAGCTACACCGACCAGGGCATGGAGCCGTACACGCCGTACTACTACCAGGCCGGCACCCAGCTGGGGGAGCCCGGCTACGCCTACCCGAACCTGGCCGGCCTGCTCAAGTACCCCGGCATCAACAACTCGCGGTCGTTCGTGCCCAAGGACATCCCGATGCGCTTCGACCGGCGCGCGATGCCCGACATCGATCACTGGGTGCGCCACCACGCGAACCGGATGATGTTCGTCAACGGCCAGTACGACCCGTGGAGTTCGGAGCACTTCGAGCTCGGCCGGGGCGCCCGGGACTCGTACGTCTTCACCGTGCCCGGCGGCAACCACGGCTCGAACATCGCCAAGCTGAAGGAAGCCGACCGCACCAAGGCCACCGCCGAACTTCTCGACTGGGCCGGCGTCCCGGCCCCGGGCGGCGAGGCCAAGCCGCTGGCGCCGTACAACAAGCAGCTGGACAGGCAGGAGATCCGGCGGATGCCGCTGCTGCGGCCGTAGGGCCGTAGATGCAGCAGGGCAGCACGACCCCCGGCCCGCTGGGCCGCGGAACTCGCGGCCCGCTGGACCATGGGCCGCGGGCTTCCGGCACCGCGGACCCGGCGCGCTCTTCCCGTGAGGGAGGGCGCGCCGGGTCCGTGTCCCGACCTCCGGTCCGTGTCCCGACCTCCGGTCCGTGTCCCGACCTCCGGTCCGTGTCCCGCTCCCGGTCCCGCTCAGTACGACAGGCCGTGGCCGATCCGGTAGAGCGCCGTGGTCGGGGTGTCGGCGCGCATTATCGGGACGGGCAGCCTGCCTGCCGGGTTCCGCCGGCCGGCGATCACCCGGGCCGCCGCCCGCAGCTCCACGTCCGTCCAGGAGTAGCTCGCCAGCGCCGCCTTCACCCCGGCCAACTGGGCGATGTCGTAGGGATTGCGGACCGCCAGCTGCACCACCGGCTTACCCGTGGCCAGCAGCGCGGCGACCAGCTTCCGCTGGGGCGAGTCCGCGGTCACGTTGTAGGTGGCCACCACCACCGCGTCCCGCGCGGTGAGCGCCGCCACCGCCTCGTCGATCTGCTGCCGGCCCGGCGACAGGCCGGTGGACAGCGCGGTGGCGGTGAAGCCGAGCTCGGTGAAGGTCTTCGCCAGGACCGTGGTGGGCGGGCCGCCGGTGCCGGACGGCGCGGCCGCGTCGAAGCCCACCACCAGCACCCTGCGCTCCCGGCGCCGGGACAGCGGCAGGATCCCGGCGTCGTTGCGCAGCAGGGTGGTGGTGCGGTCCGCGATCCGGTCCGCGGTGGCGAGATGGCTGCGGGTGCCGACGGCCCGGTCCACCGCCCGGTGGGTGGTGTAGGGGTTCGTGAAGAGCCCGCGCCGGTCCTTGAGCAGCAGGATGCGCATCAGCTTCGCGTCGAGGTCCCGCTCGGACAGCTCACCGTCCGCGAGCGCCTTGAGGACGGCGGCGTGCGCGACGGACAGGTCCGGCGGGTTCAGCAGCTGGTCGACACCGGCCTTGAGGGCCAGCACCGGCACCCGGGCGTCGCCGTACTTCACCCGTACGCCCTCCATGCCGAGGGAGTCGGTCACGACCACACCGTCGTAGCCGAGGCGTTCGCGCAGGATGCCGGTGAGGATCGGCCGGGAGAGCGTGGCCGGGTCCTCGCTCTTGTCGAAGGCGGGCACCACGATGTGCGCCGTCATGATCGAATCGATGCCGGCGGCGATCGCGGCCTTGAACGGCGGCGCGTCCAGCCGCTCCCACTCCTCGGCCGTGTGGTGGATGTACGGCAGCCCGACATGGCTGTCGGTGTCGGTGTCGCCGTGACCGGGGAAGTGCTTGGCGCAGGCGGCGACTCCGGCACGCTGATAGCCCGTCACCTCGGCGGCGACCATACGGGCCACGGCCTGCGGGTCCGCCCCGAAGGAACGGACGCCGATGACGGGGTTGGCCGGGTTGACATTGACGTCGGCGTCCGGCGCGTAGTCCTGCCGGATCCCCATCGCGAACAACTCCTCGCCGGCGATCCGGCCCGCCGTACGGGCATCGTCGCGGGAGCGGCCCGCGCCCAGCGCCATCGCCCCGGGGAACAGCGTGGCGGGCGCGCCGACCCGGGCCACTATGCCGTGTTCCTGGTCGGTGGAGATCAGCAGCGGCACGGGCACGCGCTGGGCGGCGGCGGCCTTCTGGATGCCGTTGGAGAGGTCGGCGATCTGATGCGGTTCACGGGTGTTGTGCGCCCAGCCGAAGTAGATGATGCCGCCGACGTGGTACTTGGCGATCAGCTCCGCGGCGTTGGCGACCCCGATCTCCTTCTGGTTGGCGGCGACATCGGCCGGGTCCGGGTCGGTGGCGGAATGCCCGTAGACCCGCATGACGAAGAGCTGGCCGACCTTTTCCTCCGGAGTCATACGGGAGATCAGGCGGCGCAGCCGGGCCCGGGTGGCGGGGGAGGAGGGCTGGTGCCCTTGGGGGGACGCCGCGGCGTGCGCGGGGGCGGCGCCCGCGGCAGCGGCGGCGGCCGCGGCGGCCGCGGTGGTCAGGACGGTACGTCTGGAGTGCATCTGCGCTCCTTCCGGAGGGCTTCCTCGGCTCTGTGAAGGAAACTTCCAAGGAGACACGGATAGCCGGAAAACTATTGTCGGTCAATGACTCCTTCCGCGGTGGCGCCCAGGGATTGCGGGGCGGCCGGGGATGTGTGATGGGGCGTCAGGCGCCAGGTGCACTGACCACGAGCGTGGTGAGCAGTCACTCGGTTTGATCCAATGGCGAAGACCTCCGGTGTGGTGGAGGCGTCCAGGCTGGCGGGAAAGCCGCCGGCTGTGCCCTGTGCCGGCGCGCATCCTGGCTTTCGTTCCGGGAGGTCGCCTATTCGTTCCGGATAATGCCATCGGCGGACGGGAGCCTCTTTTTTGCCTCCGTGTGGAACCACTCGATGAGGTGCGTACCGAAAAGCGTGGAGGCGAATTCCGGATCCCACTCCGTGCTCAGATCCGGCATCACTCTCTGGCTCCACGCAAAGGTAACCGCGGGGTGGCTTTCCATGGAGAACGTGGCGATGACCCAGATACCGTCGTTCCGGTGGTCGAGGGCAAAGTTCTGCAGTGAGCCTCGGTCTTCTTCCGCCGCCAGATCATTCCGCACGGCGGATTCGGCGGATCGCTGGAATTGGTCAAGCCACTGGTGGGGATCCAGGCCGCCACGCGGCGTGTAGTCCACAGCCCCTCCTCGCCGGACCGGTCATTCGACGAAGGCCGTGGTCACGCCCACCGGGCGACCGTCCTTCGATGCACTGTCCTCACGCTCTGTGAATACTACCCTGAACATTTCCCCGGTGGCCGTCCGGTTCCTGGCAACGATCTTGTTTCCGTCCTTTTCCGAAAAATGAGTTACGAATGGTCCACTTGCCGGCAGCCACCTCTTTGGCTGGCGCGGAAATGCTGTGGAGCTGTGGACCTGTGGCGGCTTGCGCGGGGGCTGCCGACGCTCCCAGAAGTCCCATACTGGTGAAGGAAATGGCCGCAATTCCTGCCGCTATCTTCTTGTCATGGCAAATGACGCGAGGTCGATCCTCCTCGATTGCCCACCAGCTGGCTGGATGAGCCACCTGCCCGCAAGCTCTGGCCTTGCGCGTCCGTATCGGCCTGGACGGCCCGCAGAATCCATTCCCACGTGCCGCCCGCCGACCAGCCCGCGCCCTTAAGGCGTGGGGGAGTGCGTGCCGGACGCCGCGGGCCAGAAGGGAGATGGGGCTTACGCGTCCGGGGGGGGAGCGGAGCCGCGCCGCCGCTCCCCCTCCCGCGGCCGGGCAGGGTCAGGAGTCGGCGGTGGGCCCGGAGAGGAGTCGCTGGAGGTGTGCGCGGCCCGGGGTCAGCAGGTCGGGGAGGTCGGCTGCCTGGGGGTACCAGCGCTTCTCGTACTCCCAGCAGAGCCAGCCGCCCGCCCCCTGGTCGTAGCTGCCCTCGGGAGTCGGCACGGGGCCGTGGGCGTCCTCGGGGTCCCGGGCGAGGGTGCCCAGGACGTCCGCCAGCGGCAGTACGCCGGCACCGAGCGGGAGCGGGGCGCAGTCCTCGGCCGAGACGACATCCTTGACCTGCACATAGCCCAGATGCGGGGCGAGTGCGGCATGGGTGTCGACGGGCTCCTCGCCGCCGAGCCAGCTGTGCAGCACGTCCCAGAGGGCCCCGATCTGACGATGCCCCACGGGGCCCAGAACACGGGCGGCGTCCGCGCCCGTGCGATGGGAGTCATGGGTCTCCAGCAGGACCCGGACGCCCCGTTCGGCGGCGAGCGGGGCCACCGCGGCGAGCCGGCGGGCGGCGTCCGCATCCGCCTCGGCCGCCGGGCGGTCACCCCCGCCGGGGAAGACCCGGACGTACGGCGCCCCCAGATCCGCCGCGAGCAGCACCAGCTCGCTCAACTCGTGTGCCAACTCCTCCTCGCCCGCCGCGTCCCGGGCGGCCGCGACCCTCGCGTATCCGGCCACCGCCAGGATCTCGACACCGGCGTCGGCGAACTGGCCGCGCACCGCGGCGCGTTCCCGCGTCCCGAGCAGCGGATGCACCGGCTCCTCCGGATGAGCCCGCAGTTCCACCCCCTGATACCCGGTGTCGGCCGCCAGCCGCAGCACCTCCGCCACCGGCATCCCCGGCACACCGAGGGTCGAGAAGGCGAATCGCATCGCCGGGGTGGAGCCGTCCGTGACGTCCGTGCCGCCCGTGTTGACCATGCCTGCGCTCCTCCTGGTCGCTGATGTCCTCCCCGTCCTTCCCCGTCCCCTCCCCGTCTCTTCCTGCCCGTTCCCGCCCCTCGCCCGCCGTCAGAGCGTCAGTCGCCAGTCCTGTCCGACCAGGTCCTGACCGAAGCTGTGGTGCGCCGACTCGGAGACCAGCTCGAATCCGGCCCGCTGGTAGATGCCGCGGGCCGCGTCGAGTATGGAGTTGGTCCACAGCACCATCTCGCCGTACCCGGCCTCCCGGGCGAACTCCACACAGGAATCGACGAGTTGACGGCCCACGCCGTGGCCTCGGGCGCTCGGCTCCACCAGCAGCAGCCGCAGCCGGGCGACGCCCGGCAGGCCGTCCCGTACACACATCACGGCGCCCACCCGCTCCCCGCCCAGCTCCGCGATCCAGGTGCGGTCCCACTGCGGGTCGAAGTCCTCGGCGTACTCCGCCACGATCCGGGCCACCAGCGCCTCATAGCTCAGATCGAAGCCGTACTCGGCGGCATAGAGGGCGGCGTTGCGCTCCACCATCCAACCCAGGTCGCCGGGGCGCGAGGTGCGCAGCGTGAGCCGGGGCGTCCCGGCGTCGGCGAGATCCTCCGTGTCCTTGCCGAGCAGGACGCGGATGGCCCGCATCGATTCCAGCAGGCGGGCCCGGTCCGCCGCGGAGAGGTCCGTCAGCAGGGTGCCCGCGGCTTCCTGGGAACCCTCCTCCAGCAGCCCGGCCGCCTCCCAGCCGAGGGGGGTCAGCATGATGCGCTGCCGGCGGCGATCCTCTTCGGACCTGGTGCGGGTGATCAGCAGGCGGTCCTCGAACCTGCTCAGCAGCCTGCTGAGGTAGCCGGCATCCAGCGAGAGGGACACCCGGAGGTCCGTGGACTCCACCCGCTGGCGGCGGGCGAGCTCGTACATGACCCGGGCCTCGGTGTGGGTGAACGGTGAGTAGAGGTGTCGCCCGTAGTCCTGCGCGCAGATCAGGTTGACCCAGAAACGGTTGAATCGGCGCAGCTCACGGGCGTCGGATGAGATGTCGGGCGGGGTGTCGGCCGTTGCATCGGGTGGTGTGGTCATCGGCGAGCCTCGTCGTCATCGTTGACTGCGTCATCGTTTGACGGAGTCAAGGATAAATCGTCTGGGTCGATTTGCACACCCCCAGCCTGCCTCGATCGCACGGCCTGCGTCCGTGCCCCGCCGGCGCTCAGCCGCTCCTCGCCGTCCCGCTATGCGTGCTGGCGTCCCGGCGTGAGAAGGCGCTTACTGGTCCGGATGCCTACCTACGGTGAGCGAGAGGGGCCGGACCGTGACATGCACGACCGTACGCATCGCCATGAACGGGGTGACCGGGCGCATGGGATACCGCCAGCATCTGGTGCGCTCCGTCCTGGCCCTGCGCGACCAGGGCGGCCTCGCGCTGGCCGACGGGACGGTGATCCGGCCGGAGCCGGTGCTCGTCGGCCGTTCCGCGTCCAAGCTGCGGGCCCTGGCCGCACGCCACGAGCTGCAGCACTGGAGCTGTGACCTCGACGCCGTACTGGGCGACGACGGCATCGACATCTACTTCGACGCGCAGATCACCGCCGCTCGCGAGGAAGCGGTGAAGAAGGCGATCGCCGCCGGAAAGCAGGTGTACGTGGAGAAGCCCACCGCGAGCAGCCTCGCGGGCGCACGGGAACTGGCCCGGCTGGCCCGGGAGGCGGGCGTCAAGAACGGCGTCGTCCAGGACAAGCTCTTCCTTCCCGGCCTGCGCAAGCTCCGCCGCCTCGTCGAGGGCGGCTTCTTCGGCCGCGTCCTGTCCGTACGGGGCGAGTTCGGATACTGGGTCTTCGAAGGAGACTGGCAGCCGGCGCAGCGCCCCTCCTGGAACTACCGTGCCGAGGACGGCGGCGGCATCGCGGCCGACATGTTCCCGCACTGGGAGTACGTCCTGCACGAACTGTTCGGGCCGGTCCGCAGCGTCCAGGCGCACGTCACCACGCACATCCCGCGCCGCTGGGACGAGTCGGGCACCCCGTACGACGCCACCGCGGACGACGCCGCGTACGGCATCTTCGAGCTGGCCGGCGACATCGTCGCGCAGATCAACTCCTCCTGGGCGGTCCGGGTGCACCGCGACGAACTGGTGGAGTTCCAGGTGGACGGCACCGAGGGGTCGGCCGTCGCCGGGCTGCGCCACTGCCGGGTGCAGCACCGCGCCGGCACGCCGAGGCCGGTCTGGAACCCCGACGTCCCGGCCTCCGAGCCGTTCCGCGACCAGTGGCAGGAGGTCCCCGACAACGCCGGTTTCGACAACGGCTTCAAGGCGCAGTGGGAGCTGTTCCTGCGGCACGTCGTACGGGACGAGCCCTGGCGCTGGGATCTGGCGGCGGGCGCCCGGGGCGTCCAGCTCGCCGAACTCGCGCTGCGGTCCTCGGCGGAGGGACGCCGCCTGCCGGTGCCGGAGCTGAGCCGGTGAACGCCCCGATGAACGCACCGGTGAACGCCGCGATGAACCCCTCCCCTTCCGCGCGTTCCCCGTTGCGCTCCCGTACGGTCTTCGCCGCCGCCCATGTGGTGGCCGATCCGTCCGCCGGCACCACCCCGGGCGGCCCGGCCGTCCTCGACTGGGACGCCACCCTCGCCTTCCGCCGCCATCTGTGGGCGCACGGCCTGGGCGTGGCCGAGGCGATGGACACCGCTCAGCGCGGGATGGGCCTGGACTGGGCGGTCGCCGCCGAGCTGATCCGCCGCTCCGCCGCCGAGGCCAGGGCGGTCGGCGGACTCCTGGCCTGCGGCGTGGGAACCGATCAACTTCCCGCCCACGGTGCGACGTTGGCCGAGGTGCGGGCCGCCTACGAGGAGCAACTCGCCGTCGTCGAGGACGCCGGCGCCCGGCCCGTCCTGATGGCGTCCCGTCAGCTCGCCGCGGCCGCCACCGGCCCGGACGACTACCAGGAGCTGTACGGCCACCTCCTGCGCCAGACCACCCGGCCGGTCATCCTGCACTGGCTCGGCCCGATGTTCGACCCGGCACTGGCGGGCTACTGGGGCAGCGACGCATACGACGCCGCCACCAAGACGCTGCTCCAGATCGTCGCCGACCACCCGGACGCGGTGGACGGCGTGAAGATCTCGCTGCTGGACGCCGGCCGGGAAGTACGGCTGCGCCGCCGGCTGCCGCGGGGCGTCCGCTGCTACACCGGCGACGACTTCCACTACCCGGAGCTGATCGCGGGCGACGAACACGGCTTCAGCCATGCGCTGCTGGGCATCTTCGACCCGCTCGCCCAGCGGGCCGCCGAGGCCGTACGCCGTCTCGACGCCGCGGGCCCCGGAGGTGTGGCCGCGTTCCGGGCCGTCCTGGACCCGACCGTCGCGCTCGCCCGGCACCTCTTCCAGGCACCCACCCGCTACTACAAGACCGGCATCGTCCTGCTCGCCTGGCTGGCCGGCCACCAGTCGCACTTCACCATGGTGGGCGGGCTGCAGTCGGCGCGCTCGCCCGAGCACCTGCGGCGCGCCTACGAACTGGCCGACGGACTGGGCCTGTTCCCGGACCCGGAACGCGCCGCCCGGCGGATGCGCACCCTGCTCGCCGCCCACGGCGCGGAGGATGCATGAGCGGCGACCCGTCCGCCCTGCTGGGCCGGCTCAGCCTCAACCAGGAGACCGTCCGGCAGTGGTCGCTGCCCGAACTGGCCGACGGATGCGCCCGGGCCGGTGTACGGGGCGTGGGCCTGTGGCGCGCACCCGTGCAGGAGTACGGGGTGCGGGCGGCGGCCCGGCTCGTACGGGACGCCGGGCTGCGGGTCACCAGCCTGTGCCGGGGCGGGTTCCTCACGGCGACGGACCCGGGCGAGCGGGCGGCCGCCCTGGAGGACAACCGTGCGGCCGTCGACGAGGCGGCCGCCCTCGGGACGGACACCCTGGTACTGGTCTCCGGCGGACTGCCGGCCGGCAGCCGGGACCTGGCCGGTGCCCGGGAGCGGATCGCGGACGCCCTGGGTGAGTTGGGGCCGTACGCGGCGGAACGGGGCGTCCGGCTGGCGCTCGAACCGCTGCACCCGATGTACGCGGCGGACCGGTGCGTGGTCTCGACGCTCGCCCAGGCACTGGACCTCGCCGAGCGGTTCCCCGCCGCGCAGGTGGGGGTGGTCGTCGACACGTACCACCTGTGGTGGGACGACACGGTCGGCGCGCAGATCGCCCGCGCGGGCGGCGCCGGCGGCACGCCGTCGCGGATCGCCGCGTTCCAGCTCGCCGACTGGGTCACCCCGCTGCCCGCGGGGGCCCTGCTGGGGCGGGGGCAGCTCGGGGACGGCTCGGTGGACCTGCGGTGGTTCCGGCGACGGGTCGAGGCGGCCGGCTACCGGGGCCCGATCGAGGTGGAGATCTTCCAGCCGGCGCTGTGGGCGCGGGACGGCGCGGAGGTGCTGGCGGAGATCGTCGACCGCTTCCGCACCCACGTCGGGTGAGACCGGCGGGCGGGCCGCGCACTCTCGGGCCCGAGGGAAATAACCCCGCGAAGGTGCACAACCGTTGACCGTTCACGGAAGTCATATCTGACGCTGGTCCCGACAAAGGGGGGATCCGGGGGGATCCGGGACCGGTGTGGAGGGGGAATCGAGGGGCCCGGCATCGGACGGGCCCCTCGATGGTGCCCCGGACGCCCCGGCCGACGGCGCCCTGTCAGACCCCGGCGGTACCGTCGGGTCATGGTCAACGCAGCCGTCGTCGAAGGGGTCCTGGAGCGGATCACCTACGCCAACGAGGAGAGCGGCTACACGGTCGCGCGGGTCGACACGGGCCGTGGCGCCGGCGATCTGCTGACCGTCGTCGGCGCCTTGCTGGGGGCGCAGCCGGGCGAGTCGCTGCGCATGGAGGGACGCTGGGGCTCCCACCCCCAGTACGGCAAGCAGTTCACCGTCGAGAACTACACCACCGTCCTGCCCGCCACCATCCAGGGCATCCGCCGCTATCTGGGCTCCGGCCTGATCAAGGGCATCGGCCCGCGGATCGCGGACCGCATCGTCGAACACTTCGGCACGGACACCCTCGACGTCATCGAGACCGACCCCGCGCGCCTGGTGGAGGTGCCCGGCCTCGGCCCCAAGCGGACGAAGCTGATCGGCGCGGCATGGGAGGAGCAGAAGGCCATCAAGGAAGTCATGGTCTTCCTCCAGGGCGTCGGCGTCTCGACCTCCATCGCCGTGCGGATCTACAAGAAGTACGGGGACGCCTCGATCTCCGTCGTCCGCAACGAGCCCTACCGCCTGGCCGCCGACGTCTGGGGCATCGGCTTCCTGACCGCCGACCGCATCGCGCAGTCCGTGGGCATCCCGCACGACAGCCCGGAGCGGGTCAAGGCGGGCCTGCAGTATGCGCTGTCGCAGTCCACGGACCAGGGCCACTGCTTCCTGCCCGAGGAGCAACTGATCGCCGACGCGGTGAAGTTGCTCGGCGTGGACACCGGCCTGGTCATCGACTGCCTGGGCGAGCTGGCCGCGGACCCGGAGGGCGTGGTCCGCGAGAAGGTGCCCGGCGGCGAGGAGGGCGCGCCGGTCACCGCCGTCTATCTGGTGCCGTTCCACCGCGCCGAGATCTCCCTGGCCGGCCGGCTGACCCGGCTGCTGCGCACGGACCAGGACCGGATGCCGGCGTTCCAGGACGTGGTCTGGGACAAGGCGCTGGCCTGGCTGGCGCGGCGGACCGGCGCCGAGCTGGCGCCCGAGCAGCAGCAGGCGGTGCGCCTCGCGCTGACGCAGAAGGTCGCGGTGCTCACCGGCGGCCCCGGCTGCGGCAAATCCTTCACGGTCCGTTCCGTCGTCGAGCTGGCCCGCGCCAAAAAGGCCAAGGTGGTGCTGGCGGCGCCCACGGGCCGCGCCGCCAAGCGGCTCTCGGAGCTGACCGGGGCGGAGGCTTCCACGGTCCACCGCCTCCTGGAGCTGAAGCCCGGCGGGGACGCCGCCTATGACGCGGACCGGCCGCTGGACGCCGATCTGGTGGTCGTCGACGAGGCCTCGATGCTGGATCTGCTGCTCGCCAACAAGCTCGTCAAGGCGGTGCCGCCCGGCGCCCATCTGCTGCTGGTCGGGGACGTCGACCAACTGCCGTCGGTGGGCGCGGGCGAGGTGCTGCGCGATCTGCTCGCCGGGAAAGGGGCCGCGTCCCCGCGGACGGGGTCCGGGGGAGCGTCGGACGGAGGCGGTGGCCGGGTGGCGGGTGGGCCAGTGCCTGCCGTCCGGCTGACCAGGATCTTCCGCCAGGCCCAGCAGTCCGGCGTGGTCACCAACGCCCACCGCATCAACTCCGGCGTGCCGCCCCTGACGACCGGCCTGTCCGACTTCTTCCTGTTCGCCGAGGAGGACTCCGAAGCGGCAGGACGGCTGACGGTGGATGTCGCGGCCCGCCGGATCCCGGCGAAATTCGGCCTCGACCCGCGCCGGGACGTCCAGGTGCTCGCCCCGATGCACCGCGGTCCGGCCGGGGCGGGCGCCCTGAACGGCCTGCTCCAGGAGGCCGTGACCCCCGCCCGGCCCGATCTGCCCGAGCGCCGCTTCGGCGGCCGGGTCTTCCGTGTCGGCGACAAGGTCACTCAGATCAGGAACAATTATGAAAAGGGCCGCAATGGTGTCTTCAACGGCACGGTCGGCGTGGTCACCGCCCTGGACTCCGACGAGCAGCGGCTGACCGTCCGCACCGACGAGGACGAGGAGGTGCCCTACGACTTCGACGAACTCGACGAACTCGCCCACGCCTATGCCGTGACGATCCATCGTTCGCAGGGTAGTGAATATCCAGCAGTGGTGATTCCGGTCACCACCAGTGCCTGGATGATGCTGCAGCGCAATCTGCTGTATACCGCCGTGACCCGGGCAAAGCGTTTGGTGGTGCTGGTCGGCTCCCGGAAGGCCCTCGGACAGGCCGTCCGCACCGTATCCGCCGGTCGGCGGTGCACGGCGCTCGATCACCGGCTCGCCGGTGCGATGTGAGGCCACCCCTCTTTCCCATTCAGGGCGAAGAGGGGCAGGATGGGCACCCGGGCGGCACTGAGTGCCGCTGAGAGGCCCTATGGCCGACCCCGAGTGCACATCCACGTCTCAAATGGGGGAAGGTATAGGCAGTCAGGGCACCTCGAAGAAGAGGCACAACGTCGGTGAGGGATGACGTGAGCGACAACTCTGTAGTACTGCGTTACGGGGACGGCGAATACAGCTACCCGGTCGTCGACAGCACTGTTGGCGACAAGGGCTTCGATATCTCGAAGCTGCGCGCCCAGACCGGTCTGGTGACCCTGGATTCCGGTTACGGCAACACCGCGGCGTATAAATCCGCGATCACCTATCTCGACGGTGAAAACGGCATTCTGCGATACCGCGGCTACCCGATCGAGCAGCTCGCAGAGCGCAGCACGTTCGTCGAGACTGCGTACCTCCTCATCAACGGCGAGCTGCCCACCGTCGATGAGCTGGCGAACTTCAAGCAGGACATCACCTACCACACCCTGCTGCACGAGGACGTCAAGCGCTTCTACGACGGCTTCCCTCGGGACGCCCACCCGATGGCGATGCTGTCCTCGGTGGTCAGCGCGCTGTCGACGTTCTACCAGGACAGCCACAACCCGTTCGACGAGCAGCAGCGCCACATCTCCACGATCCGGCTGCTGGCCAAGCTCCCGACGATCGCGGCCTACGCGTTCAAGAAGTCGGTCGGCCACCCGGTCGTCTACCCGAGCAACGACCTCGGGTACGTCGAGAACTTCCTCCGCATGACCTTCTCGGTGCCCGCCGCGGACTACGACCTCGACCCCGTCGTGGTCAGCGCCCTCGACAAGCTGCTGATCCTGCACGCCGACCACGAGCAGAACTGCTCGACCTCCACCGTGCGCCTGGTCGGCTCCTCGCAGGCGAACCTCTTCGCCTCGATCTCGGCCGGCATCAACGCCCTGTGGGGCCCCCTGCACGGCGGCGCCAACCAGTCCGTGCTGGAGATGCTGGAAGGCATCCAGCGCGACGGCGGCGACGTCGACTCCTTCATCCGCAAGGTGAAGAACAAGGAAGACGGCGTGAAGCTCATGGGCTTCGGGCACCGCGTCTACAAGAACTTCGACCCCCGCGCGAAGATCATCAAGGCGGCGGCACACGACGTCCTCTCCGCGCTCGGCAAGTCCGACGAGCTGCTGGACATCGCGCTCAAGCTGGAGGAGCACGCGCTCTCCGACGACTACTTCGTCTCGCGCAAGCTCTACCCCAACGTCGACTTCTACACCGGCCTGATCTACCGGGCCATGGGCTTCCCGACCGAGATGTTCACCGTGCTCTTCGCGCTCGGCCGGCTCCCCGGCTGGATCGCCCAGTGGCACGAGATGATCAAGGAGCCCGGTTCCCGCATCGGCCGCCCGCGGCAGATCTACACCGGCGTCGTCGAGCGCGACTTCGTGCCGGTCGAGGAGCGCTGACGGCCGCCCTGTGCCGGCAGGCCGCCGAGGGCTGAGACAGAAGAAAGCGCCCCGCCTCCGGATCCCCCCACGGGTCCAGAGCGCGGGGCGCTTCCCGTGTCCCGGTTGGATTCCCCCCACGGGATCCGTCCGGGCGTTCGGGTAGCACCGCGATCTGCCGGGACGCGCACATTCGGGAGGGCCGCTCAAAGCTCCCCGGGCGCGTCGCCCCGGCCACGCGTAGCCGGTCACGATCCCCCAAGATCGGCACGGCTGGTGCAGTGCAAGCCCCACCGGGGTGCCTGCACTGCCCGGTTAGACTCACGACCCCCCTCAATGGTTACGTTCCCTTGAGTGTGATCTGGGTCTCTTGCCATATGGGGGCGAATATGGTCAAGGGCCTCGATTTGGAGATCGGGGCCGTGGGGTATGGGTGTTGTGCCAGTTGTAAGGGCTAGGTGAAATTTCCTGGCCGCGGGCCTTGGCGGCCAGGAAGGCCGGCCTTTGGTGACCCTGCAGGTCGACGAGAAGGGCGCTGCGGCGCCCGCATCAGGCCGCCTGCCCCACCAGCTCGTACCCGGCCTCGTCGACGGCCGCGCGCACGGCCTCCTCGTCCAGCGGGGCCTTTGACGTGACGGTCACCAGGCCGGTGGCGGCGACCGCCTGCACCGAGCTGACCCCGGCGAGCTCGCCGAGCTCGGACGAGACCGCCCCCTCGCAGTGACCGCAGGTCATGCCGGTGACCTTGTAGGTGGTGGTCACCTCGCCGGACCCGCCGTCGGTGTCACCGGTGCGGCCGGCGCCTTCCGGGGTGCAGCAGGAGCTGTTCTCGGTCATGGGGGACTCTCCTTGTGGTGCCGATGCGTGCCATGTGGTGCCAGGTGCCGGAGTGCCGGAATGACCCAGGGGTGACTCAAGCGCCTGCCGGTCCTCTCCGACCCTAAACACCTTATACCCCTAGGGGGTATCAATTCCAGCCGTCGTCGCGCGCACCGCGTTGCCGCACGCCCCACCACGCGTCAGCCTTGGGGGTACGGACTCGGGGCGGATCCGAGGAGGCGGCCGATGGACGTACTCGCCCTCTACGGCCTGCTGGTGCTCACCACGCTGCCGCCACTCGTCCCCAACTCCGCCCTGCTCGTCTCCGCCGGAGTCCTCGCCTCCCGGGGCCAGGCGTTCCTGCCGCTGATCCTCGTCATCGTCGCGGGCAGCGCCCTGCTCGGGGACCTGCTGATGTACCTGGCCGCCCGCCGATTCGGCGGACCCGTACGCGCCTGGATGCGCCGCAACCCCCGCCGCCGGGCACTACTGGAGTGGACCTCCGGGCGGATCCAGCGCTACGGCCTGCCCTTCGTGGTCGCCGTACGGTTCCTGCCCAGCGGGCGCATCGCCGGCGCGCTGGCCTCCGGGGTGCTGCGCTACCCGCTGCGCAAGTACGCGCTCGGCGCCGCCATCGCCGAGGCCAGCTGGGCGAGCTACTCGGTCGGCCTCGGCTACGTCGGCAGCGCCGCCGCCGGCCGCCCCCTCTACGCGGCCGGCATCGGCTTCGGCGTCTCCTGCGTGGTCGCCGCCGTGGGCGCCGCGATCCAGTGGGCCGCCCGCCGCCGCACCCTGCGCGCCTCGTCGCAGGAGAGCGGCGAGAACGAAGGCGGCGGGGCCCACAAGAACGACGGGCCGGAGCGCGGCGGCGGACACCCGTCCTCCGCAACCGCGCTCTGAGGCCCGCTCACCCGCCCTGAGCCGCCCCGCCCGCCCCGGCCCGGACCTCCGCCACGGCGACCGGCGCGCCCGTACGGCGCGAGCGCTCACACGCCTCGGCGACGTACAGCGCCTCCAGCGCCTCCGCCGGCGTACACGGACTCGGCACCCGGCCCGCGGCGACCTCGGAGAAGACACCCAGCTCGGTGACGTAGGCGTCATGGAAGCGCTCCATGAACGTGGCGTACGGAGCAGCCGCCCGGCGCCATGACAGCCCCGCCTCGGCGGACGGCAGCGGCGCCCGGTCGTCGAGGCCGACGACGCGGGCACCCTCGGAGCCGCAGACCTCCAGCCGGACATCGTGGCCCGCGCCGTTGTAGCGGGTCGCCGTGACCGTGGCCAACGTGTCGTCGTCGAAGCGCAGCAGCGCCGCGCAGGTATCGACATCGTCGCCGTCGGCGAAGAAGGACGCACCGCGGTTGGCGCCCTGGGCGTAGACCGAGACCACCTCGCGGCCGGTGAGCCAGCGCAGGATGTCGAAATCATGGATGCTGCAGTCCCGGAACAGCCCCCCGGAGGTGGGGATGTAACCGGCCGGCGGCGGCGTCCGGTCACTGGTGCAGGCGCGCAGGGTGTGCAGCCACCCCAGCTCGCCGGAGCGCAGCGCCTCGCGGGCGGCGCGATAGCCCGCGTCGAAGCGCCGCTGGAAGCCGATCTGCACCGGCACCCCGCAGGCCCGCGCGCGTTCCACCACGCCGAGCGTGCCCGGCACGTCAGGCGCCACCGGCTTCTCGCAGAACACCGGCACCCCGGCGTCCAGGGCCTGATGGATCAGGGTGGCGTGGGCGCTGGTCGCGGCCGTGATCACCACGCCGTCCAGGCCGTCCGCGTACATCTCCGCGATGCCCGGCGCCGCGCGTACGCCGAGGGTGTCCGCCAGCGCGGCGGCGCGTGCGGCGTCCACATCCGCGACCACGAGGTCGGTGATGCCCGGGACGCCGCGGAGGGTCTGGGCGTGGAAGGCGCCGATGCGCCCGGTGCCGATCAGGCCGATCTTCATGCCTCGGAATCCTTTCCGGGGAGGGGGAGGGGAGGGGAGGGGGC
>NZ_SDIF01000049.1 GCF_004122735.1 Streptomyces sioyaensis | reverse complement strand
ACGACGCCCTCTCGTACGCCGCCGTCACCGCGCTCGGCGACGACGACTGGCGCGACATCCTGCGCTCCGCCGCCCGCCGCGGCACCGGCCCCCGCCAGCCACAGGGCGTCCTCCTCCGACATCTTCAGGAGGGCGAGATCGGGGAGCCAGGTGCGAAAGCGGGACCGGTAGGCGTCCGGATCGGCGATCAGACCGGCCCGGATATTGGGGTCCAGCGCCGTGAACACCCCGCGCCGCGCCTCGCGGTGCAGCAGGGCCTCATAGGCGCTCGCCCCCGGTTCCAGCACGAGCGAGCAGGTGCCCAGGGACAGCGCACGGACCGTGGCGGGCAGCGCCGGCGGCAGGGTGAAGAGCCGGTCGGCGGTGCCGTCGGCATAGAAGCCGTAGCCCGCCGACCCGTCCGGGCTGATGTCGGCCACGGCGAGGGTGGTCGGTTCACTGCCGCGCTGCACCAGCGAGGTGTCCACGCCGCTGCTGTGCAGCCCGTGCAGCAGCGCCGCACCGAAGGCATCGGTGGAGACCCGGGAGCAGAACGCGGCGGGCGAGCCCAGCCGCCCCAGCGCGACCGCGGTGTTGTACGGGCCGCCGCCGCGCTGCGGCTGCAGCGCCGGAAGCCGGCCGTCCGGGGTGGCGACGTCCACGCCCGGGCTGCTCGGGGAGGGCTCCTGCGGGCTGGGGACGAGGTCGATCAGTGCCTCGCCGGCGACGACGATCACGGGGTGCGGTTCCTTTCCTGGGCGGCCGGGGGCGCGGCCGGGGCGGGTTCGGCGCAGCCGCACGACGTACGGTGCACGAAGGTGCAGGGGAGACGGACGGTGCGCGGCGGCCGGTCCGGCTGCGCCAGCCGCTCCAGCAGCAGCTGGACCGCCGCCGCCCCGATCTCCTTGCTGGGCTGGGCGATCACGGTCAGCCGGGGCGTGAACAGATCGGCCCACGAGAAGTCGTCGAAACAGGCCAGCGCGATATCGCGGGGCACCTCCAGGCCCAGCTCGCGCAGCGCCCGGAGCGCGCCGATGGTCATCGCGTTGTTGGCGGTGACCAGCGCGGTGGGCGGTTGTGCCGCGGCGAGCAGCTGCCGGGTGGCGTCATGGGCGCCCGCCGCCTCGGAGTTGCCACCGGCGAGGAGTTCGGGGGCGAACGGCAGCCCGCGGGCGCGCAGGCCCTCGCGGTAGCCCTGGACGCGCTCGGTGGTCGTGCTCAGCCCGGGGAGGCCGGCCACCAGACCGATCCGGGTGTGCCCCGAGTCGGCCAGATGCTCGACCAGTTGACGCACCGGACCGGTGCTCTCGGCGCACACCTGGTCGTGGTCGTCGCCCACCAGCCGGTCCAGGAAGACCGTGGGCACCTCGCGTCGGGCCAGATACTCCACCATCTCGGCGGGCTCCGCGGACGGCGCGACGATCATGCCGTCCACCCGCCGCTCGTGCAGCAGCTGGACGACCGTGCGCTCGTGCCGCGGGTCGTCGTGCGGATCGGCGAGCAGCAGGCTGTAGCCGGCTTCCAGGGCGCCGGCCTCGACGCCCTGGAGGATCTCGGTGAAGTACGGGTTGCTGATCGCCGAGACCGCCAGGCCGATCGAGCGGGTACGGGAGGTGACCAGGGAGCGGGCCAGGGTGTTGTGGGTGTAGCCGAGCGCGTCGATGGCGCCGAGTACCGCGGTACGGGTATCCGGGCGCACCGGCCGCGTCCCGTTCAGCACGTGCGAGACCGTGGCGACGGACACCCCCGCACGCCGTGCCACATCCGCCATCGTCGTCATCCGGCTCTTCCTTCCCGCGCGGGGCGCCACGGCGGCTCCCCGGGCCGCGCTGGCACGGCCACTCTTCCCGCGAAGCCCTCACACTACGAGGCTCCGCCCGAAACGTAAACGCTTGCGTAAGCGTTTACGTCACACCGGGGACAAGCCGCCCGCCCCCGCTCCGGGCCCGGCCACGGCGCGCTGCTCTCCGTGCCGCCTCTCTCGCTGCGCGGACGCCCGGCCCGGCCGGAAGCGGAACGGTCTGTGCCGGTATCGTCGTCAGCCGCCAGCCACTGACGCCGTCCCCTCTGGAGCAGCCATGAGCCAGTCCCCCGCCCGCCGCACCGTGCTGCGGGGGGCCGCGCTCGCCGGCGCCGCCGGCTGCGGACTGACCGCCTGCTCGTCGGGGGACTCGGGCGCGAACGCCTCGGCGGTGCCCGACCGGCCGGTCGAGCTCGGGGCCGCGGCCGAGGTGCCGGTCGGGGGCGCCAAGCTCTACCGCGAGGACCGTCTCGTGGTGTCGCAGCCCGCCAAGGGCACGTACAAGTGCTTCAGCGCCAAGTGCACCCACGCCGGCTGCATCCTGTCGGAGGTCGACAAGAAGGAGGGCAGCTGCCCCTGCCACGGCAGCCGCTTCGACGTCACCACCGGCAAGGTCCTCCAGGGGCCGGCGGCGGACCCGCTGCCCGAGGTGCCGGTCAAGGCCAAGGACGGCAAGCTGATCGCGGGCTGAGGCGGCGGTCCGCCGCTCCGGTCGCGGGGACTCACCCCCAGTCCCAGGCGATGCCCAGTATCCCGGGCCGTACCCCCTGCTCCACGAGGTGCACCGCGCGGTGCTGTCCGCTGAGCGTCAGTTCTTGTCGACCGCTGCGCGGCGCGCCCGGCGAGGTCTGGGCGAAGCGGCGGCAGCGCACCGGCAGCGCCGCCTCGTCGAACCGGACCTGGAGCACGTACTGGCCGCCGGCGAAACTGAAGCCGCGCAGGTACTCGGTGCTCGGGCCGCCGCTGCCGTCCTCGAAGACGTAGCCGAAGACATGGGTGTCACCGGCCCGCAGCCGGGCGTCGAAGAGCAGCTCGGCGACCACCACCCCGGCCTCGGCGCTCCCGCGCACCCGGCCCAGCCGGCAGTTCTCCGCGGCCCGCACCCGGACGCGGGAGGGATCGCAGCCGGCATCGCCGCGGTGGATGGCGACATAGCGGTCCACGCCGTCCCGGTGTGCGCGCACCACCTGGAGTGACTCCCGTTCCAGGAGCCGGCGCTCGGGCCCGATGCGGACCCGCTCATGATGGCCCACGGTGTGCAGACCGCCGTCCGCGGGAGCCTCCAGCTCGGTGAACAGCTGCCGCAGCGCCTCGGCGGGCGCCACCAGGGAGCGGTACGTGCGGGCGGCCGGCCGCTCGGCCTCCGGGAGGCCGCTGCCCTCCGGCACCAGCAGCCGGTGCAGCGAGCGCGCGGGCAGCTCCAGGACCTCCTCCAGGGCGCGCACCGCCCGCAGCGACTCGGGGCGCTGCGGGCGCCGGGCGCCCTGCTGCCAGTAACTCAGGCTGGTCACCCCGATGGTGATGCCGCGCTCCGCGAGCTTGTGCTGGACGCGGGTGAGGGCGAGCCCGCGCTCGGTGAGCGCGGAGCGCAGCGCGAGGTGGAACGGGCCGGTGCGCAGCAGCTGCGCCAGCTCGGCCGACCGGGGGGTGTCCTGTGCCATTGCCTCAATCCTCCGGCGCGGTGAACGTTCACATCCGGATCGCCCGCTGCGCGCCGTACGGCCAGGTCACTGCAGCAAGCCGGGCACCGGCCGTTCACATCCGGGCCCCTCCGTCCACACCCCCATGTCATCTCGCATTGAAGCGTGTTGACCTGCCTGCGACAACACCCGATGCTCCTCAACAGCATCCGGATGCGCTCCTCTCACCCCCCTCACCCCCCTGTTCGGGAGGAACGCCATGACTCGTGCACCCCACGCACGCGTTTCCCGCCGCAGATGGCTGTCGGCCGCGGCCCTCACCGCCGCCGCACTGACCATGCTCACGGGGACGATCCCCGCCTCTGCCACCCCCCTCACACCCCCGGCGCACGCCCTCACCGCCCGTAGTACGGCGGCCGCCCTGCGCACCGCCAACAGCCTCGGCATCGCCATGCAGGCCCAGGAGAACACCAACTGGTGCTGGGCGGGCTCGGGCAACACCATCGCGGCCTGGTACGGCAAGAACTACAGCCAGAACGAGTTCTGCAACGCCGCCTTCCAGCGCCAGCAGGGCACCTCCTGCCCCAACGACCAGGCCACCCTGGGCAATGTGCAGAACGCCTTCGCCTGGATGGGCATCAACTCCGGCTCCTACGTGAGCGGTTCGCTCGGCTACGGCACCGTGCAGAGCGAGATCGACGCCGGCCGTCCGATGGAGACCCGCATCCAGTGGTCCTCCGGTGGCGGCCACATGCATGTGCTCTATGGCTATGACACAGAACGCAACTGGGTCTACTGGGGTGATCCCTGGGCGACCAATAATCGCTATAACTGGGGCGATTTCGACTACTACGTGAACGGCAGCTCCTTCTCCTGGACACACTCCCTCTACCGGATAGGAGCCTGAGGCCATGACGAAGCGCACCGCAGTCCGCACCGCCCTCCGCGCCGTCGCCACCGGGACGGTCGCGACCGCCCTCATGGGCCTCACGCCGCACCCCGCACTGGCCGCGGCCGTCCCCGCGCCCCAGGCCCCGGCCCGCGCGAGCCTCACCGCCGCCCGTGCGGCGGCCACCGCCCCCGCGACCCTGCACACCCTCGCCCGGTTCTTCGCCGCCGAGGGGCAGCACGGCGGCGCCGCCGTGACCGGGGCCGCACCGGCCGCCCCGCGCATCGAGGGCGGCACCGTCCCCGTGTACGGCCTGTCACCGGACTTCGTCCGCGGCCGGCCGGCGGCCCCGGTCGCCCGGCTGGAGTTCCTCGCCACCAAGGCGGTGGCCGCCGACGGCCGGACCGCCTCGGTGTGGACCGCCTCGCAGGGCGGTGCCTGGAAGGTCGTCAATATCGCCGGCGGCGACGACGAGACCCGTTACACCGCGGCCGGCGCCGCGCGGGCACAGGGCGGCACGGTCTTCCACGAGCCGCAGATCGACGCCTGGTACGTCCAGCGCGGCGACCGGATCGAGCCACTGGACGCCGACGCCCGCAAGGCCGTCGGCGCGCACGGCACCACGGTCGCCGCCTACCGCACGCGGGTGGCGAAGGCCTACGGGGACAAGCTCCCCGGCTCCGCGTACGACAGGCGCGGGGAGGCCGGCGGCTACGGCCCGCCCGCCGCCGGGAAGGGCCCCCGGAAGGCGCCCGTCGAGGCCGGGGCGCTCACGGGCGACTCCTTCCCGGTGACCGCGGCCTCGACCGTGGCGGCCGCCGCCGCTCTGCTCGCCCTGGGGCTGTCCGCCGCCGTGGCGCTGCGCCGCCGGCACAGTCACTGAGCAGGCCTTCTCCCCGCTGCCGGACGGTGGGCGGCGGCGGGGGGACGGGGAACGGAGCACGGCGCACGGAGCGGCCGGCGTGCACCCGGCGCACGGGGGCGGCGCCCGATCCGCGCCTCGTGCGGCGGGGCATCCCGGCCGCCGTCCTCCGGGCCCCGTACGGACATTGACCGGCCGTCATGCCGCTGACGCGCCGTCCGCAGGAGCTGTCCCGGCAGGAGCCGTCCCGGCGTCCCCCCCCCCGACGGGCGGGCGCCGATCTCCCGCGTCGTGCGCCCGTGCCCCGGATCGGCGCGGCACGTCTCGACCGGGCCGCACCGCCCACTACTGACCGCCCACTACTGACCGCCCACTGCTGGCCGCCCACTACTGACCGCCCGCCCCCGCCCTGCTCCACCCGGATGCGCACCGTCCCGTCCCCGCCCGCACCGTGCCCCTGCGCTCCCCGCCGCAGGCCGGGGCCCGCCCGTGACGGCGTGGCGGCCGGGGTCCGCCGGACCGGTGGCGTCCGGCCGGCCGCGGGAGTGGTCGGGGCACCGTGAATGTCGGTGGCGGTCAGTAGGGTGGTGTGCATGGCAGACCCCAGCAGCTATCGACCCAAGCCGGGACAGATCCCCGACTCGCCGGGGGTCTATAAGTTCCGCGACGAGCACGGCCGGGTCATCTACGTCGGCAAGGCCAAGAGCCTGCGCCAGCGCCTGGCCAGCTACTTCCAGGACCTGGCCGGCCTCCATCCGCGTACCCGCACGATGGTCACCACCGCCGCCGCGGTGGAATGGACCGTGGTCTCCACGGAGGTCGAGGCGCTCCAGCTCGAATACACCTGGATCAAGGAGTTCGACCCCCGGTTCAACGTCAAGTACCGCGACGACAAGAGCTATCCGTATCTGGCGGTGACCCTCAACGAGGAGTTCCCGCGCGTCCAGGTCATGCGCGGTGCCAAGAAGAAGGGCGTGCGCTATTTCGGCCCCTACGGCCACGCCTGGGCCATCCGCGAGACCGTCGATCTGATGCTGCGGGTCTTCCCGGTGCGTACCTGCTCCGCCGGTGTCTTCAAGCGCTCCGCCCAGATCGGCCGCCCCTGCCTGCTCGGCTACATCGGCAAGTGCTCGGCCCCCTGCGTCGAGCGGATCTCCGCCGGGGACCACCGCGAACTCGCCGAGGAATTCTGCGACTTCATGGCCGGCCGCACCGGCGCCTACCTCCGCCGCCTGGAGCGGCAGATGCAGGAGGCCGCCGAGGAGATGGAGTACGAGCGCGCCGCCCGGCTGCGGGACGACATAGGGGCGCTCAAGCGGGCCATGGAGAAGAGCGCCGTGGTCCTCGCCGACGCCACCGACGCCGATCTGATCGCCGTCGCCGAGGACGAACTCGAAGCCGCCGTCCAGATCTTCCACGTCCGCGGCGGCCGGGTCCGCGGCCAGCGCGGCTGGGTCACCGACAAGGTCGAGGCCGTCACCACCGGCGATCTCGTCGAGCACGCCCTCCAGCAGTTGTACGGCGAGGAGCAGGGCGACGCCGTCCCCAAGGAGGTCCTGGTCCCGGCGCTCCCCGAGCCCGTCGAGCCGGTCGCGCAGTGGCTCTCGCACCGTCGCGGCTCCCAGGTCTCGCTGCGGATTCCGCAGCGCGGCGACAAGAAGGACCTGATGGCCACGGTCGGCCGCAACGCCCAGCAGGCGCTGGCGCTGCACAAGACCAAGCGCGCCTCCGACCTGACCACCCGCTCCCGCGCGCTGGAGGAGATCGCCGAGGCGCTCGGCCTTGATTCGGTGCCGCTGCGCATCGAGTGCTTCGACATCTCCCACCTCCAGGGCGACGACGTCGTCGCCTCGATGGTGGTGTTCGAGGACGGCCTCGCCCGCAAGAGCGAGTACCGCCGCTTCCAGATCAAGGGCCGGGTGGGCGACGAGCAGATCTGGCACGGCCAGGGCCAGGACGACGTCCGCTCCATGCACGAGGTCACCGCCCGCCGCTTCCGGCGCTACCTCCAGGAGAAGCAGCGGTCCGGCGAATGGACGGAGGAGCCGGCCGAGGACGCCCCCGTGGAGGCCGAGAGCCCCATGGAGCCGGGTGCCGGCCGCCCCGTCGACGAGGACGGCCGCCCCAAGCGGTTCGCCTACCCGCCCCAGCTCGTGGTCGTCGACGGCGGCGCCCCGCAGGTCGCGGCCGCGCGCAGGGCCCTGGACGAGCTCGGCATCGACGATGTCGCCGTCTGCGGCCTGGCCAAGCGCCTCGAAGAGGTCTGGCTGCCCGGGGACGACGACCCGGTGGTGCTGCCGCGCAGCAGCGAGGGCCTCTACCTCCTCCAGCGCGTCCGTGACGAGGCGCACCGCTTCGCCCTCCGATATCAGCGCACCAAGCGCGGCAAGCGGCTGAAGGCCTCCCCACTGGACGCCGTCGCCGGGCTGGGCGACACCCGCCGCCAGGCCCTGCTCAAGCACTTCGGCTCGCTGAAGAAGCTGCGGGCCGCGACGGTCGACGAGATCTGTGAGGTCCCGGGCGTCGGCCGCAAGACCGCCGAGACGGTCGTTGCGGCGCTGGCCGGGGCGGCACCGTCCGCCCCCGCGGTGAACACCGCCACAGGAGAGATCATTGAGGATGACGGGGCCCCACCGGCCGCGTTGTCGGCAGAACGGGGGCAGGAACGATGAGTACACCGCACGAAGCGCAGGAACCCGAGAGAGACGGTGCAGAGGTGAACACGGGCACGACCGATCAGGGCGAGAGCGCCGCGATTCCCGAGTTGGTGATCATCTCCGGGATGTCCGGCGCCGGCCGCAGCACGGCCGCGAAGTGCCTGGAGGACCTCGGCTGGTTCGTCGTCGACAACATCCCGCCCGAGCTGATCGCGCCGATGGTCGAGCTGGGCGCCCGCTCGCAGGGCAATGTCGCCCGGATCGCGGTCGTCGTCGACGTCCGCGGCCGCCGGTTCTTCGCCAACCTCAAGGAATCGCTGGCCACCCTCGACGCGCAGAACGTCAAGCGCCGCATCGTCTTCCTGGAGTCCTCCGACGAGGCCCTGGTGCGCCGCTTCGAGTCGGTGCGCCGCCCGCACCCCCTCCAGGGCGACGGCCGGATCGTCGACGGCATCGCCGCCGAGCGCGATCTGCTGCGCGAGCTGCGCGGCGACGCCGACCTGGTCATCGACACCTCCAGCCTCAACGTCCACGAGCTGCGCGCCAAGATGGACGCCCAGTTCGCCGGCGAAGAGGTCCCCGAGCTGCGCGCCACGGTCATGTCCTTCGGCTTCAAGTACGGCCTGCCGGTCGACGCCGACATGGTCATCGACTGCCGCTTCATCCCCAACCCGCACTGGGTCCCCGAGCTGCGCCCCTTCACGGGGCTCAACGACGAGGTCTCCAGCTATGTCTTCAGCCAGCCCGGCTCCAAGGAGTTCCTGGACGGCTACGCCGAGCTGCTGCGGATCGTCGCGGAGGGCTACCGCCGGGAGGGCAAGCGCTATGTGACCATCGCCGTGGGCTGCACGGGCGGCAAGCACCGCAGTGTTGCGATGTCCGAGAAGCTCGCCCGCCGTCTGGTCTCCGAAGGGGTGGAAACGGTCGTCGTCCACCGGGACATGGGGCGCGAGTGAGCGGGCGCACCACTCCCCGGCTGCGCCGGGTCCGCCGCTTCGTCTCCAGCGCGCGGACGACGAAGGGCGCCACCCCCAAGGTGGTCGCGCTGGGCGGCGGCATGGGGCTGTCCGCCTCGCTGGCCGCGCTGCGCCGTATCACCGGTGATCTGACCGCCGTGGTCACGGTCGCCGACGACGGCGGCTCCAGCGGCCGCCTGCGCGACGAGCTGGGCGTCCTGCCGCCCGGCGATCTGCGCAAGGCGCTGGCCGCCCTCTGCGGCGACGACGACTGGGGCCAGACCTGGTCGCGGGTGATCCAGCACCGCTTCCAGAGCGAAGGGGAGCTCCACGACCACGCGGTCGGCAATCTGCTGATCGTCGCGCTGTGGGAGCAGCTCGGCGATCATGTCCAGGCGCTCGACCTGGTCGGCAAGCTGCTCGGCGCGCACGGCCGGGTGCTGCCGATGTCGGCGGTGCCCCTGGAGCTCCAGGCCCAGGTCAAGGGGCATGACGCGGACCGCCCGGACGAGATCTCCACGGTCCGCGGCCAGGCCACCGTCGCGCTCACCCGCGGCGAGGTGCAGTCCGTCCATGTGGTCCCCGAGGACCCGCCGGCCGTCCCCGAGGCGGTGGCCGCGGTGCGTGACGCCGACTGGGTGGTGCTCGGCCCCGGATCCTGGTTCTCCTCGGTGATCCCGCATCTGCTGGTGCCGGAGCTGCGCGAGGCCCTGGAGGAGACCAAGGCCCGAAAGGTCCTTTCGCTCAACCTTGCGCCCCAACCGGGCGAAACCGATGGCTTCTCCCCGCAGCGTCATTTGGAGGTTTTGGCCCGACACGCCCCTAAACTCGCCTTCGACGTGGTGCTGGCCGACAAGGCCGCCGTGCCCGACCTCGATGGCCTGACCACTGCCGCAAAGCAGCTGGTCGGCAGCGAGGTCGAGCTGGCGGCGGTCGCCGCACAAGGAGACGACGCCCGGTCGAGCGCCGGGGGAGCCCCCGACCGGCACGACCCGGAGCTGCTGGCAGCCGCGTACGACCGTATTTTTCGGATGCATGGAAGGATCGGCCCATGGCGATGACGGCAGCGGTGAAGGATGAAATCTCCCGGCTCCCCGTCACCCGGACCTGCTGCCGGAAGTCGGAGGTCTCGTCGATCCTGCGGTTCGCGGGCGGTCTGCATCTGGTCAGCGGACGCATCGTGATCGAGGCGGAGCTGGACACCGGCATTGCCGCCCGTCGGCTGCGCAAGGACATCCTGGAGATCTTCGGGCACAGCTCCGACCTGGTGGTGATGGCCCCCGGCGGGCTGCGGCGCGGCAGCCGCTACGTGGTCCGGGTCGTGGCCGGCGGCGATCAGCTGGCCCGGCAGACCGGCCTGGTGGACGGCCGCGGCCGCCCGATCCGCGGCCTGCCCCCACAGGTCGTCTCCGGCGCGACCTGCGACGCCGAGGCGGCCTGGCGCGGGGCCTTCCTGGCCCATGGCTCGCTGACCGAGCCCGGCCGCTCCTCGTCGCTGGAGGTCACCTGCCCCGGGCCCGAGGCGGCGCTCGCGCTGGTCGGCGCCGCCCGCCGGCTCGGCATCGGCGCCAAGGCCCGCGAGGTGCGCGGCGTGGACCGCGTCGTCGTCCGTGACGGTGATGCGATCGGCGCCCTGCTGACGCGGCTCGGGGCCCACGAGTCGGTGCTCGCGTGGGAGGAGCGGCGGATGCGCCGCGAGGTCCGCGCCACCGCCAACCGCCTGGCCAACTTCGACGACGCCAACCTCCGCCGCTCGGCGCGCGCCGCGGTCGCCGCGGGCGCCCGGGTCCAACGCGCCCTGGAGATCCTCGGCGAGGAGGTCCCCGAGCACCTCGCCGCGGCCGGCCGGCTGCGCATGGAGCACAAGCAGGCATCGCTGGAGGAGCTGGGCGCCCTCGCGGACCCGCCGCTGACCAAGGACGCCGTCGCCGGCCGGATCCGCCGGCTGCTGGCGATGGCCGACAAGCGGGCCCAGGACCTCGGCATCCCCGGCACGGAATCCAATCTCACCGAGGAGCTCGCCGAGGGCATGGTCGGCTGACGACCGGTGCCTCGCACCCCACCGGGCATCCCCTCGCGTCCCCGGCGTCACTTCCGAAACGGTGCCGTCGGGGGAGGCGTGGGCGGGCGCGCACGAGGGCCGTTCAAACCGCTCGTTTGAGGGATTGGGAGCGCTTCTGGGCTCGCTCGTTTGAGGGGCCAGGAGCCCTTCTGTGGCTGCTCGTTTGAGGGTACGAAGGCCCGTTTGTCAATGTCACGTACGTCTCTCTTTGGGGGTAGGGTCGGAGGCGGTCGGGGACAGCCCATACAGCTCGCCGGTAACTCATCGGCGTACCTAACGAGGAGATCGGTTCGTGACGATCCGCGTAGGCATCAACGGATTCGGCCGCATTGGTCGCAACTACTTCCGCGCGCTCCTGGAGCAGGGCGCGGACATCGAGATCGTCGGTGTCAACGACCTGACCGACAACGCCACTCTGGTTCACCTGCTGAAGTACGACACCATCCTGGGTCGTCTCAAGCAGGACGTCAGCCACACCGACGACACCATCACGGTCGGCAACCAGACCTTCAAGACGATGGCCGAGCGCGACCCGGCCAACCTCCCCTGGGCGGAGCTGGGCGCCGACATCGTCATCGAGTCGACCGGCATCTTCACCAAGAAGGCCGACGCCGAGAAGCACATCCGGGCCGGCGCCAAGAAGGTCCTGATCTCCGCGCCCGCCAAGGACGAGGACATCACGATCGTGATGGGCGTCAACAACGACAAGTACGACGCGGCCAAGCACCACGTCATCTCCAACGCCTCCTGCACCACCAACTGTGTGGCGCCGATGGCCAAGGTTCTCGACGAGAACTTCGGCATCGTCAAGGGCCTGATGACCACGGTCCACGCGTACACCAACGACCAGCGGATCCTGGACTTCCCGCACAGCGACCTGCGCCGCGCCCGCGCCGCCGCGGAGAACATCATCCCGACCTCGACGGGTGCCGCCAAGGCCACCGCCCTGGTCCTCCCGCAGCTCAAGGGCAAGCTGGACGGCATCGCCATGCGCGTGCCGGTCCCCACCGGCTCCGTCACCGACCTGGTCCTGGAGCTGGACCGCGAGGTCACCAAGGACGAGATCAACACCGCCTTCCAGAAGGCCGCCGAGGGCCAGCTCAAGGGCATTCTCGAGTACACCGAGGACCCGATCGTCTCCTCGGACATCGTGAACTTCCCGGCCTCCTGCACCTTCGACTCGAAGCTGACGATGTCCCAGGGCAAGCAGGTCAAGGTCGTCGGCTGGTACGACAACGAGTGGGGCTACTCCAACCGCCTGGTGGACCTGACCACCTTCGTCGGCGGCCAGCTCTGATCTCTGGTTCACACCCGAGGCACCGCGAGATGTGAGGACGGGGCTCGTACGACGCGAGGAAGCGTCGTACGGGCCCCGTTCCGCGACCTACCGACCCATGTGATGGAGTCACTCCTCATGAAGACGATCGACGACCTTCAGGTAGCGGGCAAGCGCGTCTTTGTCCGCGCCGACCTGAACGTGCCGCTGGACGGCACCACCATTACCGACGACGGCCGGATCCGCGCCGTCGCCCCGACGATCGCCAAGCTCGTCGAGCGCGGCGCCCAGGTGATCGTCGCCTCCCACCTGGGCCGTCCCAAGGGCGCCCCGGACCCGGCCTTCTCGCTGGCCCCCGCGGCCGCACGGCTGGGTGAAATCCTCGGCCAGGACGTGGCGTTCGCGACCGACACGGTCGGCGAGTCCGCCGCGTCCGTGACCGCCGGCCTGGCGGACGGCCAGGTCGCCGTGCTGGAGAACCTCCGCTTCAACGCGGGCGAGACCAGCAAGGACGACGCCGAGCGCGGCGCGTTCGCCGACCGGCTCGCCGCCCTCGCCGACCTGTACGTGGGCGACGGCTTCGGCGCCGTGCACCGCAAGCACGCCTCCGTCTACGACCTGCCGAAGCGCCTTCCGCACGCCGCCGGCGACCTGATCGCCACCGAGGTCGGCGTCCTGAAGAAGCTCACCGAGGACGTCAAGCGCCCGTACGCCGTCGCGCTCGGCGGGGCCAAGGTCTCCGACAAGCTCGCCGTCATCGACCAGCTGATCGAGAAGGCCGACCGCATCCTGGTCGGCGGCGGGATGGCCTACACCTTCCTCAAGGCCAAGGGCCACGAGGTCGGCATCTCGCTGCTCCAGGAAGACCAGGTCCCGGCCTGCCTGGAGTACCTGGCGCGGGCCGAGAAGCGCGGCGTGGAGTTCGTCCTCCCCGTCGACGTCCTGGTGGCGTCCGAGTTCCCGGACCTGAAGACCAAGGCCCCGGCTCACCCCGACACCGTCGCCGCGGACGCCATCCCGGCCGACAAGGAGGGCCTGGACATCGGCCCGAAGACCCGTGAGCTCTACGCCGCGAAGCTCGCCGACGCGGGCACGGTCTTCTGGAACGGCCCGATGGGCGTCTTCGAGCACCCGGACTACGCGGGCGGCACCCAGGCCGTCGCGCAGGCCCTGCTGGACTCGGACGCCTTCACCGTCGTCGGCGGCGGTGACAGTGCCGCCGCGGTCCGGCTGCTGGGCTTCGACGAGAATGCTTTCGGCCATATCTCGACCGGCGGCGGCGCCAGCCTCGAATACCTCGAAGGTAAGACGCTCCCCGGCCTCGCCGCTCTGGAGGACTGAACATCGTGACTGACCGCACCCCGCTGATGGCGGGCAACTGGAAGATGAACCTCAACCACCTTGAGGCCATCGCACACGTCCAGAAGCTCGCCTTCGCCCTCGCCGACAAGGACTTCGACGCCGTAGAGGTCGCGGTCCTGCCGCCCTTCACCGACCTGCGGTCGGTGCAGACGCTGGTCGACGGCGACAAGCTCAAGATCAAGTACGGCGCCCAGGACATCTCCGCGCACGACTTCGGTGCCTACACCGGTGAGATCTCCGGCCCGATGCTGGCCAAGCTCAAGTGCGCGTACGTGGCCATCGGCCACAGCGAGCGCCGCCAGTACCACGGTGAGAACGAAGAGATCTGCAACGCCAAGGTCAAGGCCGCGTTCAAGCACGGCCTCACCCCGATCCTGTGCGTCGGCGAGGGCCTGGACGTGCGCAAGGCCGGCAACCAGGTCGCGCACACCCTCGCCCAGGTCGACGGCGGTCTGGCGGACATCCCGGCCGAGCAGGCCGAGACGATCGTGATCGCCTACGAGCCGGTGTGGGCCATCGGCACCGGCGAGGTCGCCACCCCCGAGGACGCGCAGGAGGTCTGCGGTGCCATCCGCGGCCGCCTCGCGGAGCTCTACAGCCAGGAGCTGGCCGACAAGGTCCGCATCCAGTACGGCGGCTCCGTCAAGTCCGGCAACGTCGCCGCGATCATGGCGCAGCCCGACGTCGACGGCGCGCTGATCGGTGGCGCGGCGCTGGACGCCGACGAATTTGTGAAGATCGTCCGCTTCCGCGACCAGTAGCCGCTATGACGAGGGGGAGCCCTCGTCGTACCCTGTCGGGGCCGGGACCGGTGCAGCAGCGCCGACCCCGGCCCCGCACCATCTGTTCCACAGATATTGATCCATACGTCCGTCCGTCAGTCCTAGAGAGTTGGTCCAGCCGTGGTCATCGGGTTCTCGATCGCCCTCATCGTCTTCAGCCTGCTGCTGATGATGCTGGTGCTCATGCACAAGGGAAAGGGCGGCGGCCTGTCCGACATGTTCGGTGGCGGCATGCAGTCCTCGGTCGGTGGCTCCTCGGTCGCCGAGCGTAACCTCGACCGCATCACCATCGTGGTCGGTCTGCTGTGGTTCGCCTGCATCGTCGTGCTCGGCATCCTGATGAAGCTCGGCAACTGACAAGGCGTCGGAGGCGCGGCCTATCATGAGGGTGGCGTCCTCGGACGGGTAACTCCAGCCACTGGACGCGCGTTGGGCCTTACGTAGACTGGGGCGTTCCGCAGCGCAGCTGCTGCGAGAGGCTGTGCAGCACCATTACGCAGGGAGTTACGACCGTGGCAAGTGGCAACGCGATCCGAGGAAGTCGGGTCGGGGCGGGGCCGATGGGGGAGGCCGAGCGCGGCGAGTCCGCGCCGCGCACCCGCATCTCCTTCTGGTGCTCCAATGGGCACGAGACGCAGCCCAGCTTCGCCGGCGATGCGCAGGTTCCGGACACCTGGGACTGCCCGCGCTGTGGTTTCCCGGCAGGCAAGGACCGGGAAAGCCCGCCGGACCCGCCGCGCACCGAGCCGTACAAGACCCACCTCGCCTATGTCCGGGAGCGCCGCAGCGACGCCGACGGTGAGGCGATCCTCGCGGAGGCGCTCGCCAAGCTCCGCGGCGAGATCTGACGGAGCACCACACACCGGCCGGCCCGGCCGGAGGGGACAGCACCCTCCGGCCGGGCCGGCCGCGTAGGTGCGCCCTCGTGGGTCGGCCGGTCAACTCCGGGCGCAGTGGGGGCGGCGGATGCGGCGGCCGCTCGGGGGCGACTGTCAGTGGTCGCCCGTACCGTTTTCCGTATGCGCACGATGCGGACGGGGCGGGATGACGAGCTGGGTGCCGGTGCGCCGATACCTGTTCTTCAGGCCGCCGACAGCGCCTCGTCCGGCGGTGGACAGATACCTCCTACCGCGCGCTGATCAATTAGGTTGGGAGACGGCGGGGCCGCTACGAGACGAAGAAGGCAGATGTCCGAGATGAACGCAGAAGGCCGCAGCAGGCTCGACCAGTTGCCCGAGTGGACCGCGCTGGGCAAGCACCGCGAGCAGCTGGGGAAGGTGCATCTGCGCGAGCTGTTCGAGCGGGATCCGGGGCGCGCCGAGCGCTACACCCTCCAGGTGGGCGAGCTGCACCTCGACTACTCCAAGCACTTGGTCACCGACGAGACGCTGCGGCTGCTGGGCGAACTCGCCACGGCGGCCGGCGTGGCGGAGCTGCGGGACGCGATGTTCCGCGGCGAAAAGATCAACATCACCGAGCAGCGCTCCGTGCTGCACACCGCGCTGCGCGCGCCCGGCTCGGCGGTCATCAAGAGCGACGGGGAGAACGTCACCCCCGCGGTGCAGTCCGTCCTGACGAAGATGGGCACCTTCGCCGACCGGGTCCGCTCGGGCGACTGGAAGGGCCACACCGGCAAGCGCATCAAGACCGTCGTCAACATCGGTATCGGCGGCTCCGACCTGGGCCCGGCGATGGCGTTCGAGGCGCTGCGTGCCTACACCCACCGGGACATGCAGTTCCGCTTCGTCTCCAATGTGGACGGTGCCGATCTGCACGAGGCGGTCCGCGATCTGGACCCGGCCGAGACGCTGTTCATCATCGCCTCGAAGACCTTCACCACCATCGAGACCATCACCAATGCCACGTCGGCCCGCGACTGGCTGCTGAGCGGGCTGGGCGCCGAAGGGGGAGCGGCCGTCGCCCAGCACTTCGTGGCGCTGTCGACCAACGCCGAGAAGGTGACGGAGTTCGGCATCAACCCGGACAACATGTTCGAGTTCTGGGACTGGGTCGGCGGCCGTTACTCCTTCGACTCCGCCATCGGCCTGTCGCTGATGGTCGCGATCGGCCACGAGCGGTTCCGCGAGATGCTGGCCGGCTTCCACCTCGTCGACGAGCACTTCTGCTCCGCCCCGCTCCACGAGAACGCCCCGCTGCTGCTGGGCCTGCTGGGCATCTGGTACGGCAACTTCTGGGACGCCCAGTCCCACGCCGTGCTGCCCTACAGCCACTACCTCTCCAAGTTCACCGCGTATCTCCAGCAGTTGGACATGGAGTCCAACGGCAAGTCGGTGGACCGTGAGGGACACCGGGTCACCTGGCAGACCGGCCCCGTCGTCTGGGGCACGCCGGGCACCAACGGTCAGCACGCCTACTACCAGCTGCTCCATCAGGGCACCAAGCTGATCCCGGCCGACCTCCTGGGCTTCGCCGAGCCGGTCGCCGATCTGCAGCCCGGCCTGGTGCCCCAGCACGACCTGCTGATGGCCAACCTCTTCGCCCAGGGCCAGGCGCTGGCCTTCGGCAAGACGCCGGACGAGGTGCGGGCCGAGGGCGTGGCCGAGGAACTGGTCCCGCACAAGACCTTCCCGGGCAACCGCCCCACCACCACCATCCTGGCCAAGGAGCTCAGCCCGTCCGTGCTGGGCCAGTTGATCGCGCTCTATGAGCACAAGGTGTTCGTCCAGGGCGCGGTCTGGAACATCGACTCCTTCGACCAGTGGGGCGTGGAGCTGGGCAAGGTCCTGGCCAAGCGGGTCGAGCCGGCGCTGACCGACGGCGCGGAGGTGCCGGGGCTGGACGCCTCGACGGCCGGTCTGGTCGCCAAGTACCGTGCACTGCGCGGGCGTTGATCCGGAAGGGTCCCGCCGGCGCGCTGCCGTGACGCCGAAGGCCCCGCACTCCCTGGGAGGGGTGCGGGGCCTTCTGCTGCCGGGCCGGACCGTTCGGGACGGACCGCTCAGGCCGAGGCCGGCGGATAGAGCCCGCGCGGCAGCTGTGCCGCCGCCGCCTCGTCCAGCAGCCACAGCGTCCGGCTGCGGCCGCGGGCACCGGCCGCCGGAGCCTGGACCTCGCCGGCGCCGGACAGGGCGATGGCCGCGGCGTTGGCCTTGTCCGCGCCGGCCGCCAGCAGCCAGACCTCCCGCGCCGCGCGGATCGCGGGCAGGGTCAGCGAGGTACGGGTCGGCGGCGGCTTCGGCGCACCGTGCACGCCGACCACCGTCCGCTCCTGCTCGTAGACGGCCGGCAGCTCCGGGAAGAGCGAGGCGACATGGGTGTCCGGGCCGACGCCCAGCAGCAGCACGTCGAAGGACGGCACCGGGCCGTGGTCCTCGGGCCCCGCGGCGGCGGCGAGTTCGTCCGCGTACGCCTCGGCGGCGGCGTCGGCGTCCTTGCCGTACCGGCCGTCCGACGGGGGCATCGGATGCACCCGGGCCGGATTCAGCGGGACGCTGTCCAGCAGCACCTCCCGGGCCTGGGTGTAGTTGCGCTCAGGATCGCCGTCCGGAGCGAACCGCTCGTCGCCCCACCACAGATCGAGCCGGGTCCAGTCCACCGCGTCCCGCGCGGGCGCCTCGGCGACGGCCGCGAGCAGCCCGTTGCCGTTGCGCCCGCCGGTCAGCACCACGGATGCGGAGCCGCGGGCGGCCTGGGCATCCACGATCTTGGTGATCAGCCGGGCCGCCGCCGCCTTGGCCATCAGCTCCTTGTCGCGGTGGACGACAACCTGCGGAGCACTCACTTGGCGGCCGCCTTCTTGGCGGGCGCCTTCTTCGCCGCGGGCTTGGCCGTGGCGCTCCCGGCCGCCGCCGGCTCCCCGGCCGCCGGTGCGGAGTCCTTGCCCTCACCGAGCCGGTCCACGCCGTACTTGAGCGCGGCGGCGTAGATGTCGTCCGGGTCGAGCCGGCGCAGCTCCTCGGCGAGCAGCTCCGCGGTGTCCCGCCGCTTGAGCGCCACCGCGCGGTCCGGCTGGTGGGGCGTGCAGAGCGTGGCCAGCGAGCCGTCCGGGCGGTCCAGCACGATCGAGCCGATGCTGGACTCCATCCGTACGGCGGTCAGGCCGGGGCCGCCGGACACCTTGCGGGTGACCGGAACCTTCAGCCGGTCGGCCAGCCACATGGCGAGCAACTCGCAGCTGGGGTTGAACTCCTCGCCCTCGACCTCGGCCGAGCTGACCGTGCACGGGGCCTGGTCGAGCGCCGCCGCCAGCATCGAGCGCCACGGCGTGATCCGCGTCCAGGACAGATCGGTGTCGCCCGGCGTGTAGCTCTCCGCGCGGGCGGACAGCTCCCGGACGGGCTGCTCGGCGGCGTAGGCGTCGGTGACCCGGCGCTGGGCCAGCGCACCGAGCGGATCCTTGGCGGGGTCCAGCGGGGCGTTGACCGCCCACCAGACCACGACCGGGGCATCCGGCAGCAGCAGCGGCAGCACCACGGACTGGGCGTGGTCGATGACCTCGCCGTAGAGCCGGAGTATGACCGTCTCGCCGGTGCCGGCGTCCGTGCCGACCCGCACCTCGGCGTCCAGGCGGGCCTTGGCGCGGTCGCGCGGCGACCGGCTGACCCGCTTGATGACGACGAGGGTGCGGGAGGGGTGCTCACGCGACGCCTCGGTGGCCTCCTTGAGGGCGTCGTAGGCGTTCTCCTCGTCGGTGACGATGACGAGGGTGAGCACCATGCCGATGGCGGGCGTGCCGACGGCGCGACGGCCCTGGACCAGCGCCTTGTTGATCTTGCTGGACGTGGTTTCCGTCAGATCGATCTTCATGGCCGGCGCCAGCTCCGTCCGTCTCGTGCGAGCATTTCGTCCGCCTCGGTGGGACCCCAGGTGCCCGCCGGATACTGCGCGGGCTTGCCGTGCTTCTCCCAGTACACCTCGATCGGGTCGAGGATCCGCCAGGACTGTTCGACCTCCTCCAGCCGCGGGAAGAGGTTGGCGTCACCCAGCAGAACGTCCAGGATCAGGCGCTCGTACGCCTCGGGGCTGGACTCCGTGAAGGACTCGCCGTAGGCAAAGTCCATCGAGACGTCCCGCACCTCCATCGAGGTGCCGGGCACCTTCGAACCGAACCGCACGGTCACGCCCTCGTCCGGCTGCACCCGGATGACCAGGGCGTTCTGCCCCAGCTCCTCGGTGGCGGTGTGGTCGAAGGGGGAGTGCGGGGCGCGCTGGAAGACCACCGCGATCTCGGTGACCCGGCGGCCCAGGCGCTTGCCGGTGCGCAGATAGAAGGGGACGCCCGCCCAGCGGCGGTTGTCGATCTGCAGCTTGATCGCGGCGTAGGTGTCGGTCTTCGACTTGGGGTCGATGCCGTCTTCCTCCAGGTAGCCGACGGCCTTCTCGCCGCCCTGCCAGCCCGCCGCGTACTGCCCCCGGACGGTCTCCTTGCCGAGATCCTTGGGGATCTTGACCGCGCCCAGCACCTTGGTCTTCTCGGCGACCAGCGCGTCCGCTTCGAAGGAGGACGGCTCCTCCATGGCGGTCAGCGCGAGCAGCTGGAGGAGGTGGTTCTGGATGACGTCCCGGGCGGCGCCGATGCCGTCGTAGTAGCCGGCCCGGCCGCCGATGCCGATGTCCTCGGCCATGGTGATCTGGACGTGGTCGACATAGCTGCGGTTCCACAGCGGCTCGAACATCGTGTTGGCGAACCGCAGCGCCAGGATGTTCTGGACCGTCTCCTTGCCCAGGTAGTGGTCGATCCGGAAGACCTCGTTCGTCGGGAAGACGTCGTGGACGATCCGGTTGAGCTCCTGGGCGCTCTCCAGGTTGTGACCGAAGGGCTTCTCGATGACGGCGCGGCGCCAGGAGCCCTCCTTCTGGTCGGCCAGCCCGTGCTTCTTCAGCTGCTGGACGACCTTGGGGAAGAACTTCGGCGGCACCGAGAGGTAGAAGGCGAAGTTGCCGCCGGTGCCCTGGGCCTTGTCGAGCTCGTTTATCGTCTGCTTGAGCGTGTCGAAGGCGTCGTCGTCGTCGAAGGTGCCCTGGACGAAGCGGCAGCCCTGGACCAGCTGCTGCCAGACCTCCTCGCGGAACGGCGTACGGGAGTGCTGCTTGACCGCCTCGTACACCTCCTGCGCGAAGTCCTCGTGCTCCCACTCGCGACGGGCGAACCCGATGAGCGAGAAACCCGGCGGGAGCAGACCGCGGTTGGCCAGGTCGTAGACGGCAGGCATCAGCTTTTTACGGGACAAATCGCCCGTGACACCGAAGATGACCAGGCCCGACGGCCCCGCGATACGCGGGAGCCGTCGGTCTGCGGGGTCACGAAGCGGGTTGGCTCCGCGTGCATCGGACAAAGGAGATCAGCCCTCCGAGGGAGCGAGGCGCTTGAGCTCCGCCTCGGTCGACTTGAGCAGGTCAATCCAGGAGGCCTCGAACTTCTCCACGCCCTCGTCCTCCAGGACCTGCACGACATCGTCGTACGAGATCCCGAGCTCCGCGATCGCGTCGAGGTCGGCCTTGGCCGCGTCGTACCGGCCGCGGACGGTGTCACCGGTGATCTCACCGCGGGCGGCGGTGGCCTCCAGGGTGGCCTCCGGCATGGTGTTGACCGTGCCCGGGGCGACCAGCTCGTCCACGTACAGCGTGTCCTTGAAGTCCGGGTCCTTGACGCCGGTCGAGGCCCACAGCGGACGCTGCTTGTGGGCGCCGGCCTTGTCGAGAGCGGCCCAGCGCTCCGAGGAGAAGATCTCCTCGTAGGCCTGGTAGGCCAGCCGGGCGTTGGCCAGCGCGGCCTTGCCCTTGAGGGCCTTGGCCTCGTCCGAGCCCTGCTTCTCCAGGCGCTTGTCGATCTCGGTGTCCACACGGGAGACGAAGAACGACGCCACCGAACGGATCAGGGACAGGTCCAGGCCCGCGGCCTTGGCCTTCTCCAGGCCCGCGAGGTAGGCGTCCATGACCTCGCGGTAACGCTCCAGCGAGAAGATCAGCGTGACGTTGACGCTGATGCCCAGGCCGATGACCTCGGTGATCGCCGGGAGGCCCGCCTTGGTGGCCGGGATCTTGATCAGCGTGTTCGGACGGTCCACCAGCCAGGCCAGCTGCTTGGCCTCGGCGATGGTCGGCACGGTCTTGTGCGCCAGGCGGGGGTCGACCTCGATGGAGACCCGGCCGTCCTGGCCGCCGGTGGCGTCGAAGACCGGGCGCAGGATGTCGGCGGCGTCGCGGACGTCCGCCGTCGTGATCATGCGGATGGCTTCCTCGACGGTGACCTTGCGGGCGGCGAGGTCGGCGACCTGCTGCTGGTAGCCGTCGCCCGCGGAGATCGCCTTCTGGAAGATCGACGGGTTCGTCGTGACACCGACGACATGCTGCTGGTCGATCAGCTCTGCGAGGTTGCCGGACGTGATGCGCTTGCGCGACAGGTCGTCCAGCCAGATCGCGACGCCTTCGTCGGAGAGGCGCTTGAGTGCGTCTGTCATGGGTTCTGCATCTCCTACTTGTTGTGTACGGGCGTCAGCGCGCGGCGGCTTCCAGCGATTCCCGGGCGGCGGCGGCGACCGCGTCGGCGGTGAAGCCGAACTCGCGGAAGAGGACCTTGCCGTCGGCCGAGGCACCGAAGTGCTCCAGGGAGACGATGCGCCCGGCGTCACCGACAAAACGGTGCCAGGTCAGACCGATGCCGGCTTCGACGGCGACACGGGCCTTCACGGACGGGGGAAGCACACGGTCGCGGTACGTCTGGTCCTGCTGGTCGAACCACTCGACCGACGGCATCGACACCACACGGGTGGGGATGCCCTCGGCCTGCAGCTGCTCGCGCGCGGCGACGGCGAGCTGCACCTCGGAGCCCGTGCCGATCAGCACGACCTGCGGTGCGGCGTCCCCGTCGGCCCCTTCGGCCTCGAACAACACGTAACCGCCCTTGGCGGCATCCTCGTTGGCCGGGTACGTCGGCACACCCTGACGGGTCAGCGCGAGGCCGTGCGGGGCCCCCACGCCGTACTCCTTCGTCCAGCGCTTGAGGATCTCGCGCCAGGCGATGGCGGTCTCGTTGGCGTCGGCCGGGCGGACGATGTTCAGGCCCGGGATGGCGCGCAGCGAGGCCAGGTGCTCGACCGGCTGGTGGGTCGGGCCGTCCTCGCCCAGACCGATGGAGTCGTGCGTCCACACGTACGTCACCGGAAGGTGCATCAGCGCGGAGAGCCGGACGGCGTTGCGCATGTAGTCGGAGAACACCAGGAACGTGCCGCCGTAGACACGGGTGTTGCCGTGCAGCGTGATGCCGTTCATCTCCGCGGCCATGGAGTGCTCACGGATGCCGAAGTGGATCGTGCGGCCGTAGGGGTCGGCCTCCGGCAGCGGGTTGTCCGCCGGGAGGAACGAGGAGGTCTTGTCGATCGTGGTGTTGTTCGAGCCGGCCAGGTCGGCCGAGCCGCCCCACAGCTCCGGGATCACCGCGCCGAGGGCGTGCAGCACCTTGCCGGACGCGGCGCGGGTGGCCACGGACTTGCCGGTCTCGAACGCCGGGAGGTGGTCCTCCCAGCCCTCGGGCAGCTCGCCCGCGGCGATCCGGTCGAACTCCGCGGCGCGCTCCGGGTTGGCGGTGCGCCAGGCGGCGAAGGACTTCTCCCACTCCTTCTTGGCGTCCCGGCCGCGGTCGAGGGCGCCGCGGGTGTGCTTGAGCACCTCGTCGCCGATGTCGAAGGACTTCTCGGGGTCGAAGCCCAGGACGCGCTTGGTGGCCGCGACCTCTTCCTCGCCCAGCGCCGAGCCGTGCGCGGCCTCGGTGTTCTGGGCGTGCGGGGCCGGCCAGGCGATGATCGAGCGCATCGCGATGAACGACGGGCGCCCGGTCTCGGCCTTGGCGGCCTCCAGGGCCCTGGCCAGACCGACCGGGTCCAGGTCGCCGTTGGGCAGCTGCGCGACCCGCTGGACGTGCCAGCCGTAGGCCTCGTAGCGCTTGACGGTGTCCTCGGAGACCGCGGTCTCGGTGTCACCCTCGATGGAGATGTGGTTGTCGTCCCACAGCAGGATGAGGTTGCCGAGCTTCTGGTGGCCCGCCAGGGAGGAGGCCTCGGCGGAGATGCCCTCCTGGAGGCAGCCGTCGCCGGCGATGCAGTAGATGGTGTGGTCGAAGGGCGAGGTGCCCTCCGCCGCGTCCGGGTCGAACAGGCCGCGCTCGTAGCGCGACGCCATCGCCATGCCGACCGCGTTGGCGACCCCCTGGCCCAGCGGACCGGTCGTGGTCTCCACGCCGGTGGTGTGGCCGTACTCGGGGTGGCCGGGGGTCTTCGAGCCCCAGGTGCGGAACGCCTTCAGGTCGTCCAGCTCCAGGCCGTAGCCGGCGAGGTAGAGCTGGATGTAGAGGGTCAGGCTGGAGTGGCCCGCGGAGAGGACGAACCGGTCGCGGCCGGTCCAGTTCGCGTCCGCCGGGTCGTGCTGCATCAGCTTCTGGAAGAGAAGATAGGCGGCCGGCGCCAGGCTCATGGCCGTACCGGGATGGCCGTTACCGACCTTCTGCACGGAATCCATGGCCAGGACACGGACGGTATCCACCGCACGCTGGTCCAGTTCGGTCCACTCGAGATCTGTGGTGGTCGGCTTGGTGCTCACCCTGAGTCAGGGCTCCTCTCCACATGTCGAATGCCGCGGACGGTGTGCCCGCCAGGCGGTGTCGAGCCTACCCCCGCAAGTGCGTGCGTCTTTTCGACGCTCAGTCGAAGTTTCCGGCGCTCAGTCGGTGGGCGCGGGGCGTGCCGGCAGTCGCTCCGGGCAACCACATCGGGACCACGTGCCTTCCCGGCCCGGACGGCCATACGACCAGACTGCCGGGCACCGGTCCGGTTCGCCTCCCGAACGCCGGGTGAACGGGCGCGGAAACGTGCCCGGGAGCTCCCGCGCCCCGGCGCCCAACACGACCCCACCCCCGCGAAGATCGCCGAATGGCCAACGTCTAAAGTGGCGTGGTACGCGCAAGCCCTTCCGTACGGGTCGATACCGCCGAAGGAGCTTGCAGGCCTTATCTCTTCCGCGGCAGAGGCCGCTGATGTTACTTCCAGGGGTGTGCGTGACGGCCGTCGAATCCCGTCCTGCGGGTGGGGGCACCGCCCACGCCCACAAGGCTGAGGGCAAGCGTTCTCAGCTCCCCAGAAGTCCCGGTGACCGGCCGTTCGGGGCCCGGGTCAAGGCATTCGTGGCGCTGACCAAGCCACGGGTCATCGAGCTGCTGCTGATGACCACGGTGCCGGTGATGTTCCTGGCGGCCAAGGGCGTGCCCGATCTGTGGCTCGTCCTGGAGACCTGCGTCGGCGGCTACCTCTCCGCCGGCGGCGCCGCGGCCTTCAACATGTACCTCGACCGTGACATCGACGCGCTGATGGACCGCACGTCCCAGCGGCCGCTGGTCACCGGCATGGTCTCGCCGCGCGAGTGCCTGGTGTTCGCGACCGCCCTCGCGGTCGGCTCCACCGCCTGGTTCTGGTTCCTCGTCAACCCGCTGTCGGCGATGCTGTCGCTCGGTGCGCTGCTTTTCTACGTCGTCGTTTACACGATGATCCTCAAGCGGCGCACCAGCCAGAACATCGTCTGGGGCGGTATCGCGGGCTGCATGCCGGTCTTCATCGGCTGGTCGTCGGTGACGAACTCGGTCTCCTGGGCCTCGTTCGTCCTCTTCCTGGTCATCTTCTTCTGGACGCCGCCGCACTACTGGCCGCTGTCGATGAAGGTCAAGGACGACTACGAGCGGGTCGGTGTGCCGATGCTGCCGGCCGTCGCGGGCAACAAGGTCGTCGCGCGCCAGATCGTCGCCTACAGCTGGGTGATGGTGGCCGTCTCCCTGCTGCTCCAGCCGCTGGGCTACACCGGCTGGTTCTACACCGCGGTCGCGCTCGTCTGCGGCGCCCTCTGGCTCAAGGAGGCGCACGGTCTGCAGTCCCGCGCCAAGGCCGGGATCACGGGCGCCAAGCTCAAGGAGATGCGGCTGTTCCACTGGTCCATCACCTATGTGTCGCTGCTGTTCGTCGCCGTCGCCGTGGATCCCTTCCTTCGCTGAGGGGTGTGGGGGATCACCCCCACAAAGACCAGTACTCGCGGGTAGCATGCTGTTCATGGCAGACACCCAGCAGGCGGACGAGCAGGTGGAGACGGTGGCCGGCGCAGCGGCCGGAAAGCGGGCCGGCCGGCGCACGGCCAGGCTCGCCAAGGAGATCCGCGCCTTCGCCGCCACCCATGGCGGCAGCGCCGAAGGCCAGCTCGCGCACATCGGCCGCGGCCGCATCCGGATCGCCCTCGTCGGGGCCAACGGCGAGTGGGGCAATCTCGTCGCGGACACCGCCGAATCCGCCAAGGCGGCCGCCGAGCAGGCCGGCCTCACGCTCCAGGAGGACTTCGACGGCGACCTCGCCGCCCGGGTCCGTACCGGCCGCTACGAGTGGTCCCGGATGGCGGGCATCCAGGTGGGCGGCCCGGCCAACGGCTGACGGCCGGTGCCCGGGCGCCGTGCGCCGGAGCGCACGCCGGAAGCGGAGCCCGCTACCTCACCACCACCTCGGCCGTTAGGTTCACCGGGCGCGGCGCTCCGGCCACGCCCGGCGGGCTCACGGCGAGGAGGGGCGGATGGACGGATCTCCACCGCTCATCGATCAGTACAGCCACGGCGCGGTGCACGGCGAGCTCGGCCTCGGCTCCTTCGAGAGCCACCTCGCCGCCGCGGTCGGCGCCCAGGGCCCGGCACCCGCCGGCACCAGCTACTTCGACAGCGTCACCGGCCTGGCGATACGCCGCTGGTGCCCCCCGCTGCTCGGCCTGGAACCGCACTGCCCGCCCGCCCGCTACCTCGCCCGCAGGCGCGAGGTCGGGGCCTACCGCGCCGGACGGATACTGCTGCGCGGCTGCGGCATCGGCACGTTCCTGCTGGAGGCCGGCACCCCCAGCGAGCTGACCTCGGCCACCGAACTCGCCACCGCCGCCGAGGCCCCGGCCCACGAGGTCGTCCGGCTCGAACCGCTCGCCGAGCAGGTCGCCGACACCTCCGGCAGCGTCGACTCCTTCATCGGCTACACCGCCGAGGCCCTCTACGCCGCCGCCCAGCACGCCACCGCCTTCGCCTCCGGCGCCACCCACTGCGACGCACACGCCCCGGAGGCCGGTGAGGTACGGCGCGCCGCGGACCGCTGGCTGCGCGGCCGCCGCCCCGGGCAGCGGCTCGGCGAGCCCGCACTCGTCCGGCATCTGCTGTGGAGCGCGGTGGCGACCGGTCTGCCGGTGCAGCTGCACTGCACCGATCCGCAGCCGCTGGCGGCGTTCCTGCGGGCCACGGCCGGCATCGGCTCGGCTCTCGTCCTGCTGCCGGCCGCGCCGCACCACCGGCGGGCCGCGCAGCTCGCCGCGCTGCACGCCCATGTGTATGCGGACGCCGGGCCCCGCCCCGAGGAGACGCTGGGTCAGGCGCCGTTCGGCAAGCTGCTGTTCTCCTCCGGCGCCCGCGGGCTGCCCGAGCTGTACGTCACCGGCGCCCGGTTCTTCGTCCGCGCCATGGGCCGGCTCGTACGGGAGTGGACCGACGAGGGGCTGTGCGGCGCCGAGGACGGGCGGCGGATCACGGAGATGGTGGGGTCGGGGACCGCACGCCGGGTCTACCGGCTGGACGCGCCGGCCATCTGAGAACCGGTCGCCTCGTGCTCGCCCGCGGGGGCGGGCACGCCGGGCTCGCCCTCCGGGAGCGCACCGCGGTCGCGCAGCGACATGGCAACCCGCAGCACACAGATCCACACCAGGGCCGAGCCCAGCATGTGCACCCCGATGACGAATTCGGGCAGGCCCGTGAAGTACTGGACATAGCCGACGACGCCCTGCGCGGCGAGGCAGCCGAGCAGCTCCAGGACCCTGCGGCGCGGCGCGGCCGGTGCCGCGACGGCGCGCAGCGTGAACCACAGGGCGACGGTCAGGCCGATGACGATGTAGACGAAGTCGACATGCAGCTGGGTGATCTCCTGCCAGTCCACCGCGATCCGGTGGACCTTGCGGGCGTCGCCCGCGTGCGGCCCCGCGCCGGTGACGACGGTGCCGATGACGGTGAGCGCGCCGGCCGCCGCCACCAGCAGCCAGGCCAGCTGCCGCACCGGCCGCGCGACCAGGGCGTGCGGCTCCTCGTCGCCCTCGCCCGCCCGCTTCCAGGTCAGGACGGCGACCGTGAGCAGCCCCGTGGCCGCCAGGAAGTGTGCGCTGACGATGTACGGGTTCAGGCCGGTGAGGACCGTGATGCCGCCGATGACGGCGTTGGACATGACGAGCCAGAACTGCGCCCAGCCGAGGCGGGTGAGCGAGCGGCGCCGGGGGCTCCGGGCGCGGGCGGCGATGATGAACACCCCGATGACCACGCACAGCACGTCGGTCAGCATGCGGTTGCCGAACTCGATGAGCCCGTTGATGCCCATCGCGGCGGTCGGCGTCAGGCTGTCCGGCGTGCACTTGGGCCAGGTCGAGCAGCCCAGTCCGGACTGGCTGAGCCGGACCGCGCCGCCCGTGACGACGATGATCACGGCCATCACGACGGTGGCCAGCGCGGCCCGCCGCACGAAGGCGGCGGACGGCTGCCAGCGGCGGGCGATCAGCTCAAGGGGATTCAGCGTGTTCGGCACGGGAGACATCGTAGGACGGTCCTTGTGCAAGTTTTCACGAGGGGTCCCCGACCCGCCCGGAGCCACCTCCGCGGCCGGGCAGCGGCCCGCCGGCGGCTACTCCCAGCGGAAGAACTTCGCCGCCGCGCCCAGCCCGAGCACCGCCCAGACGGCGAGGATGCCCAGGTCGGTCCACGGCATCCCGGTGCCGTGCTGCAGCACGGCCCGCAGGCCGTCCGACAGCGCGGAGACCGGCAGGAACTGCAGGACGGACTGCGCCGCCGCCGGGAACCTGTCCAGCGGCACGATCACCCCGCCGCCGACGAGCAGCAGCAGGAAGACCAGGTTGGCGGCGGCCAGCGTCGCCTCTGCCTTCAGCGTCCCCGCCATGAGGAGACCCAGGCCCGAGAAGGCGGCCGTACCGAGGACGAGAAGCAGCAGCACCGGCACCGGGCTGCCCTGCGGGGACCAGCCCAGCGCGAGCGCGATCACCGTCAGCAGCACGGTCTGCAGGACCTCGGTGACCAGCACCGCGCAGGTCTTGGCGGTCATCAGCGCCCAGCGGGGGAGCGGGGAGACGGCGAGCCGCTTGAGGACTCCGTAGCGGCGCTCGAAGCCGGTGGCGATGGCCTGGCCCGTGAACGCCGTGGACATCACGGCCAGTGCGAGGACGCCCGGCGCGAGGAAGTCCACCGGCTTCCCGGACCCCGTGTCGACGATGTCGACGGCGGAGAACAGCACCAGCAGCAGCGTCGGGATGACGACGGTCAGCAGCAGCTGCTCGCCGTTGCGCAGCAGCATCCGGGTCTCCAGCGCCGCCTGCGCCCGGATCATCCGGGACAGCGGCGCCGCGCCGGGCCGCGGGGTGAACGTGCCGGAAGCGACACCGGCTCCGGTGGCGGTCATGCGCGCAGCTCCTTGCCGGTGAGCTCCAGAAAGACGTCCTCCAGGGTGTGGCGTTCGACGGCTATCGCGTCGGGCATCACGCCGTTCTGGGCGCACCAGGAGGCGACGGTGGCCAGCAGTTGCGGGTTGACCTTGCCGTGCACCCGGTAGATGCCGGAGGCCGGCTCGGTGGCGGCGCTGTCCGCGGGCAGCGCCTTGAGGAGCGAGGCGAGGTCGAGGCCGGGGCGGCCGGTGAAGCGCAGGCTGTTCTCCGCGCCGCCGCGGCACAGCGCGTCCGGGCTGCCGTGGGCGATCACCCGGCCGCCGTCGATGATCGCGACCTCGTCGGCGAGCTGCTCGGCCTCGTCCATGAAGTGGGTGGTCAGCACGGTGCTGACGCCGTCGGCGCGCAGCTCGCGTACGAGGTCCCAGGTGGCGTGCCGGGCCTGCGGGTCGAGTCCGGCCGTGGGCTCGTCGAGGAAGACCAGCTCGGGGCGGCCGACCACGGCCATCGCCAGCGCCAGGCGCTGCTGCTGGCCGCCGGACAGCCGTCGGTAGGGCGTCCGGCCGCAGCTGCCCAGGCCGAGCCGGTCGATCAGCATGCCCACGTCGAGGGGGTCGGCGTGCAGGGTGGCGGTGTGCCGCAGCATCTCCTCGGCCCGGGCACCCGCATAGACGCCGCCGGACTGCAGCATCACACCGACGCGCGGCCGCAGCGCCGCGGCGTCCGCGACCGGGTCCAGGCCCAGTACCCGGACGTGGCCGGCGTCCGGGCGGCGGTAGCCCTCGCAGGTCTCGATGGTGGTGGTCTTGCCGGCGCCGTTGGGGCCGAGCACGGCGGTCACCTCGCCGCGCCCGACGGTCAGGTCGAGTCCGTCCACGGCGGTCTTGGTGCCGTAGCGCTTGACCAGTCCGACGACCTCGACGGCAGGCTCTCGGCCAGGGGGCCGGGGGGCGCCCCCCGGAGAGGTGCTGGGCATGCCGGGCAGTCTACGGAGAGTGGCAGGGCGCTCTTCAACGGGGGCGTGGGTGCGGAAGGGGCCGGGGTACGCAAGACGGCGGTGCGCGGCCGCACAATTTCCGCCGGCCCGCGCGCCCTGGTGCGCCCTTGTCCGCGGCTGTCGGCAGGGCTCGTCCCGTTGCAGGTCGGAGGGGCATTCGAGGGTTCCGGCGGATGCTTGAATTAGGTGAACCTAAGTGATAGAGGCCACCCGCCCGTGATCGGGACGAGGCTTGTATCGCTTTGACGAATTACGCAACAATGGCGTTGTGAAATACGCGAGCGAGGAGAAGGAAGGGCCCGCGGCCGAGCAGACCGCCGGGCCGGCCGCCTCCGCGCCCGAGCAGTCCGAGCAGGCCGGGCGTCGCGCGGCCGGCGCCGGGCACCCCGCGGCGCCGCACGACGAACAGCAGGGCACCCGCAACAAGGTCGCCCGCTCCATCCTCGACCACGGTCCGTCCACCGCGGCCGAGCTGGCCCTCCGGCTGGAGCTGACCCAGGCGGCCGTCCGCCGCCATCTGGACGCGCTGGCCGCGGAGGGCGTCGTCGAGCCCCGCGAGAAGCGGGTCTACGGCACTCGTGGCCGCGGCCGCCCGGCCAGGGCCTTCGCCCTCACCGACTGCGGACGGGACGCCTTCGACCAGGCCTACGACCAGCTCGCCACCGACGCGCTGCGCTGGATCGCGCAGAGTGCGGGCGGCGGCGAAAAGGGCGAGGCGGCCGTTGCGGCCTTCGCCCGCGCCCGGCTCGCCGCCCAGGCGGAGGGCTACCGCAAGGAGGTCGAGGCCGCCGAGCCGCAGGCCCGTACCGAGGCCCTGGCGAAGGCATTGACCGCGGACGGGTACGCTGCTACGGCGCGCAGCGCGCCCAATCCCCAGCTCGGTGAACAGCTCTGCCAGCACCACTGCCCGGTCGCCCATGTCGCCGAGCAGTACCCGCAGCTGTGCGAGGCGGAGACCGAGGTCTTCTCCCGTTTGCTGGGGACCCATGTACAGCGGCTGGCCACCATCGCCCATGGCGACGGGGTGTGCACGACCTTCGTCCCGAAGGCCGGCGCCGGCAAGGCCGCTCACCGCACGCCACGCACCACCAAGACCACCACAGCATCTGCAAGCACGGCCGGGAGGAACCCCGCATGACGCTCCCCACGGAGACTGCTCACCCTGAGCTCGAGGGCCTGGGCAAGTACGAATACGGCTGGGCCGACTCCGACGTGGCCGGCGCTTCCGCCAAGCGCGGGCTCTCCGAGGCCGTCGTCCGCGACATCTCGGCGAAGAAGAGCGAGCCGGAGTGGATGCTCAAGCTCCGCCTCAAGGGCCTGAAGCTGTTCGACAAGAAGCCCATGCCCAACTGGGGCTCGGACCTGTCGGGCATCGACTTCGACAACATCAAGTACTTCGTCCGCTCCACCGAGCAGCAGGCCGCCTCCTGGGAGGACCTGCCCGAGGACATCAAGAACACCTACGACAAGCTCGGCATCCCCGAGGCGGAGAAGCAGCGCCTGGTCGCCGGTGTCGCCGCGCAGTACGAGTCCGAGGTCGTCTACCACCAGATCCGTGAGGACCTGGAGGCGCAGGGTGTGCTCTTCCTGGACACCGACACCGCGCTCAAGGAGCACCCGGAGATCTTCCAGGAGTACTTCGGCACGGTCATCCCGGTCGGCGACAACAAGTTCGCGTCGCTGAACACCGCGGTGTGGTCCGGCGGCTCGTTCATCTACGTGCCGAAGGGTGTCCACGTCGACATCCCGCTGCAGGCCTACTTCCGGATCAACACCGAGAACATGGGCCAGTTCGAGCGGACGCTGATCATCGTCGACGAGGACGCCTACGTCCACTACGTCGAGGGCTGCACGGCGCCGATCTACAAGTCCGACTCGCTGCACTCCGCGGTCGTCGAGATCATCGTCAAGAAGGGCGGCCGCTGCCGCTACACGACCATTCAGAACTGGTCGAACAACGTCTACAACCTGGTCACCAAGCGTGCCGTCGCCTACGAGGGCGCGACCATGGAGTGGGTCGACGGCAACCTCGGCTCCAAGGTGACGATGAAGTACCCGGCGGTCTACCTCATGGGCGAGCACGCCAAGGGCGAGACCCTGTCCATCGCCTTCGCGGGCGAGGGCCAGCACCAGGACGCCGGCTCCAAGATGGTCCACATGGCGCCGAACACCTCCTCCAACATCGTCTCCAAGTCGGTGGCGCGAGGCGGCGGCCGCACCTCCTACCGCGGTCTGGTCGAGATCGGCGAGGGTGCCGCGGGCTCCAAGTCCAACGTGCTGTGTGACGCCCTGCTGGTGGACACCATCTCCCGCTCGGACACCTACCCCTACGTCGACGTCCGCGAGGACGACGTCTCCATGGGCCACGAGGCGACCGTCTCCAAGGTCAGCGAGGACCAGCTCTTCTACCTGATGGCGCGCGGCCTGTCGGAGGACGAGGCCATGGCGATGATCGTGCGCGGCTTCGTCGAGCCGATCGCCCGTGAGCTGCCGATGGAGTACGCCCTGGAGCTCAACCGGCTGATCGAGCTGCAGATGGAAGGCGCGGTCGGCTGACGCCGCACCCCCAGCAGCGACCGACTCCCTGATTGCAGAAAGCGAGCACTACGACAGCCATGGCTGAGGCTCAGAACATCCCGGCGGGCTCCACCACCACCGGCTCCCTTGCGGTGGCGGCGGAGTCCACCGTCGCCACGAGGATGAGCGCCCCGCCGTCCTACGACGTGGCGGACTTCCCGGTGCCGCACGGCCGCGAGGAGGAGTGGCGCTTCACGCCCCTCGCGCGCCTGAAGGGCCTGCACGACGGCAGTGCCGTGGCCGCAGGTCCCGACCTGAAGATCGACATCACCGCTCCCGAGGGCGTCACCCACGAGCTGGTCGACCGCACCGACCCGCGGGTCGGCAAGGCCGGCAAGCCCGTGGACCGGGTCGCCGCCCAGGCGTACAGCTCCTTCGAGAAGGCCTCGGTGGTCTCGGTCCCCAAGGAGACCGTGCTCTCCGAGCCCATCCGGATCACCGTGCACGGTGAGGGCGGTACGACCTTCGGCCACCAGGTCGTCGAGCTCGGCGCGTTCGCCGAGGCGGTCGTCGTCATCGACCACACCGGCGACGCGGTGCTCGGCGCCAACGTCGACTACCTCCTCGGCGACGGCGCCAAGCTGACCGTCGTCTCCGTCCAGGACTGGGACGACGACGCCGTCCACGTCGGGCAGCACAACGCCCTCGTCGGCCGGGACGCCACCTTCAAGTCCGTCGTGGTCACCTTCGGCGGTGACCTCGTCCGGCTGCACCCGCGCATCACCTACGCGGGCCCCGGCGGTGAGGCCGAGCTCTACGGTCTGTACTTCACCGAGCAGGGCCAGCACCAGGAGCACCGCCTCTTCGTCGACCACGAGGCGTCCAACTGCCGCTCCCACGTCGTCTACAAGGGCGCGCTCCAGGGGCAGGACGCCCACGCGGTCTGGATCGGCGATGTCCTCATCCAGGCGTCGGCCACCGGTACGGACACCTACGAGCTCAACCGCAACCTCGTCCTCACAGACGGCGCGCGGGTCGACTCGGTGCCCAACCTGGAGATCGAGACCGGCGAGATCGTCGGCGCCGGCCACGCCTCGGCGACCGGCCGCTTCGACGACGAGCAGCTGTTCTACCTGATGGCCCGCGGCATCCCGGCCGACGAGGCCCGCCGTCTGGTCGTCCGCGGCTTCTTCGCCGAGCTGGTCCAGCAGATCGGTCTGCCGGACGTCGAAGAGCGGCTGATGAGCAAGGTCGAGGCCGAGCTGGAAGCGTCCGCGGCATGACGTACGTACGCGCAGCGGCGCTCAGTGAGCTGGAGGAGGACACCCCCAAGCGGGTGGAGCTCGACGGCGTCCCGGTCTCGCTGGTCCGCACCGAGGGCGAGGTGTTCGCGATCAACGACATCTGCTCGCACGCGAACGTCTCCCTCTCGGAAGGCGAGGTCGAGGACTGCTCGATCGAGTGCTGGCTGCACGGTTCGAGTTTCGACCTGCGCACCGGCAAGCCGAACAGCCTTCCCGCGACGCGCCCCGTCCCCGTTTACCCCGTCAAGATCGAAGGGGACGACGTGCTCGTCTCCGTCACCCAGGAGTCCTGAGTTCCCCATGGCAACGCTTGAGATCCACGACCTGCACGTCTCCGTCGAGGCCGAGAACGGCCCGCGCGAGATCCTGAAGGGCGTCGACCTGACCGTGAAGCAGGGCGAGACGCACGCCATCATGGGCCCCAACGGCTCCGGCAAGTCGACCCTCGCCTACTCCCTCGCGGGTCACCCCAAGTACACGATCACCGGCGGCACCGTCACCCTCGACGGCGAGAACGTCCTGGAGATGTCCGTCGACGAGCGGGCCCGCGCCGGCGTCTTCCTCGCCATGCAGTACCCGGTCGAGGTGCCCGGCGTCTCGGTCTCCAACTTCCTGCGGACCTCCGCGACCGCGATCCGCGGCGAGGCCCCCAAGCTGCGGCTGTGGGTCAAGGAGGTCAAGGAGGCCATGGAGCGCCTCCAGATGGACCCCGCGTTCGCCGAGCGCAACGTCAACGAGGGCTTCTCCGGCGGCGAGAAGAAGCGCCACGAGATCCTCCAGCTGGAGCTGCTGAAGCCCGCGATCGCGATCCTCGACGAGACCGACTCCGGTCTGGACGTCGACGCCCTGCGGACCGTCTCCGAGGGCGTCAACCGCGTCCGCGAGACGGGCGAGGTCGGCACCTTGCTGATCACCCACTACACGCGCATCCTGCGCTACATCAAGCCCGACCACGTCCACGTCTTCGCCAACGGCCGGATCGCCGAGTCCGGCGGCGCCGAGCTCGCGGACAAGCTGGAGGCGGAGGGCTACGAGGCATACACGAAGGGTGGCGCAACCGCGTGACACAGCTGCCGGGCCTCCTCGACACAGAGGCGATCCGTAAGGACTTCCCCCTTCTGGACCGTCAGGTCCACGACGGGAAGAAGATCGTGTATCTGGACAACGCGGCGACCTCCCAGAAGCCGCGCCAGGTCCTCGACGCCCTGAACGCCTATTACGAACGCCACAACGCCAACGTCCACCGCGGCGTGCATGTGCTCGCCGAGGAGGCCACGGCGCTGTACGAGGGTGCCCGCGACAAGGTGGCCGCCTTCATCAACGCGCCGAGCCGCGACGAGGTGATCTTCACCAAGAACGCCTCCGAGTCGCTCAACCTCGTGGCCAACATGCTCGGCTGGGCCGATGAGCCCTACCGCGTGGACCGCGAGACCGAGATCGTCATCACGGAGATGGAGCACCACTCCAACATCGTCCCGTGGCAGCTGCTCGCGCAGCGCACCGGCGCGAAGCTGAAGTGGTTCGGCATCACCGACGACGGCCGCCTCGACCTGTCCAACATCGACGAGATCATCACCGAGCAGACGAAGATCGTCTCGTTCACGCTGGTCTCCAACATCATGGGCACCATCAACCCGGTCGAGACGATCATCCGTCGCGCCCAGGAGGTCGGCGCGCTGGTCTGCATCGACGCCTCGCAGGCCGCCCCGCACATGGTGCTGGACGTCCAGGCGCTGCAGGCCGACTTCGTGGCCTTCACCGGCCACAAGATGTGCGGCCCGACCGGCATCGGTGTCCTGTGGGGACGCCAGGAGCTGCTGGAGGACCTCCCGCCGTTCCTCGGCGGCGGCGAGATGATCGAGACCGTCTCGATGCACTCCTCGACGTATGCGCCCGCGCCGCACAAGTTCGAGGCCGGTACGCCCCCGATCGCGCAGGCCGTCGGCCTCGGTGCGGCCGTGGACTACCTCAGCTCGATCGGCATGGACAACATCGCCGCGCATGAGCACGCGATCACCGAGTACGCCGTCAAGCGGCTGCTGGAGGTCCCCGACCTGCGCATCATCGGCCCGAGCACGGCCGAGGACCGCGGGGCGACGCTCTCCTTCACGCTCGGCGACATCCATCCGCACGACGTGGGCCAGGTGCTGGACGAGCAGGGCATCGCGGTGCGGGTGGGCCACCACTGCGCACGGCCGGTCTGCCTGCGCTACGGAATTCCTGCGACCACGCGGGCGTCGTTCTATCTGTACTCCACCCCCGCCGAGGTCGACGCCTTGGTCGAGGGCCTGGAGCACGTCCGCAATTTCTTCGGTTGACCAAGCACAGCGGATGAGGACGAGGACTGACTGAGCCGTGAAGCTGGATTCCATGTACCAGGACGTCATCCTGGACCACTACAAGCACCCGCACGGGCGCGGTCTTCGGGACGGCGACGCAGAGGTGCACCATGTCAACCCCACCTGCGGTGACGAGATCACGCTGCGCGTGCGGCTCGACGGCGCCACGATCGAGGATGTGTCCTACGAGGGCCAGGGCTGCTCCATCAGCCAGGCCAGCGCGTCGGTGCTCAACGAGCTCCTGGTGGGCAAGCAGCTCGGGGACGCGCAGAAGATCCAGGAGACCTTCCTGGAGCTGATGCAGTCCAAGGGTCAGGTGGAGCCGGATGACGCGATGGAGGAGATCCTGGAGGACGCGGTCGCGTTCGCCGGTGTCTCCAAGTACCCGGCGCGTGTGAAGTGCGCCCTGCTCAGCTGGATGGCCTGGAAGGACGCCACGGCCAAGGCCCTCTCCGAGGAGGCGAAGACCGCATGACCGACACCCCGACCACCACCAAGCCGGCCTCCGAGGAAGAGGTCCGCGAGGCGCTGTACGACGTCGTGGACCCCGAGCTGGGCATCGATGTCGTCAACCTGGGGCTGATCTACGGGATTCACGTCGACGACGCCAATATCGCCACCATCGACATGACGCTGACCTCCGCGGCCTGCCCGCTGACCGACGTCATCGAGGACCAGGCGAAGTCCGCCACGGACGGCATCGTCAACGAACTGAAGATCAACTGGGTCTGGATGCCCCCGTGGGGCCCGGACAAGATCACCGACGACGGCCGCGAGCAGCTCCGCGCGCTGGGCTTCAACGTCTGACGAGATCTCCGAGCGATACGGCCGTGCCCGCCAGCCACCACTGGCGGGCACGGCCGTTTCGCGTGGCGGGACCCGCGCGGATATGTACGCCCGTACGCAACGTTGTGTACGCTCGTACGCATGGGCTATCTGACGCTCGCCGGCGCGATCCTGTCCGAGGTTCTGGCGACCACCGCGATGAAATACAGCGACGGCTTCAGCAGGCTGTGGCCGTCGGTGTGTACCGCGGCGGGCTACCTCCTCGCCTTCTTCCTGCTCGCGCAGACGCTGAAAACGATGAGCGTCGGCACCGCGTACGCCCTCTGGGCCGGTGTCGGCACGGCGCTGATCGCCGTGATCGGGATGGTGTTCCTGGGGGAGAGCGCCAGCGCCCTGAAGATGCTCGGGGTGCTGCTGGTCATCGCCGGGGTCGTGGTGCTGAATCTGGACGGGGCGCACTGATGGCGCGGCGCCATGACCCCGGGCGGCGGCAGCGGATCATCGACGCGGCGATCGCCGTGGTCGGCGCGCGGGGGATCGCCGGGCTCAGCCATCGGTCGGTGGCCGCGGCGGCGGACGTGCCGCTCGGCTCGACCACGTACCACTTCGCGACCCTGGACGAGCTGCTGATCGCCGCGCTGCGGCAGGTCAACGGCGAGTGGCTGGCCGGCTTCGCGCGCTGGGTGGACGGGCTCGATCCGGCGGTGCCGCTGGCCGAGGAGGTCGCGGGGCTGGTGGCGGACACCCTGGCCGGCGACCGCGCGCGGGTGGAGCTGGAGTACGAGCTGTATCTGGCGGCGCTGCGGCACGAGGCGGTGCGGCCGATCGCCGCCGAGTGCCTGGACGAGATGGTGCGGCTGCTGGGCCGGCGGGTCGGCGACGAGCGGACCGCGCGCGCCGTGGTGGCCTTCGCGGACGGGCTGCTGCTCCAGCATCTGCTGACCGGCGCGCCCTTCGAACCCGCGGTGGTGCGGGACGGGCTGGCCGGGGTGCTGGGCTGACCGCCGGCGGGTGGGCGGCAGGGCTCGTGCGGTCGTACGAGGCCGGTGGTGCGACCGTACGGCCGGGCCCGATCGCTGAGACCGGTTCGCCTCGACGGGCGCCCTCCGGTTAGGTTTCGAGCATGACCGATGCTGCTGCTTCCGCTGCTTCTTCCCGTACCACCGGCGCCGTCGCCGCCGGGCTCGCCACCGTCACCTCCGACGGCACCGTTCTCGACACCTGGTTCCCGGCGCCCGAGCTGGTCGCCGCGTCCGCCGCGGACCTCGGACCGGCCGGCACCGAGCACCTCGACGACGCGCGCGCCACCGAGCTGCTGGGCGCCACCGTGCTCAAGGCGATCGGTCCCGACCCGGTCCGCCAGGTCGAGGTCGTCGCCGTCCGTACGGTCATCGCCTCCCTCGACGACAAGCCGCTGGACGCGCACGACGCCTATCTGCGCCTCCACCTGCTCAGCCACCGGCTGGTCAAGCCGCACGGCCAGAACCTGGAGGGCGTGTTCGGCCTGCTGGCCAACGTCGCCTGGACCTCGCTGGGCCCGGTGGCCGTCGACCAGGTGGAGACGGTGCGGCTCAACGCCCGCGCCGAGGGGCTGCACCTCCAGGTCACCAGCATCGACAAGTTCCCGCGGATGACCGACTACGTCGCGCCCGCCGGGGTGCGGATCGCGGACGCCGACCGGGTGCGCCTGGGCGCGCACCTCGCGGCCGGGACCACCGTCATGCACGAGGGCTTCGTCAACTTCAACGCCGGGACGCTGGGCACCTCCATGGTCGAGGGCCGGATCAGCGCGGGTGTGGTCATCGGCGACGGCTCCGACATCGGCGGCGGCGCCTCCACCATGGGCACCCTGTCCGGCGGCGGCAAGCAGATCATCTCGGTCGGCGAGCGCTGCCTGCTCGGCGCCGAGTCGGGCATCGGGATCGCGCTGGGTGACGAGTGCGTCGTCGAGGCCGGTCTGTATGTGACCGCGGGTACCCGGGTCACCCTGCCCGACGGCCAGATCGTCAAGGCCCTGGAGCTCTCCGGCGCGGACAACATCCTCTTCCGCCGCAACTCCACCACCGGCGCCGTCGAGGCCCGCCCGAACAAGGCGACCTGGGGCGGCCTCAACGAGGTCCTGCACAGCCACAACTGAGCGCACACGGCAGCACCGACGGCCCGGCGGACGCCCCGCCGGGCCGTCGGCGGTGCGGCCGCCGTCCCGGGCCCGGGCGGGCGCCGATAGGCTGTGCGCCATGCGTGATCTTGTAGCGGGGATGCGGTATCTGGGCAAGGGCCAGCGCTGGGTCGCCCAGCACGGCCGGTGGTGGGGGTTCGGACTGATTCCGGCGCTGATCGCCCTGGTGCTGTATGCGGGGGTGCTCACCGCGCTCGCCCTCTGGTCCGGCGACATCGCGGCCTGGGCGACGCCGTTCGCCGACGGCTGGGGTGAGCCCTGGCAGGGGCTGCTGCGCGGGGTGTTCGTGGCCCTGCTGTTCGCCGGCGGGCTGACGCTCTCCGTGCTGACGTTCACCGCCGTCACCCTGCTGATCGGCGACCCCTTCTACGAGTCCCTGTCCCGGACGGTCGAGGAGTCCGAGGGGCACTGTCCGCCGGACCCGGACCGGCCGCTGTGGCAGGAGATCGGGATCGCGCTGCGCGACAGCGTGCATGTGCTGCTGCGGGCCGCCGGCTTCGGAATCCTGCTGTTCGTCCTCGGGTTCGTGCCGTTCCTCGGGCAGACCGTGATCCCCGCCGTCGGCTTCTGCGTGTCCGGCTTCTTCCTCGCCGTCGAGCTGACCTCGGTGGCCATGCAGCGCCGGGAGATCCCGGTGCGCGAGCGGCTGCGGCTGCTGCGCGGGCGCAAGGGGCTCGCCGTCGGCTTCGGCACCCCCGTCGTGCTGCTGTTCCTGATCCCCTTCGTCGCGGTGGTGCTGATGCCGGGTGCGGTCGCCGGGGCGACGTTGCTGGTACGGGATCTGGTGCCGGACGCCGGCGAGCCGTCGGCGCCGGACGAGGGCGCGGCCGGGCCGGCTCAGGCCGCGCCCTACGGGCAGACCGCGGCCGGGGCGCCGTACGGACAGCACGGCGCCGCGGCGCCCGGGCAGCCCGGTGCGCAGGGCGGTTTCGGCCCGGCGCCCGCACCCTTCCCGCCTAGCCAGGGACACCCGCAGGCACCGCGGTACCCGTCTCCGCCGTCCGGTCCAGGGTCGTCCGCAGGGCGTCCACCAGCTGGCTGGTGAGCGTGGCGTCCGCTGCCAGCAGCGGGCCGCGGACCGGTCCCGCGGGCAGGCCGAGGTGGTTCAGCCGCGCCTTCGCGGTGACCGTGCCGGGCGTCTCGGTGCCGGTCACCGCCTCGATGAGGGGGACCAGGGCGAGCTGACGGCGGGCCGCCTCGGCGGTGTCCCCGGCGTCATAGGCGTCCAGGACGGCGCACACCGCCCGCGGCGCGGCATTGGCGGCGGTGCTGATGCAGCCGGCGCCGCCGATAGCGCGCAGCGGCAGGATCTGCTCGTCGCAGCCCGCGTAGTAGGCCAGGCCCGTCGCGGCCAGCACCTTCGCCGACTTCAGCAGGTCGTAGCCGCAGTCCTTGACCGCGGCGATCCGCGGGTGGGCGGCCAGCCGCAGCAGGGTGGCGGCACTCAGCGCGGTGCCGGTGCGGCCCGGGATGTCGTAGAGCATCACCGGCAGCCCGGTGGCGTCCGCGACCGTCCGCAGATGCTGGGTGACGGCCTCCTGGGTGGGCCGTGAGTAGTACGGCGTGACCACCAACAGGCCGTGTGCGCCCGCCCGTTCGGCGCCGCGGGCCAGTGCGACGGTGTGCCGGGTGTCGCTGGTGCCGACCCCGGCGGTGATTCTCGCCCGGTCCCCGACGGCCTCGACGACGGCCCGCAGCAGGGCCTCCTTCTCGGCGTCCGTAGTGGTCGGGGACTCCCCGGTGGTGCCGCTCAGGACCAGGGCGTCGCAGCCGCCTTCGTCGACGAGGTGGGTGGCGAGCCGCTGCGCGCCGTCGGTGTCGAGCTCGCCGTCGGCGGTGAACGGGGTGATCATGGCGGTCGCGGTACGGCCGAAGGGTGATACGGCCGCCCGGGGGGCGAGGGGATCGGTCACAGGGGTCATGCCAGGAGTCTGAGGGCGCCTCATATTTCACGTCCAGTTAGTTGTTCTGGCTGATTCGTTAAGCACTGCTGCTATGTCCCGGGGTGGCGGCGCAACGCGGAACGGCCGCCGCACCTTCGGTGCGACGGCCGCTCGGGCATCACAGGCCCATCACGCGTCAGTCAGGCCATTCCGCGAACGCTTCAGGTCCTGGGTCCGCTCGGAAGCGGACTCCTCCGATGACTTCGGCTTCCGCTGGTCGGCGCGCCGCTCCGCGGCACGGTCCTTGTTGCCCGACTTACGGTTCTGGGACTTCGGCATGGTGACTCCCTATGTCTCGCCGAATTTTTCTTACGAGCCCAGTACCGCATCCCCGGCGGCATTCGGCCCCCGGACGTGAGCCAGCGGAGTGACGGGAGCGTCACGCGGGGTGACCCGGTGCGGGGCTCACGGCCGGATGCGCAGCACCTGCGGATCGTGGTCGCTGGCCTGGTCGGCGTACTCGGAGTTGAGGTGCACGATGTCGTAATCGGCCCTGGTCAGCGGGCGGGTGGTGAGCATGTGGTCCAGCACCTGTGAGTTGCCTTGGTAGACGTAGCCGTAGCGCTCGGCGGCCGGGAGCCGGTTGACCTGGTCGGTGAGCACACCGCCGGCGGTGAGGCTCTTCAGGGCCGGCGAGAACTGGTAGTCGTTGAGGTCACCGGCCACCACCACACCGGCCTTCGGGTCCTTGGCCAGCAGTTCCTTGACGAACCCGTTGACCAGCTCGGCCTGTGCGGTGCGCTGGGTCTCCGAGCTCCTCGCCGGTGGCTGGAAACGGCTGTCCAGGCTCTGGTCGCCGCCCTTGGAGTTGAAGTGGTTGGCGATCACGAAGACCCGGCTGCCCGGCCGGCTCTTCAGCGCGAACTGGCCGACGAGGGGCTTGCGGCTGGTCTTCCACGCCTCGTCGGTGGGCGCGATCCGGCCCGGGGAGGCGGACAGCGTGACCTTGCCGTGGTCGCCGACCACCTTCACCGGCGTGGTGGCGTCGCCGCCCTTGATGTCCGTGAAGGACACCCGGTCGGGGTTGAACAGGAACGCCGTGCGGATGTTGCCGCCGGGCTGGCCGCCGTCCTGGTCGTTGACCGGGTCGATCTGCCGCGCCTCGTACGCCGGGCCGCCGGCCGCCTTGATGGCGTCGGTCAGCTTCTTGAGGGTCTCCCCGGCGGTGACCACGCCGTTGTCCTTGGGGCCGCTGTCGTCCTGGACCTCCTCCAGCGCGACGACATCGGGCGCGGACAGGTTGTGCACCAGCGCCTTGGCCAGCCGGTCGAACTTGGCCTGCGGGGTGGCGGGGGAGAGGTTCTCGACGTTGTAGGTGGCCACCGCCAGCTCGTCGGACTTCTGCCGGCGGGTGCTCTCCGGCGCCGGGCCGTGGTCGGTGAGCTTGCCCAGCTCGGTGGCCTGGAGGGTGTAGCCGCCGAAGTTGTCGTAGTCCAGCGGCCCGGCGGTGGTGCCGGTCAGCGCCTGGCCGACATCGGCCACCGGGAACGGCTGCTGCGAGAACGGGATCAGGGACCCCACCTTGATCCGGCCGCCGTTGGGGTCCGCGTACGAGCGGTAGAGCGTCCCACCGCGGGTCGTGCGGTCGTGGCCGGGCTCGGCGGTCACCCACAGCTCGTGGTACTTGTTCGTCGGGCCGACGACCGGCGCGTCGGAGACCGCGACCCGCATGCCCTCCAGGGACTCGTAGCGGTCCAGGGCGTACGAGGAGGGGCGCAGCTTCAGCGACTCGATGCTCTTGCCGCCCGCGGCGGGGGCGTAACGGCCGGGTACCGAGGCCGGGTTGAGCTTGAAGGCGGCCGGCAGCGGGGCGTCGGAGGAGACCGTCTTCCAGGTCGCGCCGGTGATCTCGGTGACGGACTGCAGACCGGCGTCCTTGCCGCCCGGGTAGTACTCACTGACCGTGCCGGAGAAGGTGAGGGCGTCGCCGACGGCGACCTTCGGCGTCTCCTTGCCGGTGAAGACGAAGACCGCCTCACTGGTGGCGGGGTTCTTGTCCGGGTGCGGGTCCTGCACCCAGAACCCGCGCGCCGAGCCGAACGAGCGGATCGCGGTGACCGTGCCGGGCACCTCGCTGACCTGCTGTCCGACCAGCGGGGATATGCGGGTGCTGCCTTGTATGTCGTGGATCCGGGTGCCGGCCGCGGAGGCGGACTGCGTGGTGATCAGCAGTCCGCCGGCAAGGGCGGCACCGGCCACCGCGCTGACGGCGAGCGGCCTGCGGAGCGAACGACGGGACGGCATGGATGCCTCCGAGGGGGTGATGGGGGGTGGACGGTGCAGCGGGCCTACGGAGCAGTAACCGGCGCGCTACGCGCGTCAATCTCTTGCGTACGTACGGGAGTTGTCAAGACTCCTCGGGTGTCCGACAGGAGGCGCCGGGGTGAACCGTCCGAGATACGGAGAATTCCGTCTACGCTTGGGCGCGCACGAGCCGTAGCCGTCCGAGGAGCTGAGCACCCGATGTCCGCAGACCGTCCCACCCTGCCGCCGGTGCGGCTGCACTCCGAAGCGGAGCTGGCCCGGGACGCACTGAGCGCCCCGCTGATGGCCCGGGCCGCGAAGCTCGCCCGCTGGGCCGAGCGGGGCGTCCCGGTCGGGGTGGGCGGCGAGATTCTCCAGGAGCCGCTGGCCGCCGCCACCGAGCACCTCGGACTGGCCGGCGACGAGGACGGTCCCGCGTACACCGCCGAGGCCTGGCAGCTGGCGGTGGACACCGGACTCGTGGAGATCGAGGAGGCCCCCGACGACGAGGACGGCACCGACCTGCCCGACAACGCCGCGGCCGGCACCGCCACCCCCGGCGAGGAGCTGGGCCTGCTCACCTCCGGCAGCCCGCAGGACATCCTCGACATCTGGCTCGGCGGCATGGAGACCGTGCTCGCCGACGCGGCCGCCCCCGATCTCGCCGACCTCGCCGACCAGCTCACCCAGGGCGGCGAGCTGGACCTGGACGCGATCGACTGGAACCCGGAGGAGGAGGCCGAGCTGCTGGACGGCATCCTCGGCAACCTCTATCTGCTCACGGCCCTGAACGAGCGTCCCGACCAGGACGTCCCGCTCCCCGCGCTGGCCGCCTCCATGATCGTTCCGGACGACATGGACGAGCCCACCGACGACGTCCTCGAAGAGGTCTCGGAGGCGATGATGCGCCTGGACGACCAGTTCCGGGTGCTGGAACCGATCGGCCTGGTCGCCTATCAGCCCGTGGACGAGGCGCTCATCGAGGAGCTCGACGAGGACGGCGAGACGGTCCTCCCCCAAGGACCTTCGACAGGCTCCGGTCCAGGGGGGACCCCCATCGCCGAGCCGCTGACGGACGAGGACGTCTCCCGCTACGGCCTGGTCCGCCTCACCCCGCTCGGCGTCTACGCCGTCCGCGCCAGGATGCTGGACGCGGGGGTGCACGCCCCGGCCGTCGGCGATCTCTCCGACAAGGGCGCCGACGTCCTCCTGGAGGCGCTGCCCGACTACCCCGAGCCGCTCGCCCAGGCCGAGTCCGAGCTGTGGCTCGCCGCCCGTACGCCCCTGGACGCCGCGCGGGACCTGCTCGCCGCGGCCCGGGGCGACGATGAGCGCGCCCCGCGCCGCCGGCTCGGCGCCCAGCAGACCCTCTCCCTGGTCGCACCGGACGCCGAGGAGGCGCTGCGCGAGGTGCTCGACGACCGGCAGCTGGGCGGGCTGGCCCGGGTCTGGCTCGCCGAGCGTGCGCTGCCCGGCATCCCCGAGCCCTCCCAGGAGATGATCTTCTGGCTGACGGTGGACACCCTCGCGGCGCAGCTGGACAGCGCCGAAGAGGAGGAGGCCACCGCCGAGCTGCGCGAGCTGGTCCAGGGCCTGACCGAGCAGCACAGCGGATTCTTCGAGACGGCCTGGCGGGTGGACCACCCGGCCACCGCCGACGTCCTGGAGGCCATGGGTCGGCTGCACCCGGACAAGAAGGCCGCCAAGGAGGCCCGTAAGGCCGCGTTCAAGGCGCGCTCGCGGCAGTCGGACTGAGCCGGTCCGACCCCTGAGGCACCGGCGGGGCCGGTCCGGCGGAGCACGGCCCACCACGGCCCGGTTCCGCCGGACCGGCCCCAACTGCTCCCTGGATGTCGTGCCGCGTTCAACTGGAGTTCGACGACGCGCGGAAACGTGGGCGGCGTAGGCCCCAGGGGAGAAGAAACCGGCCATCTTGGAGATGACAATGCCGCTCACCCGAAGAGACTTCGCCACGCGTTCCGCCCTCGCCGGCGCGGGGGTTGCGCTGGCCGGCAGCGTCGGGGTGCTGGCCACCGCGCCCGGAGCCCTCGCCGCGGAGCTCCCGGACGCCGGCCCGGACGGTGCGCCGGACGGGTCCGCGCCCGGCTACGGCCCGCTGGTCCCCGACCCGGACGGCATCCTCGCGCTGCCCGCCGGGTTCTCGTACCGGATCATCACCCGCACCGGCGTCACCACGCTCGACAGCGGTGAGTCCACCCCTTCCAACCACGACGGCACCGGCACCTTCGAGGGGCACCGCGGCACCACCCTGCTCGTCAACAACCACGAGCTCAAGGGCCCGCGCGCCGACTGGCCGCACCCGGTGCCGCTGACGGAGGGCCTGGTCTACGACCCGGCGGCATCCGGCGGCTGCACCGTCGTCGAGGTCGCCAAGGACGGCAGCCCGGTCGGCGAGCGGGTCGGCATCGCCGGTACCTCCACCAACTGCGCGGGCGGCACCACCCCTTGGGGCACCTGGCTCACCTGCGAGGAGACCGAGGACAAGGCCGGCGACCACGGCATGACCAAGGACCACGGCTACGTCTTCGAGGTCGACCCGCACGACCTCGCGGCCGGCCGGAACCCCAAGCCGGTCAAGGCGCTGGGCCGTTACGCCCACGAGGCCGTCGTCGTCGACCCCAAGCGCGGCCACCTCTTCCTGACCGAGGACGCCGCCGGCCCCAACGGCCTGTTCTACCGCTGGACCCCGCCGCACGGCTTCCGGCACGGCCACGGCCGGCTGCGCACGCTGGCCGACGACGCGGGCGTGCTGGAGGCCTTCAAGTGCTTCGACTCCGGCGGCCGGTTCGTCGACGACCTCTCGCGCGCCACCAAGGCCGGCACCGTCTACGGCGTCGACTGGGTGGAGGTGCCCGACCGCGACGCCCGGACGGTCTCGGTCCGCAAGCAGTTCAAGGACGGTGAGGTCACCCGCGCCCGCAAGCTGGAGGGCATGTGGTGGGCGGACGGCGGTGCCTACGTCGTGTCCTCCTACGCCCGCGAGGAGAGCCCGGTCCAGCACGACGGGCAGGTGTGGTTCTACGACCCGCGGCGGCGGACGCTGACCCTGAAGGTGCTGCTGGGCGTCAACCAGGACCCGTCCAAGGACGGCGCGCTGGACGGCCCGGACAACATCAGCGTCTCGCCCTACGGCGGCCTGATCATCGCCGAGGACGGCGAGGGCGTGCAGCACCTCTTCGGCGCCACCGACGACGGCCGGACCTACCCCGTCGCCCGCAACGAGCTCAACATCGGCACCGCGGACAAGCCGGAGTTCAGCGAGTTCACCGGGCCGGTGTTCTCCCCGGATGGGCGGACGCTGTTCGCCAACATCCAGGAGCCCGGCATCATGCTGGCCATCACCGGCCCGTGGAGGCGGCAGCGCCGGCAGCGGTAGCCGCCACGGCCGGTGACCGGTGACCGGCCGGTGACCGGCGGCGAGGCCCCCTGCCGTACGGGCGGAGGGCCTCAGCCGGCCGTCGCGGTCAGCACGTAGTAGTCCAGCAGACCGGTCTCATAGGCCGTCAGATAGCGGCGCGGCCACTCGTCGCGGAGCTCCGGCTGCTGGGCCATGTAGCGGTCGTAGTCCTCCCAGACCCCCTCGCCGATCGGCCGGACGCGGACCTGCCGCAGGCCCGCCGCGGAGAGCGTGGCGGCGACCTCGTCGACCACATGCGGCACGTCCAGGCCGTCGGCGTACGGGGGCAGCAGCCCGGGCAGCGCGCGGGCGGCGGCAGGGGTGGGGGCGAAGAACGTGGTCAGCGCCAGCCGGCCGCCCGCGCGCAGCACCCGCGCCGACTCCCGGGCGAAACCGGGCAGATCGCGGAAGTGCTGCGCCGCCTCGACGGAGAAGAGGCAGTCGACGCTGCCGTCGGGGAGCGGGATCTGCTGCGCCGCGCCCTGGAGGAACTCCAGCCGGCCGGTGGTGTCCGGGGACGCGGCGAGCAGCTCCGCGTTCGCCTTCTTGGCCCGGGCGATCTGGTCGGGGTGCGCGTCCAGTCCGATGACCGCTCCCAGGCCGCGCTCGCGCAGCGCCAGCGCACAGCCCAGCCCACGCCCACAGCCGACCTCCAGTGCGGTGCGGCCCCGCGCCGGCTCGAAGGTGTCCAGCACCAGGCGGTAGAGGTCCTGCTCGCTGCGCACGCGGTCGGCCTCGGTCAGCGGCCGGTCCGCGGGGCCGGTCAGGCCCGCCCAGTAGCCGAAGTTGATGAAGCCGCCGGCGAAGGCCGGGACGGTGCTGAGGTCGAGCTCGCCGTACACCTTCGCGACCCGGTCGGGAAGGCCCGCGGGGCCGGCGGGCGGCGGCTGCTGCGTCATCGAACGCTCCTCGTGCGGGATGCTGACGGGCCGTCAGGATAGCGGCCCCGCCGCGGACGGCCCGCGCCGCCTGCCGCGGGGCGGGGCCGTCCGGCGGGCGTCACCGGTTCACAGCGCCTGGGCGGCAGGTTTGGTCATGCCGCGTACCGTGCGGGCGTCGACGAACTCTCCCAGCGCGGTCATCTCCCACTCGCCGGAGTACTGGCGGATGAGCTTCGCCATCATCACGCCCGTCCGCGGTTCGGCGTGCGTGAGGTCGAAGCGGACCAGCTCCTCGCCGCTCTGGGCGTCCAGCAGGCGGCAGTACGCCTTGGCGACATCGGAGAACTTCTGGCCGGAGAAGGAGTTCACGACGAAGACCAGGCCCGACACCTCCGGGGGCAGCCCGCCGAGATGGACGGTGATCGCCTCGTCGTCGCCGGCGCCCTCGCCGGTGAGGTTGTCGCCGGAGTGCTGGATCGCGCCGCCCAGGATCATCAGCTTGCCGAAGAAGCAGTTGTCGACCTTCTTGCGGTCCGGGCCGTAGGCGATGACGGAGGCGTCGAGGTCGATGCTCCGGCCCTGGAAGGCGGGCTCCCAGCCGAGGCCCATCCGGACCGAGCTGAGCACCGGGCGGCCGCCCTTGACCAGCGACACGGTCTGGTTCTTCTGCAGGCTGACCCGGCCCTTGTCGAGGTTGACCTTGCCGGAGCCGGGGGCCGGGTCAGCCTGCAGAAGAACCAGACCGTGTCGCTGGTCAAGGGCGGCC
>NZ_SDIF01000048.1 GCF_004122735.1 Streptomyces sioyaensis | reverse complement strand
GGCCGGCGGCCGGGCCGCCGTCCCCCGGCCCGGCCGCCGGCCCGTCCCCCGATCCGCACGCCGCGGTGCGGCACGCCGAAGCCGCACCGGCAGGGCGGCGCCGGGCCCGCTGAGCACCGGTGCCGACCGCCGTGCTCGCCTGCGGGTCGGGCCTGTTCGCGGCCGGTCTCCAGGAGGACGGGCGGCGCTGAAGCGCCGCCGGAGAGGTCAGTTGACGCACACCACTCCCAGCAGGCACACCGGCGAGGCCGGGTCGGCCGTCGGCGGGGTCTGCTCCGGGCCCGTCTGCGAGGTGCTCGTACCGGACCCGGAGTCGGACCCGGAGTCGGACGGGGGCGGGGTGGTCCTCGGTGCCGCCGCGGGGCCGTGGCTGTCGTGGGACGTCCCCGCCGGCGCGGAGGTGGTGTGCGGGGTCGCGCGCGGGGTCGCGTGGTGCCGGGGCGGGGCGGCCGTGGTGGTGGCCGGCCGCGGGCTCGTCGGGGCGGCGGTCGGTGTGCCGGCCACGGTGGGCTTCCGGTCGGCGGAACCCCTGGACGAGCGGCTGTCGTGGTGCCGCGAAGGATGGCCGTCCGGCTCCTTCGAGGACGCGCTGGTGTTCACCGCCCGGGGCGTGTCCGCGTCCGTCGGATCCGGTGCCGCGGCCGCCTGGGCGTGCTCGGTGGCCGGCTTGTTCTGCAGGAGGCTCGTGGTCAGGCCGCCGCCCACCAGGGCGAGGGCCGTGGCGGCCGCGGCCCGCCGGCGGTACTTCTTCCAGCGCGCCTGCTGCCGGCGCCGGGCGGCCCGGCCGAGCCCGTCGGTGGCGGCGCCGTCGTGGTCGCCGGCCGTACCGGTTCCCTCGGCCTCCGCCTCCGACGCACCGGACCCGGCGTCGCCCTCGGGCGCGTAGCCGGCGTGCGGAGCACCGAGGCCGGACAACGAGGCGGGACCGTCCTTCGTCGGCCAGGCCTCCCATTCGGGAGCGGCGGCGGCCGCATCCACCGGGGAGGCCTCGCGGCGGGAGGACGGCGGGGCGATGTCGGGGGCGTAATCACCGCATCCCGGGCACACCAGCGCCCCATTGAGATTTCGACGGCACGACGAGCAGTAATCCATCTGCGATCTTTCTGTGCTGACTGCGCCGCCAGGGACGCCGGCGAGGTTTTTTCACCTTCGCACGCGGGATCGAGCGGCCAGCAACGCTAACCGCACATACGGAAGGCAAAGCGTAGAGCTTGTAACGCTTCCGTGCAGATTTCCTTACCCGTTGGTATTCCACTCCGGACATGTCCGCACGAACACCGGGATGCGTCAAGGAAATTGCCGACGTCGGCCTATCTCCCGTATACGGGACGGCAATTCACTTCCCGGATACTCGCCCCATAGCGGAGAATTCGACCCGGTGATTGCGGAGGGTCCGCTCCCGGAGCGTGCGCGATGGGCGCCTGCACCCGGGGCCGTGCCACCGCCCGCCTCCGCCGGGGAGTGGGCCCGCCGCGGTCGCACGGCGCGTTCCATGATCTTACCGGTCTCGCCACAATAAAACCCGGCACAGTTGCGGGAATCGCTTACGGGGTGCGGTTTTTGAGGAATCGTCACACGCAGCGGAATCCGAAGGGGTGGCGGAAAGCCGTTCGCCGCCGGGAAGGACGAAGCGACGCGACATCGAGGTGAAGAAACCACCGGGCCGGGGCCGGAAGCTGCGTCCATCGGAACAAACGGCACCCGTCGCGAAGATGTCCGGCGGAAATCGCCTCCGCCGGACGCATGCGCCTCGGAAACCGATCCCCCGACCTGGATTCGCATCCCTCGCAAACGCGTCCCTCGGGATCCGCGTCCCCGGGCACCGTGCCAATTCGGCCATATGTGCGGCCTCTTCGCGCCCTCGGGCCCCGGCCTCCGGGCGCCTGATCGTCAGCGCCCGTCAGCGGTCCACCGAACCGACTGCCGTCAGGAGCTGCCCGTCCGGTCCGGGCGACCCTCGTGCCGGCGCAGTTCCTCGTTGCGGCGCAGGGCCTCATCGAGTTGGTCTTCGAGGACGATGATGCGGCAGGCGGCGTCGATCGGGGTGCCCTGGTCGACGAGTTCGCGCGCGCGGGCGGCGATGCGCAGCTGACGGCGCGAGTAGCGGCGGTGGCCGCCGCCGGACCGCAGCGGGGTGATGAGCCGGGCCGCGCCGAGCGACCGCAGGAAGGCGGGTGTGGTGCCGATCAACTCCGCGGCGCGGCCCATGGTGTAGGCGGGGTACTCGTCGTCGTCGAGATGGTCGGCGGCGTGCGGCCGGGGTTCCGGAGCCATGCGCACCCTTCGTCCTGGGCATCGAAGGGTCAATCCTATCCGCTGGCGGTGAAGAATGTCTATTTCGGCCGCTACAGATTTGGGCCGGTCTGGGCTTGTACTGCGGGGGTGGCGTACATGGATTCGGCGTCGAATGGCGATGAATATCTCATGTCGCGACCGGAGAAATTGCGGATGCGCGGGCCCCGGCTCCGGGCTCGTGGCCGGTCGGCCGGGAAACCTCTGTGCGGTGGTGTATGAGCCGTGCTACTGTCGATATCAGTTGCAGTTGTGGTTCCCAAAAATCTTCAACGCTTCGGTCGGCTCCGAGCCGGTGGGAGCGTTTTGTGTAGCCGGAATTTTTCCGGGTGGGGCAATCATCGCGGCGACGCGAGGCTCGCGCAGTGCGGGTCCAAAGAATTCCCCGAAGGAGAAATAAGATATGGCTACTGGCACCGTGAAGTGGTTCAACTCGGAAAAGGGCTTCGGCTTCATCGAGCAGGACGGTGGCGGCGCCGACGTGTTCGCCCACTACTCGAACATCGCCGCCCAGGGCTTCCGTGAGCTGCAGGAGGGCCAGAAGGTGAGCTTCGACGTCACCCAGGGCCAGAAGGGCCCGCAGGCGGAGAACATCGTTCCCGCCTGAAGCTGAAGCGTGCAACGCTGGGGCCCGCGCCTTGGGTGCGGGCCCCAGCGCTTGTCATTTCGCGGCCCACGCAGCCGTGCCGCTCCGGGGGGCGTTCCGACGTCCGGGCGGACGGGCACTGCGCGCCGCCGTCGCGGGGACGGCGTATCCGGCATTTGCCTGCCGTCGTCGCGGCTTTCGAGTCCTGCCCTTCGAGTCCTGTTTTCGAAGCCCGCCTTCCGAGGTCATCGGACGGGCCGCTGCGCCGAATTCCGCGAATTCCCGGCGCGCAACCCTCGAAAACCTCGTTCGCGGCCGGACCTGTTTCATATCTTGTTCGACTCGTTGTGGCGATTCTCCGTGTGGTCCGCAGGGCCGAGAATTCCTCGTACGTGTCGCTCACGACCGAGGAAGGTTCACCATGAACCGCACAGCACGTACGAACGGCCGCACCGCCCGCACGGGTCAGGGCGGCCCCACCGCCGGGGAGCGTTCGAAGAAGCCCCACCGCGCAAAGACATCGACCCGCGCGAAGAATTCCCGCACCTCGGCCGGCCGGAAAGGCCGCTCCGGTGCGCGGCAGGGTGAGTACAGCGTTCCGGAGTCCCTGACCCCGTCGCTGCCGGCCGTCGCCGCCTTCGCCGAGCTCGACATGCCCCGGCCGCTCCTCGCGGCGCTCGACGCCGAGGGCGTGACCGTGCCGTTCCCGATCCAGGCGGCGACGCTGCCGAATTCGCTGGCCGGCCGGGACGTGCTGGGCCGGGGCCGCACCGGCTCCGGCAAGACCCTGGCCTTCGGCCTCGCGATGCTCGCCCGGACCGCCGGACAGCGCGCGGAGTCCCGCCGGCCGCTGGCCGTCGTCCTCGTCCCCACCCGGGAACTCGCCCAGCAGGTGACGGACGCGCTCACCCCCTATGCCCGCGCCCTGGCGCTGCGGTTGGCCACGGTGGTCGGCGGCATGTCGATCGGCCGTCAGGCCGGCGCCCTGCGGGACGGCGCCGAGGTCGTGGTCGCCACCCCCGGCCGGCTGCGGGACCTCATCGCGCGCGGTGACTGCCGGCTGGACCGCGTCGCCCTCACCGTGCTGGACGAGGCCGACCAGATGACCGACATGGGGTTCCTGCCGCAGATCACCGCGCTGCTCGACCTGATGCCCGCCGACGGTCAGCGGCTGCTCTTCTCGGCCACCCTGGACCGCAATGTCGATGCCCTGGTCCGCCGCTACCTGCACGACCCGGTCGTGCACTCGGTCGACCCCTCCGCGGGGGCGGTGACCACGATGGAGCATCACCTCCTGCACGTCCACGACGCCGACAAGCACGCCACGACGACCGAGATCGCCGCCCGTGACGGCCGCGTCATCATGTTCCTCGACACCAAGCACGCCGTGGACCGGCTCACCCGGCATCTGCTGAAGAGCGGCGTGCGGGCCGCCGCGCTGCACGGCGGGAAGTCCCAGCCGCAGCGCACCCGCACCCTGGCCCAGTTCAAGGAGGGCCACGTCACGGCCCTGGTCGCCACCAACGTGGCGGCCCGCGGCATCCATGTCGACGACCTCGATCTCGTGGTCAACGTGGACCCGCCCACCGATCACAAGGACTATCTGCACCGCGGCGGGCGCACCGCCCGCGCCGGCGAGTCCGGCAGCGTCGTCACCCTCGTCCTGCCCCACCAGCGACGCGAGATGGCCCGTCTGATGGCCGACGCCGGGATCACTCCGCAGACGGCCACGGTGCGCTCCGGTGAGGCCGAACTGAGCCGGATCACCGGTGCCCGGGTCCCCTCGGGCGTCCCCGTCACCGTCGCCGCCCCGGCCGCGCAGCAGAACGCGCCGCGCACCACGGCCTCGCGCCGCCGGCGGGGAGGTTCCGGCCGGGGGCGTCGCTCCTCCGCGCCGGCGTACGGGCGGGGCGCCGGGCCGCGGGACCGTTCCCGTGGCGGCGCGACCGCATGAACCCGTCCCTCCGGGCCGCTCACGCCATGGGCGGCCGCATCGATCCGGACCCGGCAGGAAGTGCCGGGCCCTTCCTTCAACCCTGTTGAGGCACCATGCGATGCGTTATCGCCCACTTCCCCTTCGACTTCCTCAAGAGTGAGGTGGAGCAGCTCATGGCGGGGATCACGCCGGAGCCCGCCCTCGGTCCCTGTGTGGTCATCGGCCGCCGCACCTACCCCGTCAAGCAGGTCGGTGCGGTGATCACCCGGCAGGACCGCCGGGACTTCACGGCGGGCGAGATGACCAGGGCGCTGACCCGCCTGGGCTTCACCTGTGTCACCGCCCCCGCCCCCGCGCCGCCGGAGTCCACCGAACTGCCCGGGTTCCAGTTCTGACCGTCGTGGATGGGCGGGCCGCCGAGAGCGGGCCCCGGCGGGCGCACCGCCCGCCCGGTCAGCCGCGCGTCTCGCGCACCTCCCGTTCCTCCTCCTCGGCCTCCATCTGCCGGATGCCCTCATGCGTCAGCGTGACCATCGCCGGCGTGTGGTGCGTCGTCCAGTCGACCTCGACCAGCCCTTCGCCCACCAGATACGTACAGGCGGCGGCCAGATCCTGCTCGGGCAGGCCGAGGTCTTCGCGCAGCTTGGCCCCCGTGGTGCCCGGACGGTTCTCCTCGGTGGCCTGGTACAGCGCATTCAAGACCGCTCTGCGGTAGTTCTTCCGCTGGTGCAGTGTTGCCATGGCTGCCGCTCGCTCCTTGTTTTCGGTACGGCATGCGCCTCGCGGGCGGCCCGGCCGCGACCGGCTCCTCAGATCTCGTCCGCCTGGATGCGGTCGGACCCGGAAGACCTGCTGGTCACCAGCCAGGACCGGGGCGGCTCCGCGGTGTGGGTGGTGTCCACCGTGAGGTGCAGGCGGGTCGCGCCTTCGCCACCGGCGGGGTAGCTGCGCTGCTCGGTGGCGGCGAAGCGGCTGCGGAGCGCCTCCGCGATCATGCGGGCGACCTCCGGCGTCGCCGCGACGATACGGACCTCGGCCTGCCCGGCGGGAGGCAGCGGCTGGGAGGGCTTCATCGCTGGCCTCCCGGCGGGAACGTGGGCGGGTCGCCGAGCCCGGCCGGCCGTCGGCGCGCGGCGTTCCGGGCCCCGCGCGAGGGCCGGGCCCCGCCGCGGGGGGCCGCCGTGCCCCGTCCGCCGTGCCGCGCCGTGCCAGGGCCGTCCTGCTGCCCGTTGCGCAGGTTGATCAGGTACGCGACCAGGGTGATCAGGGCCAGGATGGCCGCCACGGTGACAACTGTCTCCATGGGCTCACGTCCTTCGTACCGACGGCACCCCGAGCGGCCTCCGGGCGCTTCGCACCGGTGCTTTCACCCTACTCCGCGCACCGTTCCCGGCGCCTTCCGAGACGTCCGGGAATCCCTCCTGAGCAGGGCAGACATCCCGTGGCGCGGGCGTCGGCCGAGGCCGGCCGGGGGCATGCCGAGGGCCCCGGAGCGACAGCTCCGGGGCCCAAGACCACCCCACTGGAATTCGGCTGGACCCGAAGGGTGAGTAATAACAACCCGGGGGTCACCTGGTGGAGAGGCTCAGAGGCCGGCGCCGCCGGAAAAACCTGCCTGGCCGGAGACGGGGCCTATCTGGCCGCTCACGCCGCCGGAAACCGAGCCGCCCAGAGCGGGCAGGGTCGGCAGCGCGGGCAGGGAGGAGTCTCCGGCGCCCGTCAGGTTTCCGGCACCGAGTATTCCGCCGGAGACGTTGTCCAGGTCGCTGTCGGCGATCTCGTGGACCTCGTTCTGGGGCATGGAGTCCTTACGCATGACTGGCCCTTCCCTTCGTCGTTCGTGGTGATCGTGAGCGGTATCGGCCGACCGGCGACAGGTGACCCTGCCGTTCCGACGACTCCTGATACCTGGAAGCGGAAGCGGATGTGCAACTTCCGATTGCCGCGAGATCAAACCACGCCCACGGGCGACCCGGCCATCGCGACCCGTCGGTTATTTCTGTAGACGTTCCGGTATCACGTGATGTCGGCAAGCCGTACTTTCGACCGGACGGTGACAACTCCTTCACCTACTCTTGGGTGGCCAAGGATTGTGGCGGGGTACCGGCAGGGGCACTCAAAGGACAAATCAACCGCTTGAAGTGGTGCTCGGCGGGCGGTCGTTCGGTAAAACGCGATTCAGCGGCGGGCGCGTGCCCATTCTGCGGAGACAATGCGCAGGGTTGCCGGGCCTCGGATGTATGGGACTGTGTCGCCGGATGTCGGGTTCACGTGATGTGTCGTGTGCGGGAAGGCCGCGGCGAGGCGGCCTGACGACCCATCAGGGGGTGATTCGCTCCGTGCCGCTATTTCTCGCCGGCCCCGCCGGTGCGCGAACTGAAGCAGATTCGTTGCCAGTTCGAGCGGCCTGTTCGTCCCTGGATGCGCGCGCCGACGGGGTCGCATGCGGAGTTACGTGACCAGGTCGGCGTAGAAGATGATGTTGTCGGAGCGATGTCCGTTCACGATGGGTCCGCCGCAGGTGATCAGTCGTAGTTCGGGGCGGTCCGTTTTTCCGTACACCTTCTGGGTGGGAAAGCCATCCTTGCCGACCTGCTGGATCTGTCGGACCTTGAATGTTGCCGTGGTCCCGTCCTTGCGTCCGACCTTGATCTCCGAGCCGATTTTGATGTCCGCCGCGTTCTTCATCAGCGCCGGGCCCTTATCGGTGTCGTAGTGGGCGACCATGATGGCTGGTCCCGCTTCGCCGGGCGTGACCGATTTGGTGTAGTAGCCGGGAAGGTTTCCTTGCGAGGCAGGCGGGACTTGCAGTTGACCGGAACTGTCCAGGCCCAGCGGCAGGACCTGGTTCGCCTTCACCTTGGCGTCGGGGATGTCCAGGCTGACAGGTGTGGACTTGCTCAGCGGCTTGGCCTGCTCCCGCGGAGCTTGGCCGGTAGTGGACTTCACGCTGATGTCCGGGGCGGCTTTGGCATCGGCTGTGCCGCAGCCGGAGACTCCCGCCAGGACTCCGGCTGCGGCGAGCGCAAGGAAGCCTGTCCTGACAGCCTGCGGGAGGTTACCTAGGGTTTGCACGGTCGGTCAGCTCCTCACGCTCTGGTTTCGATGCCGCTTGGGATCAGCCGGCCTGGCCGGCACCCATGCGGCGCTTGAGCACGAAGCCCAGACCGGCCGCGGACGCGGCGGCGGCAGCGGAGCCGACACCGATCAGGCCGTTGCTCCCGTTGCCGGCCGGCTGCTCGTAGCCGGCGGCGACGGAACCGGTCGGAACCTGGCTGACCTGCTTGCCGGCGGAGGTGGGCACAACCGCCGAACCGCGGGCCTTGGCCTTGGCCGCAACCTGCGCCTTGGAGGCAGCGTTCGCCTCGGACCGGGTCAGCTGGTGCGTGACCGTTTTGCCACCGGCGCTGGTGCTCACGATGCTGCCGTCGGTGTGGAGGGTGTACTTCGCGTTCTTCCACGTAACGGTCTGGCCGGCCTTGTCGATCGTGCCGCACTTGACCGTCTTTCCGGTCTTGGCGTCCTTGCTCCACAGCTCGGCGGCGTATTGGCCGTGCGCGTCGACGTAGACCTTGACGGAGACGTTGGCGCTGGCGCTTGCACTCGCGTTGGCGCTCGCATGGGCGCTCGCGCCGGCCTCCGAGACGGTCTTGGTGGTGACCAAAGTCCTGGCGCCGGCTTCGGCCTTTGCGTTGGCCTTGGCGTCGGCTTCGGCCTTGGCGCTGGCTTCGGAGTTGGTGTGGGTGTTGCCGTTGGCCTTGGCCTTGGCGTCGGCTTCGGCCTTTGCCTGGGCCTCCGAGGAGCTGGCCGAGGACGACGGCGCCGAACTTGCGTCGGCGGCCATCGCGGAGGCAGCCGGCGCAATGACCGCACCACTCGCGACGGCAGTAATAGCGGCGGTACGTACGAGACTGCTGCGGAGCCTGGTGCGCATATAGGTGTTCCTCCTGCGTAAACCTAGGAATTTACTAGTTGTGCCGCATGAACCGTTCTGTGCCGGTATATGCGGCCGCCAGGCATAAGTTAGGAGGCGAACCCATCGGGCGAGCTGCCGTTGTGTAACAGCGGCGTATAGGGTGTATGACCGATATGTCATTGCTTTAAGGGTAATGGGCGGGCGGTGAGTTCTCGCCGGCGTGAATTCCCGGTGTTATGCGGCCTGTTGAGCGTCAAATGACCTGTACATGCACTGAGCTATGGCTCTGTCAGCTATCGCGCTCTTTCGTCAGGTGGTGCCGCGGTACTGGGGAATTCCCTCGCTGCGGAGTTATTTCTGCGCCTCGCACGGTGAACTCGCCCCCGATTCGTGGATATGCGCTGGTGGGCGCGCCCGGTGTCGGGATTCGGCTGCCGGCCGAACGGATGTCGGCGCCACTGCCCCGTTCGAACGCCAATTCCCTTGGCGTAAGGGCTGGTTGACACCACCACCGAACCGCTTCACCATCTGAGACCAGATCTGTCCAGTCACCCCAGGTACTGCGCAACACGGCAGCACGCTTTGCACAGACTCCACCGCACTGACAGCACTCCACAGCACTCCACTGCACTTCCCGGCACCGCACTGCATTCCGGTGTCTCCGGGCGTACCACGCGGGTGGGCGCCCTCATCCGTACTCGCTCGCGCAGCTCGCGGCGGGTCCGAAGTCGAAAACGGGGGTAAGCACATGAAGATCCTGTCCAGGGCCGGGTTACGTGGCTGGGGCGCCGCGTTCGTCGGCCTCGTCGCCCTGCTCGGCATGGTCGGGCCGGCCGCGCCCGCCGCGCAGGCCGCGACCGCACCACCGCACTTCGCAGACGGTTTCGGCCTCACCGTGGTCAGCCAGCCGAAATGGGCGGGCCCCGAGAAGCGCACGTTCGTCGTCACGGTGAAGTCCCGGCAGGTCCCGACCTACGATGCGATGAAGGGCCAGGTCCCGGGCGAGCACGTCCTCATGGTCACGCTGCCGACCGGGTACAACGGCGCCGCCGCCACCCGCTATCCCGTGCTCTATCACCTGCACGGCGCCGGTGACCTCCCGAACTCCCTGTGGACCAAGACCATCGCGGAGCATGCGACCAAGGGCGTTCCGCTGATCACCGTGTCGCCGAACGGCGGCGGCCACGGCTGGTACGCGAACTGGCGGAACCCCGGCCCGCGCGGCCGCCAGAACTGGGAGACCTTCCACCTCAAGCAGGTGATCCCGTTCATCGACGCCAACCTGAAGACCATCGCCGCCAGGGCGGGCCGGGCGATCGTCGGCCACTCGATGGGCGGCTTCGGCGCGATCCACTACGCAGAGGACCGGCCGGACCTGTTCCGCTACGCGGGCAGCTTCTCCGCGGACCTCGACCTCCGGTCTCCCTGGGGGCGCGGCGCCGTGGTCGGCAGCGGAGTGGTTCCGGCGTACGGCAAGCCGTACGCCGCGCCCGACGCGATCTTCGGGTCGCCGTTGTGGCCCCTGGACGGCGCCTGGAACGCGGCGAGCCCCGCCCACCACGTCACGGCGCTGCGCGGGATGGGCGTCGCGATGTACTCCGGCGACGGTGGCAACCTGCTGGACAACCCGGTCCAGGCCGCGGTCGAGAAGGGGGCGCAGGTGACGACCGCGACGATGGCGGCGCATCTGAAGTCGTCCGGCATTCCGTACCGTTTCGTGGATTACGGCGACGGCAGCAGGTGGGCCAAGGGGTGCACCGGCAAGCACGCCCAGTTCCCGTGTCTGCAGGCCGACATGAACGACTACGTGAAGCTGATCATGAAGCGTCTGCGGCACCCGTGAGCCGTGCGCAGGGCCGGCCGGCGGCGCTCCGTGGCGGAGGGGCAGCGGCGTGAAACGGCCGTCGCCGGCCACCGTGGCGCTCGGCGCGATGGTGCCTGTCGTGCGGGTGCTGATGCCGGCCGGTGCCGTGATGGTGGCGGGGAACGGTCTGGTCCCGGCCCGGTACGTGCCGTGGGGCCGGGCCGCGGTCATCGCACTGGCCGTGGTGCTCGTCGTCCGTGAGGTGCGTCGCCGGCGAACCGGCGGCGCACCGGCGGGCCGACCGGCACCGCGCACCGGCGGGACCCGCAACGAGCTGAACGGGATCACGTACGGTCACGCGCTCATGGCCGACGTGATCAGCCAGGTGACGTTCAACGACGTCCGCATGCCCCCGACCTTCAAGGGCACCCTGGACGATGCCGCGGACCGGCTCGCGGAGTCGGTCCGCAAGCAGTGGCGGGACGAGGAGGAACAGCGCAAGGTCCAGGATCCGATCCCGCTGCCGGTGCGCTGGCAGCGGGCGTCCGACGAGCTGACGGACCACTGGTCCAACATCTGCCTCGCGCGGCCCGGGACGCTCCCCGTCCCCGGCCCCCTGCCCCTGGCCGGTCAACTGCACGAGATCGTGGACGTGTACCGGCGGATCCCGTCCGCGCGGCTGGTGGTGCTCGGCCGGGCGGGAGCGGGGAAGTCCATTCTGACCATACGGTTCGTCCTGGATCTGCTGAAGGCCCGGACCGCCTCGACCGAACCCGTGCCGGTGATCTTCAGCCTCGCGTCATGGGACCCGGCCATGCCCCTGCGTCGCTGGCTGACCGGCCAACTGGAGCGTGACTACCCCGGGTTGGCGGTCACCGGACCCGGCCCCGGCGCCTCGACACTCGCTGCCGAGCTGGTCGAGAGGGACCGTATCCTGCCCGTCCTGGACGGGTTCGACGAGATCGCCGACGGACTCCACCGCCGCGCGCTGGAGAGACTCAACGGTCACGCGGCCATGCACCTGCTGCTGACCAGCCGCCGCGACGAGTACGCCGCCGCCGTGCGGAACACCAAGGCACTCACCGCGGCCGCGGTCGTCGAACTGACCGACCTCTCCCCGGCCGACCTGGAGCACTACCTGCCGCGCACGGCGCGCAAGACGACCGCCACCTCGACCGGGTGGGAGCCCGTCCTCAGGTCCCTGCGCGCGCATCCGCAGGACCCGGCCGGCGCCCCGCTCGCCGCGGTGCTGACGACTCCCTTGATGGTCGCGCTCGCCCGCACCCTCTACAGCGACACCCCGGACCGCACCCCGTCCGAGCTGCTGGAGACCCGGTTCGCCGCGCCCGAGGCGCTGGAGGACCACCTCTTGGACAACTTCATCCCCACCCTCTACCAGGACCAGCCCCCCGCTCGCCGCGCCCGCGTCCTGCACTGGCTCGGCTACCTCGCCCAGCACCTGGACCGGCTCGGCACCCGTGATCTCGCCCGGCACCCGGACCGTCCGGGCACCCGTGATCTCGCCCGGCACTCGGACCGTCCCGGCACCCGTGACCTCGCCTGGTGGCAGCTGGGCCACAGCCTCCGCCGTTCCTCGCGCAGGTGCGTGATCGGGCTCGTGGCCGGTCTGGCCCTGGGGCTCGTGGACGGGCTGGTGATGTGGGTCCTGACCTGGTACGCGTTCGGGTTCGGACCCGTGCTGGGACTCATGAACGGGCTCGTGAACGGGTTCTCGTTCGCCTCCATGTCCGCTCTGGCCTTCGGGATCGTGTACGGGCACAGGTACGGGGAGACGGCATGTGAGCCCTCGCGCGTCCGCGTACGGCTGCTCGGCGGTGCGAAGGAGATGCGCACGGAGATGCGCAAGGAGTTCGTCCCGCGGCTGGCGATCGGGCTCGTGGGCGGATTCGGGTTGGGGGTCCTGGTCTGGCTCATGGCCGCGCTCGGGTTCGCGCTCGTGGTCGCGGTGCGGGACTCGCCCGGGAGCGCGCTCGCGGCCTTCCTCGCCACCAGGTACGACCAGGGCTTCAACGCCGCGCTCCTGTACGGCCTGTCGGCCGGCCTCGCGTACGCGCTCATGGCCGGGCTGGAAGCCCCGATCGACATCGAAACCGCCGCCAGCCCCCCTGACCTGCTGCACACCAACCGCACGACCGCGCTCTTCCACCTGCTCGTGCTCGCGCTCGTCTTGGGGACCATGGGCGGGGTGCTGTACTGGACCGGGTGGTTCAGCATCGCCAGCTGGGTCGCCTTCGGGCTCGTGGGCGGTCTGGGGGGCGGGCTGGCGTACGCGCTCAGCATGACCGCCTGGGGGCAGTGGGTGGCCCTCTCCCGTATCTGGCTGCCGCTGACCGGGAGGCTGCCCTGGAACGTGACCGCCTTCCTGGCGGACGCCCACCGGCGAGGGGTGCTGCGGCAGGCCGGCGCGGTCTACCAGTTCCGCCACGTCCGGCTCCAGCACCACCTGACCCGCGCCTCCCGGACGACCTCACACGGCGGTGCGGACCGTGTCCGGGCCGAGCGGGCCGGCTGACGAAGCGGGCCGGCCGACGAACGAACCGTGCCGGCTGCCGTACGCCCACGGACCGCAGAGGTCGTCCTTCAGGCAACGGCGACGTCTTCCTTTGGGCAGAGGTGGGGTCTTCCTCGGGGCTTACGCCCGCCCGCCGGGTCCACCCTTCGATGGGCTGCTGATCCCGCACCTGAGAGCGATGGATCCGGCCACCCGCGCGACCACGATGGAAGCGAGTCGAGCACCCTTCCAGGAGTAGACATGTCGCAGGCAGCCACCACCCCCACAGCTCCCCAGGCCCCGGCCCCCGCCGGGGCCGCCGCGTGCGCCGTCGGCCTGAGCAAGGTCTACGGGGAGGGGGAGACCCGCGTCGTGGCGCTGGATTCGGTGTCAGTGGAGTTCGGACGCGGCCGGTTCACCGCGATCATGGGTCCGTCCGGCTCCGGCAAGTCGACCCTGATGCACTGCATGGCGGGCCTCGACACCATCTCGGCGGGCTCGGCCCGGATCGGCGACACCGAGCTCTCCCGCCTCCATGACCGGCAGCTCACCCGGCTCCGCCGGGACAAGATCGGCTTCATCTTCCAGGCGTTCAACCTGCTGCCCACGCTGAACGCCCTGGAAAACATCACGCTGCCGATGGACATCGCCGGCCGCAGGCCCGACCAGGAGTGGCTGGATCTGGTCGTAGCGACCGTCGGGCTGTCGGGACGGCTCCGGCACCGTCCCTCGCAGCTCTCCGGCGGCCAGCAACAACGGGTCGCCGTGGCCCGCGCGCTGGCGAGCCGACCGGAGATCATCTTCGCGGACGAGCCGACCGGCAACCTCGACTCCCGCTCCGGCGCCGAACTCCTGGGCTTCCTCAGGGAATCCGTACGCGAGCTCGGGCAGACCGTCGTCATGGTCACCCATGACCCGGTGGCCGCCTCCTACGCCGACCGTGTCGTCTTCCTCGCCGACGGACGCCTCATCGACGAGCTTGCCGGCCCCACGCCCGAAGGCGTCCTCGACCGGATGCGGCGCTTCGACACCAAGGACCGCACGAGCTGACGCCGGCTCCCACGCCGGCCCCTGCGCCCCTCATCCGTCTCGCGATGTCCCTGTCGCGTACCTCCAGGACCACCACATGCTGCGTACCGCCCTGCGCAACGTCCTTGCGCACAAAGCCCGATTGATGATGACCGCGCTCGCGGTGCTGCTCGGCGTCGCCTTCGTCGCCGGCACCCTCGTCTTCGGCGACACCACCGCCAACGCCTTCCGCACCGCCTCCGCCGTCAGCCTCAAGGACGTCGCCGTCGCCGTGCAGGCGCAGATGTCCGAACCGGAGTCGGTCCCCGCTGGCGGCCCGGCCAAGGGCGGGGAGGGCGGGTCGACCACCGTGCTGGACGCCGCCCTTGCGCAGAAGATCCGCGCGCTGCCCGGCGTCACCGCCGTACGCCCCACCATCAACGGGGAGGCCGTCCTGGCCGACAAGGACGGCCGTCCGGTCAACGCCGACAACCCCGAAAAGCACCTCGCCACGAACTACCAGCCCGGCACGGCCGGCAAGGACAGCCGCTTCCCGCTGAAGGAGGGCCGGGCCCCCGCCGCCGCCGGCGAGCTGGCCCTGGACGCCAAGACCGCCGAGAAGGCCGGCTATCGGATCGGCGACACCGTCCGCTTCGCCACCGACGGGCCCGCGCTGGCCAAGAAGCTGGTCGGCATCGTCACCACCGACGACCCGCGGGTGGCGGCCGGCAGCACGCTGGCGCTGTTCGACACCACGACCGCGCAGAAGCTGTTCCTCAGCCCGGGCCGGTTCCACGAGATCGCGGTCGCGGCGCGGCCCGGCACCGACGAGCGTGCGCTGACCGCCCGGGTGCAGGCCCTGCTCCCCGCCGACGGGGCCACGGCCACCAGCGGCGCCGACCTGGCCGCCCAACAGTCCGCGCAGATCACCGCGGACACCCAGTTCCTGACCAAGCTGCTGCTGGCCTTCGCGGGCATCGCGCTGTTCGTCGGCGTGTTCATCATCGCCAACACCTTCACCATGCTGGTCGCCCAGCGCAGCCGTGAGATCGCGCTGATGCGGGCGGTGGGCGCCTCGCGCCGCCAGGTCGTACGCTCCGTCCTCATCGAGGCCGCCCTCGTCGGGCTCGGGGCCTCCGCCGCCGGATTCGCGCTCGGCCTGGGGATCGCCGCCGCGCTGCGCCCGCTGCTCAACGCCGGGGGCGCCGGGCTGCCCGACGGCCCGCTGGTCGTCTCGCCCCAGGCCGTGCTGTCGTCGTTGGCGGTCGGCGTCGTCGTGACCGTCCTGGCCGCCTGGCTGCCGTCCCGCAAGGCCGCGAAGGTCGCACCGGTCGAGGTGCTCAGCAGTGCCGGCGTGGCGCCGCCCGCCCGCACCCTGCGGGTCCGCAACGTGCTCGGCGCGCTCCTGACCGGGCTCGGCATCCTGGTCATGGGCTACGTCTGCACGCTCGACACCACCGACAAGTCGAACCTGCTGATCGCCATGCTCGGCTCCGTACTGACCCTGAACGGCGTGATCGTCCTCGCCCCGCTGCTCTCCCGCCCCCTGATCACCCTGGCCGGCGAGGTCACCACCCGCTTCTTCGGCGTCAGCGGCAAGCTGGCCAGGGAGAACGCGCTGCGCAATCCGCGCCGTACCGCCGCCACCGCCTCGGCCCTGATGATCGGGCTCACCCTGATCACCGGTCTCACCGTCGGCGGATACTCCACGCAGCAGGCCATGGATGAGGAGGCGGCCCATGGCACCACCGCCGACTTCCAGATCAGCAACAGCAACCACACCGGCTTCGTGCCCACCGACGCGGCCAAGGTGGCCAAGGTGCCGGGAGTCGCCACCGCCGCTCCCCTCACCGTCGGAAACTTCCAGGCACGCGGTCAGCACGCCGGGATCGCCGGGACCGACCCGGCAGCCTTCGCCAAGGTCACGGACCTGACGTTCCGCGAGGGTTCACTGGCGGGCATCCGCGCCGGCACCGTCGCGGTGTCCGACGAGTTCGCCCAGAAGACCGGTGCCGGCGTGGGCGACACGCTTGACGCCGCCACCGACCCCATGGAGCCCGGGAAGCACCCGACCACGAAGAAGCTGAAGATCGTCGCCGTGTACGAGGCGAACCCCGCTGTGACCCAGGCGCTGGGCACCCTGCACGACGTCCTGCCGTACAGCGCCACCCACACGCTCGACGGCATCATGGTCAAGGCCGAGCCCGGCAAGGCCGGTTCACTGGAGCACGACATCCGCGCGGCGCTCGGCAACAGCCCGCTGCTCAAGGTCCAGAACACGGAACAGATCACCAAGGAAGCACGCAAGAACCTCACCACCGCCCTCAACATGATCTACGGGCTGCTCGGCATGGCCGTCGTCATCGCGGTCCTCGGCGTCATCAACACCCTGGCCCTGTCGGTCATCGAACGCACCCGGGAGATCGGGATGCTGCGTGCCATCGGACTCGACCGCGCCGGCATCAAGCAGATGGTCCGCCTGGAGTCCGTGGTGATCTCCCTGTTCGGCGCGCTCCTCGGCATCGGCACGGGCACCTTCCTGGCCTGGGCCGGCGGCCACCTGATGACGTCGTCGGTGGCGACGTACGAGACGGTCCTGCCGTGGGCCAAGCTCGGCCTCTTCCTCGCGCTGGCACTGCTGATCGGCGTCCTCGCGGCCATCTGGCCGGCCCGCACGGCCGCACGGCTGAACATGCTGCAGTCGATCCAGGCGCACTAGGGGCCCGCCCGGGCATGATGCGGTCCGCTCCGGCCCGGATCCGGGTCCCGGTCCCGATGCGCCGTTGCCCCGTTGCTGTCCCCGTGGAGGGGCGGCAACGGGGCAGCGACGGGGCAGCAATGCGGCGTACTGGATGGGCATGGTCGGATGGACAGCGACCGGACAAGGACCATGCGCGGCGCTCGCCCACGGGATCAGCCGCACCACAGAAGGAACGCCGGATGAGCATGTGGACCACCAGGCTGGATGCCGCGGGCATTCACGACCCGCAGCTGCGCGAGGACTTCACCCGACAGCGTGCGCTGGTAGCCGGTTACAAACGCGCGGCCTATATCGCCGTCCTTCTGCTCCTGCCGCGTCCGCTGGCCCCCCACATGATCGCGGCCACCGCATTCATGCACCACACCGACAACCTTCTCGACCACGGCCCGCTGCCCCAGCGCGCCGCCGCCTACGCGGCGTGGGAGGAGGAGGTGAACCAGGCCATCGCCACCGGCACCAGCGACCACCCCGTGATCCGCCCGCTCCTGCACACCGGCGCCCGTCACCCCCGGCTCCTCGGGCACGTCAAGGACTTCCTCCGCACCGCGGCCACCGATCTCGAATTCACCGGCTTCGCCACGGAGTCGGACTACCAGCGCTACCTCGACGCGTACTCACTGCCGGCCTTCATGCTGGTGGCCGGCCTGCTGGTGCCCGGTGACGAACCCGCCGGCTACCGCGCCGCCTGCCGCACCTACATAGACGGCAGTCAGCGGCTCGACTTCGTCAATGACCTCGCCGAAGATCTGGCCGAGGACAGGCTGACCGTTCCCCAGGACACCCTGGTCAGCCACGGCGTGACCCGTACCGACCTCGTCGACGCCCAGGACACCCCCGAAGTACGCGCTCTGCTGCGGCACCTCCTCCACCAGGCCCGCGCCGATCTGGCCGCCAGTCACCGTGTGATCGAGCTCCTGCCTGCCGCCAACCGTCCCTTCGCCCGGGCCCTGATAGCCCTGGAAAAGGCCACCGTCGACGCGGCCGGGGCCAAGGGGCCGGGCCTCCTGACCTCCGCTGCCCGACCCGCCGTTCCCGCCCTGTTGACGATCCTCACGCGCGAATACCGCCACGCGCGCAGGCTGCGCCGCTCGCGTGCGGAGGGCTCCGAGTGAATCGGGTCAGTGAGGGGGTCCGGGATCACGCCGACGCCAACCCGGCCGACTCTGCGGCGAATTGGGCGGTGAAATGCAGCAACGCGTCGGTTGCCTGCGGCTCGCCGACCGTGATGCGTACGCCTTCCTCGCCGACGGCGCGTACGAGAATCCCCTGGCGAGCTGCCGCCGCGGCAAAGGCAGGGGATCGTGGGCCCAGCGGCAGCCAGCAGAAGTTCGCCGCGGACGGTGTGACGTCCCAGCCTTGGTGGCGAAGCCCTTCGGTGAGGCGACCTCGTTCGGCAATGACGCGATCCACCTGCCGCAGGACCTCGGGCCGACGCGCGAGGGCGGCGCGCGCCGCGGCTTCCGCGATCGTGCTCACCGAAAACGGCAGCAGCCTGTTGCGCAGGGTGTGTGCGATGTCCCGCGGGGCAAGCGCGTAACCGACGCGCAATCCGGCCAGTCCATAGGCCTTCGAGAAGGACCGCAGAACCACCATATTCGGGATGTCGTGATACGCCTCCGGCCCGTTGAGGGTGTCTTGGCCGCCGGCGAATTCGCGGTACGCCTCGTCCAGGACGATGACCACGTGCTCCGGGACCTCGCGGAGGAAGGCGAGCATGCCGGCGGTGTCGAGGGCGGTGCCGGTGGGGTTGTGCGGATTGCACAGCACCAGCGCGCGGGTGTGGGGGGTGATGCCGTCCAGCATCCTCGACAGGTCGTGCTTGTGCTCCTTGAGCGGGACTTCCACGGGCTTGGCGCCCGCTGCGTTCACGACCAGGCGATAGGCGTCGAAGGACGGCCGGGCGTAGATCACCTCGTCGGTGGGTTGTGGCGCCGCCCACTGGATGACGTGCTGGAGGATCGCGGCGGAGCCGGGGCCGACGACCACCTCGTGGTCCGGTACGGAGTAGAGGTCCGCTATCGCTTCGGTCAGTCGGCGGGAGAAGGGGTCGGGGTAGCGATTCGCCCCGAGCAGTGACTCCCGGAGCACCTCTTCCAGGTGGGCGAGGGGGACTGCCGGCATCTCGTTCAGGGAAAGCTGATGCCCTTCTCCCGGATGTGTGGGAGCTCCGGGATGTGCCGGGCCGGCGGCTCTCGTCATGAAAAACCTTCCTTGGTGACCGACCCGCTGTCCGGCGGACGTCATCAGGGGTGCGTAGGGACCTTGAGGGCGTCGTCGAGGAACGCTGTCGTATCGGCGAGGGCGCGGTCCTGGTCCGAGTCGTGGAAGATGCCGTGCAGCGCTCCGTCGTAGACCCGTTCCGTGAGGTGGAAACCGCGGAGCCTTTCGATTCCGCTTCTGGTCTCTTCGAGCTGGGCCAGTGGATCGGCGTCGCCGTGCAGCCAGAGGGTCGGCAGGAAGGACAGGCCGCCCCCGTCGTTGATCCGGTCCAGGCACGTGACGACCGACTCCAGGGTCCTGCGCACGAAGGCGCCGTGCCAGATCAGCGGGTCCTCGTTGTAGCGGGCGGCCTCGGCGGGGTCCCGGGACATCACCGAGCCGACGTCCATCGGCATTTCGGGAATCTCGTCGAAGGCCAGGAGAGAGGTCGCCGTGTGCCAGGAGCCGAGCACGGGCGCGACGAGGACGAGTGCGGAAAGGTCGTCGGGACGGCGTTGCGCGTAGCGGGCGGCCACCATCCCGCCGATCGAGTGCCCGATCATGACGACGGGCAGGCCCGGGTGGTCGCCGCGCGCCTGTTCCAGGACCGTGCCGACGTCCGCGACGAGTTCGTCGTAGTCCGTGACGAGTGCGCGCTGGCCGTCCGACCGCCCGCTTCCCATGTGGTCCGGGGCGTAGACCGCGGCGCCGTGCCGGTTCAGGGCGCTGGCCAGATGCCCGTACCGGCCGGCGTGGTCGGCGTAGCCGTGCACGAATATCGCAAGGTACCTGGGCGTCGGATGCGGCCAGATGTGCGTGTGGATCGGGTGACGGACACCGGTGAACCGGCGCGCTGTGACCTCGGACATCGCTCTCACTCCCCTTTCGCGGGCGTTCTTTCGTGCGGTGCGGTTCCCGCCCGGCTCACGTCGGCCGGGCGTACGGCGTCACTCCGCGAGTTCCACCTGGTAGTCGCGCATCCAGTCATTGATCTTTATGAGGGACTCGAACCCGACCCGCAGAAAGCGGAGTTCCCCGGGAGAGGCCTTCCGCACGGTGTCGAAGGCCTTCGCCGCGCTCTTCTCGTCCATCAGCGCGCGCACCGGTGCTCCGGCATCGTCCATGAGATCGCCGAGCCTGCCCTTGAGCAGCTGGTCGTACGCCGGGTCGGCAATCGTCGGGTAGGGCTCTTTCTTCCTGGTGAGAACGGACTCGGGGAGGTCGGGGGCCATGGCCGCGCGCAGCAGGCTCTTCTCGCGCCCGTCGAAGGACTTCATCGACCACGGCACGTTGAAGACGTACTCCACCAACGAGTGGTCGCAGAAGGGCACCCGCACTTCCAGGCCCACGGCCATGCTCATCCGGTCCTTGCGCTCCAGGAGCATCGGAAGGAAGCGGGTGAGGAAGAGGTGGTTGACGGTGCGCATGCGCCGGTCGGGTTCCGGCTCCCCGGGCAGGACGGGGACGGCGGCGATCGCGTCGGCGTAGCTGTCGGCGCGGTACTCGTCCAGGGAGAGACGTTCGGGCAGCGCGGGGTCGAGGAACGCCGGGCCCTGGGCGGCACCGGCGCCGGCCGCGTACATCCAGGGGAACGTCCGCGCACGGGTCGCCTGCTCGTCGTGGAACCAGGGGTAGCCACCGAAGAGTTCATCGGCGCCTTCGCCGGACAGCGCCACCGTGGAACGCTGCCGAATCGCCTTGAACAGCAGGTACAAGGACGTGTCCATATCGGCGAGGCCCTGGGGCAGGTCGCGGGCACGGAGCACGGCGGCGCGGGCCGCGGGATCGGACAGCAGTTTCGCGTCGAGCACGATGGACTCGTGGTGCGCGCCGATGTGGCCGGCCAGTTTCGCCGCATAGTCGGCGTCGTCGGTGAGAGCGGACCCATCGGAGACCGGCATCGCCGCGTGGCCGGACGGGGCGAAGCCGACCGAGAAGCACTGGAGAGGGGGCTGTCCGCTCGGCCGCAGCGCCTCCGCGGCGAGCGCCGCCACGGAGCTGGAGTCCAGGCCGCCCGACAGCAGCGAACACAGCGGCACGTCCGCGACGGTCTGGCCCGCGACGGCCGCCTGCAGCAAGGCACGCACCCGGCCGACGGTGGTGTCGAAGTCGTCGTCGTGCGGGCGTGCCGGGAGCTGCCAGTAGGCGGTCTCGGTGAGGTTCCCGCGGGAGACCCGGACGAGGTGTCCCGGGCGGACCTGGGACATGCCGTCGAAGATCGCGTGTCCCGGTGTGTTCACCCACGTCATGAGCTCCCGCAGGCCGGCCGGGCTCAGCCGGGCCCGTGCCTCGGGATGGGCCAGGATCGCCTTCGGCTCCGATCCGAAGAGCACGCCGTCCGACGTGGGGTAGTAGTAGAGCGGTTTGATGCCCAGCCGGTCACGGACCAGCAGCAACTCCCGGCTGCGGGTGTCCCAGAGCGCGAAGGCGAACATCCCGGTGAGGTGCCGGGTGAAGTCGGTCCCCCATTCCAGATAGGCACGGAGCACGACCTCGGTGTCGCTGTCGGTCCGGAACGAGTGGCCGGCGCCGCGCAGTCGGTTCCGCAGTGCGGCGAAGTCGTAGACCTCTCCGCTGTAGGAGATGACGGCGGCGACCTCGCCGTCTTCCTCAGCGGTCATGGGCTGCGTGCCGCCCGCGAGGTCGATGACGGCGAGCCGCCGGTGCCCCAGGGCGACGTGGCTGCCGTACCAGACGCCCTCGGCGTCCGGGCCGCGGCAGGCCATGGTGTCCGTCATCGCCTGCACGGCGGAGCGCTCCGCGCCGGGGTCCCGCTCGAAGGCCACCCAGCCCGCGATTCCACACATCGTCTCTTCCTCCCCTCGCCGGTCAGGCCGGCAGCGCACCGAGCTGTCGGTGCAGTCCGAGCAGGTCCATCTCGTCCCAGTGCTGGGCGAACAGGCCGTCCTCGACGAGGAAGATGTCGATGAGACCGACCGAGAAGTGCTTGCCGGACGGCGGGATGTCCAGGATCGTGCCGACCTGCCGGCCGCTGAAGGTCATGCGTGCGACGACCTTGTCCCCCTCGACGACGAGGTCGTCCAGGGTGAGGCGCAGGTCCTCCACCGACGCCGCCCAGCGACGGACCGCTCCCCGCATTCCTTCGATACCGCGCTCGACCGCCGGGTTGGGGTGCCGGTAGTCCGGATGCAGACAGCGGTCCAAGTGCTTCGGGTTTCCTTCGTTGTACGCCGCCAGGAAATGTTCCATGAGGTGCAGCGCGGCTTCTCGGTCCACGGGTGGTCGCCTTCCGATGTACTGAACTCGGTCCGGAGTGCTGGTCAGGGGTTGCCGTCGGGAGCCGGCTCGGCGAGCCGGTCCAGCCGCGGCGGGTGCGTCGGGGCCACCTCGGCACCGAGCGTGGTCGCGGCGATCAGGTCACAGGCGTCGGCGTTGCTGTACGGGTGCATGGTCCCGGCCCGCACGTCCCGGTGGGCACGCTCGTACACCGAGCCGGGCCGCAGCGCCGGCGTGCCGATGATCCTGATCACGCGGTCGACGACCTCCACGGCGTGGTTGGTGCCGACGGTTTTGGCCAACACGACGCGTGCGGTGCCGTGTTGGATGCTCAGCTCGGTCCACAGGCCATTGCCCATGACCTCACGGGTGGTCCGTTCGATGAGGGCGCGGGAGGTTTCGATCAGGGCCTCGCACTCGCTGATCTCCGCCCGTATGTAGGGCCGGTCGTCCCAGCCGCGGCTCAGGACGTCCCGCACGCACTGCTCGAAGGCCCCGACGGCCACGCCGAGATAGACCGCCGCGAAGGTGGGCATGGCCCAGCCCCACACGGTCTGGAGCAGCGAACCGTCCAGTGTGCCGACGGGGAAGCTCGTCAGGACGTTCTCCTCCGGCACCATGACGTCGCGGAGTTCGATGTTCTCGCTGCGGGTGGCCCTGAGGGCCGAGGTGTTCCAGGTGCCGTCCAGGACCCGGACGCCGGGGCTGTCGGCGGGAATGCGGAACACCAGGACCTGCGGACCGTCCGGGTGCTCGCGGTACTCCGCCATCGACGTCATGTGGGTCATGACCGCCGAGCCGGTGCCGAAGGTCTTGTCCCCGGTGACGAGGTAACCGCCGTCCACCTTCCGGGCCTTGGCCCCGGTGCTCCGGACGAGCGCGTGCCCGGGCTCCGCGGTGGCCCCCATGAGGATCACCCGTCCGTCGACGATGTCCCTGAGCGTCCGCCGGGCGCGCTCGTCCCCCGTGGTCCGCCAGTTCCTGGCCATCTGGCCGGCCATCGAGAGATGCATGTTCACGGCGAGCGCCGTGGAGGCGCAGCCGGCGGCCAGGCGTTCCTGGGTCAGGGCCATGTCGCCGAGGGTGCCGCCCAGTCCGCCGAGTTCCTGCGGGACGGTCAGCGCCAAATAGCCGGCGTCGCGGAGCTCGTCGATGTTCTGGTGCGGGAACTCGGCCTTCCGGTCGTATTCGGCGGCCCGCTCGCGGAAGGCCGCCGCCAGTTCCTCCGCCATCGCGACGTACCGTTGCCGTGTCGGCTGGGTGATCAGAGGGCGCATAAAGACTCCAGCTGTAGGGGTGCTCACCCGGAGGGTGCCGGGTCCGCGAGGTCGGCCGAGATCAGCCAGGTACGGGCGGCTCCGGGGGTGGCGCGCGGGGGTGTCCGGGGAACCAGCCGCCCTGCCGCCTCGGCCAGTTCGCCGGGTTCGCGCACGACGGCCTGCCAGCCCCGGCCGCCGAGCCACGTCTCGGGGTCGGCCACACCGGACAGCCAGGGACGCCCCTCGTCACGCATGGTCCGCAGCCACTCCTGCATCCACGGTGCGCGGTACAGGTCGGTGTTGACGTGCTCCAGGAAGCAGGCGCTGCCGGCGGCGGAGAGCGCGGTCACCCGGTCGACCACCGCATTCACCTGGTGCTCGGTCAGGTAGTAGAGCACTCCCTCGGCCAGCCACGCCGTGCGGAGGTCACTGCGGAACCCCGCGTCGACCAGCGCGGACGGCCAGTCGTCGGTGAGGTCGGCACCGACCGCGATCCGGTGACACCGGTCGGCGGTCAGGGAGGTGCGGGACAGGAAGGCGGCCTTCTCCTCGACTGCCGCGGGCAGGTCCACCTCATAGAGGGTGACGCCCGGTGGCCAGGGAAGTCTGAAGGCCCGGCCGTCCATGCCGGCGGCCAGCACGACGACCTGCCGGGCCGGGCCGGTGGTCACGGCGCGCAGCAGGCAGTCGTCGAAGAACCTGGTGCGTACGGCGAGGACGTCGTAGCGGGAGCTCGGTTCGGACCGCAGCCGAGCGTAGAGGTCCGGTTCGGTGCGACGGACGAATTCCACCGCGAGCGGGTCGTGGAACAACCGGTCGTCACGCAGCGATTCAGCTGCCCTGGCGCAGGCGATCCAATGGGCGGTCTCGATCAAACTCGACATGGTGCTCTTCTCGCCGGAGCCGGGCGGTGGCGCGCCCGGCACGGGGCACCACCGGTCCGCGGCCGTCTCAACGGGCCTGGGCCGCGATGTCGTCGTCCCCGAGCGCTCGGGACAGTCCGCGACGGAGCGACCAGTGCAGGATCTCCGTCTGGTTGTGGCGGAACTGGTTCCAGTAGTCCTCGCCCGCCTTGTTCCTGGTGCGCAGCACGACACCGATGTACGCCTTGCCGTCGGCGACGATGAAGGACATCCGGTGTTCGAGCAGCTTGTCCGTGTCGCCGAGGAGCACTTCGCGCTCGCTGGCCTCGAACACCTCGTAGGGGCCGAGGCGTTCGCCCACCGTGGGCAGCGGCTGGTCCCGCGTGCTGCGCATGGTGTTGGGCTTGACCCCGAACGGGCGGAGGACCAGGGCCTGGACGCGGATCCAGAGGTCGATCAACCAGAACGCCCGCTCCGGTGTCAGGCTGGGGCGGTCCATGGCCAGCCGGGCGAGCTCTCTCGCATCAACTTTTTCCTGGTCCGGAATTAATGATTCCGCCGCTTCGGCGTGGGTGTATTCCCCGCTGTCGCGGAAACATGCGAGAGCCGTGTCGTCCGGTATTGAACAACTAGCTACTTCCATTGTGGATCCCCCAAGTGTGGCGCCGATGCCCTCCGGGCCTCAAGGCGCCAATGCGTCCGAAATCAACGACGTGAACTAACGCATCACCGGGGCGAATCTAACACCTAAAAGTGATCTTCTAGGGGGCTAGCCGCGGATTTTGCCAATGTGGCGTGCGTCACATCGTCTTGTTCGGGATAGCCCCCTTGTGCGGCAGAAGTTCGGATGCCTATGGTCGGCCTCAGCCGGGTGACAAGAGTCCCGGGGGGCCGGCTACAAATTGTGTTTTACGTGGCCGGCCGCATGCGGCGCGATCGACGCGACCGCAAATTTGCCGAAAGGTAAGGTGAACGGCATGAGCACTGCCGCCATCGTCGGCCAGGAGATCGGTGTCGACGGCCTGACGGGCCTGGATGTCGACGCCCTGGAGATCAGCGACTACATGGACGAGACGCTCCTCGACGGCGAGGACCTCTCCGTGACCATGGTCTCCTCCGCTTCGTGCACCACCTGCATCTGCACCTGCAGCTGCAGCTCCTGAATCACGCTGCTGTGCGGGGTCTGACCCCGCAGCCTTCGGTCCTGCCTGCTCCAATCTGGCAGGCCCGAGGGCCCAGCAGCGGAGGACGAGGAGGGGGGACGGCATGAGCGCTGTTGCCGCCGTCGGCCAGGACGTCGGCGTGGCAGGCCTGACGGCCTGGATGTCGACGCTCTGGAGACCAGCGAGTACCTGGAACGAGGCGCTGCTCGACTGCGAGGGCCTGCCCGGTGACGTCGATCGGCTCCGTCTCGTCCACCACCCGTATCCGCTCCGGTAGGTGCAGCTCCTGAGCTGATCACCGGCGCGGGGTCCGCCCCCCGCCGCCCTCGGACCTGCCCGCTCCAATCGGGCAGGTCCGGGGCTCCGGCTCGGACGATATTCCCGTGCCAGGGCGATACGGGAGCCGAACGGCGGCCAGGCCGTCGGCTCCTGTCACCACCTTTACTATGCCTGATCACGATGGCCGGGGACCACCGCGGTCCAGCCTGTGTTCAGCATTCCCTTTTACGCCCTGCGGCGGCTGTTTATCCGGCCATTCATGTGGTCGAGATCAGGTTCATTAATTCGGTCGAGGCGAGGCCGGGCATGGAGCGTGATTTCGGCGTGCGCGGACGGGGGTACCGCCGTGCCGCCGGGATATTAATTCTGCTTTGACCGGCCATGCTCTGCTTCCGGTAACAGAAAGCTGGTATCACGTGCGACCCGTAATCCTGGTGCACGGTCTATTGGGCACGGAGGATGCTCATTATGCTGGGTGCCGGCGTTGGTGGAGACACTCCGTTACCGAAATACGTCTTCCGGGCCACGGAGCCGGCGGCGAGGTCCCGTCACATCCCGCCGCGGCGGCGATAGACCGCCTCCGAGAGGCGATCGGAGAACAGCCGCAGCCGCCCGTCGTCGTGGGGCTTTCCTACCTGGGTGCCGCCGTGGCATTCCGGGCCGCGGAGAGCGCTCCGGACAGGGTGGCCGGGGTCGTCATGTCGGGGTATTCGTTCCTGGTGTCGCCGGACACCCTGAATCGCTGGCTGGCGGGCTTCACCAGAATGGCGACGCACCAGCAGGGCTCTCGCAACCACTTTGCCGAACTGCACGGCGAGAAGTGGGAGAAGCTGCTCACCGCGACCTTCGACGAGCTGTCCGACGGGTGCCTGCGGCTGCCCGACGTGGAGGACCTCACCCGCGTCGGGACCCCGGTCCAACTCGTCAACGGGGCGCTGTTGCAGAACGAGCGGAACGCGATCGGGCCGGCGGCCGCCGCGGGCGCCGATGTCGCGGTCGTTGCCGGCGCCGGACACGTCGTGCCGGTGGACGCGCCGCGCGTCTTCGCCGCCACCGTCGAGGAGTTCGCCGCGCGCGTCGACGCCGGGCGCACCGCCTTCCACGAGCGGCGGCGTGCCGCCGAGCGGGCCGCTGACGTCGCCGCCGGGGAAGCCGGGAAAGCCGGGGAAGCCGCGGAAGCCGGGGAAGCAGCCCATGTCTAGGCCGGGGATCAGGTACGCCGGATACGGCGTGGTGCGCGTCTGCTCGCAGCCGGTCGATGTCGTGGCGCAGCTCTCCTCGCGCGAGGTCGCCCGCCTCTGCGACGAGCTCAGGGAGCTGCGGCGCGACTGGCAGGACCGGGCGCCGCGGGTGGCGGAGGAACTCACCTCGCTGGTACCGGACCTGACCGATCGCGAGCAGCGCCGCGCCGTGCTCGCGCTGCGCCGGCGCCTGCACCGCGCGGCGGACGTGCCGGCGGCCGCGCTCGACGTCCTCCACCTGCCCGGTGGGGCCGACGTGGCCGGTGCCGCGGAGCTGCGTGCCCTGGCCGCTGCGCGCGACGACCTCACCGCCCGGTGGGAGGACGCGTACGAGGCGGCGCTCCGCGCGGAGCAGAAGGTGCTGGCCTCCGCGGCCCTGGACCGCTCCCTGCGCGCGGGTGCCCAGCTGAGCGCGGACGGCCTGCTGCACAACATGGACCGTTACGCCGCCGCGGTCGCCGACGGCACCGCGCACGGCAAGCGGGACCGGATGACCGAGTCCACCGTGCTCAATCTGCTGACGCGGAGCGCCCTCAAGCCGTCCCCCTTCGGCCAGTTGGTCCGCACCCAGCCGGTGCTCCTCCAGGAGCGCGCGGCGGCCGAGGCGCCCTCCGCCGAGCTCGACGCGGACGCGCAGGTGTCCGTCTGCCGGCTGCCCCGCCAGCTCGTGAGCTGGGTGGAACGCTCGCTCGCCGACCACCCCGCGTTCCGGTCCGCGGCGGTTCTCCGCCGGGCACCGGTGGTGGGATCGTCGAGCGAGGGAGTCGTCTTCCTCCTCCGGGGCCGGGACGGCACCCACGAGCCGGCCGCCAAGGAGCGGCTCGTGCGGGTCCCGTCCAGCACGGTGGTCACGGAACTCCTCGCGCTGTCGGCGGACTTGGCGGTACCCGAGCGGGACGTGCGGGCACGGTGCGCCGCGCTTCCCGACACGGATCCGGCCGCCGCGCACACCGCGCTCGACACGCTGATCGAGCAGGGCGTGCTCGCCCGCGACCTGGGGGTGGGGGACCAGCACCCGCACCCCATCGCGCGGCTGGTCGCCTTACTTCCCCAGGACTGCGACGCCGGCCTCCGGGAGTGCGTGGACCGGATGGCCGCCGCCGAGTCCGCGTTCGAGACCGCCGGGCTCGACCGGCGGGAGGAGCTCATCGCCCAGATCAAGCGGCAGGTCGCCGAGGTCGCCGACCGGTGCGGGGTCGCCACCCCACCGATCGAGGCGGCACGCACGCTCCTGTACGAGGACACGGTGGTGGCCACGCCACGCACCGAGCCCGCCGACCGCTGGCAGCGGCACCTGCCCGCCCTGTCCCACTGGCACCGGCTGCTTCCGCTCTTCGACGACGCCGCCCACGTCCGGGCGATCGTCGCCGACGTGGTCAGGACGCGGTTCGGCCCCGGCCCGCACCGGCTCCTCACCCTGTTCGCGGCGCTGTCCTCGGCCAAGGTGCAGCTGCTGCTCACCCAGCGGCTGACCGATGTCTCCGCCCCGATGCCGACGCAGCTGCGCACCCTCCAGGACGCGGTGTACGAGCTGGCCCGCCCGGAGGACGGCGCCGAGACGGTGATCGATCCGCAGCGGGCCGCGGAGCTCGCCGAGAACCTTCCGCCGTGGATACCCCGGTGGTCCCGGGCGAGCTGGAGCGTGCAGCACGATGCGTCCCCCGACGGCGGGCTGCTCGTCGTCAACGGCGGTTCGATCGGCTTCGGACGTGCCATCTCACGGTTCCTGCCCTCCTACGCCGCGGTCGGTGACGGCGGATTCGGCGAGCTGGTCCGGGCGGAGATCGCCCAGGACGACCGCACCTCCGCGCCGCTCACCGATCTCTCGGCCGTGCTCGGCATCAATGCCAATGTGCACTCCCCGCTCCTGGGCAGCTACCTCCGCTACCCCTGCGCGACCCCGGAGGAGTGGGGCCAGGACCCCGGCGTCTCCCTGGAAGAGTGCTGGGTCGAGTGCGACGAGGGCACGGGCCGGCTGCTGCTCCGCCGGGGCAAGGACGGCCCGCCCCTGCGGCTGGTGATGCTGAACTTCCTGCTCAACGAACTCGCGCCGCGCTTCTACCAGTTCCTCAACTTCTTCGGCGCGGGCAGCCTGGCCAACCTCGCCTGGTGGGACCGGGTCGATCAGCGCCGGGGCGACCCGCACACCGTCCGCCGGTACCCGCGGGTCCGCTCCGGGAGCCTGGTCCTGGCGCGCCGGACCTGGAAGGTTCCCGCCGACCGGCTCCCGGACGTCGCCACCGGGAACGGCGCCGACGCATTCGCGGAGGTGCGGCGCTGGCAGGAGTCGCTGGGGCTCCCGGACCGCGTCTTCTACCGCGGCTTCACCCTCCCCGATCCGCTCGTCCCGACGTCGGAAGAGGAGCAGCACACCTGGGCGAGGACGCTCGCACGTTTCCCGACCTCGGCCGAACGCAAGCCCACCTTCCTGGACTTCACCAGTGTCACCAGCGTGCGCGCCTGGCAGCGGGCACTGCGCCGGTGCCAGGGCGACCTGACGTTCCAGGAGTGCCTGCCGACGGTGGGCGACGACGGTGCACAGGGCCACCGCGAGCGGCTCACCGAGGAGTTCATCATCGAGACCACTGAGGGGGCACGGTGAGTACCGACACGGCGCACTCCTGGCTGTCCTGCCACGTCTTCCACCACGGCGACACCGATCCGTTGCTCACGGATCTCCTCCTGCCCATGGTCGACGAGCTGCGCGGCGCGGGACGCCTGGAGCGCCACTTCTACCTGCGCCACTGGGAGCGCGGTCCGCACGTCCGGCTCCGGATGCAGGTGCCGGCCGAGCAGCACGACGACGTCCGGGCCCAGGTCGAGCGCCGGATCGTCGACCACCTGGAGCGGCATCCCGGCCCCGCCGATACGGATCCGGTGCGGCTGCGGGATGCGCTCCGCCACCTCAGCGAGCTGGAGCACGGTGACGCCTCCGACGCCCTCATGCAGACCCCGGAACCGCCGAACACGGTCCGCTGGATCGACTACCGGCCCGAGACGGCCAAGTACGGCGGGCCGGAAGGCGTCGAGATCGCGGAGGACGTCTTCCACGCGAGCTCGCTGCTGACCGGACAGGTGCTCCGGCTGGTCCGCAACGACCGGGCGCGCCTGGGGATCTCCCTCCAACTGCTGCTCCTGGCCTCGCGGGCGCTGGGTTTCGGGCCGGACGACCGCGCCCTCTTCCTCCGCACCTACCACGAGCGCTGGGCCGCGTACGTCTCGGACGACCGCCTGCTGGCCGCCTGGAACGAGCAGTACCGGCTGCAGCGCGCGGACTACGCGAAGCTGATCGCCGGCCTGGACACCGGCGAACCCATCGGCAAGGGACTGGGCGAGCGGTGGGAGCGCACGCTCGTCCAGTCCCTGGAGCGGCTGCGCCCGCTCGTGGCGGCAGGGCGGGTGTGGCCGGCGGAGACCGACCGCTCGGCACCCCCCGTGGTCGCGCTCGCGACCCTCGTCAGCCAGTACCTCCACACCACCAACAACCGGATGAACGTCCGCCCGCAGGGCGAATGCTTCGTCGCCTACCTGGCCTGCCGGGCGGCGGAGGAGCAGGGCGCGAGCCAGTCTCGCCCGGTGCCGGCCGCACAACGACAGGGATGAGTGCCATGTCCAGCAGTGAACAAAAGGATCTCACCGTCAGCGTCCCGTGGTCGGTGCAGGAAGACCTCCTTCTCGACGTGGCCGCGCCCACGCTGGAGGAGTCGGTGGCACTCGGCGAGACGGAGTCGTGGTTCTACCTGCGGGAGAACTACGGCGGCCGGCCGTTCCTGCGGCTGCGTTTCGCGACCCGGAGCCCGTCGGTCGAACGCCGCCTGAAGTCCCGGATCATGGAGCACATCGGGTCCGCGGCGTCCGACGACCCCTTCGAGCACCAGCCGTACAACCACGAGCACGACTGGCTGGGCGGCGAAGCCGGACTGGGGCTGGCGGAGGCGTTCTGGACCGAGACCACGCCGCTGGCGCTGCGGACCCTCCGTGCCACGCGCGGCGATCGAGCGCTCCGCCTCGCCGCGGCCTTCGACTTCCTCGTGTGCAGCGGCGTGCTGCTCGCCCCCCATCTGCCGCCGCCCGTCGCCAAGTTCGGCTTCAAGGCCGGCTACCTCTCCTACCTGGCGACGTTCGAGGGCTACATGCTGCTGATCCGGGACCCGGAGGGCACCCGGGCCAAGCACGCCCAGCGGTACGAGCAGAACCGCAACCTGTTGCGGCCGCGCCTGCGCGCACTGGTCGAGCAGATGCAGGACCCGGAGGGTGACCTGGCCGACGTCCCCGAACTGGCCCGTGAGTGGGCGGTGCGGCTGCGCGGCTATCTCCCGGCCATCCGGAAGGGCTTCGACGAAGGCCGCTTCTACCTCTACGCCACCCCGCGGAAGGCCGAAACGGCCAAGCTCACCCCGTCGCCCGACGGCCTCTACCGCAGGCCGAAGGTGGAGTGGCTCGCCGACCTGCCGGAGGCCCCGGTGGCCGGCATCCACCGGGCCATCGCCGACAACACGTACTACCAGGGCATGATCCGCGAGGACCGCCGGTTCCTGGCCTCCCGGCTGGCCCAGGCGTACACCAACTGGCACCTCTACCGGCTGGGCTTCCTGCTGGCCGACCGGTACACGCTCTTCTACCTGATCGCCCGCGCCTTCGAGGAGGAGTACGACCTCGACGCGGCGGAGCTCATCCGGTCCGTGCAGCCGGAAGCCGAGGTCTCCGGATGACCGCGGCCGATACCGGCGCACCGCCGCTCTCCGGTGACCCGTCGGAGCGCGGACCGTTCGACGACGCGGGCGTGGACGCCTTCGTCCGCAGGCTCCGCGGCAGTTACGAGGAGGTCCACCCGCAGCACTGGCAGATCGACTGGCGGAACATCCCCAGCCCCTTCCGCTGGTACGCCGACCTGCCCCGCAGGGACCTGCCGACGATGTCGCGGACGGTCGCGGCCGGTGGCCCCGCCGCGGCGGCCGCGTTCGCCGCGTCCGACCCGGCCACCCGGCTCGGCGCGCTGCTCCAGGCCGGCTACGGCCTGACCGGTGTGCGGTGGTACCCCGCCGGCATCGCCAAGAGCAGCCCCGAGGAGCCCACGCCGGTCCACCGCAACCCGCACTACCAGCTCCGCCGCGCCATGCCCTCGGGCGGCGTGACGTACCCCGCCGAGTGCTACGTGGTCACCGCGGGCACGGCGGGCCTGGACGCGGGGATCCACCACTACGACGCGGTGCGCCACGCCCTGGCGGTGCTGTCCCGCGGCCGGCCGCCGGCGGAGCTGACGCCCCCGGCGGGCGGTGTGCGGATCGTCCTCACCCAGCCGCTGTGGAAGAACTACTTCAAGTACGGCGACTTCTCCTACCGGCTCGGCGCGATGGACACCGGGGCGGTGGTCGGCCAGTTCGCGCTCGCCGCCCGCTCGTGGAACCTGCCCGCTCGCGTGGCGTTCGGCGTGGACGAGCGGCGGATCGCCGACCTCCTCGGGCTCGACCCCGAGGAAGAGGCCACCCCGGCCGTGGTGGACATCGCACTGGGGGACCCGGCCGAGGCGGAGCGGGGGCCGGCCGCCGGCCGCGCGGCTCCGGTCGGACGGCCCCGCTGGCTGGGGGCGTCCGCGCCGCCCGGCCCCACCACCGGTACCCGCCGCATGCACGCCGCCTGCCTGGCGGCCGGACGCCCCGGCCGGACGGTCGACCTCCCGCCCGTCGTGCTGGAGGACCTGGCCGACCGGGCGGACGCGGAGCTGCCCGCGGTGTCCGGACGGCCGGTGTCGGTCGCCGACTCCTGGGCCCGGTCGGCCCTCGGTGAGCAGCTCCGGGGCGCACCGCTCCCCGCGGACGTCCTGGCGGACTGGCTGCCCCAGGTGCTCGCCCCGCTGGACTGCGACGTGACCGGGAGCGGGGACGTCCCCGCCCTGACGCACCCGCGGTGCGTGCTGGTCGTCCGCTCCGTGCCGGGGGTGCCCCCGGGGGCCTACCTGCCGCAGCAGGACGGGCGCCGGCTCGCCCGGCTTGCCGACGGGGACTTCGGGCCGGTGGTCCAGCGGAGCATGTTCGCGCACTACATGAACGTCGGACAGGCACCGCTGATCGCCGTCATGGTCGGTGCCACCGAGCCGCACCGCGGTGCCAGCGGTCCGGTCGGCTATCGCACCCAGCATCTGCTGGCCGGCGTCCTCGCCCAGCGCCTGGCCGTGTGCGCGGCGCGGGACGGCAGGTCCGCACACCCGGTGCTGGGCTTCGTCAGCGGCGTGCTCGACGAGGCCCTCGGACTGGGGGCCCGACGCCTGACGTCCTTGCTGATGGTCCCCGTGGGCGGCTACCGCCGGGGCCTGTATCTGGAGAACAGTCTGAGTCCGCTCGCCGCGGCGGCGGGCGACGGGGGTGGGATATGACCGGCACTGTGCTGCGCCTGCGCGCCGATGCCTACTACGTACCGGTGCCCAACGGGGTGTGGATCCGTACGACGGACGGCTCGTTCACCCTGAACGGCAAGACGGTCGCGACCTGGGTGGAGAAACTCGCCCCCCTCCTGGACCGCGGCGTGGTGCCCGACGAGCTCCTCGGCGCGCTCAAGCCAGAGCAGGCCGCCTTCGTGGACAAGCTGCTGAAGGCGTTGGAGCAGCGGAAGGTGCTGCGGCCCGAACCCGCCGACGAGGGGGCCGACGACCCGGAGTCGGCCCGTCTCTTCCCCCAACAGGCCGAGTACCTGCGCCACTTCACCGCCCGTCCCGCGGAGGGCTTCGCCCGTGTCCGGCGGCACCCGCTGGCCGTGGCGGGCCCCGCCGAGCGGGTGGGGCCGTTGGCGACGACGCTGATGGAGACCGGCTTCGGCGACCTCGTGCTGCTGGACACGGCACCCGGGAAGGAACTCCAGGAACTCGCGGAGGACTTCGGCCGGCAGGGGGCGCCGGTACGCCTGTCCGGCCCGGACGGGGACCTCGAAGGACGGACCGTGATCGGGGTCTTCGCCCCGGGAGAAGAAGAGGACGCCTGGCGGCTGCTGGACCGGGCCGAAGCGCTCGGCAGCGGCGCCTGGGCGGCGCTGGTCCGCGGTCAGGCGATGCTCCTGAAGGGGCAGGTGCCCCGGTCGGGCCGGGCCTGCGTCCGCTGCGCCTGGCGGCGCCTGGCCCACCAGGCCGTCGAACTGCCGCCGTCCGACGGGCTCGGGTACGTACCGGTGTCGGTGGCGGCGACCGTGCTGGCACAGGAGGTGTTCCAGTACGTCGCCGGCGGCGACGACGCCGTGCTGGGCGAGGGCGTGGTGGTGGACCTGACCCGGCTCAGCATCTGGCGCACGGACGTCGATCCGGACCCCGACTGCCCCGGGCATGCGCTGCCCGCCGGCCCGGCGGACCCGTCGCTCGCTCCGGCGGCCGGTCGGCGGACCCGGTTCCCCGACTCGGTCTTCGGCGCGCGGTGCTTCGGCCCGCTGTTCTCCTGCACCCCCGAACAGCTCCCGCAGTTCCCCCTCACGGCGCTGCGCCTGCGGATCAACCCGCCGGGGCGCGGCGAGCCGACGGGCTCGGCCGACGGCCCGGTCATCGTGGCGGAATCCGTGGCCGACGCCCGCGCCGAGGCCGCCGTGACCGCGGTCGAGGCGACGCTTCCCACCAGCGGCGACACCGTCGTGGGCGTGGGCAAGGACCGCGCCGAGGCAGGTGCCCGCGCCCTGCTCCGCTGGGCCGACGCGGCACTGGACGACGCGGCACCGGACGACGCGGGTGCGGAACGCCGGGAGGGGACGGCCCGCTCCGAGCGGGCCCGCGCGCTCGCCGAACTGGCCGGCAGGGACGTCGAGCTCAGCACGGCGCGCCATCCGAGCGGACTGTGGCGGGCCCGGGTGGACGGCACCGTCACCCGGACCGGCTTCGACCCCGACCAGGCGGTGGAGCGCGCACTGCTGGCCGCCCTGGCACGGGGCCAACTCGGGCACGGGGACGACGCGACGGCCGTGACGGCGTGGACGGGCACGGTCCCGGAGGAGCGCCGGGTCGACGAGGTCGCGTCCGCACTCGGCCTGGCCTGGCGCGAGGCCGCCCTCCCGCCGCTGGTCGCCGCCGACCTGACCGGCATCGTCCTGGCTCCGGGACACGCGGGATGAGCGAAACGCTGACGTCGCGCCGCCGGGCGCCCCGGCTCCCCGACGACCCCGCGGCGGAGTTGCGCCGATGGGTCGGCGACGCGGTCGATGTCCGCACCGCGGACGGCATGCCCGCGGCCGGGGACGGCCGCCCCGTCGTCGTGGTGCACCTGGACTGGGATGCCGACCTCTCGGACCTCCCGGCGGCGGACACGGTCGTCGTGCCCGTGTACGGGCTCCGCGGCCGGGTCGTCGTCGGCCCGGTGATGCGGCCCGGTCAACCCGGCTGCCCGCACTGCCTGGCGCTGCGCGTACGGGCGGCGGATGGTCCGGAGGGCGTTCCCGCGGGGGCGGAGGCGGCCCCGCGCCGGCTGTCCGCACGGCGCGCCGGCTGGCTGCCGCCCGGAGCCCTGCGCCTGGTGGCAGCCGTGGTGCGCGACGAGGCGGAGCGGCTGGCCGCCGGCGTGCCCCCGCGCGGCGTCGACGCCGCCTTCGCGGTCGGGCCCGCGCGGTTGACCGGCGACTGGCACCCGGCGCTCCCGCACACCTTGTGCACCGCACCGCACTGCCTCGGCAGCCGCCGCCCGCTGCCGCCACCGGTTCCCGACCTGTCCAGGCCCCTGCCCACGACCGGCGTGGGCTCGGCACGACGCGTCCCGGCTGCCCGGTACGCCGACCGGCTGGAGCAGGAGTACCTCGACGCGTGGTCGGGCCTCACCCGGTCCGCCGCGGTCGGCGACCGGGCCGCCCTGCCCTCGACGCAGGTGCGGGTGCCCACCGTCTGGGGATTCGACGAGATCGCGATCGGGCGGGCCGAGGACTACGCGGGGGCCCGGCCCGCCGCGATCCTGGAAGGCCTGGAGCGGTACGCCGGGTGGCACTGCGGCGGCCGCGACCCCGTCCGCTTCGCCGCGTTCGCCGAACTCGACGACGCGGTCGACCCCCGCTCCCTGCTCCTGCACCCCGACGAGGCGTACCGGCAGCCCGGATTCGAGTACACGCCGTTCACGCCGGACACCCGGACGGGGTGGGCCCAGGCGTACTCGGCGCACACCGGGCGGCCGGCGCTGGTGCCGTTCCACGTCGCGTACTACGGCGCGACCAGGCGCCCGGACACCGGCCCGCGGTTCGTCTACGAGAACTCCAACGGGTGCGCACTGGGATCCGGCGTCGAAGAGGCCCTGCTGGCCGCCTTGTTGGAGGTGGCCGAGCGCGACGCCTTTCTGTGCGCGTGGTACTCCGGGACGCCGTTGCCGGAGATCGACCTCGGCGGGCTGACGGGCGAAGCCGCCCGCGCCGTGCGGACGGTGCGGCACCGGACCGGACGCGACCTGCGGGCCTTCCGGGCCCTCGGCGCGTTCGACGTTCCCGTGGCCCTGCTCGTGACGACCTCACCCGATCCGGAGCGGCCGGCGACCCTGGTCACCGCGGGCTCGGGGCTCACGGTGGAGCGGGCGCTGCTCGGGGCGGTCCACGAGATGGCCGCCGCCGCGCCCGTGATCACGGTGGAGTACCAGCGCCGCCGCCCCGAGTTGGAGCGCGCTCTGGACGCCCCCGACCTCGTGCGCCGCATGGAGGACCACGCCCTGGTCGGAGCCCTGCCCGGGGCCCGGCCGCGGTTCTCCTTCCTCCTCGACGGGACGCCGCCGGACCCGTCGCCCGCCGTGACCCCCGCGCCACCGGCCGGCGACGTCGCGGCGGATCTCGCCGCGATGCTCGCGGCGGCGCGGCGCGACGGACAGGAGGTCTTCGTCGTGGACCACACCACCGGCGAACTGGATCGCCTGGGCCTGAGCTGCGTGAAGGCGATCGTGCCGGGCACCGTGCCGATGACCTTCGGCCACCGGCACCGACGGCTGCCGCCGCCCGAGACCCTCCAGGCGTTCCGGGCCAGGAACGGCATCGGCCCCGTTGAGTTCCCCATCGAGGAGGTACGGCATGAGCCGCACCCATTCCCCTGAGACCGCGGCCCCGGCCGCCCCCGCGGCGACGCCCGAGGGGCTGAGTCCCCTGCCCAACGGCCTGGGATGGGTGGTCAGCAGTCGGTCCCTGACGGTTCGGCTGCTCGGCGACCACCGGCTGGGCGTCCTGGAACCGCAGCCGGTCATGGCCCACCTCGTCACGAAGCTGCCCGACGAACTGCACCCCCAGGTCGACGAGATCGCCGCGTTCGCCGAACGCGTCATGCTGCAGACCGGCCCCGCACGCCATCAGGTGCTCCGCAGGGCGTTCGGCGGATTCTTCGACGCCGACGCGATCGAGGCCCTCACGCCGGAGTTGCGGAGAGGCGCCGAGGACACCGTGCGCCGGTTCGCGGCGTCCGGGGGCGGCGAGTTCATGACCGCCGTGGCGTTTCCGTACGCGGTGCGCGTCGGGGCGCGGCTCATCGGCTTCACGGACGACGACTACCGGCGGCTGCACAAGCTGAGCCAGCAGGTCGCGCTGGTCGCCTACGCCGCCCGGCTCGACGACCCCGCGGAGGCGGTCCGTGCGGGCCATGCCGCGCTGGTCCGGGTCCGGGAGATCGTCGCGGCCGCCCGGGCGGCCGCGCCCCCGGCGTCGGTGCTCGGCGCCTGGCACGCCGGGACGTTGGACCTGTCGGACGAGGACATCGAGGCCAACGCCGTGATGCTGGTGCAGGCCTCCCTGGAAACGGTGTCCGGCATGCTCGGCAACGCCGCCGTGCGGATCCTCGGCACGCCGGGGGCGCTCGCCGACGCCGCATCCCGGGAGAGTCTGCTCGACGAGGCCCTTCGTGCGGAGCCCCCGCTCAAGACGCTGGAGCGCGTGGTCCGGGAGCCGTTCCAGCTGGACGGTCACGAGTTCCGGTCCGGGCAGGTCATCTCGGTCCGGGTCGCGGACGCCAACCGGCTGGACGACGACCCGGTGGCCGGCCGGGCGCTGTTCTCCTTCGGGTGGGGTGCCTACCGCTGCCTCGGCGCGCGACTCGCCCGGCACCAGGCGCGGGAGCTCTTCCAGGCGCTGCACCACCTCGCGCCGGACGCCGCGCCGGCCGACGCGGAGATCGAGCGGGTCCGGCACATCCGCTTCGACATGCCGCGGCGGCTGCGCGTGGTGTGCTCCCCGCCGGCCGCCGACGGTGCCTCGCTCACCCGCGCGCTGACCGACGCCCTCGAAGAGGAGGACCTCGACCGGCCGTTGACGTCGCTGGAGCGCGAAGTGACGTACGTGGTGCTGAAGGAGAACGGCGTGCTCGTCCCCGAGGACCTCCGGGGCCCGACGACCATCAGGGAGTGGGTGACATGGGCGCTCTCGGAGCATGGCTGACGCAGGCCGCACCCGTGCTGCGCGGCTCCCGCGCGGGCGTGGTGACCGAGCGCGGACGGTTCTCCTGGCCGTCGCTGCTGGCGCGGGCCGAGGAGTTGGTGGCGGAGCTGCCCGACGCGCCGCACGGCTGGGTCGTCCCCTCGGACGGCGGCGAACGGTCGATCGTGGGGCTGCTCGCGCTCGGCCTGCTGGACCCCGCGCCCCGCTGGGTGCTGGGTGACCCGGCTCGGTGGGGCGCCGCCGGACACGCTCCCGTGGGCGACGGCGCCCTGCTGGCGGCCGGGCCGCAGGCGGCACCACCGCCCGGCGTGGACGGCCCCACCTACGCCACGGCGTCGTCGGGCACCACCGGGCGGCCGAAACTGCTCTTCGGCCGGCCGCACGCGGTGGCGTCCGCAGTGGAGTTGTACGTCGACGGCCTGCCGGAGTACGCCTCGGCCGAGGTGTTCGCCACCTGCTCCGCGATCGATTTCGCGGCGGCCTTCTACATGGTGGTCGCGCCGGCCATGATGCTCGGCCGCGACCTGGTGCTGTTCCGGCCGAGTGGGTGGGAGACGGCGATCCCCGAGCTGGCCGGGCGGCCGGGGGTGTGCCTGGCGCCGCCGGCGCTCACCGTGCTGGGCGCCCGGACCGCGGCCGGGCAACGCGCCTTCTCCCACACGTGTTTCGTCCCCGCCGGCGGTGGCCTCACCCCGGAGCGGGCGGAGCGCATCAGCACGGGATTCCCCGGCAGCGGATTCCTCACCATGCTCGGTTCCACCGAGACGGGACTCGTCACCGTCGACCGTGCGGTGCACGACGACGGCTACGTGGGAGCGCCGCTGCCGGGCAAGCCGGTGTGGCTGGAGGACATCGGGCCGGACGGGGTCGGCACGCTGTGGACCCGCGGCCCCGACACCCGGTTCGCGGTGACCGGCGGACGGCTGACGACCCGGCCGGACGGCGCGGTGACCACCGGTGATCTCGCCCATCCGGCCGACGGCGGCTTCGTCCTGGACGGCCGCAAGGACGACTTGGTCAAGGTCGACGGCGTCAGTGTCTACCCGCGGCAGATCACCGCCGCCGTGCGGGCGCTGCCCGGCGTCACGGACGCCTCGGTGGCGGTCGACCGCTCCCGGACCGGCGATCGCCTGACCGTCATCGCGGTGGGCGACGTCACCGAAGCCCGGGTCCGCGACGCCTGCCGACGACTCCCCGCCCCCGTGACACCGCACCAGGTCGTCTGCCGGCCGGCCGACGAGGCCGCCTATGACGCACGCGGCAAGGTGCTTCGCTGAGAAAGAGCGTGATGGCATGACGACCGGACCCACTCGTGCGGCAGTCACCGAGGCATTGCTGAGGTGCCCGGCCCCGCTCTACGCACGCATGCACCGCCAGGGGCCCCTGGTGTGGAGCCGACCCGACCGGACCTGGGTGGTGACCGGCTACGACCTCGCGCGGCTGGTGTTACGCGATCCCCGCTTCCGCCTGCCCGGCCCGCCACCGGAGTCGGAGTGGTCGGAGAACGGCAGCCACGCGGGCTTCTTCCAGAGCATGTTGCTGGCCTCGGAGGGAGAACGCCACGCGCGCCTGCGCCGCTTCCTCGGACGGCTCTTCACCCCTCGGGCGGTGCGCGCCCGGACCGTTCGGATCGAGGCCGCCATGGCGGCGCTCCTGGACGACGCCGGCCGGTGTCCGACCATGGACGGCGTCGCCGGGATCAGCGCGCGCCTGCCGGTGAGCGTGATCGGCGACCTCGTCGGGATCCCCGAAGACGACCGCCACGAGGTCAGTGAGCTCTGCCGAGTGATCAGCAGGGGCGGCGGCGTGGCGTCGGGACGGCCCTCCGGGGACGACGTCGGCAACGCGCTGGCGCGGGTGGACGACCTCGGCCGGCTCGTCCAGCGGTGGAGGGCCACCCCGGACCGCCTGATGCCCGACTCGGTGCTGGCACTCGCCGTCGACGCGCGGGACACCTCGGAGGCGCTGTCCGACACCGAGGTCCTCGCCAACGTCTTCAGCCTCTACATCGCCGGCCACGACACCTCCCGCAACATGCTCAGCGGCTTGCTGCTGCGCCTGGCCACCCACCCCGAGCTGCTGGCGGGCCTGTCGGCCGGCGAGGTCGACACCTCGGCGGAGGTCGACCGGCTCCTGCTGGGCGAATCCCCGCTCACGTTCACCGTCCGGGTGGCACAGGAGGAGTGCACCCTCGAAGGGGAGCGCATCCGCCCCGGCGACATGATCAGGGTGATGCTCGGCGCGGCCAACCACGAGCTGCTCACCAGCGGCGCGCAGGCCGACCACGCGGGGGTCAGCTTCGGCGAGGGACGCCACGTGTGCCTCGGCGCGCACCTGGCGCGTACCGAGGGCCGGGTGTTGCTGGAAGCGGTCGGCCGGCGGTGGTCCGGGCTCCGGCTCGCGGCCGAGCCCGCCTGGACGCCGCACTTCCTCCACCGGGGACTGGACAGCCTGCCGCTGGAGATCGAATGGCGGCAGTGAGCGGGAACGACGCACCACCGCCCACCGACCGCGTCACCCTGGGCCCGGTCGCGGTGCGCCGGCGCTGCCGGCTGCCCGGTTCCGTCGTGGTGGATCTGGGCAGCGACGGGGTGTGGCAGGCGGCCGGAGCATGGGCCGCTGCCGAGGACGCCGCCCACCGCCGCGGCGCCGTGCTCGCCGACCACCTCGGCACGCTGGTGCCGACGGTGCGTCAGGAGCAGCGCCGGGACGTGCTGCGGGCGCGGCGCGCCGCGTTCAACGCCCGGCCGCTCCCGGCGGGGCTGCCGGTGGACGCGGCCACCGCCGACCGGATCGCGGCGTACACACGCACCCTGGCGTCCCGCGACACGTCCGAACGAGAGCTCGGCCTGGCCTTGGGGAAACTGGCCGAGACCGCCGGCGCGACCGTGGACGCGGCGCTGCGCGAGGAGGACATCGCCTGGTCCGTCGAGCTGTCGGTGCCCGGCCTGCTGGCCGCCGGACCGGTCGGCGTGCTGGACGCGACCGCGGGCAAGAAGGCCCGGCGCAGGGCCCTCACGCTGCTCCGCCTGGTGCACCGCGCCGCGACCAAGCCCACGCCGTTCGCCGGTTTCGCCACCACCGACGTGCTCTTCCGGGGCGCTGCGACGACCCCGCCGCGCACCCACGTGCGGGTGGATCGCGCCGTGGTCGAGTGGGTGCGGCAGTGGATCGCCACCGGCGGCTACCGGAGCCTCAGGCCGGAGCTGCTGTGGCTCACCGTCAACCCGAGCGCGGCGGTCCGGGAACACCCCGACGGCCTGCGGGTGACCTGGCTGGTGAACGCGGCGAACGGCACCGAGCGGGTGCGGTCCGCGCGGTGCGGAGCGGCGCTTGCCGGCACGCTGCACCAGTTGCGGGACCCGGTCCGCCTGGACACCGTCGCGCCCGGTGGCGCGCTGCCCGACACGCTTGCGCGTCTCATCGAGCGCGGGCTGCTGGAGGCCGGACCACGCCTGCCGAGCCACGGCCGGCGGACGCTGTGCGCGGTGGCCGGCGCCACGGTCCCGGCGCCGGGCGCCGAGGGGGAGGAGGCCCGGCGGGCCCAGGACGTGCACGACGCGCTCTGCGCGCTGCGCGACGCGGAGGACGCCCTCGCCACCGCCGGTGCGGCGCGCACCGCCGCACTGCGCGGCGCGAAGGAGGGGATCGCTGCCCTCGCCCACACCCTGGGGACCGGCGTCCGGGCGGCCGACCGTGCGACGGTCAGTGCGGACGTCGTGGGCGTCCGGGCCGACGACGGCATCCTGCGGACCTCCCCCGAGGTCCTCGCCGACCTGGGCCGGGTCCAGCGCATCGTGCCGTTGCTCGGCTTCGAGCTGCCCTTCCAACTGGCCACCGGCATCGCGTTCCGGCGCCGCTTCGGGTCGGATCCGGTGCCGGTGCCGACGGCGTACGCGTGGTTCCTCGACGCGGGCCGCAAGGAAGCCGATGCGCTGCTCGCCGACTGTGCGGCGGAGGAGCTGGCGGCGGTGCTCGCCCTCCGTCAACGGCTCTTCGACGGGCTGCGCGCCGCGGCGGACCGGCCCGGCGCGGAGGTGAGCTGCGATCCCGGCCTGCTGGACGCGGTGGCGGCGGGGCTGCCGGACGCCGTCATGGACCTCCCGTGCGCGGCGTGGCCGGTACAACTCGCCGGGGACCATGTGGTGGTCAACGGCGTCGGCACCGGCTACGGACGCTTTGCCGCCCGGGTCGCCGCCGACCTCGACGCGTCCCGGATCGCCGAGTTGCGCGCGTGGGCGGCGCGCGCGGATACGCCCCAGGAGGGCGGAATCCCGGTCGACGTCTCCGCGTTGCTCGGGGCCACGGTCAATGAGCACCCGCTGTTGCTGCCCGCCGCGCTGAGCTATCCGGGACGGGCGCTGGAGTGTGACCCCGAGGCTCGCATCGACCTGTCCGCCTGTGTCGCGCAGGCGGTGGGGGGCCGGATGCTGCTGTTCAGCGACCGCTTCCCGGGACGACCGCTGTTCCCGGTCCCGCACAACTCGACCCTGGCCACCGTGGCGCCCGGACTGTACCGGTGGCTGAGCCGCTTCGGGCCGGCGTCCGGCGCGACGCTCACGCTGTGGGATCACGTGGACGCCCTGGCGGCGCCGGAGTCCTCGGCCACCGTCCGCCACTACCCGCGGCTGACCCTGGGCCACCTCGTCCTGAGCCGGCGCACCTGGAAGGTCCCTGGCGCCGCGCTCCCCGGCGGGACGTGGGCGGGGACGGCCCAGGGGGCGCTGGCCTGGCACCGCTGGTGCGCGCGAACGGGCGTGCCCCGCCGGTCGTTTCTGCGCACCACCACGCTCCCGGACCCCTGGGACGTGGTGCGCGGCCGGGCCGACAAGAGCCCGGTGATGGCCGCCCGTTCCGCCTCCGGCGCGGGGATCCGCAAGCCCCTGTACGTCGACCTGTCCCAGCCCCTGTGCTGGCCGGCCGCGGCGGTTGCCCCGGGGGACACCCTGACCTTCACCGAACCGCTGCCCGACCCCATCGACGCCGACCCCGACGGTCGCGTCACCGAGTACGTCCTGGAGACCTCCCAGCCCCCGCGCGTATCGACCGCGGGCGGCGCCGGCGCCCGGCCGTAAGAAGGAAGCCAATGGCACACAAAGGCATCATTACGCTGATCAACCCCAACCAAATTTATCCACCTATCGCGCCCTATGCACTGGACGTCTTGACCACGGCGCTGGAGGCCGAGGGATTCGAAACGCACGTACTGGATCTCACGTTCCATGTGGGCGACTGGAAACAAGCGCTCCGGGATTACTTCGACAGCAGCCGCCCCTTGCTGGTCGGCGTCACGTGCCGCAATACCGACACCGTGTACGCCTTTGAACAACGCCCGTTCATCGATGGGTACAAGGCGGTCATCGACGAGGTCCGCGGGCTGACCGCGGCTCCCGTCATCGCCGGTGGCGTGGGGTTCTCCACCATGCCGTTCGCCCTGGTCGACTACTTCGACGTCGATTTCGGTGTGAAGGGTCCGGGCGAGAAGATCATCTGCGACCTGGCACAGGCCTTCGTCGAGGGGCGGACCGCCGACCACATCCCGGGACTGCTCATCAACCGCGGCCCCGGGCAGGTCACCAGGGTGCCCCCGCCCGTGCTGAACGGACGCGCGGCGGCTGCTCCCGCGCCCGTGGCGGCCCCCGCACCCTTGCCGGCCCCCGCGCCCCTGTCGTTCGGCGCCGTCGGCCGTTACGAGAGCCGGGCGTGGCAGGCGGAGACCGAACGCTCCTACACCCGGCGGTCCGGCGAGCCGTACAAGATCGACAACCTGCGCTACTACCGGGAGGGGGGGCTGGGCAGCATCCTGACCAAGAGCGGCTGCGTCTACAAATGCAGCCACTGCGTGGAACCGGACGCCAAGGGCACGCAGTTCGCGCGCCGCGGGGTGGCCGCGGTGGTGGACGAGATGGAGTCACTGACCGCCCAGGGCATCTACGACCTGCACACCACGGACAGCGAATTCAACCTCTCGATCTCCCACAGCAAGAGCCTGCTGCGGGAGATCATCCGGCGCCGGGAGGGTGACCCGGCCAGTCCGCTGCGCCACCTGCGGCTCTGGGTCTACTGCCAGCCCGCGCCCTTCGACGAGGAATTCGCGGAGCTGCTGGCGGCCGCCGGCTGTGCGGGGGTGAACGTCGGCGCGGACCACGTACGCCCCGAGATGCTCGACGCGTGGAAGGTGACCGGAAAGGGCACGCGCTACTACGACTTCAGCGACACGGTGCGGCTGGTGGAGCTGAGCCACCGCTACGGAATGCTGACGATGGTCGAGGCGCTGTTCGGCATGCCGGGAGAAAACCTGTCGACCATGCGCGAGTGCGTCGACCGGATGATGGCGCTGGACGCGACGGTCACCGGCTTCAGCCTCGGGCTCCGCCTGTTTCCCTACATGGATCTGGCGATCTCTCTGGCCGAGAAGTGTGACGGGGTCCGCACGCTCCCCGGACTGCAGTCCAACAACGCGACCCGGCCGATCGTCCTGAAGCCGCTGCGGAAATGCAGCAGCCCCATCGAGTACGAACGGCAATTCATGTTCGACGAATCCGGGGAGTTCCGGCTGGTCTGCTACTTCTCGCCGGACCTCCCGGAAGCTCCGGGAACAGTGGGCAGCCCGCACGGGATATGGCAGGCCTCTGTCGATTTCCTCTGGGACCACATTCCGAAGTCCGAATACTATCGAGTGATGCTGCCGACCATCTCCGGCAGCAGTGAGAACGACAACAATTACGCCGACAACCCGTTCCTCACCAGCCTGAACAGGCAGGGGTACACCGGCGCTTTCTGGGCGCACTGGCGCGACCGCGAGGCCATCATGAGCGGTACCGGCGCCCTCGGGGAGCTCGCGGTGGAGGCGGCCCGGTGAGCGCTGAACTCCCCTCCCTGCGCGGGCAGGCGGCGCTGATCACCGGCGCGGGCCGCGGCCTCGGCAGCATCCTCGCTGCCGGACTCGCCGAAGCGGGCATGGCGGTCGGGCTGATCGGGCGCAACCGGCGGCGGCTGGACGACACCGCACGTGCCTGCGCACGGCACGGGGCCGCCACCGCCGTCTGCGTGGCGGACGTCCGTTCCCCACGGGAGATCCGGGAAGCCGCCCGGGCGGTGCATGCCGAACTGGGGCCCGTCGACCTGCTGGTGAACAACGCCGGGCTGGTGGACCAGGGCGAGGCCCCCTTCTGGGAAGCCGACCCCGAGCACTGGTGGGAGGTCTTCGAAACGAACGTCCGCGGCACCGTCAACGCCTGCCAGGCGGTGGGACAGGAGATGATCCGGCGCCGGTCGGGCCGGATCGTCAACGTCAACTCCATCTTTGCGGTGCAGGGGGACCTGCGCTACTCCGCCTACAGCGGTTCCAAGGCATCCCTGCTGGCCCTCGCCGCTGTCGTGGCCGACCCGCTCAGGGACCACGGGGTCCACCTCTTCGACATCAGCCCCGGCATGGTGCGCACCGACATGACGCTCTCCATGGCCGTCTGCGCGGGCCGTGAGGACTGGACGGACCCCGCCCGTTTCGTGGCGGCGGTGCTCCGCGTGGCGCGCGGCGAGCTGGATCCGCTCGCCGGACGCTTTCTGCACGTGGGGACCGACGACCTCGATGAGTTGCTCGGCCGGCAGCAACTCACCGGCTGACGGCGAAATTCCGCTGAGCCCTCTCGTGCAGCGCGATGCCGACCGACACGGAGACGTTGAGGGACTCGGTGGAGCTGGCCATCGGAATGGAGACCGACGCCGCGGACGCCTGCTTGAACAGGTTCGACGGGCCGCCCTTTTCGCTGCCGAACGTCAGGGCCAGCCGCTCGCGGGCGTCGCCGAGTTCCTTCACCTCAAGGTCGCCGTCGGCCTCGAACACCATCAACCGGAGGCCGCTGTCACGGACGAAGGAGACGGCCTCCTCGCGGCTGGCGAGCACGATGGGGAGCGAGAAGACATAACCCCGGCTGGCCCGGAGCAGACGTCGGTCGGCGATGCTCGTGAGATCGCTGTCGACGAGCACGATTCCCGAGGCCCCCAGGGCGAGCGAAGTCCGCACGATCGCCCCGATATTCCCGACGATCTTCGCTCCGTCGAGAAGGACGACATCCCCGTCCCGCTGCGCGATATCGCTGAATTTGGCCGGGTGGGGAACGCGGGCGATGCCGAATGTCTTCGCCTTCCGCTCCCCCTTGAACAACTGATTGACGATCGCGGAGTCGACAAGCCGGACGGGTACTTCATGCTGCCCGCACAGGTCGAGCAACTCAGGGGAGAACGGCGTGTTGTCGCTCCCGTACACCTCAATGAATTGCACCCCCGCCCGAATGCATTCCATCAGCGGTTCGGTGTCCTCGATCAATGTCGTCCTGATGTTGGACCGGGAATGCTTGGTGACATCGATGATGCGCTGTACCGCAGGATCGGAATTACTGGTGATCGTGTCCAACTCAGTCATGGGCCGAGTCTAACCGTCCTCTTTTGACCGGCGTCGTCCGTGGATGCGGGGGAGCGAACGCCACCACACGCCGGGGACGTGGTCACGGCGGTGAACTGACCGCCTCCACCACCCGCACCCGACGCTGAGGTGCACGAGACCGGTGCCCCCGGGCGGGCCGGCCGGCCGAGGGTGCCGCGGGGCTACCGGTGCTTCCCGCCGCCGTTCCCGCCGCTTGTCCGGTCGTTTCCGGTCGGGTTGTGCGTGCCGCCGGGGTTGGCGTCGGCCGTGCTGTTGCCGGAGGCGCCGGTGTTCCCCCCTGGGCCGTTGCCGGCGTGCGCGGTGCCCTTGCCGGGTTTGCCGGCCGGTCCGCTCGGCGCCGCCGTCGCCCGCGCCAGCTGCTCGGAGCAGTACGCGGCGACCTTGTCCCGTCCGCCGGCGGCCGCGACGAGCCGCCGCCAGGCCGTCGCGTCGAGTGCCTTGCCGCGCCCCTCGACCTTCTTGTAGGCGCGGCAGTGGGCCTCGGTGTCCTTGGCGGAGGAGGGGCGGTTGCCGGGGCCGGGGCGGCCGGAGGGCGCCGACGAGGCCGTACCGCCCGGCTGATCCGGGGCGACCGCGGAGGGGGGCGTGGTCCCCCGGCCGGTACCGGCGCCGTCGGTGGACGAGCCGGCCGAACCGATGGCTGCGTACGCGACACCGCCCAGGGCGAGGCTGGCGAACACCGCGCCGAACGTCATCCGCGCCGGGCGCCGGACGCTCCGCTCCTCGCGCGGCCGCCAGTCGTCCCGGCGCCGGGTACGGGCCCGGTGTGCGCCCGCGCCGTGGGCGGCGGCCCGGAAGGCGGCCAGGGCCCGCCGCTCGGCCTCGGGATCGGGACGGTCCGCGCGGAGGGCGGCGCCCAGCATCGTTTCCAGCGTGGCGGAGTCCTGCACGTCCGGAGGGCCGGACACGGAGCCGTCAGGGCGCCCGTGCCGGTGACGTGCCGGAGCTCCGTCGCCGCTCAGCCGTTCACCCATGTCCGCTTCCGTTCCTGGCCGTTCCTGTCCGACCGTTTCGATTCGTCGAGGTGCCGGTCCTCGGCACCTTCCGACCGTTCACTGTCGCCCTCGACCGCCCTCGTCGTTCATTTCGACTTCCCCAGCGTTCGGGAAGCCCCATCCGTCACACCCTCGTCCGCCTCGCCGCCGACGCCCAGCCGGCGGGCGAGACCTTTCAGGCCCCGGTGGGCGGCCGTGCGCACCGCTCCCGGACGCTTGCCGAGGACGCGTGCGGCGGCGGGAGCGTCCAGACCCACGACGACCCGCAGGAGCACCGCCTCGGCCTGGTCCCGCGGCAGCCCGCGGACCAGTTCCAGGGCCTGCTCGGTGGAGAGGGACTCCAGGGCCTGGTCATGAGTGTTGTGCGGTCCGGGCAGGTTCAGTACGTCCTGTTCGGTCCCGCCTGCCCGGGGCCGCACGCGCTGGCGGCGCAGATGGTCCAGCGCCCGGTGCCGGGCGATGGTCGTGGTCCAGCCGCGGAACCCGGCCCCGTCCCCCTTGAAACGTCCGAGGTCGCGGGCGATCTCCAGCCAGGCGTCGGAGGCCACGTCCTCCGCGTCCCTGCCGACCAGCCCGTGCAGATAGCCGAGCAGGGCCGGCTGCACGATCCGGTAGGCCATCGCGAAAGCGGCCTCGTCGCCGCCCTGGGCCCGCGAGACCGCTGCGCCCAACTCCTCGTCGTACGTCGCTGCGCGCCGGGTTTGCCCTACCTGACCCAAAGCTGCCCTCGTTCGCTCCGGTTTCATGGTGAGTCCGTGTCGCCCGCCGCGCTCCGGTCGCATCGACGGCCCATGGTGAACAGCGTCCGCCCTCACGGAAGTGTCACAACGGCCAGTGGTTCTTCACGTCGCCGTGGAGTGCGGGCCGGCGTATCTGCGCACCCCTTGTCCGGATCACCCCTTTCCATGAACTTCGTCCGTCCCGTGCGGCCCAGGTGTAACAGTTCCGGCCGAGTTCGCTCTCTCCATGCGGGCGACCGCGTCGGTCGGCCAGGACAGGGGACACGACTCGTGCGGTGGACAGACGGAAGCGGAGCGGCGTACGGCGAGGATCCGTACGCCGGCGCCGGCTACACCTATGCCTACGGCCGCCACGAGTACGCCTACCGCCCCGAGTACGCCTACGGCCACCAGTACGCCCACGGCCAGGGGTATGCCCAAGGCCACGAGTACGCAGGGGGCGTCACGGGCGTCGCCACCGACACGGCCTCGCCGCCCTGGGACGGGGTACCGCCCGCCCACCGGACGCACCCGACGGGACAGTGGACGCACCCGACCGCCCAGCAGACGCACCCGACGGGGCAGTGGACGTACCCGACGGGGCAGGACACGACAGCATGGGACCCCCTGTACGGCGACGCCCTCACAGGGCAGCTCCCGCCGGTGTTCCCCACGGAGCAGCTCCCGGTGTCCGACACGGCGCAGCTGCCGGTGGTCGACGCACCCGGCCACCCCGTGCCGGAACCTGACACGCCCCAGGGCGAGTCAGCGAGCCCCGTCTTCGTCGATTCCTCGGGACGACGCCAGCGCCGGGTGCTCCGCGCCGCCCGGCTGCTGCTGATCCCCGCCGGCGGCTATGTCGCCGTGCTGATCAGCGCGATGCTGGGCGGTCCCGGCATCAGCTCTCCGTTCGTCCCGCACGCAAAGTCCCCGCACTCGGCCACGCCCACGGCGACCGCACCCGACTCCTCGTCCGACACCGGACACCCGACGCGGAGCGCGAGCCCCACCACGGCGCGGAAGAACTCCGGCACCGCGGTGCGGAAGACCCCCGGCCCCACCGACCCGCCGGCCGCCTCCACCGCCCCCGCGGCCCCGTCCCGGCACGCGGCCGCGGGGGCGGTGGAGGCGGCCGGCGGGTCGGTGG